>JABFRS010000001.1:0-656250 GCA_013141055.1 Cyclobacteriaceae bacterium | reverse complement strand
CTTTT
This sequence comes from Cyclobacteriaceae bacterium, assembly GCA_013141055.1. Lineage (NCBI taxonomy): Bacteria > Pseudomonadati > Bacteroidota > Cytophagia > Cytophagales > Cyclobacteriaceae > Cyclobacteriaceae bacterium. Next base: position 656,245 of record JABFRS010000001.1, on the reverse strand, counting down.
TAATTCGGTAAAGGTTAACTTTGTGTAACTGAATTAGCGTGGAAACACCCATCTCTCAAATACGTCAATATTGTAATAGTCTTATAAGCTACTCCCGGAGAAAAACGAGAGAAGTGAATATTGGAGGCATCCCAATGGGAGGTACTAATCCTATCCGTATCCAATCAATGACAACCATTGATACAATGGATACTAAAGGATCGGTGGAGCAAACAATACGGATGGTTGAAGCTGGATGTGAATATGTTCGTATTACTGCTCCTAGTATTAAGGAAGCTCAGAACCTTGCTGAAATCAAAAAGGAACTTCGGGCCAGAGGTTATAATGTTCCTTTGATTGCAGATATTCATTTTACTCCAAACGCAGCAGAGCTGGCGGCTCGAATTGTTGAAAAGGTTCGGGTTAATCCAGGAAATTATGCTGACAAGAAGAAGTTTGAGGAGATCGATTATACCGATTCTGGTTATGAAGCAGAACTGGATCGCATTCGGGAGAAATTCACCCCTCTTGTAAAGATCTGCAAGGAGTATGGGACGGCCATGAGGATAGGAACCAACCATGGTTCCCTTTCTGACAGAATTATGAGCCGCTATGGAGATACGCCTCTTGGAATGGTGGAATCGGCTCTTGAATTTCTGAGAATATGTGAAGACCTCAAGTATCATGAGATAGTGCTTTCCATGAAGGCTAGTAATCCTCAGGTCATGATCCAGGCGTATCGATTGCTGGTTCAGAAGCTTGACGAAGAAGGATTTCAACCATATCCGCTTCATTTGGGAGTTACCGAGGCTGGTGATGGTGAGGATGGAAGAATCAAATCATCTGTAGGAATTGGTACGCTTCTGGAGGACGGACTGGGAGATACCATTCGTGTTTCCCTTACGGAAGAACCTGAAGCTGAAGTTCCGGTATGCATTGAATTGGCAGATCGCTATAAAGAGAGACTTCCACATGACCCTATCCCGGAGATAAAGCATTATCCCATTAATCCATTTGAATATAAAAGAAGACTGACCACAGAGGTTGGAAATATTGGTGGACATCAGGTGCCAAGGGTGGTAGCAGATTTTTCCATGAAAGAGAAGATTACTCAGGCTTCCCTTTATGCATTGGGATATCATTATTCTGTTCCGTTGGACAAATGGAACATCACTGATGTAGCTTGTGATTATATTTTCCTGGGTGATAAGTCCGTTGATTTTGAAATTCCCGGAACGCTAGGATTGATTTATATCCATACTGAATGGTTAAAACATAAAAATCAGAAGAGAAGCTATCCCTTTATTAAATCAGTCGATTATCTGGAGGGAGTTGAAGTATCAGATAAGGTCAATTTTATTTATGCATGCCTTAAAGATTTGTCAGAACCATTGATCGCTAAATTGAAATCCGATAAGACGGCTGTTCTCCTGATCGATACCTACAATAAGCATGGTTATGCAGAACAGCGAAGACTGTTTGTCGAACTCATGGAAAAAGAGTGCCAGGTTCCGGTAGTAATTGGCAGGGCATATGGTGGCCTGACTTCAGAAAAGCTTCAGCTTTATTCAGCAACTGATATCGGGGGATTACTCATGGATGGCCTTGGTGACGGTGTATTTATCGCCGCTGAGAATTGTGGTCCAGATAAAATAGTCAATGAAACCGCCTTTAATATACTTCAGGCAACACGTACCAGAATATCCAAGACGGAATACATTTCGTGCCCTTCATGCGGTCGGACTTTATTTGATTTACAGGAGACAACGGCAAAGATCAGGTCGAGGACGAATCATCTGAAAGGGATTAAGATCGCTATTATGGGTTGTATTGTGAATGGTCCGGGAGAAATGGCTGATGCAGATTATGGATACGTCGGTTCCGGGCCTGGAAGAATTACTTTGTATCGAAGTAGAGATGTGGTGAGAAGAAATGTTCCGGCAGCACAGGCCGTAGATGCATTGATTGGATTGATACAGGAGGACGGAAATTGGATTGAGTTAACAGAGAAAGTGTAGCCATGGAAAACGAACAGGATCAGGGTCTTAAGAAAAAGAAAAGCGGTCTCCGGGATTTTATTTCCCTTGGGGAGGTTGGAGGTTATTTCTTTCGAAAGAAAGATCCCAACCGTCCGCAGAATGTTAATATCAGGATCATGCATGGAATTAATAAAATATCGATTGCCATTTTCCTGCTGGCTGTAATTTATCTGGTGGCCAAACGTTTCTTTTAGGTGAACATCGAATCATTCAGGGAGTATTGCATTAGAAAGAAAGGAGTAACAGAAGAGTTTCCCTTTGACAGCAACACGCTGGTGTTTAAGGTGATGGGCAAGATGTTTGCGCTGACCGATGTTGAGAAGTTTGAAGGGATTAACTTGAAAGTAGAACCTGAAGCAGGGGCAGAGCTTAGAGATAAATACGATTCTATTCAGGCTGCCTATCACATGAATAAAAAGCACTGGGTTACTGTACTTATGGGCGGCTCTGTTCCTGAAAAGTTGCTCAAAGAGCTAATTGATAATTCATATGCTTTGGTAGTCCAAAAATTGACTAAAAGCCAAAAATTAACACTTAATAGCTAAATACTCTGAATATCAATACTTTATATTGGTTACTTATAGTCAATATTTAGGATTAGTTGGGGTTAATTCCTTAATTTTGTTGATTGCACCTTAATCTACCCATGACCAGGGCATTTCTTGTCGTAGTTGTATTGGTTTCTATGCTTAGCGCTTGCACTCAGCGTCTGGCTTGCCCTGCTTATCAGAGTTCTTTCATCTATGATAAAGATGCACTCCGTCAGAAGTTCAGCTACTTTAAGGAAGACTCTACGCCAAAAATATTAACCGCCAGCAAGAGTAAATACCTGATCGCCGTTCCTGAGTCTTATCGTAAGAAATACAGGAAGATGCAAACTGTAGAAATGAAGCCGATCTATCCGAAAATCCCTGATTCGCTAAAGACGAATAAGGATGATAGCATGCTTATGGCAGAGCGCGACGAATCAGATAGCACTGGCATAACGGAAGGGGATACGGCTCCAGGGGATAGCACGTATGCCATCACTAAAACGAAAGAGAAATTCAATCTGGACCAGGACCTTTATATGTGGTACTTCCGCGAAATGCTCGTGCTACCGGATGTCCGGGCCTCGATGGAAAATAATTCTGAAAAGAAGAAAGCTGCAACTTCAGCCGGAACGGTTAAGAAGGAAAAAGTAGGCTTCTTTAAAAGTCTGAAAAATATTTTTAAGAAGAAGGAAAAGACAGATTCTACCTCTACTGATTCCAAGGCAAAAGTGACAGACGTTAATAACCCCGAGCCGAAACCTAAGAAAAAAGGAGGGTTGTTTGGCAAGAAAGACAAAACACCGGAAGCTCCCGTACAGAAGAAGCCAGATCCCAAGAAAAAGGAAGAAGGAGAAGGGTTCTGATTAATCGAATAATGTAAGATTTCCGAATTGATCAGATGCCGGCGCAGGCATAATTATTAACCGATCATTTCTTTCCGGAAAATTCACGGACGGCGAAACTGAATAAAAATCAAGAGGAGGTGTGGGAGTTTTTAGTATTGAAAGAAGCTCATCCTCATTTGCAGATTGCAGCCACATCTTACCTATTTCCGGACTAACTATGACTGGCATCCGATCGGTAACAGGGGTGACAAATGAATTAGCTTCAGTTGTAATCACCGTGAAAGTATGATGCATCTCACCCTTTTCGTCATCATATTCTTCCCAAAGTCCTGCGATGGCGAACATGTCTTTATCTTTCAGAGTAAAGCGGTAAGGAATGCTTGTCTTTTTACCGGCTCTTTTCCATTCATAGAATCCATCAGCAGGAATCAGGCATCGTTTTTCTCTTAGCTTTTTAAGCAACACAGATTTCTCCGCAACCAAATCGAGACGGGAGTTAATAATCTTTTCTCCCAGAGGCTTCTTGTTGGCCCAGGAGGGCGGTGCACCCCAATAGAAGAAAGAAACACCTTCCTGACTATCCTGGGTGATCACAGGCAGTAAATGCGTTGGGGCTGCGTTATATTTTGGCTGATACGCCTCTGGGATATCAACTGAAAATCGGTTCGCAATCTCCGTGCGGGATCCAGTAAGTGAATATCGGATAAACATAATCAGATCACATCAAATTGATTTATCGATAAACGACAAAGCCCTAAGCTCTGACCAATATAGTCCATTCTGATTGAACAAGGCGAATCCGACATGTCCTCCGCGATCCGGAAATTCACATTTTAAGTTTTGGAAATTTTCCTTTGGGAAACACTCTTCGCTCAGGAATGGATCATTGAGAGAATTGACCATGAGAGTAGGAACCTGAATATTCTTAAGGAAATGTATCGAACTGCACTGAGTGTAATAATCAATCGCATCTGTAAAACCATGAAGGGGACCGGTAAAGTGATCATCGAACTCCTTTAAATTTTGAACTTTATTCAGCATACTGGTGTCTAAATCTTTCCTCACGGCAGCTTTAGCTCTGACTTTTGCTTTTAAATTCCTGAGAAATCTCTCAGAATAAATCCAGTTATGAGGTTTTGATATCTCAAGGCAACTTTTATGAAGATCGATGGGTACGGAAAAAGTGGCAGACCTTTTGACAGCTGAATTTACTTTTGATTCTCCCAGATATTTAAGAGTGACGTTACCCCCAAGACTAAATCCAATGAGAAATACCTCGTTATAAAATTTGGAGACATGATTCACAACAGTACCGAGATCATCCGTTGCGCCACTATGATAAAATCTCAATTGTTTGTTGATCTCGCCACTACACCCTCTGAAATTCCAGGCCAGGACATCGTACCCGTTTGAAAGAAATGCTTTTGCCATTCCGGTTACGTATGCTCTTGAGGAATTTCCTTCCAGTCCATGACTAATAATAACACAGCGATTTGAACCACTGCGAAACCAGTCTAAATCCAGAAAGTCGTCGTCGGGCGTTGTAATTCGTTCACGTTCAGGATTTTGCAGGGTAACCTTCCTGGCAACGGATGGATAGATCGTCTCAATGTGCCGGTTGAAAAGTATAGAAGGCGGGCTGTAAGGAGACATTTCGCAAATATACTATTGAAGAGAACAGCCTACCTCAATAAACTTCTGCTAATAATTCTACCAGCCCATTTTCTCTTTCAGGGAGGTGATATGCGCAAGATGATGTTCACCGTGCCAGGCATATGTAGCGGTCAGGCGATCAAGAGGTACCTGCTTTTTTGTTTCGGGATGAGTAAATTCTTTTCTAAGATCTTCTTTCTTGAGACCCTTCAATAAAACAATCCATTTTGAATGAAGGGAATGGATTAGCGGAAGAGAAAGTGCAATGGGAGCGGAGGTTTCTGGTGTAACGGCCCATTCTTTTTCAAAGTATGCTTTGATCACGGGATTATCTTCTGTTAGAGTCCATTTATAGCGTATGTAAGCATTCATATGACTGTCGGCTACATGATGTACGACTTGCCGAACGGTCCATCCACCATCACGATAAGGGGTGTCAAGCTGTGCATCATTTAATCCACGAACGGCATTCTCCAATTTTGCTGGGAGGGAGGCGATACGATCAATATTTTTAGAAACATCTTCCATTGAGTAAGATTCTTTGGGTTCAAATTTCCCAATAGGATATCGTGGATCGATAGCAGTCATGATATTTTGTGTTTGGTTATCCGGAAAAGGATAATACGATAAGTTCTGATACTATTTATTTCTCAAGTTCTTTCATAGCCTCTTTCATTTCATCTTCACTGAAGGGCTTATTGAGCTTGACGGGTTTCGTTTTTCGCTTTTTCCGGACTCGGATATTGGTGAGCTCGATGAGCATTGAGAAGGCGACAGCGAAATAGATGTATCCTTTCGGAATAACGTAGTGCAAAGCTTCCAAGAATAACATGAATCCGATTAGGATCAGGAACCCGAGGGCGAGAACTTCCATGGAGGGGTGCTGCTGAATAAATCGGCTAATCGTTCCACTGAAGAACATCATAACGATGATGGATACGATCACAGCAATGATCATGATAATGACCTTATCGCGATCCACAATACCGACCGCCGTAAGAATTGAGTCAAATGAAAATATGATATCCAAGAGGATGATCTGAACAATGGTGCCTGATAACGTAATGCTGGCTTTCTTAGCGATGCTTGATTCATCATCATCGTCATCACTGCCTTCCATTTCATGGTTGATCTCCATGGTGCTTTTGGCGATGAGGAATAATCCACCGAAGCCCAGGATAAGATCACGACCGCTAACGGCAACATCATGATCAAAAAGAAAATTAGCAGGAACTGTAAACAATGGTTCTGTAAATCCGATGATCCAGGTAATTCCAAGGAGGAAGCAAATACGAACGATCATGGCTAATGCTAAACCAATGTTTCGTGCGCGTTGTCTCAGTTCTTCAGGGAGCTTGTTTGAGACAATGGAGATAAAAATAATGTTATCAATTCCGAGGACTATTTCAAGAAAGCAAAGAGTAAGAAGCGCCAGCCAGGCATCAGCATTTAGAAATATTTCCATGCGAAAGAGAGGTAGGGGTTAATTAAAGCAGCATCAAATTAGCGAAAGGACTGAACAAACAAAACCGCTACACGTAAATAAAAAAGGCCCTTTTCATTAGTAAAAAGGCCTTTTTTGAGAACTCAATAACGACCAAAATTAACAGCTAAATGTTTATAAGAGATTAGTCAGTCAAAAGTTGTTTTAAGAGGTATAATCAAACATTCCACCAAGAAGCAGAGCGGGTTTGGATGCTGAATAAATGAGGGAAAATCTCATATATACCGGGTGTTCTGCAGGATATAGCTGAAGAAGTAACTTTCATAACATAAAAAAGGCTGCCTTTTCAGACAGCCTTCTCTTATTAAAGCTAAACTCTCTTAATGAATTACCATGACCTTCTTTCTGACGAAGTTTTCTTTACCAACTTCAATCTGAAGAATGTAAACTCCTGCAGCCAGATCACTTGTATTAATCACTTTCTGACTTGAGCCACCTGGTATGGAAGACAGCTGAATCACCTTACCCATCTGGTCAATCATTTGAAGAGGTGCATCTTGTGCGAGTACTCCCGGAAGCAGGATGTTCAATTCATGATTTGCAGGAACAGGGAAGAAGGTAATCTTCTCAGCAAATGCAGGTTCTAATCCAGTGACCACTGCTGGTTCAGAGAGATTCCTCTTAATCTCAACCTGATATATTTCATGAGGCCTTTCCTCTTGTTGCAGGAATACCGCGATGGCTAGATCACCAGTAGGAGCATAAAGCTTCTTTAGCTCAGGTGTCCAGACGAAAGAGAATGTTCGAGCTACGGTGTTAGGAAGAGGTGTTCCAAAGCGCGTACCCGCTGCGGATGGAAGCATTCTTTTCATAACATATTCAAAGCTTGTTTCCCCACTCTTGATCATTGCTTGCTGAGTTGAGCTCAATGAAGCGGCAGGTACAGTTTGCTCAAGAATTGCTACATGAAGTATCGTGCTGGCAGGAATACCAGTTAATACGGTAGCAGTGATCTTCGCATCAATCTGAATTTGATTATCCGCCAATGTTGAAGTGGTGATTTCCACATCCGCTTGTGCAAGTTGAAGAGTTCTCTTTTGATATAAGTTTGGAACCCAATCTTCAAATTTGCGATCCAGATCATCCTTTTCTCCATCCAATAATGATTTTGGAGTAGCGGTGATATTATATAATAATGCTCTGGAGCTTGGATCACCAGGATTATCTTCATTGAATGGATCCTTTGCCGGGAATCCTAAGTGATAGTTAATCTTTACTACTTCTGTTCCAATGCTTGTGCTGATAAAATCGGCAATCTTTCCATTCTGTATTTTTTCTTCAGCAGTTGGATTACTATTACTAGCACTGGTAAAGCTCTCCAATAGAATTGTACGGGTTCTGTCCCCGATACGAACATTGTCGAGTGCAAATCCCTGAACTCCAATTCCTGAAGCAGCACTTCCAATTGCCCATCTGAAGACAGTTTTGTTAGGAATGATTGATGCATTTGTAACAGGATCCTTAAAAATTGCATCCAGAACGTGCTTCGGTGCCTGCCATTTTTTAATTTCAGGACCACTCCATCCGAAATCATTCGACCCCTGAGTTCCAGGTCTTCCTGCAATACCCTGATCTGTAAACCAATCTTCCCCATCATCGATTTGACCTAAAGCCCACCATTTCTTATTGGGATCTGCGATATTGAGATCATCCGTAGAGTATTCCAAAACAACTCCATCACTTTGCTCAGTTTGAACAACGCTGTTAAAAGAGATCATAGATCTGGTCAAACTTGAAAGATCAAAGCTTGGTGAGTAAAGCGCAGATTTTTCACCTGCTTTATAAGTCCTTACCTGTGTAATACCATCTGGCAAAGTAGTCAGTGGACCTGTTAGGTTTGTTTTCCAGATATTCACTTTGCTGATATCTGTATCATCTGGTACTGCAATGCCACTATAGTATGGTCCATATTCCCAGGTTGCTGAACTCAGGCCTTGCTTCATTAATGGTATGGTTGTTCCAGTTCCCCACACTTGCCATTGTTGGCCAGAAGGTCCTTCAAAATCTTCCACCAATACGCCAGTGGTTGCCGGAGGCACTACCACCAATGATTGTCTTGGTAAAACTACGATTGAACGATATGAATTTTGAAGTGCAAGACTATTAACACAGCCAATGAGAGATGTGACGGTAAGGTTGATATCCTTACGACCAATAGATGAATAAGTGTGTGTAACAACATTCGCATTATATGCGGCGTCATTTGCTAAACCTGTTCTTGAGACAATAGGAGAGGCATCTCCAAAATCCCAATCGTATTTGGCAATGACATCGGAAGCGAGTCCCACAATATCAGTATCATCCGCCGGAAGATTTCCTACTGGAGTAAATGGAGAGGAAGCCCCGAAAGCAGTTGAAGTCTCATTACTATTGAATCGGAAAACATCATTTGTTGAAACCCCATCCATTTTGAATTTAACAACTGGTATGCCACCTACTCCAAAAATCTGAGTAACAGGTGTAGATGCGCAACCCAAGGAAGATAGCACCGACATGGTTACAGCTTTAGGACCGAAAGTATTGTAGGTATAATTCAGTGCACTGGCAGGTCCAAAAGCAATCCTCTGTCTGTTGGTACCAGAAGTGATATCACCGAAATCCCATTTAACACTATCAATAACTCCACTGCTGATGGTCGAGCGGAACGGTAATGCTCCGTTTGCTGCATCAAAAGTAATTTGCTTTCCAACGCAGAAAGAGGTTGGATTTGGAGTTTGAGGATCTGCTGTGTTTGTAACAAACTTCACAAAATTACCTACTGGATTTGGTGCAATCCTGATTGTAATGCTGGATGTACCTGAACAAGGAGATATGTTTAGTTTGTAGTTGTAAACGACTCTGATATTGGCATAACCATTTTTGCTCAAGGAAGGATCCAGTGTTGCTGTTCCGTTTGAGTTATCAATAAATCCACCTCCTGTAATTGGAACGCCACTCACAGCATCAACGGCACTGAAGGTTCCAACAGATGTTCCTGCAAGCGCAGCAGGGAAACCGTTGAACTTCACAATTCCACCCGCTTCACAATAGATTGGGACTGGCTGAACAGAAGAAGGTTTGGATTCATTTATACGATCTACTTCAACAAGTGGTGCTGGTGCGATAAAGAACTCCACGAGCTGCTTACGAGGGAATACAACTGTTGAGTTTGTAGTGCTTTGATAGGTACCAGTGAATTCAACAGAACCTAATAATCCACCATCGTTATAGAAATTTCCCTGAGCAGTCGGGCCTTTTCTGAATACGAGTGTTGGATCTGGAATCGCAGAATTGATTGTATGTGCGTTAAGAATAGTAGCATCATCAAAGGTATAGTTGTAGAAAGTAGTAGATCCAACAACAAATGGATGAGGTACTGGTAAGGTCTTGATAAGATTTTGCCAGTCAGTACCACTTATTACCTGTGTTCCAGGATTGTCGATAACACTTTGTGGCAGATCAGCTCTTAGATTATTAGCAGCTACTGCCGGATCTCTCATATAATATCCTGCAACGTTATTTACAACAACGTGTCGAATGCTTCCATCTACGCAGAACGGACTCTTGATCAACGTAATGGCAGGTGGAGGAGGAGGAAGTGCACCAGGTGGAATCGCTGGGGCAGCATTCGAAATATTAATACCCGTTGTATGATCATAAACTGTATACTGAACCGGATTATTGGAAATACATCCATTGTTGTCGGTATGACTGATAGTGATATTGAACGGAGCATCTTTTGTAACCGACCCGAGATTAAGTGTTGTTACACTTACACCCTGACCGATAAAGGTACTTGGTCCGAAATCACCGGCTGCAAACAGATCACCACCTGAAGATGTTGTAGGTGTTAATTGAACTGCCAATGATGGACTGTTAAAATTATCTGGAATCGAAGTCACCGTATTTGCAGGTGGAGACGCCAGGGATTTATGATAGCTGTTTGTGAATCCAACCGCAACTGCATCTGATGAAGTAAGCGTACCCATTGTGGTACCATCAGGAATAAAGGATGTCAGCGCATTTCCTCCAAGTCTTCTGAATGAACCACTGGATGAACTTGTAGCAATTACACGTAGGCCCGATATAACGATCCTGTCACGACTGGTGAAATTCCTGTTGATATAACTCACGGTAAGAATACTATTTCCAAAGAAATCAAGTGTTCCGCTTCCTGCCTGGAAGTCAGACCCAATCAGTTGTAATGTTCCATAGGTCGGAACAGATCCTGTTTTAGAAACATCAAACTGGAAACCTGCTGGCAATACGATGTTCATCGTTTGCAGAGTGGTACCCGCATAAAACTGTGTGGCCGTTCCCTCAGTAATAGTTAAAGGAACGTTGAGCACCTGATAGCTATTATTACAAACCTTTATATCAGGTTTGTTTAATGTAACCGTTGTCACCGCTGCAGCAGTGAAAGTTAATGTTGGGCCTGTTACCGGACCTACTAAGGGCAGTGGTGGGGTCGTTCCAACGACAAGGAAATTGAATGAAGACGAACCATAAGGTGCTGCTGTCGCGTATGGTGTAGGTAATCCATCATTTTGGGCATACATCCAGACATCATAATTTCCTGCTGGCCATGATCCCCCTGTCGGAGTGATAACTCCCGTTTGAGAGATAGGGTTTGTCTGAGTGATGGCAAAACTACCTCTTGATCGAACGGTACCCGTGTATGAAAGATCTGTACCATTAATCATGTCATTAGTGGGTTGAGGATTCCCTGAATTAACAACCATAAAGAATGCTGTTCCCTTCTGATCGAAAGTAGCAGAGATCAATGCGCCTGACAACGAAGCACCACCAATTGTTGGATTGGGCACAGGGGTTGGTGAGTTAGCATTCAGAAGTACCGGAGGTGTTTGTGTGGTAGTTCTGAAATACAAGGATCCTGGATTTGAAAATCCCTGGAACACATTGTTCGCAGCATCCATGATACCTGTTAGTGCTGAGAAATTTCCTGTTGGTATTGTTATATAATAGAAAGTATTGTACGCCAACGGCAATACAGCTGGTGGAATCTGGAATCTGATAGGATTTGCCGTAGGTCCGCTTCCGGGGCCACCGCCATTATCATATTTACCCAATGGTAAGATCAGAGGACAATCAGCGATGAAAGCCCCGGTAGCATAATTATATAATTTCACATAGCCATCGAGTGTCCAAACCGGCACGCTGAAATACAAATCAATGCTGCTCTGATTAATGTTTACGTTGAGCTGCGCTTTAGCAGGATTTGAATTTGTCAGGATCGGAGGGAAGATAGAAGCAAAAGTATAAGACTGTCCGAAGGTAGAAGATGTAGCCGACCCATTGCTTGTAATAATATTGGTATCAGATCCAGAACCAAACCCACCATCGACAATCGATGGCTGAATGGTTGGAGTGCTTCCGCTTGCTGTAGGATCAATATCCACTTCAAGGAAATAAGTCAAAGACTGTGTGGCGATGTCTCTAGGAGTTGGGAAGACTACCTGAATAGACTGGAATGGCGCTGGCGAGGTTACAGTTGCACCAATGGTACCCTCAACATTCTGAGCTGTTGCTGTGCTGAAAGAAGTTGAAGTGGATTCATAAATTCTGAAATCACTGAATACGCTGGTAATTGGTGTACTCACTGGATTATTGAATGAAATCGTAAATCCATTCAGCTTTGGTTCAGTACCAGCAGTATAAGGAACATTAAAAGTAAATCCGAAAATCACTTTGTCTGTTGAATTTCCTACGAGGTTGGTAGAAGTGATAACTCCACCTGTGGCAATGAGGGTGGTTACGTCCAGAACTTCTACAGCACTTGATACCCCAGGAGTAAGTGCTCCTGAACTGGCAGTCAATGTTCCTAATCCTGCATTTTGATATTGAAGGGTGCTAAGGTTAAGAATCCCATTTACAACATTAAAGGTTCCGCTAATTCCAACAGAACCAGCTCCCATGAAAGCGGGCGCATTGTAATCCAGATCAAGTAATCCGTTTACGTCACGCGCATGAACAACTCCAGCCGCTACCGGCTGACTCACTCCTGCATAAGCGGGAGGTTGAGTTATGAAATCAAGCTGAGTTGCAATAACGTTTACAGTACCAGCCGCCGCCTGATAACCTCCAAAAACCCCTGCTATATAATTCACATCAGGTGGATTAGGATAGAATGAAGAGCCATTGCTGAGCACAGCATCCATAATTCTTACGTTAATAGGATCGTGATCTCTTACGGCAGTTGCACTTGGGGTTTCATCACGGAAACTTACGCGAATGCTCAATGGAACAATTGAATTGTCAGGGGCTACCAGTAAAGGACTTCCGGTGAAAACAAAATCATAGAATGCTGTTGCATCGGTGATAGCACCAATTGCTGTAACATTCTGCTCCGAAAGTTCAACGCCATTACTATACAATGCAATCCTCCTGAGATTAGAAGGATTTGTAACTCGTATCGTTATAGACGTAAGCGCGGTAGCGGCACCATCGACGTCAGAATTAGGCTGTCCGTCATTATTTGTTCCAGTGGATACAACTGAAGCAAAGTATGGGGCCAGGACCTTACTACCGTCAACCAGAAGCATTCTTGAAATTTCAAGACTAGTTGTTGTGTTCTGAATGTCTGATGTCTGGAAGTTAATATAGTTAAGTGTTGAATTAGGAGTGAATGTCGGATCACCAATGATCGACGACTCAAAGGAAGAAAGTAATGTAATGGTTGGCGACACATCTCCAGTGGCACAAATGATTCCATTTACACCGCACGTTGTGCCTGGACCTGCACCTGCGCGAACATGAAGCGATACATCCTGTGCATTTACACCCGAAGTGAATTGAAAGTTAGTCGCCAGATCCAGTACACCAGAAATAAATGGTGTGGTGTTGACTACAGGACCATTGATTGTTGAAACGCCGGAGCCTGCAACAAAATACCTTACTGGTTGAATGTAATTCAAATCACGATTGCCATTCACATCAGTTGCTTCAATGGAAACGTTAGGATAATTAGTATTCAGGCTGGCTGAAGTAGGACCGGTAGGGGAGATGTAATTCAATTTGGTTGCAACTACATCCACAGTATTATTGGTACCTGAATTGACTTGTTGTGACAGTATTCCAGTGCTATTGGCACTTAGGACTATGTTATAATATATTACTTCAAAGCCAAATCTTAACCCATCAACTGAAGGTGGAAGAGTTCCTGTCATTGGTGCTTTCAGGTGTATCTTCAGCGTATAGGCCTGGGTTCCATTATCAGGAACATAACCAAGGGTATTGATAGCCGTTGGGATACCTAAAAATTCTATATAAGAACTCGTAATCGAAGTTGAAGCAATCGAATGTCCAAGACCATCTTGAAGAGTTGCGCCAGCGATCGCATCAGCCCAATTAGTAATGGTATTGGAACCTCCAAACTGGGTAATGTAAAGTGCATTGATCAGTGTTGGTAAACCGTCATTATTGGCAACAGCAGTTCCAATTGGATCATCATTAATGTTGAAATTGAAAACTGTGGCTTGTGAACCAGGGAGCGTTGTAAGTGATGAGATCGTTGCAGGAGCAGCAACACCATTCGTGATGGAAGTAGCAAGACCTGCTTGCACGCTAACAAATGAGCTAGAAGTAGATGTCAATGCTCCGGATGTCGCGGTAAGAGTTCCAGTACCCGTCTGCGTATATCGGAATGACGCAGGGGCGGGAGGATTCACTGGGAATGTATAAACACCCCCGTTAGGTGAAGGGTTATCAACTGTTAATGTATTCGATGGACTGATCGTTACTGCAGATGCTAATGTAACATTGGTAACATAATCGCCATCTGTATTACCATTGGCATCAAGGGCTTTGATCACTGGCACTGGTGATTGATCCTCAATATCAATATTGGGCAATAAAGGAGTGCCGGGATTTGTGGTAAATGCAAGACGTGTCGCATTAACTTCTATTCGGTTGTTATCTGAAGCGGTAGAAGTAACAGCCGAACCTGCACTTGCATTAATAAACTGCGAAGAGGTAAGAGTAGCTACTGTGGCATTGCTAATGGTAAAGGTTAATTGTGAATTATCCGTTACAGTTGTTCTGAAGCTAACCCTTACAGTAAATGAATTGGCTGCACCACCATCCAATGTGGTGATGGAGAGTCCTGTAAAGTTTACTGTTTGAAGAGAAACGGCTTGTTCAGCAAGCTCTACTGTTCCAGCTGAATTATAAAGAGCAATTCTTCTGATCGCAGTAAAATTCGAACCCAGGTCAAGTGTTACACCTGTAAGAGTTGTGGCAGCACCGTCAGCATCAGGGCCGTCTACTATATCAAACCTGGCTACAAGAGCACTATTAGCAGAAGTCAAATCAACCGCTTCCTGTATGCCTGCATACAAGATGTTCTGTGGATAGACAAAACTTGTGTTCTCAATGATTGTTGAAAGGTTGGAAACGTTTACTGCAAATAGATTACTTGAAGTATTAGGCATTGCATAAATATTGGAAGTAGATAACTGCAATCCTGTTCCTGTGTTATTATGGATAACATTTGGGAAGGTTGCAACTCCTAAACCACTGAACGTTGCAGATTGCGCTGAGGCAAGGCTTCCTGTAGAAAGGAGACTTACAATACCAGTCGCCCAGTCTACATCCCGGTTGTTTAAAACATCAGCAGCTTCTACTGTTATGGATGGTGACATAGCAACTCCCAACAAAACGGAAGCTGGTGGTTGCTGAACAATTCTAAACCTATTCGCATTTACGTCAATGGTATTTTCGCTGCTTCCGGTTGGTGTTGTGGTTCCAGCACCACCACCAGCCGCGCTGCTGAATTTCGAACCGGTATTCTGAGCTGAGGCTGCCTGTACATGAAGAGAGAACTGACCATGATCTAATACATTCGCAGTAAAGCTAACGCGCACCGTGAGAACAAACGTCCCATCATCCGGAGCGACCAATGATAATCCTGAAAAGACAACGGTTGATGATGAAACGTTCTGATCAGTTCCGCTTACTTCAGCAGCTCCATTGTAAAGCGCAATCCTTCTGATATATCCAAAATTAGCCCCTAAGTCAAGCGTAAGACTTGTAAGTGTAGTCGGGAACAAGTCACCATCCGCTGAACCACCACCATCTCTGACATCAAATCTTGCAACCACTATACTGTTTCCGGTTGTCAAATCGGTAGGTTCTTGAAAATTTTCGTATTGAATAAAGGTTGGGTAGAAGAATGTTGGAGGAAGCTGAGCTGTAATGGTAGAAGACGCTGCGTTGATCTGGAAGAATGAACTCAATGCTTCCGTGAATCCTGAAATAGTGAAAAGTTCAAGGTTTCCACCCGCTGCGCTATGCACAATATTTGTATAGGTACCCACACCTGCTACGAATGTTGCACTCTGCGGAGATGAAGCAAGTGTTCCGGTAGAATATAAATCTACAGAGGATACGAAATCCAAATCACGGTTGTTCAAACCGTCAACAGCCTGCATGGTAGGAGATGGGGACATCACTACATTGACATCTGTGGTCGAAGGTTGTGTAATGAACAGGAATTTTGAAGCGTTTATTTCAATGCGATTTCTGTTTCCAGAAGTAGAGGAGGACGCTCCGCTGGCATTACCCGCCGCAAATTGAGAAGAACCTGCTGCTGTCGTTGCTCCTGTAATAAGGAAAGAGAATTGTTGATTATCTGTTACAGTAGTCTTAAAGCTTACGCGAATCGTAAAGCCTAAGGTGCCACCATCCGTCGTAGCTAAGGCGTTTAAACCTGAGAACAATACTGTTGCAGAGGATACAGTTTGTTCTGTTCCAATTTCAGTTGTTCCAGTTGCATCATAAATCGCAATTCTTCTAATAAAATTGAAGTTAGATCCAAGATCAAGCGTAAGAGTTGATAAAGTAGTACCAACAACGTCACCACCTGCACCGTCAAGATCCTGAATAGTAAATCCTGCTGCGAGGAAACTGTTGGCAGGAGTCAGATTAACACCTTCCTGATAAGTATCGTATAGTACATTCGATGTATATGTGAAGCCGGCATCTTCGATTATGTTCGAAAGATTTGAAAGAGAAGCACTGAATGTCGAACTGGTGGGGTTCGATAATGTTCCTGAATTGGTTGTTAATGTAAGACCCGTTCCAGGGGCAGTAAGAATGATGCCTGAGTAAGTTCCTAATCCAGCAACAAATGTCGCGTTTTGAGGACTGCTGCTTAATGTTCCTGTAGAAGTGATACCAATAGATGAAGTGGTATTTAAATCACGGGTACCCTGAAGATCTGCAGCTTCAACAGTAACAGCAGGTGTCATGGCAACACCCACCGTTGAGTTGGAAGGTTGTTGTACAAACACGAGCCTTGTTGGTGTTACATCAATTGCTCCATTGGATGATCCTGAGTTAGCATTTGAAGAAACCATTCCACTTCCTGTTCCAGCCGTAGTAACGTCTGTATGAATAAGGGATAAGACCAGATTTTTATTATCTGCAGTAGCGCGTATGGCAGTATTTAATGGGGCATTTAACCAGATCTTTAAAGTATAGGTCTTAGATCCACCATCAGGGACTTCTCCTAATTGTCCTGCAGCATTAGGAATAGTGGCAATGGTTATTGTTCCCGCAGCAATGGTTACAGTTCCAGCCGGACCATTTGGTATGTTATCATATAATTCCGCTCCAGCGATCAGATGAGTGAAATTGCCAAAGAAGTTTCCTGCCCCTGGCTTAAAGACCATTTGAGAAATTCTGGTTGGCACACCATCCGCTCCGGCATCCGCTATCTGGAATGTGAAGATGTTAGCTTCTGCACCTTGTGTAATAATAGTAGATGCAATCGTAGCGGTTCCGCCTCCAGTGGAGATGGTTGCTTCATTTGCAATGGCAATGGTACTCACGTTCTGAACAAGGGGTGAGGTGAGCATGTAACAATCACTGGCTGTGTTATATGCATAAACCGCAAAGTGATAAGCAGTGCTTGCCGTCAAATTGGATAGTGTAACAGTTGCTGCGTTACCGCGATAGACAATTTTATTACCACTTCCCTGATTGGCTGCTAAGCTGAAGTCGCTATTGATCTGTCCTGCATATGCATTGCCACTTACCGGAGCAAATGAGACTGCGGAACCCTGTCGCGCGATGACGATCACGCCACCTGTTCCGTCTCCATTAGTCCAGTCGTATTTGAGTGAGTTGCTTTTAAGCTGCGCAGCTGGGAAAGGAGTTGCTGCGGTTGCCGCCTGCATGGTTGGAGCTACGCAGGTAATGACCGCCATGTCACTCGTTACTGGAGTTGATTGATTTGTAACTATATCTTCTGACACACTATAGATGTAGTAGGTGCCAGGTGTAAGACTTCCGATGGTTACCGGAGTGCTCACATTCATTGCTACCGGAAAATTTCCAAGAGAAAGATGTCCTGTACCAGTGCCTGCCTTGATTTGAGCAGCAGTGGGTGCAGAAGCACTACTGGTTACTTCATAATATGTTGTTGCAGCTTCATTGCTGACTGTGATATTAAAATCAAAGCTATTGGTAGTTATGTTTGATACGCTGTGCGCTGATACGGTAGGAAGAGTACTATCAATGGTAAAAGATCCACCGGAAGAAGGAGTTCCAAAAACAATATTTCCTGCCTGACTTTGACCAGTACCAAAAGTGATATTCACGGCTCCGCTTCCTGCACCTACAGTATGTGTGTAAGTATACACGGTAGAACTTATCTTATTCATGTTAGTAAGAGCAAGCGTGTTAGCACCTGACAAGCTGATCTGCATTGCAGGAGGCGCATCCTTAATGGCTTCACTAAACGTTGCAGTGATCAATAAAGACTGACCCACTTTCACTAATGCATCTGGATCATCATACGTTATAGCTCCGGTAGGTTGTGTATAGGTTACGATGACCTGACCTTTCGCACCAACACCCCCGCTACGATCCGTATTTGTATCGGAATAACCGCCAGAACCACCACCACCCGGTGCATTCCCAGTAGATCCATTACCTCCTCCAGTATTTCCATTAGCACCATTTCCTTCCCCCGTTCCACCAGTGCTAGATGCACTTGCTGAAGTAGGATTTCCAACTGCTAATGCTGTTGCACTTCCACCACCACCACCACCAGCTGTTGCATTAGTTGCAGTTCCCGGGGCTGTAAGACCAAAGCCACCATTAAAAGTAACACCAACTCCCCTGGTACCACCTGCTCCACTAGAAGCTCCGCTAGTTCCTCTCACGCCGCCACCACCACCATCCGCGCTAACAGGGATTGCAGAACTGAAAGTAGTGGTTCCACCATTACCTCCGCTTGCATTACTGCCTACCGTTCCACCATCTCCAATAGTAACACCAACATTTCCGGGTGCTACCACTACGTTAGTTGTTTTAGTGTAGCCACCACCGCCACCACCACCACCACCACGATTTTCACTACCACTACCATTCACACCACCACCACCACCACCACCACCCCAGCATTCTACGGTGACATTGGTAATCCCTGCAGGCACAGTAAAATTACCTGATGCCGTAATGGCAGCAGAAGTAACAACATGCTGGGAGACCGCTTCAATGATCCCTGCCGACAGCAGTAAAAATGTTAAAGAATATTTGAGAAAATTATAAGACCGTTTTACAGTAAAGAACCGTGAAGGGTTAGCTTGATTGGGTGACATTTCTTTATTGATTAAACGTAATGATTGCATGTTTTCCATATCTCCAACTACTTGTTGTATTGATTAAAAAAAAATCAAATTTTCAGTTTCTGTTTTAAAAAATAGTATCCTATAAAATATCCGCCGGGTAAACAGCAGGCTTGTTATTCAATTTTTCCGTTAACGTCGGTCTTAGTAAGTGTAATAATTTTCAACTGACCTTGAGTAGTGGTGCCCAGTACCGCATATCCACCATCGCTGGTTTGGCGAACTGTAACACCATCATCTTTATATCGGCTGCCAAAGCCACTGGTCCAGATCTTATCACCAAAGGCGTTGATACGAATGAGGAAATAATCTGTATCTCTATCTGCACGACCTGAAATAGCAAGTGAGTTAACAGAAGACAAGATGACTAATCCACCATCGCGTGTAGCGCTGATAGAATTACCAACGTCGTTTTGTGTATCGTTATCAAATGGAAAAGATTTAGTGGCGATCACCGTTCCATCAGTAGCCACCTGCTTAAATAAAATATCTGTATCACCTCCTGCAGTTGCAAGACCCGCCTTTTGATTGGTTGATCCAGTCATTGCGTAGTTGATTCCGAAGCGACAAAAATCTTTGGCTACCTCGCTGAATCCAGGAACACTAATCAATAAATCAAAGTCAGTATTTTCTGCGTTAGGGGCAGTCTTTACCATTCGGATTCCAGTGAGACCACTTTTAGTTGCAACACCAGACCACAATGCCTTACCTGATTCATCAATAAAAAGTCTTGTAGCCAGGCTGGTAGAGCCGGCTGAGTAGGTCTTGCTCCACTTTACAGCAGCAAAATTACCTTTATCAACCTCTGCAAGTCTCATAGAATCTGTTCCGGTTGAGCTCAAAACGAGGAAATTACCGGCAGAATTTACGGCTACAGCTTTTCCGCTACCCAGCGGAGTAAGTGATGCTACAGTTCCGTCCAGGGCGCCGGTTTGATTGACTTTCATGACGAGGAGTTTGCTTGTGCCGTTCTGCTGAATATCTTCTCCTGTAATGACGTAACCGCCATCGGCCATAATTTGTAGACTGGATGCTGTATAATTTTTATCCTTGACGTCAATGGGTGGGAAAATCGACTGCCAAACAGGATTTCCTGCTGCGTCCGTCTTAATTAGTTTGATTTTAAAGTTTGGAATTTCTGCTTCGGATTTCTGAATCCGGGTAGTTGCCAGAATGATAAAACCCTTGTCAGGAGTTTCTTCCATCGCCTGTGCAGTGTCATTATTGCCACCATTATAGTAGCGTACAAATGTGCTTGCATTGCCCGGACTCGCTCCATCTTCCGACAGACAAGAACCCAACATCAACAATGAAATGACGGTAAAAATCTTTCTCATTTTCAACTACTTAATAAGTTTTTTCGGTTTGAAGTAAGGATAGGCTACACCAATACTTATGCTCAGATTGCTAAGTCTTGTATCGTTGTACTGACCCTGATAATCAAAGGCAATTTCCTGATTGGTCCGATGTGCAGGATCTACTATGTTGTTCAATCCATACTGATATCGCACTTCTCCCAACACATAAACATCTCCAAATTTTAATTTTGCTCCGATTGCAGCATTGATGGAATATACCAGTTGCTTGTAGGATGTCTTATCAATGACACTTCCCCCCGTTACAGTAAATCCATTTCCCAATACCGTGCTTGCCTGAACCGTTGATGACAACAGGTAGCTTACGCCAGGCCCGATTCCGATGTATGATTTATAATTCTGAGTATTTCTCAACTTATAATTCACCATTACATTGAGATCAATCCAGCTTTGACTAAACTCAAAGGTCTGACTGCTGATGGGAGAGGAGGTTTCATCTGATAACGCAAGATTGGGATTGCTGTATCCAAAGCTTCTGGCAACATACCCTACTTCTGGAGCAACTGACAACTTATTCGGAAGCCATTTATTCAGAATGTCTTTTTCGAATGCAAGTGCCAGCTGAATGTTCGGACTAAGTGCGTATTTGCCAGCGTTCGCAGCGTGACTTCCAACATAGTAATTACCGGAAACTGATGGCTGAGTAACATTTACACCAAACTTCAGGCTAAGCCAATATACTGGATCGTGACGAAACTTATTGTACAATGCAATGAACTCTGCAGGATCCAATGAGTTGTTGATTTGAAAGAAGTGATCGGTGTTAAGCAATGCCAGCATCGACTCATCTGCTTTCTCCGGCTCTTCCAGATATATGTAGGCGAGGGTAAGAAGGCGATAGGCTTCCCTTCTTTCTTCTTTTGTAAACCCTTTGCCTGACTTATCATTCAAACAGCCTTCCATCAAAGCTGGCATTTCATGCAATCTTCCCTGTTCATATTGTGAGCGCGCCAGGCGTAATACCTGACTACAGTTAATGTTCTGTGCGAGAACATTTGTGTATGCTGCTCCTAAAACAAGAAATAAAAGGTAAAGTTTCTTCATAGTCACTACTTATTGTTTGCCGGATAATTGTCACACGTTCTTTCGTACGTTAGATCTTCTCCAACATTATTATTCCATTCTTCTCTTGTCATGTTTCTACCGACATAACCGCAAAGTGAATTCGCCATGGTTTCAATCTTGGTTGGCCATACGTGAATTGTTTCACTTGATTTTTCCGAGTTGTTATGAACGCCGATCATCAGTTGCTCATCATCCGGAGTAAAGGTTGCGCTCCATACCCAATAATCCTGACCCTCATCCTTCATCACAATCGGGTTATCAGAAAGCTTATTCCAGTTCCACATACGAACAGAGTGATCGCGGCTTGTGGTTGCAAGGAAATTGCCAGCATTGTTAAAGACGATTTGCTCAATGTGGGCTTCATGACCTGTAAGAACACGCGCTGGTAACGTCGCATCTTCATAGATAACACGTACCTGACCTTCCTCATCACCAAAAACAATACGACGATTGTCAGGTGCAAAAGCAATAGCAGTAATGTCAGATGCATTCTTAAATGCAATCTTCTCAGCATAATTGTTTGTCACGTCCCAGATATACAGTGTTCCAGTCGCACCAGCTCCAGCGATCCTTTTTCCATCATTGCTCATCGCAATGCTGTGGATCTTTTCTTTAGGTTTGATTACTTCACGAACAGTATTGAAATCTGTAAATTTAATACTCATGCCTGCCTGATCACGAACATAGACACCGTTCTCTTTCGCTGAGTAGATCAATGTCTCTACACCGGAAAAGCCCATCACTTTCTTAGGTGCTGTTCCTTTATTTTTCAGATCGTAGACTTCGATATAATTCTTGGTAAGATCTCCCGTCGTTGCTCCTCCGGCTACAAGGGTGTTTCCATCCGGACTTAGATCCAGAGCGTATACCTGATAGTCTGTTCTTCCAACCATAACAGTATCGGCAGTCCAGAAGCCGGCAGTATGAGTCCATCTCAAAATCCGTCCGTCACTACCTCCGGAATAAATCTCCTTCGACTGCACTCGGGTAACCAGCGCACGGGCAGCACCTTTCTTATGACCTGCAAGATTTCTTGTCAATGGGTCATTGAACTTAGGATTATCAAGTGCTTTGTATAAACCGTTGTATACATCGTTATCATAGGGATTTCCCTGATATTTATCATTGAACTTGTGAGCCTGTTGTGCTACGAGAGCTTCCAGTTCAGGGTCACTATCAAGTTCTTTTGATTTAACCGACATGGCTTTTGCCTGGGCGATATAACGCATTCGATTTGCACGAGCCTCCGCTCGTTCAGCAGCGGCCTGAGCAACCTCAGCTTCCTTCTGCTTTTGAACGGCGATCGCAGCACTTGCCTTTGCTTCTGCTTCCGCTTTCGTAGCACGGATTAGATTCTCCTCAGCCTGCTTACGTTTTTCTTCGGCATCAGCTCTTGCAACCTGTGCAGCAGCATTCGCGATACGTGCATTTTCCGCTTCCTGCTTGGCAATCTCTGCCTGACGGGTTGCTTCTTTTGCATTCTCGGTAGCCAGTGCCTCCTGTTTCTTTGCTAATGCTTCCTGTCGCTTCGCTTCAACAGCATTCGCTTCAGCAACTGACTGCTGAACGAACGCATATACCAATGCGATCAACGCAATTACGGCTAGCACACCAAATACGGTAGCAGTCGTACGTGCGCGTTGAAGGCGTCGTTTCTGTTCAAGTTCTTTAATACGTTGCTCTGTCTCCCATTCCTTCTTGGAATACTCCAGGAAAATCATGGTTCTTTCGAATGCAGGATTGTAGCGTTGTCCCCACACAAGGGTAGGACGGTGCTTCGCCTGCCAGTTAAGAGCAAGTTGTAAATCAGGTGGTCTCCATAAACCTGCCTTGCCTACCTGGTATTGAGTGGCGGCTTCTGCCAGACGTAAATACAT
Organism: Cyclobacteriaceae bacterium; assembly: GCA_013141055.1. Classification (NCBI taxonomy): domain Bacteria; kingdom Pseudomonadati; phylum Bacteroidota; class Cytophagia; order Cytophagales; family Cyclobacteriaceae; species Cyclobacteriaceae bacterium. Next base: position 632,742 of record JABFRS010000001.1, on the reverse strand, counting down.
CTGAACGGCATCCGCTTCATCATCCACCCAGTTCTTAAGTCGAACCCAGATACGCATCAAACTTTCGTGAGAGATATCTACCATTGACTTGGAGCCGAGTACTACTCCATAAGCAGGAGTTACCAATGAACGTCCAGGTGCGCGGAACTTATCAATGACTGCTGCTACATCATTTTCAGATACATCAGCAATCGCAGCAATTTCATTCAATCGTGTTGGACGACGAATGCCAAAGTTCTCACCACGTTTTTCTGTGATGGCCTTAAACATGATTTCGCAAATACGTTGTTGCTCTTCATCCAACTCATCGTACGCTTCATTGGCGTGCATTGACAACGCCTCGCGCATGGTACCAATCGCTTCATAGTGCTTTAAGTCGAGTGGCTCACCATCATAATCTTTAAACCTTGTCCAATAACTCCAGGTACGCATCAAAGCGTGCTGCAGAATTGGCAATTGATCCGGGTTATCACCAAGATCATTAAGTAACTGTTGTGTCAATCGTGGGGCAATGTTTGCTCCACCTACTGCTACTGGTCCATCAATGGCGCGACGTTTCTGATCGCGGGTCATTTGAGGAATCAAGTAGTGACTATCGTTGATTTTTCTTGTTAGTTCTGGGAATTGTGCACAGTCTCCGATAAAATCGGATCTCATGGTAATGGCTACGTAAATAGGGGAGTCTTCGTAGTTAACAGCTTCCATCAACAGGTTAACGAAACTCAACGTTTCATTAATAGAGTTGGGATCAGTGCTGTCTTTGAAACGGAATAATTCCTCAAACTGATCGACCAGGATCAGATAGTTTACATCTGCTGATCTTCTTGATTGTTGAATGGCTTCTACCAATCCGAGCGAGCTGCTTCGCAACAAAGTAGAAACGATCGTGCGCTTGATCTTCTTGTCTTCAGGATCAGCGAGGTTGTATTCTTTGGTTGAGCCAAGCAATGACTCTGCCATGTTGTCGATCGGATTAGCTCCCGGTCGGGTAACGATTACCTCCCAGTTTGGACTGGTATCTGTGAGGAACCCACCGTAAAGAATCGGCAGCACCCCGCAATAAATGAAAGAGGATTTACCGCTTCCAGACGGTCCGATAACACCCACAAACCGGCTTTTGGAAAGCTTGAGGAGTACCTCATCGCTTTGTCCTTCACGACCAAAGAAAAGGTGACTTTCTTCAATCTTAAACGGCCGTAACCCGGGGAATGGATTGTCGACACTGACCTGCAGAGGTGCGCCTGGTAGTTCTTCTACTGATTGGCTCATACAACTTATGATTTAAATTCTTGTAAAAACATTTTCAAAGACTCTGATGATTTATTGCTGTCGCCACTGATGAGAGTGACGTTTTGATTCTTGTAATTTTCAAGGCTGGCTTCACTGACAATCGCTTTACCGCGGATTGGTTTATTGCGACCAAATCCAGGAGCTTTCAACAAGTCAAGCACTTTCATACGAACCCACTGATCATTGACTTTTCCTTTATAGATAATGGCTGCATCAAAATTGCGTAAGTTCTCAATGTGCTTCTTGCGAACTTCCATCAAGTCACCCTCAAATGCAGGGAACACAACATTGAATCCTGACTTTTGAATAACATCCACCAGTGGTAAAACCTGCTGATGATCTACCTTATCATGAACGAGATAAATAGTTTTGCCAGAGGTAACATGATCTGCCGTTTTGTTTTGTGATGAAAGCAGTTCTTCACGCATGATATTTTTAAAATCTTCAAGAGGATTCTGAAGAATTTCTGCACCTTCCTGAGCTTCAATGTCTCGGCGAAGGGAATCAATGAACATCTTTTGTTTGTCGCTCGCATTCCTGAGGTTAGGAGCGATCCAGATCAGTCGGGAGAATTCTTCTTTGCGTGATCTTTTAATAACAGTATGCTCTGCAGCAAGCTTATTCTGAATATCAACTGTTGAGCGATCTGATCCTTCAGGAATTTCCCCATAAGCACTTCCGATCAGGTGAATCGATAAACTGGACTCTTCAAGATCTTTTCTTACAACGCGTTCAAGTTCTTCTCCACGGCCTGGTAATAGCTGGCTTGGAAGGATTACATAACCGTGTCGTTGTAATTCGCGACGAATAATATTGCGTTGAATAGAAAGATCGTGGCCTGTTTCTGCCAGAAAGATCGTTCTGCGCTTGAAGATATTTTTAACTTCTGTTTTTGCCTGACCCTTCAGGATGATCAGTGTCTCGTGAATGTCATACACAAGATCCACCATCTTCATCCAATATTGTTTTTCTGCTTCCTGACTAAAGAAGTCAGTGTATTCTCTCATTAAACCTGTTTCATTATCAAGCTGAAACATATCGTAGGTGAGAAGGTCTCTTAGCCGTGGAGGTTGTTCCTGTAAACTCAGAGGTGATTTCAAAACTTTGAATACACGGCCGATCTTTGAATCAGCCGTTGCCTTGTAGTAAGATTCAACCGTATCGAGACAACGTCCTGACTGTGCGAATTCTTTTGAAAGAACAGTAACCAGAACAGCCGCATTGTTAAGATTGGAAGCTGTGAAGTCATCGTATTCAGACTTTACTACAATGTTTGTCTTTTCCCCCAATACCTGAAAAAGCATGAGGTCAAGAAACTTTTTAAACTGGGATATCCATCCTGTTTCATTTTTCTTTCCCGTCTCGTTGTCTTTTTCGGCAAAGGTGATTAATACATCAATGTCGTAAGCCATATTCCTGTTTGTTATATTAAAAAATTAAAGATCTATTGTATTAGTAGTAGGGGTATTCTTCGAAACGTTTCTTACAAGTCCCTGAACCAATTCATGATGTTTAGCCATTACAAAATAAAAATCTGCAAGATTGATTCTGAAGACAACGGAACGCTCCACTGCTTCAGCTTCTGTTATTTTAACAGAAGGTCCTTCCTGAAAGAGATCTCCGAAAACTGAATTCTTCTTTAATGTTTCAACTTCCACTCCATCTTCTCTCAACTTCACTTCACCATGCGCAACAATAAGGATCGGTCTGTTTTCGTCAGGATTATTGAACATGATCTTGTCGCGTGCTTTAAGATCAAGCGGGATGATCTTATCAGCAAGATCGCTGAGGATTGATCCCTGTATTCCTTTGAAGACCGGCAACGCTTTGATAAACATTACCATTTCAATTCCGAGATAGAATCCGTCATCTAAACCTTCCAGCAACTGATTGTTCTCAATTGCTGAATCGAGGAACTTCTTGTCACGCAATGGCAGACGATCTGCAACGATCTGATATTGAATCTTGTCCTTATTGTAAATTACCCAGGCTGCAGTCTCTTGTAAAAGTCTGTCTGGATTGAACATCTGTCCGATCAATCCACGGCTCACACGGAACTCAGGAATAAATGCAGATGAATAAACGGCACACATTTTTGTCCAGCGATTGTTAAGATTAAAATCCCGGTTCAGGATATAATTAACAACCTGTACAGGATTGTATTCTTCGCGAGGGAAATATATCTGGAGACGATTCATTTTCTCCTTCACAGCGATGTCATCGAAAAGAGGGAAGAGCTTTGGTTTCATTTCCTGATCGACGAACAAGTCCATCAACTCAAGTGCATATGCGATACCATCGGCAGTTCCTGTTTCAACATTCTCACGAACCAGTTGAACGGATTGAGGATCATACAATATGGATAACAATAAAGAGATTTGATCGTAGTTATCACGCAACTCTTCTCTCAGGGCTTCCTTGAGGAAAAGGAAGTGTTCATCTTCCGGAAGTTCATCCTGGGAGCAAAGATTCCAAAGTGTCTTACCAATCTCAGTATCCAGCAACTCCATTACCTGACGGCGTTCACGGCCCTTGGCGCTATAGTTTGTAAATCGAAGTGAATAAAAAATCTGTTTAACGATTCGCTTATCCGGGTAATCAGATTTCTTCCAAAGTAACTGCCACGCTTCCGTTCCGCCGATGTGGCCCATGATCTGAACGATCTTTAACATTACCTGATCAGATTGTCCTGACTTGTAGAAAGCAGAATCCAATACCTGAAGTACAGATGTACCCGCCTCTTTCAATGCTGCCGTTACCTGATTGCTATACATAGGTGATGAAAGCAAATCGATCATGACCGGCCATGTTTCAGGACGCTTTACTTTTCTTGCTGTAAGGATTGCTTCATTACGAACTTTTCCATCCGCATCACGCAAGAGCTCAAGAAGAATGAAGATTGATTTCTGACTAATGAGTTTTCTTAACAGCTTGGCGGCAAGTAATCGATCAGATTGACGAACGGACTTACCTAATTTCATCAGCTTATCAGAAGAGATAGAAAGAAGATCACTGTCTTCAGAAGCGCCAGCAGCCTGTTTCGCCAGGCCGAGCATTTCATTTTCTCCCTGCTGATTGTCAATTCCTAATTCATGAATTTTCTCCTGTGCGAATTTCTTCACCTTCTTCAGGTTGCTTTCTGAAAGCTTCATGATCGACGTCTCAAACAATGCAGGCTCCAGTTTCTCCATAAGCTTAAGGCCATAGATCACTTTCTCTTCTGCAGTGCTGTTAACTTCTTTCTCTAATACGCTATTCAGAGTAAACTCTCTTACAACGTGTCCTTCTACTGATGACCGGTTGCGCTGAAGGGAATTTTGTAATGTTTCCCGATAGCCGTGATACATCTTATTGGTAATGAAATACCAGATTCCCAAAAGAGGAATCGTAAAGAGGGTAATAGATAACAAGTTGAATATCTTGAACGAGTTGATCAATACGATCAATCCCCCTGCAATGATTGTTGCAAAGGCAGTGACAATACCCTCAATTTTTGTTTGGGCATCAAGCTTGATTGACTTCTCAATAGGCACATAATAAAACTTAAATACAGGAGAGTCCAGTGCATCCCGGAGTGAGTTTACAAACAGCTTACTCATCGCCACCATAATAAAGAAGAAGACGACGGAAGATGACCCGCTTACCGTGGGGTCATATCCAAAGAAGAATCCCAATGCCAACGCTGCTGTTGTAAAGATGAGAAGCAGGAGAGGATTAATAATAAGAGAAACCCGTAGTCCGTATTCTTCCTGAATCCGATCCGTTGCAAACGTTGCGAACAAGAAACCAAAGATCACAACCGTTGCCTCAAATAAGCTCAGGAAGATCGGAAGCTGCTCAGGCTTGAACTGTGTGGAAGTGATGTTATAGAAGGAGTAGTCAATGAATCGAAGGGCGGAGAATGAGACAATGATGAAAATAGAAAGCAATACAATGTACCGATAACTGATAAACTTCGCGATCGTAAGCTTTTTATGATCTTTCTCGTTCAGAAGCCCAGCGGAAGATGGACTGGCTGTAGCCGTAGCGGATCTGTGTAGGTATTTATTAGAGAGGATGATGAAAAGGATGAGGTATCCTACAAGACTGAAAAGACCAATGGTGAAGAGTGAATCGATCTCAACGCCGAAATTCAGCATGATTGGGATCGTAAAGAAGGCCAGGATTTGGGCAATGTCCATTCCAACGTCCACACTTCCAATAACTCTTTTTTGCTGCCGCAAAGTGAAAAGTCGGTTGAAAGACCCCCAGAACACAAGCTGGCTAACGAAGGTGAAGGGAAGAATAAGTGTGAATCCTATATAATAGAGTTGGCTGACGTCCTCAACATAAGGCTTTCCAAACTCAATGAAGGCAGTCCCGGCCAGAATCAACAAAAGGAAGAAAACAGCTAGTGAACGGAAGGCGATTCTACCCATTAAAAGGTTGAAAAGTCCTGTTGCGATGAATCCGAACCCCCCGCCAATTACAAGAGCGACAGGAAGTTGCGATTTTTCGTCGTGAGTGTTCAGGAAAAGCGTCTGGGCAGCAACGGCTACGGTAGCCAGAAACAAGCCCATAAAAAAGCTGATTGCCAGAAGAAGGGAAACGGGCCCCGTCTCTTCCGGCTCAACACCCAAAAATTTGGTTAGCCGTTCGTGCATGGTCTAGACATGGTTTAAGTCGACAGGGAAATATCAGACAATTCACCGAAAAATCCTATTCAGCCAATAATTTCAAGGATGTTTATTTATCTACTGGTTAGTAGGTAGTTACCCGTATATAAGAAATTCTACTTCAACCGTTGGGCAGTTTTAGGGGTTTCGATGGCATGATTTTATTGATTAATCCTTCCCTGCATTTGTTTGTAGAACTTTGTCAACAATTCTGAATTTTAGGATCTGAGCAGCAAAGAACTGTCTCCATAGCTCAAAAAACGGTATTTTTTGCTAATAGCTTCCTGATAGACTTTCTTCCAGTCAGAACCTATCAATGCAGCAACCAGGAGGAGTAATGTTGAGGAAGGCTGGTGGAAATTGGTGATCAATCCATCCGTTAATCTGAAGATATATCCGGGAAAAATGAAGATAGAAGTTTGACCTGTGATAGTATCCGTTTTGTGCTGGTCCATATATATTAGCACTGCCTCCAGTGATTTTTCCAATGATGGAAGCTCTCCATCAGTCTGATAAGGTTGAAGTTTCTCTACAACAAATGGAGCAGCCGGGTTTGAAATCAATCGAACCCCATGCCAATAAAGACTTTCAAGAGTTCTCAAAGCAGTAGTTCCAACAGCAATTACTTTTCTATTGCCTTTTAGAAGGTTTTCGATGTTTTGACGGGTAAGAATGATCTGTTCATCATGCATATTGTGATCAAGGGCGTTCTCAGCTTTTACGGGCATAAAGGTTCCTGCGCTAACATGGAGTGTCAGGAAGTCGGTTGCATAACCCCTTGATTTTAAGGCCGCAAGAACTTCATCCGTAAAGTGGAGACCTGCAGTAGGTGCTGCCACTGCACCTTCCATCTTTGAATACACGGTTTGATACCGTTCCTTATCCGAAGCTTCATCTTTCCTTTTTATATAAGGTGGTAAGGGGATAGCGCCGATGTGCTGGACGACTTCTGCAAATGAAACAGATGAGGGCTGCCAGGAGAATTCCACAAGATTCTGATCACGCTCTTTCAGTCTTGCATTTAAGATTATGGTATCAGTCTTTCTTGTAAGGACAAGATTTTCATTCCACTTTTTGAGATTTCCGATGGCGCACTTCCATGTAACAGGTTCCTTTGATTGGAGATTAACTGAAAGGAGTACCGAAGGTTGAATGGGTTGAAGGAGGAAGACTTCTATGGAGGCTCCTGTGTCTTTTTCAAAGAGAAGTCGCGCGGGAATTACTTTAGTGTTGTTAAAGAACAGAATCGCCTTATCAGGCAGTAAATCAGGTAGTTGTGAAAAATCTGAATGCGTTATTTTTCCTTCATGGTATTTTAAAAGTTTGGATTGATCTCTTCTCTCAAGTGGATAGTTTGCTATACTCTGTTCAGGAAGATCATAATTGTAATCCTGAATATTGATGGGAGGAAGATTCTTCATTTGTGCAAAAATAGGAAGGTGATTGTATTTGCCGACCATGCGTACCATATTCGTATGATATATGGCGCTTAAAGCATCCTTTTTTAAGAGAACATTTACTTTCTCATTCAAGGCCCGAACCTCCCGGGGCGCCATGACTCAAAAGGATTCATGGTTCCTAAAGATATGGGATTCAGCTCACCCGGAAGTCATCGGTGTTGGTGAGGCGGGTCCGTTGCCTGGCCTTAGCCATGAGAAACCGGAAGAGGTAGAAGCAGAACTTTATACCATCATTGAAGCGCTATCTAAAGTATCTGTTGACAACCTAAAATCTCTTGAGGAGATCAGCACCTTTATGAAGGGGGGCGGATATCATTCTTCTGTGATATTCGCTGTTGAGACGGCATTACTCGATCTTAAAAATCATGGCAGGCGACAGATATTTGACAATGAGTTTTTAAAAGGTCAGTCCATTCCAATTAATGGCTTGGTGTGGATGGGAGGTCTTGATTTTATGCTCCAGCAAGTCAGTATTAAGCTGGAGGAAGGGTTTTCATGTGTCAAACTGAAGGTAGGCGGTCTTAATTTTGAAAAGGAGCTGGATATTCTTCAGTTCATCAGAAGAAAGTACTTCAGAGATGTGATAACGATTCGACTGGATGCAAACGGATCTTTCAAGCCTGAACAGGCATTATATAAGATTATGGATTGTTCAAGGTATGATGTTCATTCCATTGAGCAACCATTAAGAGCTGGATCTCCCTATTTGGCAGAGCTTTGTAAGCAATCTCCAATACCTATCGCGCTTGATGAAGAATTAATTGGATTGAATACCCGCGATGAAAAGATAGAATTGCTTGAAAGAATAAAGCCACCTCTGATTATTCTAAAACCTTCCCTTCATGGCGGACTTCTGGGATGTCAGGAGTGGATTACGCTGGCGGAGGAGAGAGGTATAGGATGGTGGATGACTTCTGCCCTGGAAAGCAATATTGGCCTGAATGCAGTTGCTCAATTTACAGCCAATTATCATGTTACATTACCCCAGGGGCTTGGAACCGGGTCCATTTATGATGATAATATCCCTTCACCATTGCAGGTAAAAAAGGGGTCCTTGCGCTATAATTCCCAAGAAAATTGGGATATGTCTGAATTTAACTAAAAAATTTAGTTAAAAATTTGCTTGAGAAATCAATTCTAGCTTCATTTGACTAAATATTTTAGTTATGAAACTCAAGCTCTCCAGCAAACGCTTATCATCTGGCAGATTTCAGGTGAATTTTTCAGCGGAAGGTTTTGATCAACCTTGCTATGGTTATTTACTGGCAGATCCGAAGTCTACAGTAACTGATGTAGTCGATAAAATTTCGAGACATGTGAGGGCCATGCAAAGCAGGGATTCATACTTCCAGAGAAATCTCTTTTCGTTACATGCAAGGAACGTTCACTCTGGTCGCATATTATTATTCACCAAGTAATTGAACATATCTCTTTTATAAACGAATCACTTAATTAATCCATAAACCAAGTCAATATGGTGGTCAAGCTTAATGAAAATATTCGCTTTGTAAGAAAGCAATTAAATCTTACTCAGGATCAGTTCGCTCAGCAACTTGATATCAAACGATCGCTGGTGGGTGCATATGAGGAGGGAAGGGCAGAGCCAAGGCTAGAGCTATTACAAAAGATGGCGACGCTGGCAGGACTTTCTGTTGACCTTTTAATCAGTCGTGATATCAGTCAGTTAAAGGAATATGAGAAGAAACTTGCGCGAAGCAAGGAGGTACTTGTTGTTACAGTCGATGAGGAGAATCGTGATAACATTGAATTAGTACCTCATAAGGCAGCTGCTGGTTATCTTAATGGTTATGCTGATGTTGAATATATAAAGGAGCTTCCCAGGTTTAAGCTACCAATACCTTTGTTAAGTCGAGGTACCTTCAGAGCTTTTGAAATCACGGGCGATTCTATGTTGCCGATTCTTCCCGGCACAATTGTTATTGGTGAATGGGTGGAAGATATCCATAGCTTGAAGAATGGAAAGTCTTATGTGCTGGTCACTGAACGTGAAGGCATTGTCTATAAGCGTGTATTTAATTACCTCCAGGAAAATGGAAAGTTATTTCTAGTATCCGATAATCGTCAATATGCACCTTACCAACTGGATGCAGCAGAAGTAATTGAAGCATGGGGAGCGAAAGCTTATATCAGTGTTCAATTTCCGGATGCCAATACAAAGAATGAGATGTCGATGGATCAGTTGTCTGATGTTGTTATGGAATTGAAGCAAGAATTGAAATTCCTGAAATCTGAAAAATCTGAGAACAAGCCTACAAAGAAATCTTCTTAGCCGAGAACTTCTCCGTCCCTCTTTGATAGGAGGGGCGGTGATTTTAATTCCTGAATTTTATTTTGAATGTTGGATCGCATTGATGGTAGCAATGCGGTCAATTTTTTGTGTCAGTGTTTCCACGAAACGCTCAATTGAAAGTACTGATTTAGGGATTTCGTACCTTTTCAAATAAAGCTCCAGGGTGCTTTTTATTTTTTGAGTAGTCTCCTGGTCGGGTGATGGTCCTTCCATTACAAGGGCTACATGCTCACCGAGTTTTGTATCAGAAACACCTGAGACAAAGAATCTATGATTAATATTTAATTCATGGAAGACGATTTCTAACGCTCTTTCAATTTTTTCAGGATGAACTTTTACTCCCCCAGTATTAATAACCTGATCGTAGCGCCCGATCCATTGAAATTTATCTTTGTCCAGTAATGTAACGATGTCATTCGTTGTGATAGGATCTTTCCCAAGATGATCTGCCTGAATAACAAGGCATTCCCGATCATCTACTGAAATTTTGATGCCTGGTAAAACCTTGAAAAAATCCTGTCGATCAGCTCCATTAAGCTTTTGCAATGCGATATGGGTAATGGTCTCAGTCATTCCATAAGTTGCATAGAAATTAGTATTGAATTGCTGGAGTGATTGGATTGTTTCGTACCGTAAAGTGGCTCCCCCTATGATAATTGTTTTGACAGAATTGAGATTCTTATAATCTTCTTCAAGAATAGTCATCAATTGATAAGGTACCAAAGCAACGAAGTCGATTGGTTGATCAATATTTATCAAGGGATTCGCAGAAGGTGATGTGATAATCATATTCATTTCTGTCACCAAGCTCCTGATAACCATTAAAGCCCCGGCAATGAATGTTGCATCCAGACAAACAAGAGAAGTGAATTCTTTTTGGAGATGAATAGCCTGTTCAGTAAGCTTGGCGCTCTGAATAAGTTGATTTCGGGCAAAAGTAATTTTTTTTGGAATTCCGGTAGACCCGGATGTATGAAACTCAAAAACAGACTGATTACTCAGCCATGCTTTACATAATGCAATTACTTTTTTTTCCTGATCAGTTACTGTTTCAGTATTGATAGTGCTGAGATCAGAAAGAGTTATCCATTGATCTCCAATCCTGATCTTTGACTTTATCATTTTTGTTTTGACCTTGGCTTAATTACTAATTCGCTATAGCCGTAGGTAATATCTTTTTCTTTGGTAAATTCCACCTCAGTTAATTCCACTATGATTATCTCCAGAGTAGTGTAAATAAGATTATCCTCCATCAGGTGTCCACCGGTTGTTATTCCTGTGCTATCGGACACAGACAAGTGAATGTGTGAAGAAGTGTCAGAGAATGTTCCTGTTAGTGATACGATTTCAAAATGGCCTTTTTTCTTTTGAGCAGATTCCTGATTTGCGAATCTTATATTTAACTGCTCAAGACTTCCCACTGCTGATACGATGCAGCCTGCTTTGATTTTAGAGTCTTTCGCAAACTTCAGAATGGATTTCTTGATATCTTCATGAGGACCAAGTCTAAAGGCAAAATATTTACCGTTACTGGAAACAACCTGTGGCATTGATTTTAGGGAGATCAGTAGAAAAAAGATAAGGACTAAGTAAGTCTTCATAATTAAGGAAACTTAGGAAACTTTGAAAAGTCAGGTTCACGCTTTTCCAGGAATGAATTCTTACCTTCTTTGGCTTCATCACTTAAATAGTAAAGTAAAGTAGCATTGCCTGCCAGTTCTTGTATGCCCGCTTGACCATCAAGCTCTGCATTGAAAGAACTTTTCAACATTCGAATAGCCAAAGGACTTTTCCTTAGAATTTTTCTGGCCCATTCAACATATGTCTCTTCAAGTTTATCTAATGGAACAACCTTGTTCACAAGTCCCATTTCGATTGCCTCCTGAGCGTTGTATTGATCGCAGAGATACCAGATTTCCCTTGCCTTTTTTTGTCCAACAATTCTTGCCAGATAGGACGCGCCAAAACCTCCATCAAAACTTCCAACTTTTGGGCCAGTTTGACCAAATTTTGCGTTTTCTGCCGCTATTGTAAGATCACAAACAACATGAAGAACATGCCCACCTCCAATTGCCCAGCCAGCTACCGCAGCGATGACAGGTTTTGAAATAGATCGGATGATCTTTTGAAGATCGAGCACGTTTAATCTTGGAACGGTATCAGTTCCTACATAACCGCCATGTCCTCTCACGCTTTGATCTCCACCACTGCAGAATGCCTGACCGCCTTCACCTGTCAGTATAATAACGCCAACATCACTGTCTTCCCTACAGACATACATTGCATCGATCATTTCATGAACGGTCAATGGAGTAAAGGCATTATGTACCTGCGGACGATTAATGCTGATCCGCGCAATGCCTTCAAACTTATGTAATAAAATTTCTTTATACTCCTTAACCGGCTTCCAATCGTAGTTGAGTTTCATAATATTTATTTTAACTGCTTTTTAAAATCTTCAAATATTTCCTTGTTGATGGATTGAGAAGAGATAATCTCAAGTATCCTGACTTTTCCATTTGACTTAAAAAAATCCTTCATATCAACTGTAGGCCCGTCATAAGAAAATCCAAATTCTGAAGCCAATGATTTAGCATTCAATTTTTGTTGGGTAATAAAAAATTCATCTTTCTCAGGTAGTGATGATGGGCCGTCAATCAGGTTGAAAATGATTCCACCTTCATTGTTCAATACAATAACAAAAAGGTTCGGCAATGCATAATTATGCCAGAAAGCATTTCTATCATAGAAAAATGCAAGATCTCCCGTGATTAATACATTTGGAATATCTTTTGCAATAGCATGGCCAACTGCGGTACTGGAGCAACCATCAATCCCACTAGTTCCTCGATTTGAGAAGACATTTACATCAGTCTTAATATTCGTTAAGCCAATATGATTTGCATAACGAATAGTCATGCTGTTGGCAAGATGAAGATTACATGAAGGTAAAGATTCTAGAATTTTCTTGACGAGTTGAAATTCCCCATCATGCTTTTGCTCAAAGAAGTTTTTGATTTTTATTCGAATCCTATCTTCTGCGTTTAACCATTTCTTTTCAAAGTCTGGATCGACTTTTGAAACATTCATCTTTGTCAATGAATTAAAGAATGAAATGGGTGACAGGGGTATGATTCGCGTGAGGCATTGAAAAGTATCAGCCACATCTCCAGATTCCTGAATATGCCAATGTTGTTTAGGCTGAAATTTTCTTAGGAATAATTTTAAATTTTTAGAGATAAGCGATTTTCCAAAAGTGATTAGAACATCAGGCTGAATCTGTTTTTTTTCATCTTCGGAAAGAGCTGCAAGAAAGGTATCTGTGTGTCCGCAGAAAAAGGGCAGGGGATGAAGATTGCTAAGAATATCACCGACGATTGGTAAATGATAAGAATCATGAAACTTTGTAAGCGTTTCGCAAAGTTCTTTATCAGAAGAATTCTGTCCCGAAACAATAAGTACTTTTTTATTCAGAAGCTGCTCTTCAATCAGTTTCCAATCTTTTTGTGAAAGTGTTGGAGATGGAATTAGTGAATCAATGATTCTAACTTCTTTTGTGGTAATTTTTGAGGCATCAGATGGATAAAGAGGTTCGTGGAAAGGTGCGTTAATTTGAACAGGACCTTTTAATCCGGACTGAGAAAAATTGATGGCCTCATTGAGGATACGATTTGCATGCCATTCGGAATCTGTATGCAGGTAATCTTGTGGAAGCTCATAATATTTTTTTACATGAGCACCATATAACTCCTTTTGCCGGATAGTTTGTCCGTCTAATTGGTCAATCCATTCTTTTGGTCGATCCGCTGTAATAACAATCAATGGAATTTGCTGAAAGAATGCTTCTGCAACAGCGGGAGAGAAGTTATAGGCAGCAGACCCTGAGGTGCATACCAGCACGACTGGAAAATCATTCTCCTGAGCGATGCCAAGGGCAATAAATGCTGCGCTACGCTCGTCACTGATCGTAAGACATTTTATTTTTTTATTTCTTGCAAAGGCGATGGTGAACGGTGCACTTCTTGAACCTGGACAAAGCACAGCGTGACGAATGCCCTTTAAAGCACAAAGTTCAACGAGATGATATAAGATATTTTCGTTCACGTTTGATTCTTCTTTCTAAGAATTACTTTCCGACGATCTTTCCAAGGGTATTCATTTTCATTTCTGTTTCTCTCCATTCTTTCTCCGGATCGGAATCTGCCATGACACCAGCGCCGGCGTACAGCGTTGCTTCATTCGCAAAGAGCTGCATACATCTTAGATTAACATAAACACTGGTTTCATTGTTGATATTTACTGGTCCAAGGTAGCCACTGTAAAATTCCCGGTCATATCCTTCATTTTCTTTCAAAAATTTTAATGAATTCTCAAGTGGCATTCCGCATACCGCAGAAGTAGGATGAAGAAGTTTTAACATGGTCGATCCGAGTAGCGGAAAATTGGTCGCTATCATGTCAACCGTGAAATCTGTTTTAAGATGAAGAACATTTCCAGCAACGATTGTTTTGGGGCCATGCTCATCGTATTCACGTAGCCTGATTTTCTTAAAGCAACTTATGATGTAACGTTCCACCAAAGCCTGCTCTTCAATCTCTTTTTGATTCCAGCTAATGGATCTCAAATCCATTCCTTCAAGATAAGGCTGAGTTCCGGCGATAGCTGCGGTATAAAAATGCTGATCGTTTTTGATGCCCACCAGCATTTCCGGGGTGGCTCCGATCCATGTTCCGGTGATGGGACTGGAGAAGATGGAAACCATCGCATAGGGATATAGTTCACAGAGAAGATTGAACGTGTGAATAAAGTTAAATCCTTCCGGAAGCTCAACAGTCTTGAACCGCGAAGGCACAACTTTTTCAAAAGTACCTTTTCCGATCTCTTCAATACATTTAGCAACCAGTTGGTGATAGTGATCCTCTTTTGTTATCGACGAGGGTTTTTTTGTATTGAGATAGGGGATGGAATTAGATTTTTTATCATTTCTTCTTTTAATGATCTCTTCTGTTTTATTTCCTTTGGATATGATGATCTGATCCGATTCGAAGCTATAGAGCTCATCCGCCGCCAAGTGTATTTTTTCTTTGGAAGGATCGAATGGTGAAAATAAAAAACCAGGTGCAATCTCCTCAATACTAATTTCACTGAGTAATTGAGGCTTATCGGTTGCGGCCAGATAAATGGTACTGGAATGTGGGCAACGCCAGAGTGAAAAGGAAAAATTACTTTCAATATATATTGAAATTGCCGCGACAATAAATTCACGCGCAGAGATATCAAGAGTACTATTAACCTTCTCCATTCTACTATTATCTCCTATCAATGACAGCCATTGTGATTCGACTAACACAAACAAGCTCATTTTGCTCGTTTGTAATTTTTATTTCCCAGACTTGAGTGCGGGATCCGACATGAATTGGTCTTGTAACGCCCGTTACAAATCCGCTCTTCACACTTTTCAAATGGTTTGCGTTAATTTCAAGTCCTACACAGTATTTATTCTTATCATCCAAGCTGCACATAGCAGCGACACTTCCGAGAGATTCCGCCAGTGCAACAGAGGCTCCACCGTGTAACAATCCAAAGGGCTGGTGAGTTCTGTGATCCACAGGCATTTTTGCTTCTATAAAATCCTCTCCGATTTTAGTCACAACAATTCCAAGGTGTTCCAACATCGTATTCTTGGAGAATGAGTTTAATTGCTCTACTGTTACGCTTGGGTTAAATATTGATTTCATAGGATGGCGAATTATGTTCCGACTCTGATTCTTTTATCTTTGCGGCCTGTTTGTAAGGCACGGCCAAATTAAAGCAAATTGACCTCTCAAAAAATTTATTTAATACGTCACGGTCAAACTGATTTTAACCTGCGGGGAATAGTTCAGGGGAGTGGAGTGGATGCTTCTTTAAACGAGAAGGGAAGGCTTCAAGCGCAGAGTTTTTTCGATTTTTACCGCTCAGTTCCATTTAACAGGATATACGTTTCAAAACTGAAAAGAAGCAGGGAATCTGTGGCTTCATTCATTGATCTAGGGATTCCTTTTGAAGAACACGCAGAACTTAATGAGATTAGTTGGGGAAACCGGGAAGGTCAGAAAATCACTCCCGAAGAAGATGCCTATTACCATTGGATATTGAAGCAGTGGCAGGAAGGTAAAACCTCAATCCCAATAGAAGGGGGGGATAGCCCTGATGCCGTGGCAATCCGTCAGCGGCCATTTGTCGATTTATTGAGAACACGCAAGCATCAGGACAACACAATACTGATTTGTATGCATGGAAGAGCGATGCGAATTCTTCTTTGTCAACTCCTAAATTATCCATTAGGTTCTATGGATATGTTTGAGCATCAGAATTTGGGACTCTACCTGCTTCAATTTAATGGAGATCAGTTCACGGTTGATCTTTACAATAATACAGATCACTTTACTCAACTGAGCCCTACTCAGGAAGTGAAAATTCTAAGTCCTGAAAAATAACTAGTTCTTAAGGGATTCAAGAGCTGACTTGGCCTTGCTATCAATGCCATTTTTGTATTCATACCGCTTATAGCTGAGGGCCTTCTCATAGTATTTCTTTGCAGAAGCAAGATCACCCTGTGCCTGACTGATATAACCAAGCTGAAGTGCAGCGTTGGGTGCAAAGTACCATGGTTGTGTCCCGGTCATATCAATGGTCTGTTGATAAAACAATTTCGCAGCGGATAGTTCATGGGTTTTATGAGACAACCTTCCTTTACGGTAATAAAATTCAGTTGCATCTTTAGAATTAGGTAAGTCAGCAGGAGTAATTGTCTTCAGAACTTCTTTAGCTTCCTTATAATATCCTCCATCAGTATAGAACCTTGCTTTGAGAATCTTAACATTAGGGAGGACTGACTCTTCCAACATGGCAGCTGCGTATTTATCAGGATCGGAAGAAGCCTTACCTGTTTTTTTGGCAATATCAAAGTTCTTTTGAGCGTTTACCAAATTTCCGGATATGTAATAGCTAAGGCCAATTTTATAATAGGAATCTTTACGATAGCTCTGACTCTTATAGTTTTTTAAAAACTTCTGGTAGGAAAGTATTGCAAGATTGTAATCTCCTCTTTCCATTAATGCTTCAGCTCTCAGATATTCGATGTAGTCCATTGATAATCCCTGAGGCTTCGAATCCAATGAAGTCATTAGCTTTAAAGCTTCCTCACTTTGAGAATCTTTCATTAGCATATTGATTGCCAGAAAGTGTAAGAGCCTACTATCAGGTTCTTTTAATAGAGATTCTTGAAATCCCTTTGCCGCCTCACCGTACTGCTGATTGATAAAACCTTTGATCGTAAAGAACAGAATGTTTGCCTCCTGGCTAAGGGAGGATTTAGATAGTCTTAATTCTTCAAGGTGCTTTTGTCCGACTTTTACGGATCCTTTCATTCCAAGAAGACTCATAAACCACTGGTACTTGTCAGGTACTGAGCCTACCATTACCTGGATTACGCCATATGTTTTTTTGATTGGGATAAAATTGGGATACTTCTTGATGCATTCCTGCGTCGACTGATATGCCTGACGGATGGCAAGGACGGCATTCAATTCTTGTCCAAGATTGAGAAGATTAAATCCTCGCTGGAGATTAAGTTCTGCTTTAAGAAACAACGTTTCAGCTGTTTCAGGAGCTTTTGAGATTATATCGATCCTCTCCTTAAAGCCCTCATTGATTTTGTCAAATCGCTTTTCATCCTCAGTAATGAGCATATCTGCGGTTTCAAGAAAGCTCTGGAGGTATAACTTATGGTATTCGTTAACATTTTTCAGTTGACGAAGTTCTGTATAAGCTTGTTCCGTTTGGAGATTGAGAATCAGCTTGTAGATCTTGTCAAGAGCTGGATCGAATTGCCAGATATTGTCCACGGCAAGAGCGGGCCCTGCGGACATAAAAAAAAAGCAGACGATTGCGGCTGCCTTTTTATAATATTTAATGATGCGATTAGCCAACTTTCTTAGCGCGTCTGGCAGGTGCGGCCTTTTTAGGCTTTACTTCTTCCTCCATAGACTCCATATCTACGTCAGCTAATATGCGACCAGAATGCTCATCAATTACAATCTTTTTCTTCTCACGGATTTCTGCGATCTTTTGAGGAGGGATGATGATGTTACATCCTTCCGCTGCTCCACGTACAACTCGTACTACGGCTAAACCATTTGAAAGATTTACGCGAAGACGCTCGTAGTATTTTAAGAATTTGTCTTCAATCTTTTTCGCAGCCTTCTCACGATCAGTCAAAAGTTTCTTCTCTTCTTCCTGACTTTCACTTGAGATTTCATCGAGTTCTTTCTTCTTGTTGTCAAGATCATCACTTCGATCCTTAATAAGGGTTTCTATTTTGGTGATCTCGGACTTCTTATCTTCAATTTTATCTCTGGATTCCTTAATACGTTTTTCGCAGATCTGAACTTCTAATTCCTGAAGCTCAATTTCTTTTGTGATGGCATCAAACTCGCGGTTGTTCTTTACGTTTTTTTGCTGCTCGTTATATTTCTTGACAAGCTTTTCAGCTTCTTTTATTCCTTCCTTATTCTTCTTGATGGCATCTTCTACTTCTTTCTGATCTGCCTCAAAACGTGTCAATCTAACCTTGTACCCTTCAATTTCGTCTTCCAGATCCTGAACTTCGTCGGGAAGGTCTCCTCTCAATTTGCGGAGTTGATCAAGTTTTGTGTCAATGGACTGTAGCTTTACGAGGGCTTCTAACTTCTGTGTAATTGTCTGATTTTCCATTATTTACAGGTAACTTATTGGATTGGTGACAGTATTTGAAAAATTGATCGCAAAAGTAGTAAATTTTTTACTCAAAACCTCCCTAAATAGCTCTTTAGTAAACTGCTCACTTTCATAATGACCGATGTCTGCTATCATAATTTTGCCCTCTGCGTCAAAAAACTCATGGTATTTGAAGTCAGAAGAAATGAATGTGTCCGCGCCTTGCCGGATGGCTTCATCCAGCAGAAAACTACCCGCGCCCCCGCATACCGCGACCTTCTTTACCGGACGATCCGGTGCTGTATGGCGCAACATTGAAACATTCATCTGTTTTTTTAAACGATTAAGAAATGCTATTGGTTCAGATGCCTCCGCTAATTCTCCAATAAGTCCTGATCCGACATCCTGATCTTCATTTTCAATCTTCGTCACATAGAATGCGACTTCTTCATAGGGATGTGATTTTTTTAATGCTCTAAGAATTTGCTTCTCGAGATGAGAAGCGAAAACCATTTCAATACGGTCTTCTTCAACCTTTTCCGAAACCCCTGACTTACCTATAAAGGGAGATGCTTTTTCATTCGGTTCAAATTTTCCAATGCCTGAAACTTCAAAGCTGCAGTTTTTATAGTTCCCGATTTGACCAGCACCCTCTGCGTGCAATGCCCTCGTAACATTTTCCACATGAGCCTTTGGAACAAAAGTCACCAACTTTGATAGTATGCCTCGCTTTGGTAAAAGAACCCTCGTATTTTCTAAGCCGATTCTTTCGGCAATTTTCTTATTGACTCCTGTGTGAATATTATCCATATTAGTATGCATCGCATAGAGCGCAATATCATTTTTGATTGCTTTGATCAAGGTCCTCTCCACATAAGTCCGACCAGTAATTTTTTTTAATCCTTTAAACAGGATCGGGTGATGGGCAATGATCAAATTGCAATTTGACTGAATAGCTTCTTCAACGACCGCTTCTGTGCAGTCCAGGGTAACAATAATGCCAGAAATCTTTGCGTTCAAGTCTCCGGTAAGCAAGCCAGAGTTGTCATAAGCCTCCTGATAGGCAGTGGGAGCCAATGATTCTAAATAAGCGATTACATCCTTTATCTTTGCGGCTTCCATGTATTTCGGTTTTGTTCAAATTTATAGAATTGGGGCCAAGTGATGATCAAAATATTAAAACTCCTGTTGTATCCCTTTGCGGCCCTCTATAATCTGGCAACAAGGATCAGGAATTACCTGTACGACATAGGTCACAAACCTTCCTTTCAATTTGATACTACAGTGATTGTTGTAGGAAATCTCAACGTTGGAGGTTCTGGAAAGACTCCGATGGTTGAGTATTTAATTCAATTGCTAAGAAAGACAAATAAACTCGCCACACTAAGCCGAGGCTATAAACGTGATACACAAGGTTATCGAGCTGCAGAAAATATAGACACTGCACGTTCGATTGGGGATGAGCCATTTCAGCTTTTTAGAAAATTTGGTAATGAAGTTAAAGTCGTAGTAGGAGAGGATCGGGTATTTGCAATTCCAAATATGCTTCAGGAATTTCCTGAGACCAATGTTATTCTTCTGGACGACGCTTTGCAAAACAGATCAATAAAACCTCAGTTATCTATTCTTGTTACTGAGTGTTCTCACCCTTTCTATGAGGATTTCGTAATGCCTTTTGGCAGGTTGAGAGAAGCGCGTTCAGGAGCAAAGCGTTCTGATATCATTGTTGTTACAAAATGCAAGGAAAATATTTCTCAACAGGAGACTACAAGCATTCAACATAAGATACAGCAATATACAGGTCCAAAGCCAGTCTTCTTTTCAGGAATTCGATACAAGGATCCGGAACCTATTGGTAGCCAAAATTCGATCAGTAAGAATGTAATTCTGGTAACAGGAATTGCGAAGACTGGTCCCCTTAAAGAATTTTGTATCTCCAACTATAAACTGTTAAAGCATTTTAATTACACAGATCATCATCCTTACTCTCTAAAGGATATGAAAGAAATTGAAACTTTTTGTAAAAGTCTTAAGGAAACCTTTTCAATACTTACCACTGAAAAAGATATGGTGAAATTGCTTTCACCGGAATTTAAACCCTATTTAGAGATGTTGCCTTGGTTTTATTTGCCCATTGAACAGTTTTTCATAGAAGATGGACTGAAATTTGATGAACTGGTCGTGCAAGCAGTAAAAGCTACTGCAGAAACTAATTGAGTCGTTTATCTTTGTCCGTGATTCTGCTTCGAATTTTAGTCATAATAGCTGTTTTTACTAGCTTTTCAGCCAATGCTCAACGGCAGAAAAAGCCTGTCAAGCAACGCATTGGCTCTTCGATAGTTGATGATTCCACTAAGAATGTCTACGGTCCGCAAACCACTCTATGGACAACAGAAAAGGATCTATTTGAGAACCGACCCAACTATCGGGTACTCGACACTGCGGTTAATAATTATCATCGATGGACCTATGTGCAGAGGTTCAATAATTTTTACAAGGACCTTGGTCCAATGGGAACAGCGTTGTCCTCAATCTTTCCTCAGGTTCCAGGTATCTCAGGTGCCATTTCAGGCTTCACTGCTTACGAACCATATTATAATTCTGAAGAACCTCATTATTTTAATACAAAGTCTCCCTATACAAGAATGTATGTTGTATGGGGAGGAAATGGTAGAGCGATGACACGTGTTGAGTTTAGTAGAAATATTAATCCGCGATGGAATGTTGGCTTTAACTATCGTCCTATTCTTGTGGAAAAGCAAATCCAAAGAAGAAGAAACGGAGATTACCAAACCATCAGTCACTACTATGACTTTTACACTACCTACAAATCAAAGAATGATCGCTATGCTTTGCTTTTTAACTATAGAAGAATCAGACATCGTGTTAATGAAAATGGGGGAGTCTATAACCCATCCGACACGTTGAAAAATTATTTTGATACAAATGCAAGACCAATCCTCGTAGCAGCTCAAAGTGAAGAATACAGAAGAAATATTCATTTATCACATCAATACCAATTAGCAGAACCTTTTCAGATCTATCACATTGCAGATTTTTCAATTCAGAGCAATGCCTATTCTGATCTGAAGGTAAGTGATCCGAATTCATTGTATGATAATATTGAAGTTGATGCAGACAGTGTAAAGGATCGTACAACATTCGCATCCATGCAACAGGAGGTTGGTATAAAAGGAAATGCTGGCAAGTTATTTTATAGCGCACATTACCGCTTTCGGAATTATGACTACTCCAATTGGTACCTCGATCCCTATGGTAATCACATAAAGGGAACTGAAAATTATCTGGGCGGAACCATGTCTCTCAGATTTGATTCTCTCTCTGTTATTTCAGGGTCCGCTGATTATATGCTGGAAGGGTACTATCGCCTGGAGGGGGAGATTCAAACTCCCTGGATTGAAGGTTCGTTCAAAACATCACTTTCCAAGCCATCACTGATGCAAACTATTTATCGAGGGAGCAAAGATTTATGGAGCAATTCTTTCGATAAAGTAAACTCGACAGAAGCCAAAGGTTATCTTAAATGGAATAGCAGTGATCTTCAATTATGGGTGGGAACCACTTTTACGGTTTTTAATAATTATATCTACTTTAAGCAAGCCACACCGATAGATACAACTGTCAGTAAGCAAACCGTATTGCCATATCAATCCTCCGGAACACAATCTACTTTTTCACCTGAGGTAAAGGCAAGTTTCAGATTTTTTAGAAATATGTTTATCCGACCTCAATTTGTTTATACAAGGATGCTGGCAAACGATCAGAATGTCTTTCAGATACCGGAACTCTTTATGAATGTTCAGTTGGCGTATGAGAATCATTTATTTAAAAGACATCTTCAGATTCAGGTGGGGACAGATTTTCATTGGAAATCATCCTATCAGGCACTGGGTTATGATCCAGCGATTCAGACATTCTATGTTCAGAGGGATGGAGCCAAATTGGTACCTGCTTTTCCTTTGGTAGACGTTTTCTTTACAGGAAAAATGCGAAGGGGTAGATTCTTCTTTAAGTATCACAACCTCGTTCAGGCCATTACGAAGGTTGGCTATTTACCAACACCAGGATATCCTGGACAGGGCAGCATTATCGACTTTGGATTTGATTTCCTCCTGTTTGACTAATCAGGTTTTCTGCTTTTTCTTTTTTGCTGCTGGGAATAAGACGTTGTTGAGGATCAGTCGAAATCCTGGTGAGTTAGGATGTAAATTCAGATCAGTGGGCTCTTCATATACTGTATGTTGATAATCCTCCGGGTCATGACCTCCATAGTAAGTCCAGAATCCTTTACCAAAAACTCCGTGTAAATATTTAGCTTCATTTATCTCCTTATTTTCACCCATGATAACAACATCAGATTTGATCAGATTCTTTTTGAATCCTGTTGTTTGCCCATAGAAGCCCCTGATAACCTTTGTATGACTTTGTGTGAGCATGGAAGGAATAGGATCCCATTTTGCCGAAAATTCAAAAACATTGAAGTAGTCGTTATCCTGCCGTACGCCTCTTTCATGAGCATTATTATCAATATCAGAGAACTCATATTGATAGGGATCTCTTACGAGGTGAAAATTTGTAAACGCTAATGTGTTATTAAAATTAAGTTTTTCCTGAGCTTGAGGATCAGATCCATCTCCATCATACATTCTTTCGCAGATGTCTGTACCTTCCGCTGCGACAGCAATATCAAACGTATCAGTAGCAGAACACATTGCAAATAAGAATCCGCCGCCACCAACGAACTCCTTTATTCTTTTAGCAACAGCAAGTTTCAACTGAGATACTTTTGGAAAGCCATGTTTGCGTGCCATGTCTTCTGCTTCCTTTTGGTTTTCGAGATACCAAGGCATGTTTTGAAATTGCCCATAGAATTTTCCATACTGACCTGTGAAATCTTCATGATGTAAATGCAGCCAATCATATTTTGTCAGGTCTCCATTCATCACTTCATCATCAAATACAACATCGTATGGAATCTCTGCATAACTTAATACTAAAGTTACCGCATCATCCCAGGGCTGCTTTGATTTTGGTGAATACACAGCAATCTTGGGATATTTCTCCAGCTTCATGATATCGTAATTGAGTGCCGGACTGGCAATCTCAGCGAGGATCTGATTGGCCTCAGCGTCTGAAATAACATCATAGCTCACTCCTCTGACAACCAATTCATTTTGTATCAGGGGGTGATACTTGCACATAAAACTTCCGCCACGATAATTCAGCAACCAGTCGACCTCCGTGTCTTTTTTCAGAACCCAATAGGCTATTCCATAGGCCTTTAGATGATCGGCCTGTTTAGTGTCCATGGGAATAAAAAGATAGTTTGCCCTGGCGGCAACTCCACAGATTAAAAAGCAAAACAAAAGCAGAAAGCGCATCGTTAAAGGTACCATTGTTCAGGGAATAATATTAATAGAAACTCTCCTGATACAACGTAAAAGGAGGTATTTTTGTGCTGTATAACTGTTTTTTTCTATAACCTATGCTGGAAAATATAAGGGAAGGCCTCCGTTCGATTAAGGCCAACATGCTCCGTTCGATTCTAACCGCAGTCATTGTGACCTTTGGAATTACGGCATTAGTAGGCTCTCTCACAGCAGTGGATGGGATCGGATATACCCTCAACGAGAGCCTTGCATCCCTCGGTGCCAATACTTTTGACATCGGATCCAAGAGAAATCGCGGAGCAAGCCAGGCGGGTATTAAACAGAAGGTTTATAAGCCGCTTCAGATGAATGAAGCGCAACGTTTTATTGACCTATTTAAGGTTCCAGCGTACATCAGCCTTTCCGCTGACCTTACGGGAATCGCAGAGGTTAAGCATTTATCAAAAAAGACTAATCCGAACATCGCTGTCAATGGTATCAATGAAGACTACATGTATGTGAAGTCTCTCAATTTTGAGAAAGGAAGAAATTTTTCTCCACTCGAAATTCAATATGGTGCGAAGACTGTAATTCTGGGAAAAAAAGTATTCGATGCAATCTTTGACCCGAATGAGGATCCGCTTGGAAAAGAGGTGTCATTTAAAGGAACTCAATTCCGTGTTATTGGAGTACTCGTCGAGAAAGGAAATCTCGCTGAGGATAATTTTGATAATATGGTATTCATACCTGTGATCGTTGCCAATCAGATGGCTTCTGGTCGTGGACTTAGCTATGATATTACAGTAGCAGTCTCTGATGCAACGCAACTTGATCTCGCCATGGGAGAGGCTACCGGGCTAATGCGCTCCATTCGCAGAGATCAGATTGGAAAGCCGAATTCATTTGAATTGGATAAAAGTGATACACTATCCGAGCTCAATAATTTAATGAGCATCATTACCTGGGTCGGATTAGGTATAGGATTTGTAACGCTATTAGGGTCATCCATCGCTTTGATGAATATCATGTTGGTATCAGTAACAGAACGGACTCGTGAAGTAGGAGTGAGAAAAGCACTGGGAGCGACACCTGCAAAGATCCGTCAGCAATTTATCATTGAAGCCATCGTAGTCTGTCTGCTAGGCGGAATATTAGGAATTATCCTTGGGGTCATTGCGGGTAATGCTTTGGCGAAATTGATGAGCATGGCTTTTGTTCTTCCCTGGCTATGGATATTCGTTGGATTGGTAGTTTGTGTTGGAGTTGGATTGTTATCTGGATATTATCCTGCCAACAAAGCATCAAAGCTCGATCCGATAGAATCCTTACGTTTCGAATAATAGCAGAATAGAAATTGACGAAGATTGTTGCCGGATACCTCCAATGGTATCCATCGTCTAAATATTCCTATATTTTATCTAAATAATCCTATAGCCAAAATCGAATGATTCAGGCTATGGCAAAAGATTATGAAGATTTTGTCCTGTTTTCTGTAGTGTACTTTTGAATCCTATCTATTTTCTTTCATTCAAATTGCAGGCAACCAAATTTGCCTCAATATGTCAAAAGTTACACCTGTTCACAGCGTCAATCCTGGCTCACCCCAGGTTTATCATGATAATGATAAGTGTTCGGAAAGAAATAATCTTGAGCGTGATAATATCAGACCCGGGAAGGCGGGAAGACCATTATGTCCGCATTGCATTGCACTGGGAGTTCAGGGAAAATGACACAAGTGACAACAGAACTTAAGCCATCAGGTGATAAGAAGAAGAATTATTCAGCGTATTGAATGACCTTTTTTTCCACACCCCTGCCAGATAGAAATTTCTCTGTTCAGGATTTTGACTTAGTTTAATCTTCAATAAAAACCGAAGAAGATAATTCCAGGTAGGATAGGAGGAATCTCTTTTCAGAATTTCATTTAAAGTGGGCTCAATGACAAGTTCTCCATATCCTACAAAGAACTTTGGCTGGGCATCACCTGCCATATTTTCAAGGTATTTCTTAAATCCTTCCCGATAGGGCAAGGTATTTAAACTATAGACTTTTTCAAGATGCGTCCAGATTTTTTCCAGATCCGACCATTCGATTATACTTTCAATTTCTTTTGAATCAATTACGTTGTTCATAATATTTTTTTTATAATTCATTTCCTGTTGGTTCGTCTTCATAAACTTTAATGGCTGCATCGATCTGAGTATAAAATACTTCGTTTGTCAGTTGCGTGATCGTCTTCGTTTTTACCTGCTGAAGTACGTGATCAAAGATTGTGAGGTCGACATTTTTGGTTTTCAGATAATTAAGCCTGTCTTTTATTTCATCCAATTCTGCTTTAGTTGATTTCATGTTAAATCGATAATCCAGATAAGTAGGAAGGTCCCGGAGCAGGCGATTGATCAGAATCTCCTGATGCTGACTGAGGACTTCCCTGAGTTGTTCAAGCAGGACATCCGGATTGGAATCATCCAATTTTTTGAAACCCAGCAATGCTGATTTGATCGTTTTCACTGCTTTCTCTTTTGATTTACAGCAAACATACAATTACTAAATATATTAGCAAATAGTACTAATTAAATTAGTTAAAATTGCCGTTACAGCCCTAATTTGAAGGATATTTCCTGTAGCAAGTCCACTTTTTAGGTGGAATATTGCCACAATAGGCTATTGACAAGTTCTTTAATATGTTTCCGGAAGTTGACCACTTCATTAAATCCTGGAGAAGCATTTGTGAAACCATTATTTCAATCGGTGTAGAGTTTGTCATTAGCCACCCAGTCAGGGTGAAAATGACTCGGTTTTTAAGTTTTTTATCAATAAACATTAAGGATTGACTCCCCATTGTTTCAAAGTGTTAACACGTTTTTGTATGTTGGTAAAAATTTAGACCATGAAGAACCTACGACTAACCCACCTTCTCAGCATCTGTTTCATTCTTGGACTGTTGATCATTTCATCCTGTAAGAAGGACGATCCTGCTCCGCTAGGTGCTCAGGTGAATGCAAAATTCCTGGCTGGTGAAGCAGGGAAGAGCAAGAGTTGGAAGATGAGAGAGTTTACTTATAAAGTTGGTTCAGCGGCGGTTCAGACAGCATCTTTTAATGGATGTTTTACTGACAACGTCTATTCTTTTACAAACAATGCAGCTCAGGATTATGCAGCATCAGAAGGAACTTCAAAATGTGATACAGCCGATCCGGATGCTATTGAAAGCGGTACATGGGCATTCACATTAGATGGCCTAACTTTAAACATTGAAGTCGATAATTCCCAGACTCCAAATGGACTCTTTGCTTCAGCGATTTATTATTATGGAGATGCAAATGGTAATCTGACAGATGCCGGCAATGGAGGTATTGTGCCATACCCTGCGTTTGTCAAGAAGCTGGATGATAATAACATGATTCTTGAGTTTAACATTACTCAAGGCACTTCTACAATTGTATTCACATTAACCTTTACTCCTGCATAAGGTTAAATGAGGGCTTTTATTTTAGGGGTCATCATTTTATTAAATGTTCAGGTAAGCTATTCTCAAGTGAGTAAAAAATTTCTGGCTCTAGGTGATTCTTATACCATCGGAGAAAGTGTTTCTGAAAGCGATCGGTGGCCTGAACAACTGGCAAAAGTCCTCCAATCCAAAGGTGAAAAAATTGAAAGACCTCATATCATTGGGGTCACAGGATGGCGCACCGATCAATTAAAAAAGGCAATTGAGGAAGCTCATTTAAAAAATGAATACGGACTCGTATCTCTTCTAATTGGAGTTAATAATCAATATCAGAATAAGTCAGTAGAAAGCTATATTCCGGAATTTGAAGAGCTTCTTCAAATGGCAATAACCCTGGCAGGTGGTAAAAAGGAAAACGTGTTTGTGGTTTCCATCCCTGATTATGGTTATACTCTTTTTGGAAAACCAAGACAACCGGAAATCACAAAAGCCATTGATCTCTACAATGACGCAAATCGCTCCATCACAAAAAAATTAGGTGTTAAGTATGTCAATATAACAGACCTTACTCGTCAGGGTCTTGACAAACCTGAGTATGTAGCAGGCGATGGTCTGCACCCTTCAGGAATCATGTATTCTCTCTGGGTGGAAAGAATACTGTCCGTTATTCGCTAGTTGTTCACAACAAGCGGAGAGATTACCTCAACGAGATGTTTTGCAACAATCTTGTGTCCTTCCGCATTAGGATGAATCCCATCTGCCTGATTTAATTTTTCTATTCCACCCACATCCTGAAGCAGAAAAGGGATGAGTGTTGCATCGTTTTTCTTAGCAATGTCTTTGAACAGATTTTGAAAAGAGGTTGCATAATCTTTCCCCATATTGGGAGGTACCATCATTCCGGCAAGAACTATTTTACAGTCAGGATATTTTTTTTTGACTTTGTCAATGATTGATTGAAGATTGGATTTGGTCTGATCAATCGGAAGACCTCTTAACCCATCATTTCCGCCAAGTTCAAGGACAAACACATGGATCGGTTGCCGCAAGATCCAGTCGACTCTCGCCAATCCTCCGGCTGTAGTTTCTCCACTTAGTCCGGCATTCACCACTTTGACGCTGACCCCGTTTTTGATCATTGATTTTTCCACCAGCGCAGGAAACGCTTCTTCAGGTGAGAGGCCGTACCCCGCAGAAAGGCTGTCTCCAAAAAAAAGCACCACTTTTAAAGAAGAAGATGTCTGAAATAGCAAGGCTGTCACAATAAAGAGAAATATCTTACCGACCATAGGAGAAGCGATTGCGTTTAAAACAATTTTAGGTAATTAACGATTTATTTCACGATCCGACTGACGTTATATGGCAGAAATACTTTTATCCGTAGAGAATCTCACCAAAGCTTATCCTTCAGGGGAAAAGGATCTGGTAGTTCTTAGCGACGTATCATTCAAGGTGGAGCAAGGATCGCGCCTGGCTTTGATCGGCCCTTCAGGGAGCGGCAAAACCACGTTATTGGGCCTGTGCGCTGGTCTGGATGTACCAACCAGCGGTGCAGTCTCTCTCATGGGATTTAAACTCAACTCAATGAGCGAGGACGATCGGGCTTATCTTAGAAATCAGTTTACGGGATTTGTATTTCAAAACTTTCAACTTCTGTCAACTCTCACTGCCCTGGAGAATGTTATGGTGCCGCTTGAGCTAAGAGGTGAGCGCAATATTGAACCACGTGCAATTGAATTGTTAAAAAGAGTTGGTTTGGGTGATCGGCTTCATCATTTTCCTTCACAGCTTTCGGGAGGTGAGCAGCAAAGAGTGGCGATTGCAAGAGCCTTCATCACGTCACCAAAAATTCTGTTTGCAGATGAACCAACCGGAAATCTCGACGAAGAAAACGCTAAGCAGGTAATCGATCTTTTGTTTGGAATCAATGGGGAAGAGAAGACAACTCTTGTCCTTGTTACGCATAATCTTGAACTGGCCCAGAAAACGGATTGGATCCTTCAAATGAAGGGAGGAAAAATTGTTGAGGAAAGACGATTGGTAACGTCATGATCGAATACCTCATTAAAATCAAGCGCGATGTTCGGCCGTTCTGGCGTGACTCATGGGTTTGGGTGATGGCCTGGCGCGATGCAAGAAATAATTTCTCAAGATTGTTTCTGCTTGTAGCTTCCCTCATAACGGGAATTGCAGCCGTTGTATCTATTGGCTCTCTCAATTATTCATTGCAGGATTCACTGGACCAGAATGCCAAGGAACTTCTTGGTGCTGATTTGGTCATCAGTAGCAACCGAAAATTTGAAAAAGAAATCCTTACCACCCTTGATACAGCACATCTGACAACCGCAGGAGATGCTGAGATGGCATCCATGGTGATGTTCATGAATACACGTCAGTCAAGATTGGTAAAACTGACGGCATTGCACGGTGATTTTCCTTTTTATGGAAAGCTTGAAACGCAACCATCCAATGCGTATGAACTAATGAAGACAGGAAGTTATGCGATGCTTGATGAGTCGCTTGCCCGTCAATATGAGATAAGTTCTGATGATTCTGTTAAGATCGGAACCCGGATATTTAAAGTAGCTGGGGTTGTTACCAGGATACCTGGAGGAGGAGCGTTGACTTCCACATTAGCGCCATCCGTATACATTCAAACGGAAGCTCTGGATTCAACGGGGCTTGTTCAATTTGGAAGTCGGGTAAGCTACAGATTGTTTGTTAAAACTTCTTCAAACAAGGAAACTGAAGAAACGATTGAAGCTATCAGGCCTATCGTAAAGAAATCCGGATATTCATTTGAAACAGTTGAAAGAAGAAAGGAAGGGTTGGGAAGAAGTTTCAGGTCAGTTTATCAATTCTTCTCATTGCTGGCTTTTATAGCCTTAATCCTTGGATGTATTGGTGTTGCCAGTTCTGTTCACATTTATGCTCAGGAAAAACGTAGTGAGGTGGCGTTGCTCCGTTGTATTGGATCCTCCGGATGGCAAGCTTTCAATATTTATTTTATTCAGGTTGTTACTCTTGGGATAATCGGAAGTGTAATAGGTTCAGCACTGGGCGCCGCCATTCAGAAGATCATTCCGATTGTATTCAAAAATTTTATTCCTGTTGAACTTGCATTTGCGATTTCATGGGAAGCGGTGGCGGAAGGACTTATTCTTGGAGTTGTGGTTTCTGTTCTGTTTGCTATTCTTCCTCTTAGCTCAATCCGTTTTGTGCCGCCTCTTGCAGTGCTGAGATCACCATCCTCTCCTTTAAAGGTTTTTTCAAAACTAAGAGCTGTTGCCATTGCTTTGATTGTATTGTTTCCGGTAATCGCAGCTTCTTATCAGACAAATAGTATTAAAACGGGTGTCGTATTTTCAGCAGCCATTGCTCTTGCGCTTGGACTTCTGACATTAGTTGCGATCGGATTACTAAAATTGGTGAGAAGATTTTTTCCTAAGAAAGCAAGTTTTGTATTTCGTCATGCACTTTCAAATCTGTTCCGTCCTAACAATCAGACTCGTGTTTTAATGGTTACAATTGGCCTTGGAGGATTTATTATTGCCACGTTGAATATCGTTCAACATAGTTTGCTCGGACAGGTTGAATTCACTGGCAATAGGAATCAATCGAATACGATCCTTTTTGATATCCAACCGTCCCAAAAGGAGGGGATATTAAAGCTGATTGATGATCATCATCTGCCCTTGAATCAAATGGTGCCAATTATTACCTGTAGGATCCAGGAAATAAAAGGAAAGAGTGTCGCACAGCTTCAAAAAGATACTGTGAATAAGACACCAGGTTGGGCGTTGACCCGTGAGTATCGTGTTACATATCGTGATTCACTTCATCGTTCTGAAGAAATACTGAAAGGAGAGATTCAGTCTTACAAGCCTGGACAGAGAGATTCAGTCTGGGTGACGATCTCAGAAGGAATGCAGGAGTCTTTGAATGTAGATGTGAATGACTCTTTGGTATTTGATATCCAGGGCGTTCCGCTGCGAGCTAGGATCAGTGGTATTAGAAAAGTAGAATGGCCAAAAGACCCGCCTAATTTCATTTTCGTTTTCCCGAAAGGAGTTATTGATAATGCCCCTCAAATCTGGGTGGCAACTACGAAAGTTGGGGATTCAAATTCCGCGAACAGGTTTCAGCAGGAATTGGTAATGAGCTTCCCAAATGTGTCCCTTATTGATTTGCGATTGATATTGAGCACAGTAGAGAATTTGTTCAGCAAGATCAGTGTGGTCATTCGGTTCCTGGCATTGTTCAGCGTCATTACAGGATTGGTTGTGCTCGCGGGTGCGGTCGTGAATAGCAAGTTTGTGCGTATAAAAGAGAATGTTTTGTTAAGGACCATTGGTGCCAGAACTCAACAGATCATGCGGATTACTCTTATTGAGTATGCCTATCTAGGCTTGTTCTCAGCCCTTACCGGAATGATCCTTTCATTGGCAGGAGGATGGGCACTTTGCAAATTCTTCTTTGAAGTAAAACTTGGAGTATCATGGATAGATCTCATAATCGTCGGTGTGGCAGTGATGGTTTTAACTGTTTTTATTGGATGGTTCAATTCCCGCAGAATTATTTCTACCCCACCTTTGCAGATATTACGAAAAGAATAATAAAATGCCAGTTATAAGATACTAATCTATAACTGGCATTATAAAATTCAGAAGACGCTCTCCGTTTGTAAAACCCGGGATGCCGCTGTAAGGTCATCAATAAGATCATCCACATCTTCAAGGCCTACCGACAATCTAAGAAGACCTTCGCTAAGACCGAAATCAGCATGACGATCTTTAGGAATGGAAGCATGAGTCATGGTAACAGGATGAGCGACAAGACTTTTTACTCCTCCAAGGCTTTCAGCAAGCTTGAATAGTTTGGATGATTTTGTAAATCTTTTAACTGCATCCAGAGTTCCTTCTTTTAATGTGAAGGAAACAATGCCTCCAAAATATTTTTGTTGGCGAACTGCTATATCATGACCTTGATGAGATAGTAATCCCGGATAAAATACCTTTTCCACCCAAGGTTGACCTTGTAAATACCGGGCGATGGCAAGAGCGTTGGATGAGTGCTGCTTATAGCGCAAGTCGAGCGTTTCAAGCCCGCGGATGAGCAGCCAGCTTTCAATAGGACTGAGTACGGCACCGCTGGCATTTTGGATGAAGAGAATTTCTTCTCCTAGCTTTTTGGTTGAAGTAACCACCAGGCCAGAGATCACATCACTGTGGCCTCCAATGTACTTAGTCGCACTGTGCACAACAATATCGGCCCCTAATTCTATGGGCTTTTGAGCGATAGGAGAACAGAAAGTATTATCGACACACAGGAGAATGTCATTCGCTTTTGAGATTTCTGATATAACCCGGATATCAACAATTTTAAGAGAAGGGTTGGAAGGAGTTTCAACCCAGATCAATTTAGTATTAGGCTGAATAGCTTCGATAATCTCTTCCTGATTTTGAAGGTCAATAAAACTCACGCTCACCCCGAATTTTTTAAAGATGGTTGTAAGCAATCGATACGTCCCGCCATAAATGTCATTACCGGCAATGACATGATCTCCTGCCTTTAATAGTTTGAGGACCGCGTCAATAGCAGCCATGCCACTCGCAAAGGCGGCTCCGGTAGTTCCCTTTTCATACTTGGCGATAAGATCTTCAAGCACTTTCCGTGTCGGATTACCAGAGCGCGTGTAATCATAACCCTGATGAACTCCAGGTTCGCTGTGAACAAAAGTTGTGGTTTGATAAATTGGTACAGAGATAGCACCTGTTAATTCATCTACCGGAATACTGTGAATGATTTCTGTGTTAAGTGACATGTTTTTTCGTTTAGTGTTTTGAGTTTTTCGCTCATTGAGCAGCACTTAACAAAAAAGATCAGAGTTAATCTGAAGAAGGGTAGAGGTTCTATAAAATAGAATCTCTCTCACTCATCTTTCTCTCCAAACCTAAGTTCGGAAAGCTGGATTTGGCACCTGAAATAGTGTTTCGGTTGCCAAGGCTTCATAGGGCCAGTCCCTCTGCCTTTCTTGATAAGTTAGTGTTACAAAGAACGATCTGATGCAAAATTAAAAAGGTTTTTGAATTAATCAATAAAGTCTATGGATTTAGTAGAATTAATTACAATCTTTGAAAGAAAAATTGATTCTATGACCCGAAACCAAAATGCAGCGGTACTGACACTCGATAGCCCGATAGCCCGATTTTCTGTAAGTGATGCCAATCCTAACGTTCATTGGCTAAAGGAAGGAGCCAACTATTTCGGAAGGGCAGCTTCAAATACTATCGTTTATCCTGGAGGAGAGGTGGCTTTATTTGCAGGAATTTTATTCCTCAATGAAGATAAGGTTTTAATGCGGGTGGCTGCAGGTCAAAAAATTCTTCACGATAATAAAGCCGTTGATAATATTGTCATCTATGCAGAGCATACTCCGCTGATTCTTGAATACGCTTCATTCAAATTCAAGATTCTTCGTAAAGGAGATCGATACGCTCTTTCTATTTTTTAATACATCCTCATAATGGAAATAAATTATGTGGCTTTTGCAATCCCGGCTTTTTTCATTTTTCTGGGACTGGAGTATGCAGTCGCAATTCGGAAGGGGAAATCCCATTTATTTAAATATGAAAATTCAGCTTCAAACATTTCTGTAGGAATAGCGGAGCGATTACTCAATCTGCTTATCACAGGGAGTTTCTATAGTTTGTTCTATTATGTGTATAATAGATTTGCTATCCTATCGATTCCAAATCATTGGATCGTTTGGATGGTACTGCTACTTGCAACGGATCTCGTGTGGTATTGGTACCACAGAATGGGTCATGAGATCAATTTATTCTGGGGTGCACATATTGTTCATCATCAAAGCGAAGAGTTTAACTATACCGTTTCGGCAAGGATCACTACACTTCAGGCTATTGTAAGAAATCTTTTTTGGTGCATTTTACCGATTATCGGATTTCATCCTTCGATGGTGATAGCCATTCTGGTAGTTCATGGAACATATTCATTTTTTACACATACACAGTTGATAGGAAAATTGGGTTGGCTTGAGCACATCTTCATTACACCTTCTCATCATGGAGTGCATCACGCATCAAATGAAAAATATCTAAATAAGAACTATGGAGACATATTTGTTTTCTGGGATAAAATGTTTGGAACTTTTCAAAAGGAAGAGGAGCGACCTGTTTTTGGATTAACACACCCACTAAAAAGCCATAGCTTTCTTTGGCAACACTTTCATTATTACATGGAACTGTGGGCTGCCTGCCGAAAGAAAAATAGTGTCTGGCAAGTATTAAAGATCATTTTCGGAAGACCGGAGGATATTGATCAATCATTGAGGGTTGCATTGGAGAAGAAACTACTTTTGCCAAAAGCAGGAATGAACTCAACCTTCAGATTTAAGGTATATCTAAACGTTCAGCTAGTTTTATCAGTAATTATTCTGTTTGCGTTCACGCTGCTCTTCTTTTACAACGATCCGTACCAGAAAGGATTCGTAATCGCCTTTATATTACTAACTCTGGTTAATTGCGGTGCGATGCTTGAACAGCAGAAATGGATTCATTATCTCGAATTATCCAGACTGATACTTCTCTGTGGTTTCCTGAGCTATACAATCGGAAGTCCGATATTTTTAATCGCGAGCCTGACATTTTTATTCTTATTCATTTATACCATTCCAGCTCAACAATGGTATTATAAATTTGTGTATAACAAGTGATCGGATCAGATGTATCCTGCGATACGATAGGCGATGTACCCGGCCCATTCCTTAAGCAAAACATTCCAGGATCCCATCGCTTCTGTTTTTGGAATGAATAGTGTATCGAAGGAAAAATTACGATTATGGCTCAGCACATCTGCGCTGAATGAATCCATTGGCCATCCAACTTTGGAAAAACAACCAATTGATCTTCTGATGTGAAATGCTGAAGTAATGAGCAGACATTGATCTGCTGTGGTAAAAGGAGCTAGGATCTTTTTAATTTCAATGGCTGATTCATGCGTATTCCTGGATTGATTCTCGATCATGATATCCTGAGCCGGTACTCCCATCAATTGAAGAAGAGATGATAATTTATCTGCTTCACGCTCTCCGATGTCAATGAGCCGGCCACTACCGCCTGAAATAAGAATCTTTTTGATAAAACCCATTTTATAGAGTTGCAGCGTGTGGTTTACCCTGTCCGCCGCAGAGCCAATGTAAACCCTATCATCTGGCCCCACTTCAGATTTAGCCACTCCGCAAAGGAGAACACCGTATTCGTATTTTTTTTCTATTTGTGAGAATGGGGTGACGCTCACTTCCCATGACCTCATTGCTTCATTTGCTATGAAGTCGTTTGAAAAGAAGAGAAGCAGAATAATACTGGTGATTAACAATCTCTTGTTCCATCTGGAATTCTTTATCAACCATGAACATATCAGTAAACCGCATATGATTACCAGCGGCTTCAGCAGATAGCTCAGGGTTTTGGAAAGAACAAAAAACATCGTCTCTTACTTGCGTTTAAAGGATATTCGATCAAAGCTTCCAATGATCTTTCTCAAAATGTTGTAATACAATGTAACGTATAGAAATATCGACATCGCCCAGATGACACTTAAATTAAACATGAGCGTATCAATAGTAGCATTCAAAAAGTGCTTTGTTGGCAGATAGAATTGAGCATCGAAGTCGATCAGGTGATCTGGCTCCGGATTTTTGTAAATAGGAGATATCTTCTGCACCAGCTTACCCTTTGACTCAATGATCCTAACTGGCTCATCCTGATTCTTGACAAGCATTCCAATCGATTCATTCTGATGAGACTCACGGAATTCTTCAAATTCTTTCCGTCCACCCAATTGAACGGTGAGATTTTCAGCGATCTTCTCTTTTTCCTTGTTCGCGTTTATGGATCGATTGGAATAATATTGTTTTAGCGTATGAAGAAATTTCTTCGTTTTAGAATAGACTGATGAATCATACGTACTTCTTTGCAAGAGGGCGAGCTCAAGAAAATGTTGTCTGCCAATTCCTTCAAGCTCAATATCAATCTGATTCTGAATAAGCTTCAGGTCTGATACAACAATGGCCGGGTCAGTTTCCTTCTTAAGATAATTCTGATTAACGAAGTCAAGTTTGGATTCTAATGTCGGGATGTAATAGAGTCTCTTATACTCTGAGTCAGAAATTATTTTATCCTGCTCATAGAATTCTCTTTCATAACGATTGTCTTTGAACTGCGCTACCATCGATGCCTCAAAGGCCCATCGGGAGGTCATCATATCACCTACCAGCGGTACTGTTTCAGAATTTCCAATAAGAGGATTCAGCTTATCGAATTTCACAACCACTCCGCTCAGGATCAACTGCGGAATAAGAAGAATGGGGATCAGGATATAGATCGTCACCGCGGAGTTGAACGCTGAAGAAATGTTGAGTCCCAGCATGTTTGCAAAACAGGAGACGGTAAATAGTATCCCCCAGTGGATAAAGAGCATCCCGTCAATTTCCAATATGGAATTCCCTACCAGCACAAAGAGGAAGGTTTGAATGGCTGATATCATAAAAAGAATACCAACTTTTGAAATCAGATAGCTACTTCTACTAAGGTGCAGGAATGCCTCACGCTTGAGGATCTTCTGGTCACGGATAATCTCTTCCGCGCTGACAGTTAATCCCATGAAAAGTGCGACAATCACACTCATGAATAAATATGCCGGCAGGTTGAGATTCTTGATGAACACATATCCGGAATGATAAGGATCATCTGTATTATAGTAGCGGGTAATGAATGCTAAAATGAATGCAAGTAAAGGTGCCTCCAGTAAATTGATCGCAAGATATTGGCGGTTACTTAGCTTGGAAAGAAAGTCCCTTAGTCCAAATAATCTTATCTGACGTGTCCATCCTGGCAGGCGTAAGGTAGAGTGGGGTGGTTCGGTAGAAGTTGAGAGCGTCGGGATTTTTATTTTATCTCTGAAAATGATATTCCATTGCTCAGGAATGATCTTTCTCTCATTGGTAAAGTTTCCGTACTCATCGATCACTTTGGTTTCGATGATATTGAAAATCTGTTCCGGATTTACATTTCCACACTCGGGACATTCGCCCTGGTCACTGTTGACAAGATTAATATTCTGCTTGAAATAGGTAACAGCATCAACAGGATTACCGTAATAGATCTGATAACCACCAGTATCCAGGATAACGAGTCTGTCAAACATCTTGAAAATATCTGAGCTTGGCTGGTGAATTACTGCAAAGACAAGCTTGCCTTTGAGTGCAAGTTCTTTTAACAGATCAATGATGTTTTCAGAATCGCGGGAAGAAAGTCCTGAGGTTGGCTCATCAACAAACAATACAGAAGGTTCGCGCAATAGCTCCAGACCGATATTCAGTCGCTTGCGTTGACCGCCGCTAATGGTCTTTCGTAGAGGAGATCCGACTGTTAGATCTTTTGTTTCGCTTAACCCAAGATCATCAAGTGTTTTTAATACCAATAAGTTGACTTCGGTTTCTGATAAATGATTGAAACAAAGTTTCGCAGCAAAGTATAAATTCTGGTATACCGTAAGATCTTCTATCAGCAAATCATCTTGTGGCACAAATCCGAATACGCCTTCTACCTTTTTGCTTTCGCGATGAATATCAATCCCATTGATCAATACTTGGCCACTGGAAGGTTTTTCGGATCCATTAAGAACCTGAAGCAGGGTAGACTTACCTGCTCCGCTGGCGCCCATCAAAGCGATCAGGTTGCCTGATTCTTCAAAGATGTTGACTTCACGAAGACCTAGTTTACCATTCTTGAATTCATAGAAAATATTTCTGGCTTCAAAGGTGGTTCTGACTCCGCTGTTAAGCTGTTTGAATAAACTTAAAGTCTCTCCGAAGTATACGGGCTCTGCACCTTCCCAACGCATACTACTGCCATGGGCGAGGGGATTGATGTTGGAAGACTTTTGGGGAATGCCATTAAGGAATACATCTCCTTTGCCGGTAAACTTAAAGAAATACAGTTCTCCGGAACTTAAGTAAAGGATAGCAATGGTTCCATCGAGCTTCTCACGATAGATGTGCTTGGTAGTTTTGGGTTTTTCCGGTATGGAATCGATAACCAGTATTTTTTCTGATTTGAAAGTATCACGATGTGTTCCAAGAATAAAGTGAGTCATCAGATCGATGTCTTCACTGCTCACGTTCAATGCGGAGCCAATCATCTTTGCGTAATGATTCTCTTTATCTGAGATTACGCCATCCGCCAGGATAACACTCATCAACTCCAGCAGTATGACGGCTTTTTGCTTTTGAGTTACTTCTGCATTGATTTCCTGGCAATACTGTTGAATATTCTTTTCCTGATTGGAAGATAAGTGCAGAACGAAATCATCAAAAAAAGCAATCTTCTCCATGACTGCCTTACGCCCCAGGTGATCATTAAGAAAGGCAAGAACATAATCGCGTTCTTGTCGTGTTACCTGATCTTCCTTTGCGACAATGGCAAAGAGACGGAGGATTGATTTTAGGACGGGTTCACTCATGGCGTTGATCTAGGGGAAAGAGAAATGAAATATCAATAAATAAAAAAAGGGATTGGTGGAGAACCAATCCCTTTTTCAAATAACCATACTATTATTCGACGATATCTTTTCTGAGCTTTTCAGTGATCTTGGTGATCTCTTCAAGACTCTTGTCGGAAAGCGCCATGTTGGCTTTGTTATTCTTGATCTGCTCTTCAAGATTTGAAGCGGCATAGGCTGCCTCAAGGCTTTTCAGATCAGCCAGGATCGCAGGAATAGGTCCTGTCTGATCAACTGTACTT
Source organism: Cyclobacteriaceae bacterium (assembly GCA_013141055.1). Lineage (NCBI taxonomy): Bacteria > Pseudomonadati > Bacteroidota > Cytophagia > Cytophagales > Cyclobacteriaceae > Cyclobacteriaceae bacterium. Next base: position 593,621 of record JABFRS010000001.1, on the reverse strand, counting down.
AACATCTTTGTTACTTCGCTCACTGATTTTTTCTGATCAATGATGATGCGCATCAAAGGAGTAAGGATAAGGATTCTTTTGTCAGCGGGAAGAATATCCTTTGGATATGTCTTAACGATACCGGTAGAGATATAAAGACTTTCAACAAAGCTTCCTGTAACCATCAAAGCTCCAAGCTTACTGCGATTGTCATCTTTCATGTATTTGTCAGTCTTCTTCATTGCGCTGTTTAAAAGGGCAGCTAAAGAATCCTTATTCGCAATGTTTGCTTCGAATTTTTCAAGAGTTGCACGATCGAATGAACCGCTAACGCCAAGGTCATCAGCAAGAGCTTTGCAAGCATTCAGATAGTCAATTGACTCCTGAGTTTTTCCATAAGAGCTCAGATATCCGATATCGGCAGTATATACTCCCAGGTTGAGAGCAGCTTTGTCAGGTTGAGACTTGTATCCGTCAGCCTTTTTACGATCATTTACAAGGCCTTGGTTGTATTCCGCACCAGATGCTTCCAATAAATAAGGAATTTCAGAAGGAGAAGGGATGCTGTAAGCGATGTCTTTAATTTCCTCATTAAGCGATTTCTCAGCCTCAGTGAATTCATCCGAATTTTTGTTCTGCTCGCCTTTAGGGCCACAGGAGCACAGTACGAAGCAAGCGAGAAGAACCAGGAGCAATGAATTGAGTTGGAATTTCATAGTTTATGTATTGGTTTTAAAAGGTCTATGTTACCGTTTTCGGAATTACCAATGATGAATGACTTTTGACGGCATTTCACGGTTTTTACGTTTAGGCCTCCAATTTTAGCACATTTTTCCTAACCGAAGAACACCCTGGAAGTTTAAATTTTAAACGGTCCCGTAAAATTTCTTGCTACTCTTCTGATTTGGGGTACTTTATTCCGGATTGTAACAATTACCAAGGCAGAAAGTAGTTGAAGGGAAAATAAATGTGCCGCCACGAGTAATGGCGGCATCATATCTGTGTGGGCCCTGCTGGGCATGATCCAGCGACCCCCTGATTATGAGTCAGGTGCTCTAACCAGCTGAGCTAAGGGCCCTCTCAAAGAGGCTGCAAGTTTAAAGATTTAATTTTCGACTATGAAATATGGCCCGGTATTTTAAGGTTCGTTTTGGAAATCGGTTGCCGGTTCCGGTCTGCAATTTGATCGAAAGGTGACTATTTTTGAAGTCCCGATATAAAAGGACGGCGCAACGAATAAATGACGATGATCGGCAAAGGTTTACTTTTTACAGTTTTTCTAGCCTTTATTTCAAATCAGGTATTTGCTCAGGCGGACCCAAGGATCCAGTTCATTGAGAATAAGAATCAATGGCCTTCAGGAATAGAGTATGGAGCCCGCGTAAGTGGTGGTCGTATGTTCCTGAGTTCAAAAGGATTCAGCTACTACTTTCTTGATCAACGCAAGCTCGAAGAGCTCCATGACCGTTCCCATAATCCAAAGGGAGAATCTTCTTCAAGTCCGGATGATCAGGTCATCAACGGTCAGAAGATAGAAGTCAGTTTTTTAGGGTCGAATCCCAATCCAGTCATAAAGCCATTTCAACCACTTTCAACTTACTATAATTACTTTGTAGGATCCGATAGATCGTCATGGGCTTCCAAAGCAAAAGCATATGAGGGCGTTTACTATTCTTCATTTTATGATAGTATCGATCTCAAAATTTATTCTTCCGGTGATTTCGTCAAGTATGATTTTATCGTTGCGCCTGGTGCAGACCCATCTGAAATAAAACTGAAGTATGAAGGCGTCGATGAACTCTCCATGATCAACCAGGAAGTTCATGTGAAGACAGAATATGTTTCGATAAACGAACAAAAGCCTGAAGCCTTCCAGTTCATCGATGGAATTAAAGTTTCTGTTAAGTGTGAGTATGATCTTTTGGATGGCATCATAACTTTTCGTTTCCCGGAAGGATATGATTCCAGTAAGGAACTTGTGATTGATCCCATTCTCATCTTTTCAACTTACTCAGGATCGAGAGCCGACAACTGGGGTAGTACTGCAACGCCTGGTGAACATGGAAACCTTTATTCTTCAGGAGTTACCAATGAGTTTCCCAATACAAGCGATGCAGGACTTTTCCCTGTAACACCCGGAGCGTTTCAAACAACCTATGGAGGTATTTATGATGTTTCTATTTTAAAGTATGATTCTATTGGTCAGCATCTCTTGTACGCGTCTTTCTTAGGTGGCTCTCTTTCAGAATCTTCTCATAGTCTTGTGGTGAATAAGAACAATGAGCTAATCATATTAGGAACAACCAGCTCTTCAAATTTTCCTACCTCCATCACCGGATTTGACCAGACATTCAATGGTGGAACAGTTGAGACTAATGTCGTCACCTACAATCAAGGATCAGATATTTTTGTCACGAAGATCAGTGCCGATGGGAGTCAGCTTCTTGCAAGTACATTTATCGGAGGCTCAGCAAATGATGGAATGAATCCATCCAATGGAATTCTTACGGCTAATTATGGAGATCAGCTGAGAGGCGATGTGATCACAGATGATCTGGGTAATATCTATATCAGCAGTGTGACGGCTTCTTCCAATTTTCCGGTCGTTAATGGTTTTGACCTCACCTTTAACAATGGAGTTACAGATGCCATCGTTCTCAAGCTTAATCCTGACCTTTCACAAATTATGTGGGGAACATTCGTTGGAGGATCCGGAGCAGACGCATCTCATACTATTAAGTTGGATGCTTCGAATAATGTTTATGTGGGTGGAGGAACCAGTAGTATTAATTTCCCGGTAACGGCAGGAGTGTATCAGGGAACTTACTTGGGCGCAGGAGATGGTTGGATTGCGAAGATCGCTGATGACGGATCATCCATTCTGGCATCCACCTTTACGGGAACCAATGCTTTCAACCAGGTATATTTTCTCGACCTCAATTCAAGTGGTGATATCTATGTGTATGGACAAACGGCCGGAAGCTTTACCGTCACAGCCGGAGTTTATTTCAATGCCAACGGTGGTCAGTTCATTCAGAAGTTCAGTAATGACCTGAAGACACTTAAATTCTCTACTGTCTTTGGATCAGGCCGTGGAATTCCTGACATATCGCCAACAGCCTTTTTAGTAAATGAGTGCAATAACATTTACGTTTCTGGTTGGGGAGGAGTTCTGAATTCCGCTCTTGGCTTTTGGCCGGGCAGCAGCACTTTTGGAATGCCACTAACACCGGACGCCTATCAGCGAACGACAAGTGGTTCTGATTTTTATTTTATGGTTCTGACAGATGATGCTTCCCAATTGCTTTATGCAACTTATCTGGGCGGTAATGTCTCCAAGACTCATGTTGATGGAGGAACCAGCAGGTTTGATAAGAGTGGCGTAGTCTATCATGCTGTATGCTCCGGATGCGCCGCTTTTGTTGGTGGCCCATCTTCAGATTTCCCCACCACTCCTGGTGCATGGTCAAGAACCAACCGAAGTACGAACTGTAATAATGCTGCTTTTAAGTTTGACTTGTCTTCCTTGAAAGCCCGCATTCAAACCAATAATATCAAGTTGAATTCACCTGGTATCAGTCGCGTATGCCTGGGAGACAAAATCGTTTTTCAAAACAGGAGCATCGGAGGGGAGAGATTCATCTGGAATCTTGGTGACGGACCCAACATCATCAAAACCGATACCTCTGCCATCACACATCAGTATACTGCAACTGGCCCTTATACTGTGAAGTTGAAAGCAATAGATACTGGTACATGCATTGGCAGTGATTCAACATCAACGGTGATTACGGTAATACCTCCGTTGGGAAGGGGCGGGCCGGATCAAATTGCTTGTAAAGATGCACCTGTCCAGTTGACAGCGAGTGGAGGAGTGATGTACCAATGGCTTGATAAGGACAGAAAGTTCATATCAAATCAGGCGACACCTACTGTTACGCCACTTGACACAACCCGATATTTTGTTGACGTTACCGACATCAATGGATGCGTTGTCAAAGACACAGTCAACATAAAGGTGGTTCCTGGCATCGACCTCAAGTTTGAAGTTTCAAAAGTGTATGATTGCCTTACGAGGGCGAAAGCTAAACTGATTAACCTCAGTGATGAAGAGGAAGAAACGTATTTAGATTTTGGCGATGGTAATACTTCTGAGCAAAAGCAAGCGATACACAGTTTTGACAAGGATGGGATATATAACGTCAGGGTCGTGGGGAAAAAAGAATTCTGTACATATTATGAAGAGGTACAGTTTCCATCCTTAACACTATTCGTTCCAAATGTTATAACGCCTGGATCTTCGCCAGGACTGAATGACACCTTTAAGATCAAATTTGGTGACCAATTGATTTCTCAAACTGGTAAAAATGTTTCTTTCACTGTGTATGATCGCTGGGGTGGGTTGGTGTATGAAAATCCTAATTATCGTGATAACTGGGGTGCAGAGAATTTGTCCGCCGGCACCTATTATTATGAAGTAGTAATAGAAGGGGAGGCTACTTGTAAAAATTGGGTTCAGATTATTAAGTAGTGAGCACTAATCGATAATTATTTTTAAACTTTAACAATATTGAGCGTAGCCGGTTATTCGGAACGCAATTTTTTAGACTTATATCATGGAACTATCGCGAAAGGAAATTCTCCTTCATCTTGGTCTTTTTATCCTTACGTTCATTACGACAACTCTGGCAGGCACCTCATGGGTGTATTCCAAATTCTTAATTTATATCGAGAAAATTGTTCTTGGGTTTATTCCGATAACCGCCATCAACCATGATTTCACGTGGCAGGATTTTGTGAATGGCATGCCGTACTCCATTCCATTTATGTTGATCCTCACGGTTCATGAGTTTGGTCATTATTTCACGGCCAGGTATTACAAGGTTAGGACAACATTGCCTTATTACATTCCGTTGCCGCCACTTCCGTTCATGTTAGGAACGTTAGGTGCTGTGATCAGATTAAAAAGTCCGGTCCACAGCAAAAAGCAGAATTTCGATATCGGAATTGCGGGACCCCTTGCCGGATTCGTCATCGCTCTTGGAGTTTTGTGGTATGGCTTTGCAACTCTTCCGCCTCCGGAATACATATTTCAATTCCATCCTGAGTATGAGAAATTTGGGTTGAACTATGCTCAGTCAGTTTACGGTGAGGGACTGCCAGCCAATACAATTGATCTCATCACGGGAAAGAATCTGCTTTTTCTTTTCTTTGAAAAATTCGTTGCGGATCCCGCAAGAGTTCCTAATGTTCATGAATTAATCCATTACCCATTTCTTTTCGCAGGTTTTCTTTCTCTTGTATTCACCAGTATCAACCTTCTGCCTATCGGACAACTGGATGGAGGTCATGTATTGTATGGCCTGATGGGTTTTGATGGTCACCGTAAGATTGCTTCGGCCATCTTTATTTTATTTTTGTTTTATTCAGGCCTTGGAGTTGTTGTGCCCGGACAACCTCTGTCGTTCATCTTTGATATTCCTTTTCCTTTTACCATTCCATTCTTTATTGGATTCCTATATCTGTGTCTTACAGGATTACGATGGAAGTGGCAGAATCAGTTAATGACAGCTGTTATTCTATTTGCAGCGCAGTATTTCATCGTAATGCTCTTTCCAAAGGTTCATGGATATTCCGGATGGCTGCTCTTTGCATTTATTATTGGAAGATTCGTGGGTGTAATGCACCCTCGTTCTGAGATAGAAGAACCTTTGACAATGAATAGAAAAATTCTTGGATGGTTTGCGCTATTTGTATTTGTAATCTCCTTTACGCCGGCGCCGATTGAATTGATTTTATCTACTGCGCCTTCACCATGATCTTTTCGGTGTGCAGTTTGCCACCCAGGCTATAGCGAATAAGAACAAGTCCTGAATGGGAAGTTAGAAACGTGAGAGACTTGCGATCGGAGAGATCAGCAATCTCTGTCTCCACTTTCCGACCGGTAATATCAATGGCAAATACAAATTCAGCACCCGCTGGCAGGTAGCAGACTCTTTCAGTAGGATTGGGATAGATAGGATCGTAGATCACGGTCTCCAATCCTGAAACTGGATCAGGTACCCCTTTACCGAATACTGGTCTGACCATCATGCTTCCTTTAACTGTAGTATTCTGAATCCACGAACCGTTCGTATTGTAATAAAGCTTGTCTCCGTTATCAGTATTCTTGTCCAGTCCGGCGAGGATAGAAGCATTGGATGTTAATTTCCAGCCTACATAAAAATCACTGTTGATGATAACTGCAGGGGCGAGCTTATAGTTTGTAAAAAGATTTTGTGTTGTCCGGTTTACCTGAATTGTGCTTTGATAAAGTATAGAACCGGGGGCGTCACTAAGATCTTTTCGGATCTGCAACAGGACTGACTGACTGGAATTGTCACCAAACTGGGGAAAATAGATATCAACAGATGACAGTGTGTCAAACTGATTACTCTTGAAGAGATATTTAAATGCCACATAAGCTCCGGATTGACTGATACCTGCGGCGTATTCTGCCTGACCATCATCATAAGCGTAGTAGTTTGATAATGTATAGACCGTTCTGGTAGTGTCGTTGGTTCTAAAATCAATCGGACTATACTTTATGTCATAATCGCCTGCCGGCATAGGGATGTTATCTTTTACAAGAACATTAAGCCTGAAGTTGATCTTGAAAGATTCTGCTGGTCCTGTAAACGCGCTAGCTGGCGGAATTTTGTTAAGCGTAAGATTAAAGAATTGTAATGAATTCAAAACTGCTCCTCCGCCGGGTTCTTGTGCGGAGTCAAGTTTATAAAGAGTGGTTGTTTCTACAGCGTTATATTTTTTTGTAATGGTTGCAATACTTGAGTAACTAAGCGTTTGTGGGGCGCCTTGTTGTAAATTATATAAATAGACGGAAGGCTTTTTAAGGAATGAAGTTGGATTCTGAAGAAAGTGCTTTGAGGGAACAGAAAAGTAATTTTCAAATAAAGATGTGAGGGAAGAGGAAATCGTTCTGTCAGGATAGAAAGTATCCGTCGCATTGCGATTGGTATTGAGATAGACATAATCTACATTCCAGGTGTCGTATGCACCGGATAGACGCGCCTTGTTCTGAAATCTGAATTGGAAATCGTTATGGTAAAACTTGTTGTCAGCTACAGGAATGATCACCTGATAAAAAGTAGAGGGATCAATATTAATACTGTTTTCAACGGAGTAAACGACTTCCCATTTTCCATCTGAATTTTTAAAAGAAAGAATAAGCAGATCTCCAGGATCAGGAACTTCTCCCAGGCCTTTTGCCTGATAGAAGAAACTGAAGTAGACCGTAGGGCGTAATGCCGGATCCACCAGATCCATTCTGATGGGAAGTGAAACAAGACTGTCTGCGTAGCCCTTGGCAAGAACATCGTTAATGCTATAGGTCTTTCCCTGTGAATCAGTTCCATCAAAGGTCACACAGTTTTTTGAAGGGGCGTTAATGCCAATCCCGTTATTAAGTAAAACAGAAGTTCCTTCTTTCCAAAGATTAACGTCGGGTTGTGTTTTAGAATCGGAGTAGGAAAAATCATCCCAGAAGGGAAGGATCAATGGACCGGCGGATTGAGTTCGGGCACCACTATTAACGGAACGTACTTGATGTGAGGCAACAGGGTATTCTACCAATTGTGCGAAGGCGGAGGATAAAGAAAGGATTGTTAAAAGCAGAAGACCTGTAACTTTCACACGGGTAGTTTCTTATTGATTCTCTTCCTCTTCGATTTTGTAACCCTTTGGACCGATCCAGAGACTTACAGGATCTCCAACACTGACGGAATCACCCACCGCCGGAGATTGTTTTAAAACGTAGGAAATGATGTCTGTAGTATCTGCGCCCTCCGGAATTAGAACAGAGCCGAGGTGCAAACTCAGGTTATCAAGCCTTAGCAGGGCATTCTCATACGTCATGCCCACAAAATTACCCATCACAAAATCGCTGGCGCCAGCACCGTCTCCAACGACGAGATCAATGACAGATCCCTTCGGAATTCGAATTCCCGGCAATATAACCTGTCCATTCATGCGGATCTCAATCAACAGATCGCGATTCGGATGCCGCTGGTAAATGATCCTTCCACGTTTCAATTCATTACTCTTCAATACAGCTTCAGCATTCAGCAATGAGCCAGAATTACCTTCGCCAAAAAGATTCGGAAGAGGTAAGGTGGGTGGCGATTTTCTATTAATGGATATATATATTTTTCTGTTCTCCTTAACGAAGTGACCTGCTTTTGGAAACTGCTGAAGAACCGTGAGAGGAGGATAGCTTGCAGAGTATGCTGAGTCTCCAATCTCATAGCGAAGGTTGAAGGGAGTCAGGATAGTTTCTATTTCAGCAATACTCTTTCCGGTAAGATCAGGAATCGGAATCTCTTCACCATGATTCGTGGAATTCGGCAGATACACATAGAAGTAAGCGACACCCAGCAAAAGGATAATTCCTATCGCAAGTCCGAATGAAGCAATCACGGAGCCAAGTGTTGTCTTTCCCTGAAATGGAAACTTAAATTTCATTGATCATTAGAATTTTAAAGACGATGCAAAGTTATGTTGGATCCTTTCATTCAATTTATTTCTTTCCAGGGAAAGGTGAATCAATTTCGTAATAAGGTCTGTAAATGATATTCCACGTTCCTTCCACATCATTGGAAACATGCTTGAGTTTGTGAATCCGGGAATGGTGTTGATCTCATTGACATACACTTCACCGGTATTTTCAGCAAAGAAGAGATCTACTCTTGCGTAGTCCTCACATTTCAATGCCTGAAACGCTTTTACAGAAAGAATGCGGATCTTTTCAGAAGCAGCCTTTGGAAGTTTTGCAGGAACATCAATCGTTACCGCTTTGCCATCGACATACTTGGCATCAAACGTATAGAATTCATATTCTTTGCTGATGATGATTTCTCCCGGCAAGGAGGCTTCCGGTTTTCCATTGCCCAGCACGGCGCACTCAATCTCTCTTCCCTTTACATATTTCTCGAAAAGCAATTCATGATCATACCGGAAAGACTCCTCAACGGCAGGAGCGAAGTCCGCTTTGGTGTTAACTTTTGTAACACCTACTGATGAACCAAGGCTTGCAGACTTTACCATAAACGGTAAGCCCAGCTTTGCTTTGATATCTTCAAAGGATGGTTTGACTGCGTCATAGAAATTGACCGCAATAAACTCCGTTACCGGAATGCCTGCTTCACGCAAAAGTCTTTTGGCAACGATCTTGTTCATCGAAAGAGATGAACCCAATACTCCTGTTCCGACAACCGGCAGATCAAGAGATTTTAATAATCCCTGTATGCTTCCATCTTCGCCGTCGGTGCCATGCAGGAGCGTGAAAACAACATCTGCGGAGATCTTTTTTGAACCGTCTTTCAGGACTGGATTCTTGGGATCCAGCTGAATGGATAAAGGCTTTCCTTTCTGAATATTCTTATTAACATCCTTCGTAAGATGCCATTTCCCTTTTTGTGTAATGCCAATCGGGATCGGATTGAATTTCTTGCGATCTATGAATTCGAAGATGTTTTTGGCTGAATTGACTGACACAGCGTGTTCTACAGAACGTCCGCCATAAAGAATTGCTACGTTGATTTTGCCCATGGATTATAAAATCAATCCAAAGATAGAAAATCCTGTTAATGCCCGATGAATACTTTCGTTGTGGTGACCTGCTGGTCGATCTGAAGTCGGAAAAGATATATGCCCCTTGCCTGAACGCCAAGGTCAAAGTAGTAGGTCTGATTGATTGTCTCCGGCAGCATGTTATCTGCCACGATCTGTCCCATCAGTGAGAAGATCTGAAGCCTTACATCTTTTTTGACAGGCAAATTGAATGAAAGAGCTATGTCTGTCAGACTGCTCCGGTTGGTATAATATAATCTGAACTGATCAGTCGGAATCGGTGGAGTAGGACTGCTGTCTGCAAAGATCTCCAGGTTGTCAATATATAAATTGTTGCCATGCTGATTGGCTGCGACGATAGCAAGGCGAATGTTCTTTTTCCCTGATAGCTGATTGATGATAAGATATTGCTGCTTCCAGTCTGCATTCACAGTGGGCACCCATGGTGAAGAAGTAACGGCCGATCTGAAGTCGTTTCCTCCCTGATCAAAGATTGTTTCTGAATAAGTTAATCCACAGTCATACGACACAAGAACTTTCAACCGGTCTTCTGCCGGCAATCGCTGGCCATAGCTCAGGTCAAAGAATAAACTATTATTGGTGTTGTTCGAAAAATCCAACACAGGACTAACAAACCACGACTCTTCTCCAAGGGTAGAGTTGTTGTAACCCTCATATACAAGTGAATTGCTTTTATTGGTGATGACGCTCTTCCAGGGTTGTGCGCCAATAGGCGGAGCAATGAACCAGGATTTTTCTCCTTCCTGATCAAAGTTTATCCGTAGTGGAGCAGTGTCTGTTGATTGATCAAGATAAGTCCTGAATGTTTTACTGTTATTGGCTGGCCCTGAATCGGGTAATCCGTTAGGACTAAGAATGGTAAGGGAGATATCATTTTTTCCCGTTACTACTGTAACAGGATTCAATTGAAACAGTTGCTCGTCGCCGATACCAATAGACACATTGCTAAACTCCTGAATGACGGGGGTGCTTCCGTTTAATACTCTTCTTATTGAGAAACTTGTAATGGGAGTGGTGCTGAAATTCTTAATGAGCAGTTTAATAGCAGGTGTGGATTCACACATCACCAACCCGGGACTGAGAACTTCACTGATCCCAAGATCATTTGAAAAGCCAGGAGGAAAATTCAGGCCATGAGAGGTGGGAAGGGTTGATCGTCTCACGCTGTTCTGCATCACGATGTCCATCCGGTCGGCCTGGTTCTGGGTGAAGATGTTCATACACATATCATTCGTGTAGTCCATAAAGTTCTGAAACATCTTATGCGGCTTGGCTGGAATGTCGCAGGAAGCTTGAGGATTGTCAGGACATCCTGCAGAGTTTGTAGTCTGTTTGGGAGTGTCATTAACATAGTCAGTAGCACAATTATCATCGCCCCAGATATGTCTTAGTCCGAAGAAGTGCCCTGCTTCATGAGTAGCAGTGCGTCCTTTATTGAATTGCGCTATCAGATCGAATTCTGATCCGGAACCAAAAACCCTATAGTGTATTGTTATTCCATCGGTAAGTCGTTCAGTTGAAGAATCTTCCAGTCCACCCAGAAGAGCAGGATTGATCGTTGGCAGTTGAGCGTAGCCAAGAAGTCCTCCGGAGAAATTTACTACCCAGATATTAAAGTAATCTTCAGCAGGCCAGTAGTTAAGTGCTTTGTATGTTGCATTGTCAGAAAGATTGTATGAAGTCTTGTTTCCTTTTGTGCGGGTGATGCCATTGGAAGCAAAGCCGTTAGGATCCTGCTTCGCCATGACAAATTCAATGTCAATGCTTCCGGCAAACGGGAGGAATTCAGAAGGCGTGTTGACGGCATCAGCATTTAATCTTTTGAAGTCGTCATTCATCACCTGAATCTGAGAAAGGATCTGCGCTTCGGAAATGTTTGTGCCGGCTCCAACCGTTTCTCCGTTGTGAATAACATGAACGACGACGGGAATTTTATAAGAGACTGATTGAGTTCCCAGTGTCTGGAAGACTCTCATCTTATTTTCATTTATCTTATTGAGCATCCATTGCTCAAACTGTTGTTCCTTTTTCAGCTTGACGGCCGAATTCATCATCGCTTCATACGCAACGGTGCCGCATCGTTCCTGTCCAACAGCAAAATCGGATTTTAAAAGCTGCAGGAAGACGCTTGCGAAAAATAATAGAGCGTGAATGCGGTTCATCAGGCTAAGCGTAAATCCAGGCTTGTGGTTAATGCACCATTAACGGTAAATGCAGGAATTTATGATTAATTCCACATGAAAGTAGACCGGTAACCCACAGGGGATTAAAGTGAGGTCAAATTGACCACCTCAATAGACCGGATTTCAGGAACGGATTTGCGAATAGCTTCTTCTACGCCTGCTTTGAAAGTCATAGTTGACATGGCGCAGTTGCTGCAATTACCCATAAATTCTAGTCGCACAACGTTGTCTTTTGTGATCTCTAATATCCTGACATTGCCACCATCTGCTTCGAGGTAGGGCCTGATGCTATCAAGGGAAGATTCAATTCGCTGTGCGAGGTCTTCAGAATTCAACTGGGTAGCGGTTGTCATACAGTGATCTCAACTTTTTTGGTATTTGCAAAGTTAGCATTTCTAATGGCAATTTGACGCGCCAGGGTTTCAGCAAGTTCAATGAAAGCATCTGCCGTCGGACCCTCTTTCATGACTGCCGGAAGTCCACTGTCGCCGCTTTCGCGGATACTTTGAACCAACGGTATCTGGCCGATCAATGGAACCCCGAATTTCTCAGATAAGTTCTTGCCGCCGTCCTTACCAAATATATAGTACTTATTCTCCGGCAGCTCTTCGGGAGTAAAATATGCCATGTTTTCAACGATCCCGAGAATAGGAACATTGATGGCAGGCTGACGGAACATATTAAGTCCTTTGGTGGCATCTGCCAGGGCAACTTTCTGAGGCGTCGTTACGATAACAGCTCCCGTGACAGGCACGGTTTGAACCAATGTAAGATGTATATCGCTGGTGCCGGGAGGAAGATCAATGAAGAGATAATCCAGATCGCCCCAGATGGTATCCGTTATAAATTGTTTGAGTGCTGAGCTTGCCATAGGACCTCTCCAGACCACAGCACTATCTGGTGGAGCAAGAAATCCGATGGAAATCAGCTTCACTCCATATTGCTCAAGAGGCAGGATGTAGTTTTTTCCGTTGACAACCTTCACTTCCGGCTGATCCCTTTCACAGTTGAACATCACGGGTACCGAAGGTCCTGAAATGTCGGCATCAATGAGGCCAACTTTTGCTCCGGACATAGCCAATGCGACGGCGAGGTTGCTGGTAACGGTAGACTTTCCAACGCCACCTTTTCCGGAAGCAATGGCAATAATATTTTTAACACCCGGGAGGATGGGAGTATTGTCTCTCATGGTGGTAACAGAAGAGGTCATTCTGATATCAACAGGCATATCCTTTCCGACCACTTTTCTGACTGCCTGTTCGCAATCCCGGCGGATCACTTCTTTCAATGGGCAGGCCGGAGTAGTTAAAACAACTGTAAAGCTCACGCGATCAGCGCCTACCTCCACATCACGGATCATGTTTAAGGTCACCAGGTCCTGTTTCAGATCAGGGTCATTTACAGTAGATAAGGCCTTAATTATATCTTCTTTTGTCAAGCGCTGTTAATTTTAAAAATGCGAATTTAGGGAATAGTAGGCACCCACCGAATAACTATCTTTGGACCCCAATAGTTTAAAATTTGCCATTTAAATCCACGAAATCCTCAAATCATTGATCAGCAGGGAGACCATAGATGAAGTGAAGAGCCGCGTTGACATTGTCGACGTGATCAGCGACTTTATTTCCCTGAAGCGATCAGGCGTGAATTACAAGGCGATGAGCCCTTTCAGCAATGAAAAGACTCCTTCGTTTTTCGTGGTTCCCGCCAAGGGAATTTTCAAAGATTTCAGCAGCGGCAAAGGGGGAGATGCGATCACTTTTGTGATGGAGCATGAAGGCATGAGCTACCTCGAAGCCATTCGTTTCCTTGGAAAGAAATATGGTGTTGAGATACAGGAGACTGTTGTCTCCGATGAGCTGCGTGAGCAGCAAAGTGAACGTGAAGGACTTTACATCCTCATGAACTTTGCAAAAGACTACTATCACCAGAATTTATTTGAATCTGAAGAAGGCAAAGCAATCGGGTTGAGTTATTTCCGTGAACGCGGATTCAACGATCGCTCGATTCAGAAGTTTGAACTTGGCTATGCACTGGAGGGATGGAATAATCTCAGCGATGAAGCCATTAAGAAGAATTATAACAAAGACCTGCTGGAGAAGACAGGCCTTATCGTAAAGAATGAAGAGGGTCGTACCTATGATCGCTTCCGCGGAAGGGTAATCTTTCCGGTTCATAATTTATCCGGAAAGGTAATTGCGTTTGGTGCCCGGATGCTGGGGAAAGACAAGAACCAGCCCAAGTACATCAACTCGCCTGAGACGGAAATCTATCATAAGAGCAATGTGCTCTATGGTTTGTACCAGGCGAAGAATGCGATTCGTCAAAAGGATAATTGCTTCCTTGTAGAAGGATATACAGATGTTCTCTCAATGCATCAATCGGATGTGGAGAACGTGGTAGCATCTTCCGGTACCGCTCTTACGGAAGAGCAGATCAAGCTGATCAAACGATTCACTGAGAATGTTACGGTCTTGTTTGATGGTGACGCAGCAGGTATCAAAGCAGCGCTTCGAGGCATTGATCTTATCCTCAAAGGTGGATTGAACGTGCGTGTGGTTCTATTACCAGACAACGACGATCCTGATAGCTATTCAAAGAAAGTAGGAACTTCAGAATTCCAGAAATACCTCGCACAGAAATCCCAGGATTTCATTTCATTCAAGTCCGGACTTTTTGCTGCAGAGGCTGGCAATGATCCCATCCGGAAAGCAGAGTCAATCAAAGAGATAGTTGGAAGCATTGCATTGATCCCGGATCCCATCAAAAGATCTGTTTATCTGCAGGAGACAAGCCATCAGTTAAAGATCGGAGAATCAGTTCTGCTCACAGAGCTTAACAAGCTTCTCATTGAAGAGAGAAAGAAAAGGGAAAAAGACGGATCACAACCATCAAGAAATCCCTTTAATCCTGCCGAGATCATTGAGCATATCGCCGATGCAACTACAGTCTCTCCGGATGCAAAAGATGTGTTGTTCTATCCTGAGCGTGAAGCCATCAGGCTAATGCTGAACTACATGGACAATGCCTTTGACGATGAGAAGGTGGTGGACTTTATGATTCACGAACTGGACGATGTAGAATTCTCCAGTGATGTATTCCGTGATATCTATAATCATATTCATGAAGTTATTCGCGAAGGTGGAATTCCCAGCAGTGATGAGTTGATTTTGAATGGAAGCCCTGAGGTAAAAAATGCTGTAGCCGGCCTCATGACTTCAAAATATCACATAAGCCCGCACTGGAAGAAGAAGAATATTTATGTTCCTGAAGAGACAGAGAATCTTTCTCATGCTGTAACAAACAATGTTCTGTTCTATAAATTCAGGATCATTCAGAAAATGATCAGTGACAATCTCCTGAAAATCCGTGAGGCAGAGGCTTCCGGAAATGATTCTCTTCTGGAAGAAACCATGGGGCAGCAACAGGAACTTAAAAACGCCGAACGCGAACTGGCATCGCGATTGACAATTGTAGTGTCTAAATAGGAACATACTGAAGTATATTTTTGTTAGTAATACGGGGACTTGACTGAAATGAGCAAAGAAATAAAGCTTGACCGAATAGAAGAGGGGATTGAAGCCATCAAAAATGGTAAGATGATCATTGTGGTGGATGATGAAGACCGTGAAAATGAAGGTGATTTTGTCTGTGCGGCAGAAGCCATCACTGCAGATATCGTGAACTTTATGGCACGCGAAGGCAGAGGACTTATCTGTGTTCCGTTAGTGGAAGACCGCTGTGAGCAGCTTGGTCTTGATCTCATGGTGGGAAAGAACACCGCCATCTTTGAAACTCCGTTTACCGTTTCCGTCGATTTGATTGGTCATGGTTGTACTACGGGCATTTCTGCTCATGATCGCTATCAAACGATTCGTGCACTGGCCAATCCTGAAACAAAACCTGAAGAGCTTGGAAAGCCAGGACATATCTTCCCGCTAAAGGCAAGAAAAGAAGGCGTTCTCAGAAGAGCAGGTCATACAGAAGCAGCTA
This sequence comes from Cyclobacteriaceae bacterium, assembly GCA_013141055.1. Classification (NCBI taxonomy): domain Bacteria; kingdom Pseudomonadati; phylum Bacteroidota; class Cytophagia; order Cytophagales; family Cyclobacteriaceae; species Cyclobacteriaceae bacterium. The sequence continues at coordinate 577,818 of JABFRS010000001.1, read as the reverse complement.
TTGACTTTGCAAGACTTGCCGGATTCAGTCCTGCAGGGGTTCTGGTGGAGATCATGAATGAAGACGGCACGATGGCACGATTGCCTGACCTGAGAAAGGTGGCTGATAAATTTGACCTGAAGCTCGTATCGATCAAGGACCTGATAGCATACAGGATGAAAACCGAATGCCAGGTTCGCAGACGCGTGGATGTAGCAATGCCGACAGAGTTCGGTGACTTTAAGCTTGCGGCTTATGAACAGATCGATAGTGGTGAACTGCACCTCGCTCTTATCAAAGGGGAGTGGAAGAAGGATGAAGCTGTCCTTGTGAGAGTTCATTCTTCCTGTGTGACAGGAGATATTTTCGGTTCATGCCGTTGTGATTGCGGAACGCAGCTTCATGTGGCAATGAAAATGGTAGAGAACGAAGGCAGGGGTGTTGTTCTTTATATGAAGCAGGAAGGACGAGGCATTGGTCTGCTGAATAAACTGAAAGCATACAAGCTTCAGGAAGAAGGACTGGATACCGTGGAGGCAAATCTTCAGCTGGGATTCGATATGGATAACAGAGATTATGGTATCGGAGCACAGATATTACATGATCTGGGTATTACCAAGCTTAAGCTGATCACCAACAATCCAAAGAAGAGAGTAGGTCTTACAGGCTATGGCCTTGAGATCGTGGAAAATGTTCCTATTGAAACAATACCGAACCGGCACAACGAACGTTATCTGAAAACCAAACGTGACAAACTGGGTCATACGATTTTAAAACATCTATGAGATTTATCGTTGTTATATTTTTTATACTTATTCAGACGCATATTATTAATGCGCAAAAATTCCCATCCGACCTTTGGCATGAAGGAAAGCTGGTGCTGGAAGACGGAGATACGTTGAAAGGCAATGTGAAGTATGATCTTGAAAAAGATCTGATTCAATTGGATGTCAATAACAAGCTTGAATCAATGACAGCCCGCAAGGTTGTTTTTTTTGAGATCTTCGATAAGACCATCAAGGCTTACCGTCAATTTTACAGTCTTCCGTTCGCTGCGAGTGGTGGATATAAAGCTCCCGTCTTTTTTGAACTGCTGTCTGAAGGGAAGCTTACACTGCTAAGTCGTGAATCCATTGAGTATCGCAATTACCCCAATACTTTCTATTCTTACGGTTCAAGCTCCAGGCTGGTGCTCGTCAACCACTATTTTATTCTGAAAGAGAATGGAAATATTGAACCGTTTTCCGGAACGAAGAATGATGTTCTGGACTTGATGGGTAATAAATCGGAGCAGGTAGCGAAATACATGAAAGTCAATAAACTTAAGGTTGATAACAAATATCAGTTTGCCATGACCGTAGCATACTTCAATTCACTTTATAAATAATTATGGCAAAACCTCTCATTCTTGTTATCAACGACGATGGAATCACATCTCCCGGGATAAAAAACTTAGTAGACGTCATGAAAGAGCTGGGGGATGTATTGGTGGTGGCACCCAATCGTCCGCAGTCAGGAATGGGTCATGCCATTACGGTAGGGGACACCCTTCGGCTTAAAGAATCAACCATCTTTGAAGATGTCCGTGCATTTGAATGTTCCGGTACACCGGCAGATTGTGTGAAGATGGCGAGGCACTATGTGCTGAAAGATAAACGTCAGCCGGATGTTGTGGTGAGTGGAGTGAATCATGGAAGCAATACTTCTATCAGTGTATTGTATTCCGGTACCATGTCCGCTGCGATTGAAGCTGCTATTGAAGGAACTCCTGCAATAGGTTTTTCACTGTGTGATTTTGGCAATGATGCAGATTTTTCACACACGCTTGAGCCGATAAAGAAAATCACCCAACAGGTATTAGATAAAGGTCTGCCAAAAGGTGTTGCTTTGAATGTGAATTTTCCAAAGAAAAAGAAAGAGTCACTGAAGGGCTTTCGTATCTGCCGGCAGGCTAACGCAAAATGGGTAGAGGAGTTTGATGAACGAAAGGATCCCAACGGAAGAAACTACTTCTGGATGACGGGAAAGTTTGTCAACTTCGATAAAGGTGAGGATAATGATGAGTGGGCTATTGCCAATAACTATATTTCGGTAGTTCCATGTCAATTTGATCTGACCGCTCATTCGGCAATACCTATATTAAATGAAGAGTGGGATATATTGAAATAGAAAATATTTGATCTTTGCAGTCCTTACTGGACAGGTAGTCATATATGAGACGTTGTTTATATTTTATTCTTGTATTTGTCTGCACATCGGCCATAGCTCAAACCGGTATTATCAACGGCCGGGTATTGGATGCCGAAACTCTTGAACCGCTTCCTTTTGCCAACATATTCATCAATCATACTTCCATTGGTGTAGCCGCCAATGATAAGGGTGTTTTTAAATTGATCAATGTCCCTGCCGGGGAAGTTGAAATTGTCTTTTCTTTTGTAGGGTATCAATCGTACCAGTCCAAAGTATCCATTCGTGACAACCAGACTTTGGAAATAATCGCAAGGCTGCTGCCAGATAAAAAGTTACTGGACAACATTCAGGTTCAGGGCACACGTGACAAGAAGTGGGACAGTCAACTGAAAAAGTTCTCCCGTATTTTTCTTGGCGAGACCCGCAACTCATTGTCATGCAAGATTCTTAATCCCTGGGTGCTTGACTTCAAAGAAGGAGTGGCCGGAGTCAATAATATTTTATATGCAGAAGCCTCTTCTCCAATTATGGTTGAGAATCTTGCCATGGGCTATCGTATCACTTATTTTTTAAAGCGCTTTAATTCAAGTGGCGACTCTTACGTCATTCAGGGTAATGTCAGGTTTGAGGATATGATCACCAATGACCTCGAGCTGTTAAAAAGATGGGAAACGAACAGGCAGGATGCTTATCGCGGATCTTCGCGTCATTTATTTGATGCAATCCTTCATCATCGCATAAAAGAGGAAGGGTTTCAGGTGTATTATGAAAAGCGTGTTGTGACCAATACAATTGTTCGGGCTCCTGTCTTTACAAAAGAGCTTGGGATTAATGTTTTTGAACTGAAGCCAGAGGAAATTATCATCAAGCCAAGTTTAAGAGTTGTGGGCTCCAGAATTGAACTTAAGAAAAGGCTGGAGATTCATTATATAAATAAAGTTGCTCACATTAATACTTATAAAGATGTGAATTGCCCCGTTTCGTGGATTGAATTCAGAGATGGTACGATCACCGTAAACAATGATGGCATTCCTCAGGATCCGGAAGGGATGATCACCTCCGGCGAAATGGAGAAGGCACGCGTATCAGGACTCTTGCCTTATAACTACAAACCTTTTGAGACGCCAGTAAAGATCCAGCTGGAGGACACCATTAAATCATCGGGCTGGCAAGCGCTCCAGGAAAAGGTTTTCATGATCACAGACAAGCCATACTATTATCCTGGTGAAATGATCTGGTTTGATGCAATGATCCGCTATAGTAATCCTCTCAAGAGAGATACACTAAGTAAGGTCCTGCATGTAGAGCTGATAAGTCCCGAAAAGAAGGTTGTGCAATCCACTTCGTATGCGATCACACATTCCAATGTCTCAGGGAATTTACTGATCAAAGGAAATCTGCCTTCCGGAAATTATTATTTGAGGTGCTATACACAATGGATGCGCAACTACGGCGATGACTCTTTCTTTTCAAAGCCTCTGCCTGTTTTGAATTTATCCGAAAAGGTAGTCTCTGCTCAGGATGCACCAACGGCTTTCACCGGAATCAAAGCGGAGGTAAGCTCTGAAAAACAATCATACAAACCCCGGGAAAAGATTGATCTTGAAATTGCGCTTGAGAACAAAGAAGGCTCATCTCTTATATCCAATCTGACGGTCAGGGTAGTGGACGAGAAACAAGTAGCGCACATCCACTCATCCGTCATCGGAGATGCTGTCTTTGCAAAAGAATCTGAAATAGATCACATGAAGTATGCTTATCCGATTGAAAGTGGAATAGGTTTCAGAGGACAGATCAACAATGGGAAAGAGAATTCGAAGGTGACGATTGTTCAGGGAAACAATCAGGATTTTGCAACGGTAGAAACAGATGCTGACGGAAAATTCTGGGTCAATGGTTTTCAGTTCAATGATTCCTCTGAATTCTTTCTTCAGGCTAAAACCAAAAAGGGAAAATTATCAGGCACCGTCAGTATTACTCATGAAGATGTTTTTTCCATGGATCATCTCGCGCCGCCACTGGTACTGAACCTTGAAAAAAATGTAAGCGATCAACGTGCTATTGTGGGTTATACCCTTCCGGACGATTCAAAGATGCTGGAAGAAGTTTCTGTGGAGGCAACCCGGCTTCAGGCAACTGATTTTTCCAAGAGATTCGGTCAGCCGGATTTCAACGTTAACCGTAAGGACATTGAAAATGAAACCGATGGCACTCTGTTGAATCTGCTTCAGCGGAAAGTGCCGGGCATGCGTGTTGTTTCCTATTTGGCCAACGGAAACATTCGTAACATGATCGTATTACGCTCCGTCAGAAATGCCCGTGAGCCTCTGCTCATGATCAATGATACTCCTTTCTTTTCTGAAGACGGTATTTATGTGACCATCATGCAATTTGATGTTTCTACCATTGACCGGATTGAGATCAAGCTTAATGCAACATCAGGAAATGGTATCAGGGGACAGGGGGGTGTCATTGCGATCTATACCAAGACAGAAGATTCCAAATATGTCGGAACGTTCAATAAAAAGTATTTCCAATCATCAATGATGAAGGGATACTCAGAACCTCTGCCATTCAAAGCACCGGACTACGGCAATCAGCAGGAGGATCATTCCCAGCCGGATTACAGGTCAACGCTTTACTGGAATCCGAATGTGATCACCAATGAAGTAGGAGAGGTAAAGTTTTCTTTCTATGCTGCAGATCCTATAACCAAGTACCGGGTCATTGTAGAAGGCATGACCATTGAAGGTAAACCTGTTTATGGTGAGACCACCATCGAAATCAGAAACGATCACTGATCACACAGGATCAACATCGAAAACAATCTTGCAGTTTCTGAATTCTTTTTCTTCCTGCAGGCCATCGCTCAGGTGGATGAGTCTCAGCTTTATATCGCCAAGCTTCCCCTGATTTCTTGGAATCTTCAGAAGGATAGTTTGTAAAAATTCATTTCTGATCTTTGATATAAAAGACTCTTTCGGTCCGAGCAGCTTGATCCCTCCAATGGTCTTCTCAATGTGACCGGCAAGCGTCTCCGCGGCCTTTCGACAGGTTGCCTTGTCAGTATGCTTTACTGTTATCTCAATAAGTCTTGAAAAAGGAGGGAAGAAATGCTGCTCCCGGTCGTGAAGCTGCTCTGCTAAAAAACCTTCGGTATCGTGATCAACGATGAACTTGAATAATGGATCGCGTGGATTGGATGTCTGAATAATAACATAACCCTGCTTGTCCCGGCGGCCTGCTCTGCCGCTGACCTGAAGGATCAACTGGAAGGCGCGCTCATAGGAACGAAAGTCAGGGAAGTGCATCATCCGGTCCGCATCAAAAACTCCGACAAGGTTGACCCGGTCAAAGTCAAGACCTTTCGTGACCATCTGCGTTCCAACTAATATATCGGTATCACCCTTTTCAAAATCACCGAGGATCGTTTCATATCCGCTTCGCGTGCGGGTAGTGTCCAGGTCCATGCGACTGATATTCGATTCAGGGAAATGAAGCTTCAGCTCTTCTTCCAGCTTCTCTGTTCCATAGCCATGGGTAAGAATTCTTTTTGACGAGCACGTCGGGCATTGCTTTGGAAACTCTTCACGGTATCCGCAATAGTGACAGATCAGCGCATGACGATATTGATGATACGTAAGACTTACTGCACAATTGATACAGGTTGGCACCCATCCGCAGTCTTCACACTGAACGAACGGCGAATGTCCCCGCCGGTTTTGAAACAGGATCACCTGCTCTTTTTTATCAGTCGCTTCTTTGATCTCGCGCAGTAGAAGAGAGGAGAAGTTTCCTTTGATGGTCTTCTGCTTTCGCTCTTTGGAGAGATCAGCAAAAACGATCTCCGGTAGTTTAGAGTCACCGAATCTCTGTGTGAGTGAACTGAATCCGATCTTTCCGGCTTTCGCCAGATAATAGCTTTCGCAGGATGGAGTAGCTGTCCCCATCAGAACTTTTGCATGATGCTGATGAGCCATCATCATCGCCACATCGCGGGCATGATAGCGTGGCGCAGGATCGTGCTGCTTGTAGGATGGATCGTGCTCTTCATCAACAATGATGAGTGCGAGATTATCAAAAGGAAGGAACACGGAAGATCGTACGCCCACAACAAATCTTAATTTGCCGGTAAGGATTCCATTCCACACTTCAACCCGCTCGTTGTCGGAGAACTTGGAATGATATACACCCATAGACGCTCCGAATATTTTCTTCAGACGAAACACGATCTGGGTCGTCAATGCGATCTCGGGCAGAAGGTAGAGCACCTGCGATCCGCCTTCCAGCGCACGGCGGATCAGATCGATGTAGATCTCTGTCTTTCCGCTGCTGGTAATCCCATGAAGCAGCGCCGCATCTTTCTCCTCAAAGCTTTTCAGGATCTCATTCCGTGAAGTTTCCTGTTGCTCACTTAATAACAATGGAGGTGTGATGATCTCATCGTCAAAACCGAAACGAGGCACCACCACTTCGAACTCTTCAAACGTTTTGTTTTTGATCAGCGTGTTGAGGGAGGACTCAGAAATATCTGTAGCGAGCAGTGCTGATTTTGAAATACCCTTTTCATTCAGGTGCTGATCCTGAAACACAGGAACCTCCTGAAGAAACTTTAACAATACCGCTTCCTGTTTTGGCTTCGCGGAAAGAATCTCAAAGAGCGACTCCAGTTTTTTCTTATCCAGATGATCGTGATGGATCCTTATTCTCTTTTCTGTCCTGGGTTTATATTTCTCCTTTACCTTTTCAAAAAGAATGATCGCGTCTTTCGAAGTAAGGGATTTCAGGATGCTGTAAATAGACTTAACGTCCAGCAACTTTGCTACATCCGAATAGGAGAGTGAACCCGATTTAAGATGCGCCAGCACCAGTCTTTCCTTTTCAGAAAAATCAAATAGACTTTCCTCCAGGTTAAAAGATGGATGCATTTGCACCATCGACTCGCTTGATAGTTTTAATCCCGCTGGCAACGCTGCATTCAATACCTCGCCCACCGTGCACATGTAGTACGATGCCATCCATTCGTACAACTGGAACTGCAGGGGAGTAATGATCTCCGATTCATCCAGAAGTTCGAGAAGATACTTCGCTTCATATTCCGCCGGGGGCTGGTGGTGAAGTTGGGCGATGACTCCCGTCAGGATCTTACGTTGTCCAAAAGGAACGATGACGCGCTGTCCTTTCTTTACCAGTGAATTCCAGGCAGCAGGCACCCGGTAGGTGAATAACTTTGGAATCGGCACAGGCAATACCACTTCCGCAAAAAATGTCCCGTTATCCTCGTTTTGATCGAATATTTCCACCGCAATAAAAGTAAGAACTTAATAGGAGACCGTGATGGTAAGGTTATCCTGATTAATAGATTTCTATGTTGGAAATGGCAAGGCAGGCTTTCGCGTCCTGAAAGGTGATCCGGATCTTTTGTGTCGCGGTCGGTGGAAGTTGTACGATTCTTTTGTACCCGATAGTCGTTCCTTCTGAGATAGGTTTCCATTTATTCCACACCCAGGCCTCAATGGTAAACGACCGCACCCGCTGACCTAATGGAATGTATTCTTGTAAGACTACGTAGTGAATGACCTTGCCCTCATCCATCTGGATCTCCACACTTCCGGAAACCACATCGTCATCGGTCGACCAGAATGTTTCAGGGTCTCTATCGTTTAGCTGTGCCGATGAAAATTCGTTTGCGTCTCCGCGAGTGGTGCTCACTTCAAGGATAGCGCTCAACGCCAGGTTATTCTTAAATGCACTGTCCCGTAACGCCTTAAAACCTTTGAGTGCGGCAACATCATTTTCATGAATGAGCCCGCGTCGATCCGGTGGAATATTTAACAGGAGGGTAGACCCTCGTCCCACCGAAGTGAGATAAATATCAAACAGTCGCTCAGGACTTTTTACAAGTGCATCTTCCTCTGCGTGATAGAACCATCCGGGTCTTATGGAGACATCTACTTCCGCAGGTACCCACGATGTTCCGTTTTCTGATCCTGTGTTCAATAGACTTTCAATGCCTGCCTTTCCCGCAAAGAGGGTGTCCGTTGAAATGGTATTCCAGTTTGTTTCACCCGCAATTCCTTTTTCATTTCCTACCCAGCGCACACCTGGTCCCGCGTCGCTGAAGAAAATGATGGCAGGCTCCAATGTTCTGATCTCATTCAGTGTTGCGGGCCAGTCATAGTACTTCGAACCATCAATGCTGCGCTTCTCTTTAGCGCCACCATAAAATCCATCTCCTCCGTTAGCACCGTCAAACCACATTTCGAAGATCGGGCCATAGTTTGTGAAAAGCTCTTTGATCTGATTGCGGTAGTATTCAATGTATTCAGGAGTGCCATAAGCTTTGTGATTGCGATCCCACGGAGAAACATAGATCCCAAACTTTAATCCATACTTTTTACAGGCTTCCGCAACATCTCTTACAACATCACCCTTGCCATCTTTCCATTGACTGGATTTTACAGAATGATCGGTGAACTTACTGGGCCAGATGCAAAACCCGTCGTGATGCTTGCATGTTAATATCACACCTTTGAAACCTGTTTCTTTAAAAGTCCGGATCCACTGCTCTGCATCCATCGCTGTAGGATTGAAGATGTTGGGATCTTCATCACCATATCCCCACTCTTTTCCTGAAAATGTGTTGGTGGTAAAGTGAACGAAAGCATTCATCTCCATGTCGTGCCATGCGAGCTGAGACTGACTGGGGAGTGGAAGCAGGGGAGCAGGTGGTTTTGTTTCCCGATAGCATGAATTCATTATAAAGATCAGCGTGATAAGGAATATGACTTGCTTCATGGTTTTACAGTTGAGCAAGTGCTTCGTTAATAGTTTCCACAGGAAGCTGACAGACTTTATTTCTGCACACGTAGATCTTTGTTCTTCCATCTGTCTGACCACGTCCTTCAAATAAAGGCAAGGCGCTCGATGACTCGGTTCCCAGCGTCAACGCAAATGGTAGATAGTGTTTGTGAAGTTCTTTCCTGATTTCAGATGCCTTCTTTCCTACGATAACGATCTCCGCTGTCTTTGCTGTGATCTGTGAAAATAGAATTCCCCAGTTTGAAGAATAACCTGGTTCGCTTTCTATCAGGGAGGCTAGCCTCGACGTCATGTCGGTTGCCATCTTTTTCCACGACTCATTATCAAGAAGAATCCCGAGATGGAAAAGATTTCTTGCCATAACTGAATTTGCGGAAGGGATAACATTGTCGAAGATCTCTTTCTTCTGGGCGATCAGCTTCTCTGCTTTTACTGAAGAGAACCAGAAATATCCTTCCTCGGCATCATAGAAATTTTTCAGGGCGTACTGCGTGCTTGCCTCTGCCTTCTTCAACCATTGTTCATCAAAGGTCACCTGGTAAAGTGAAATATATGCCTGAATGAGAAACGCATAGTCTTCCAGAAACCCTTCCGTTTCTGAACGCTTGTTCTTAAAGGCTCTGAAGATCCGGTCGCCTTCCATAAGATTAGCCTCAATGAAACCGATATTCTTCAATGCGAGTGCCAGGAATGACTCATCACCAAACGCCTTATAGGCATCCACCAGTCCCTGGATCATCATGGCATTCCAGCCGGTCAGTATTTTATCGTCGAGTCCAGGTCTGATCCTCGTTGCTCTTACTGATAACAGCTTCTCTTTTATCTTTTTTATTTCCTCCGGAACAGAAAGATCATCGGGACGAAGTAAAATATTCATTCCATGTTCCCAATTGCCTTCTTCATGCGCATTGAAATAATCTGCCGCCGCAGCAAGATCTTTTCCCAGCGCCTTTGTCAGCTCTTCATATGTCCAGGTGTAGAATTTCCCTTCGACACCTTCACTGTCGGCATCCAGCGCTGAATAGAATCCGCCTTCTGAATGCATCATCTCTCTCTTTAGCCATCCTACCGTTTCATAAACAGTATCCCTGAACAATTCATCTTTTGTAATGGAGTAAGCTTCCGCGTAAAGACTTACCAGTTGCCCATTATCATACAGCATTTTCTCAAAGTGGGGAGCAAACCATTCACCATCGACAGAGTAGCGTGAGAAGCCGCCGCCAAGCTGATCGTAAAGTCCGCCCATATTCATTTTCTTCAAGGTGAAGCTCACCATGTGGAGGGCTTCAGCATTTCCGGTCATCTTATAATATCGCAACAGGAAAAGCCAGAGGGTGGGCATTACAAACTTCGGTGACTTTTCCATTCCTCCCCACGTAGCATCGAATCTTGATGCAAGGACTTTATACATGTTCTCAAGACTTTCCTTTGTGAACTTTTCCAGTCCCGGTTCCTGGGCGAATCTTGAAAGGTCACTTCTTTGTAAATGATTCCGCAGATCTTCTGATGACTCGTTGATCTGATCGCGCTTGACTTCAAAGGTCTTGTAGATCTGTGTTAATAGCTGAGTCCAGTTCTGTGGAGGAAAATAGGTGCCTCCATAAAACGGGTTCTGATCAGGGGTAAGGAATACATTCAGTGGCCACCCGCCTTGCTGTTGCATCGCCTGAACAGCATCCATATAGATCTGATCAATGTCGGGTCTCTCTTCGCGATCTACCTTGATGCAAACAAAGTGTTCGTTCATGATGCCGGCTATATCATTGTTCTCAAATGACTCCCGCTCCATCACATGACACCAGTGACAGGATGAATAGCCAATACTGACAAGAATGGGCTTGTCTTCCTTCTTCGCTTTCTCCAATGCTTCTTTTCCCCATTCAAACCAGTCGACCGGATTATGAGCATGCTGAAGAAGGTAAGGGCTGGTGGAATGTATAAGACGATTGGACATTGATACTTAAATGAGAAGTGTTATGAAGTGATCTGTGATTTCAAATGGGATATTTCAACATCAACATTTGTAAAGAGTTTTAGTTCTTCAAGTTTGGAAAGAGTCTGATGCAGGAATTTTTGATGAGCAGAGCCGGCAGGGAGGAAGGGCCGGTGGTGAATTGCCTTTTGTATCTGACTCCATTGATCCAGGAAATTCTTCGTCGGTTCATCAAAATAGGATTCAATGAATTTCTCCCAGATATAATTCTCTGCTGTTTCGGTTGGATGGATCAGATCGCTTTTATAAAAACGATAATCACGCAGGTCGTCCATCATGATCTCAAAGGCCGGAAAGTATTCTACATCCCGGTTTTCTGTTGAAAGCCTGTGACATGCCACTCTCAGTATTGATTTGCTCACGCTGTTCAGTTCAAGCGTGTCGTTCACATGACGAACCGGACTTACGGTAAGAATGATCCGCAAAGAAGGATTGATGTTCTTGAGGATTTCATAGGTCTCTTTGAAAGAGATGCAGATATCATTGGAATCAATCAGTTCTTTGTTGAACAAATGCGATGGCATCTTATGACAGTTTGCCACCGGATTTCCATTGTCAGTACGTTTATAGCTCCAGGCAGTCCCGTAGGTGAGGATGATAACACTGCAGCTCTTCAGATATTGATGAGCGGATGTTATGATGCTATGGATATTCTCTTTTAACGATGGTAGCGACGTTCCATGGATGGCTGAATGAAAGTCGTAATTATAATGTGTGTCGTTATTGACCAGAAATGTATCCTGGTCAGGACTCTTTTGTTTCGCGGCCAGCGACAGCAGCTTATGGATCGCGTAAGGATGATAGGTTGTTCCAAACGGATTGATGCTGGTCTGGAATTTGAAATCTGTGAACTTCTTTCCGATGGATTGTGAAAAGCAGGAACCCAGTGTAAGGATCGGGTCCTTTAAATTGATTTTACGTGAATGCTTCGGCGTAAGCTCTGTTCTGAAATCCATCGCCTAAAGTTATGATTTTTAGACTGTCCCGAAGGGCCAAAAGATATTGACTTCTGTTGACTATTTTTGGTATTCTCTATGAATTCAAGCATCAGCAGACTCAGTCAGAGTGCCCGAAAGAAATCAAGGCTTATTATCGGCCTCATGTCAGGCACTTCCATGGATGGACTTGATGTTGCTCTTTGTCAGCTCACCGGTCATGGTACCAGCACGAAGCTTGTATTGAAGAAGTTTGAAACCGTCTCATATTCCCCTGAGATCAAGGACAGGATCAGTGAAGTCTTCGCAAAGAAGCAGGTCAACTTTGTGAAATTGTCCAATCTTAATCCATGGATCGGAAGGCTTCATGGTAAAATGGTTCTTGATTGTCTTAAGAAATGGAAGATCAGCACAAATAAAATTGATGCGATCGCTTCGCATGGTCAGACGGTCATGCATGCTCCGGCGTTTCTGCATCCGGAAGATCCTATCAATTCGACCTTTCAGATTGGAGATGGAGATCACATTGCCCGCACAACAGGGATCATCACCATCAGCGACTTTCGTCAGAAGCATATTGCTGCCGGCGGGGAAGGTGCGCCCCTGGCGGTTTATGGTGATTATCTTTTAATGGCAGACAAGAAAGAGAACCGCATACTTCTGAACATCGGAGGCATTGCAAACTTTACCTGCCTGCCTGCCGGAAAGAATGCAAAGAATGTTTTTGTAACAGACACCGGACCGGGCAACACGTTGATGGACCAGACCGTCCGTCACTACTATCCTGATCGCTACTATGACAGGAATGCAAAGTATGCTTTGGAAGGCAAGGTGAACATGACGCTCCTCAAAGAATTAAAGTCCGATTCGTTCTTCGATCTTCCTCTTCCTAAAACGATCGGTCCTGAGTTATTTAATCTTGACTATGTACGTCAGGCGCAGGAGCGGTCCAACACTCAGGCGCTGTCGGTATTTGATCTGCTGGCAACGCTGACACGATTCACGGCGGAGACCGTTTGCGAGTGCATACAGAAAGCAATTGGCAAACAGGAGTTTGTTGTGTACGTGAGCGGCGGCGGCGCCCACAATCCATTATTAACAGGCTGGATAAAAAAGATATTGAATCTCCGGTCGCTGACAAGCACAGACTCATTGGGGATCGACGGTGATGCAAAGGAAGCTATATTGTTTGCCGTGCTGGCAAATGAAACACTTGCGGGCAAGCGGATAGATTTCGGAGCGAGAGCAAAGGTGCCATCCGTTCATCTCGGTAAAATCTCTTTTCCTGACTAATATTTATCATCATTCACAAATCAACAAATATGTTATCTGATCATTCTGTTGAAAAAGTTCCTGTAAAGATCTTCGGCACATCGGAAGATGCCTCTGTCTTTGTTGCGAAAGAAATTGCCACACTCATCAAACAGCGTCAGCGGGAGAAGAAGAATGTAGTGCTGGGACTTGCCACAGGTTCGACACCCACACGCGTGTATGAAGAGCTGGTGAAGCTTCATCAGGGTGGTCTCAGCTTTTATAATGTGATCACGTTCAACCTTGATGAATATTTTCCCATGCAGCCTGACTCATTGCAGAGCTATGTCAGATTCATGCGGGAACATTTGTTCGATCATGTTGATATCCCCAAAAAGAATATCAATATCCCTGACGGTACAATCTCCAAGGACAAGGTCGCTGCTTTCTGTAAAGCCTACGATAAGAAAATTGAAAGTCTGGGAGGGATCGATATCCAGATTCTGGGCATCGGAAGAACGGGACACATCGGATTCAATGAACCTGGATCTTCCGAACGATCAGCAACGCGCATGATCACACTGGATCAGGTGACACGCATGGATGCTGCCAGCGATTTCTTTGGTGAAGAGAATGTTCCAAAGAATGCACTCACCATGGGTGTGGGTACGATCCTCAAATCCAGGCAGATCATCATGATGGCATGGGGAGAAGGTAAAGCTCCGATTGTTCAGAAAGCTGTTGAAGGTCCTCTTACAGATCAGGTGCCATCAACCTATCTGCAAAAGCACTCCAATGTATTAGTAGTGCTGGATGAAGCAGCATCATCTCATCTGACCAAAGTAAACACTCCCTGGCTTCTTGACAGTTGCGACTGGAATGACGAACTGATCCGCAAAGCAGTTGTATGGTTATGTCAGAAAGTAAAGCTTCCCATCCTGAAGCTGACGAATCACGATTATGCCGAACATGGTATGGCCGACCTTATCACAGAGTACGGCTCTGCTTATAATGTTAATATTAAAGTATTCAATCACCTTCAGCATACCATTACCGGTTGGCCCGGAGGCAAGCCCAAGGCCGATGACACCAATCGTCCTGAACGTGCCAGGCCTTTCCCCAAGAAGGTTATTATTTTCAGTCCGCACCCCGATGATGATGTGATCTCCATGGGGGGGACTTTCATACGACTGGTAGATCAGGGACATAAAGTGCATGTTGCCTATCAGACTTCCGGAAACATTGCAGTGTTTGATGATGACGCCGTTCGCTTTGCTGACTTTGTAAGAGATTTTAACGAAGCATTTGGATTAAAGAAGTCCGACGGTGAGAAATTCTATAAGAAGACACTGGATTCTATCAGGAAGAAAAAGCCGGGCATGGTAGATACACCCGAAGTCATGACTATCAAGGGACTTATCCGCAGGGGTGAGGCGAAAGCAGGATGCCGCTATACCGGTATTCCGGATTCACAGGCTCATTTTCTTGATATGCCATTCTATGAAACCGGCACGGTGAAGAAGAAACCATTGAGTGAAGCGGATATCAGGATCATTGTTGATCTCATTGAAGAGATCAAACCTCATCAGATCTATGCAGCGGGTGACCTGTCGGATCCGCACGGGACACATCGGGTGTGCCTGGCTGCCATCTTTGAAGCGCTGAGAAGGTTGAAGAAGAAAACCTGGATGAAGGATTGTTATGTATGGTTGTACAGGGGAGCGTGGCAGGAGTGGGATATCGATCAGATCGAAATGGCAATACCTTTGAGTCCGGATGAACTGATGCGCAAGCGTCGTGCAGTATTCAAACATCAGTCGCAAAAAGACAGCGCTGTGTTTCCCGGTAACGACAAGCGTGAGTTCTGGGTGCGGGCTGAAGATCGCAACCATGCTACCGCCGCCGCTTACAATGCTCTTGGTCTTGCCGAGTATGAAGCCATGGAAGCTTTTGTCCGTTATCGTTTTTAAATTTTAATTGTGCATTTTTAATTCTTAAACAGATCTATGCTTCTTCACTTTGTCTCCTGGAACGTCAACGGCATTCGTGCTATCATGAAAAAAGAATTTCTGAATAGTGTGAAGGCCATGAAGCCGGATATCCTCTGCCTTCAGGAAACCAAAGCCAGTGAGGAGGATACCCTGGAGGCACTGGAAGCATTGAAGGGATATCATGTGTTTGTGAATTCATCCAAAGCGAGGAAAGGATACTCGGGAACCGCCATTCTCACCAAAGAAGAGCCCGTCAATGTTACTTACGATATGGGGATGGGTGAGTTTGATGAAGAGGGAAGGGTGATCACAGCTGAGTTCACTAATTATTTTCTGGTAACCGTTTATACCACCAACTCAGGGGATGGTCTTGCGCGACTGGATTATCGCGAGCGATGGGATGCTGAGTTCATGACCTATATGACCTGGCTGAGAAAGCGCAAGCCGGTGATTGCCTGTGGTGACTTCAATGTTGCGCATGCAGCCATTGATCTTGCCCGACCAAAAGAAAACTATAATAAATCTGCCGGCTACACGCAGAAAGAGATTGATGGATTTACCCGTCTTCTTGATTCAGGTGTCGTGGATACCTATCGTCATTTCTATCCCAAAGAGATCAAGTACACGTACTGGAGCTTTGTGATCGACGGCAGGAACAAGAACATCGGATGGCGTATCGATCACTTCCTTGTGGACCACCGTGTCATGCCTGCTGTGAAAGATGCAGTGATCTATGATCAGTATCATGGATCGGATCATTGCCCCGTAGGACTGAAGATCGATCTGTAATACTAATTAATCAGTTTACCTGAATGATCGTGTCAATGTACTGATCTCCCTGCTTGAATTTCAGAATGTATTGTCCCGTCTGGGTGGGAGTAAATTGAAAGGGTGTCTCCAGTGTTGCAATAATATCAGTGCACGCTCCGGTGCTCGGATATTTTCCATAGAAGGTAATATGCCAGGTCTTTCCACTCTCCGTAACTTCATTTCTTGAGTATCTTCCGCATCCATTGAATACCTGATGACGAACATTGAAGCTTATGGATTGCCCCAGCATGACCGTGGAGGGTGCATAGACTTCAACAACCGGTGAGGGAGAGTCGGCGGGAACAATCACTTCATTTCTCTTGTCACAAGAGAATGCTAACGTCATGATGAAGCCAGCAATAAGAAGGAGGGACCAAAGATGTTTCATATGAATGTGCTTTTTGTTTTAGACACAGGTTCATGAATGAAGGTTGGAAACATTCTCTCAGCGTTGTGATTTTGAGATAATACCCCTTTATTTATATCAAATCGAACTTATGATTTCCCTTTCCCCCTTCAAATCGATGACCGCAGGACTCATTGCTCTCGTTGTTATAATTCTGGTAAGCGCTTTTTTATGGTCGTGCCGCCAAAAGCTCGACCAGTCGGAAGACCTTGATTACAAAGGCGCCAAATACCGTTTTGAATCTTTTTCCAAAAAGACCATAGAGACTACCATCCGGAGCCGGCAGATCTTATACACACCTGTTAATTCAGATGATAAGAAGGTCCTTGTGGGATTTGCGTCGGAAGAACTTAACACCTTTCCGGTAGATCCCGATATTTTAAAGAATACTGAGTATGTGATCATTGATACCGTTCTTCATGACCGCTACAAGCTTCTTCCAACTCAGGCGCCTCACACATTGTATCTTGATCCAAACTTATTTTCCAAAGAGGATTATAATGCCATCGTTGATTTTGTCAGGGACCTGTATGCAAAGCCCATCGAATCGAACAAGCTGGTCAGGTGGATGGATGACACAGTCCTGGGTGTCGAGCCCGGAGATGTTTACTTTACCATTCATGCCATCGTGTATGAAAAGCTCTCAGCCTTTGAACCTGTCTTCACATCGCCCAACGGCAAAGACTGGCTGAGGGTGAAAGTCAATCAACAGCTTCACCTTTTCAAGATCCTTGAAGGTGGGATGCAGAGTGAAAGTGAATCGGATTACTACCTGAAGAATGACACGCTGTATTATCCTGACTATGAGCAGCGCGCCGCGGTCGATGAATTGCTTGGTTATAAATCCAGCGATGGAACTTTGTTCAGCTCAAAGGCTAAAGTAGTTGTTCCAACGAAAGTCAATTGATACTTTAAAGAGATCAGCTTTTTGTTTTTGGATGGATCAGCAGATCACTCTTTTTGGAAACAAGCTGAGACATAAGCTTCTTGGGCGTGTGGCCTGTGATCCTTTGACAGGTTTTAATAAAGTGAGACTGATCGTGATAGCCGGCTCCAAGTGATGCTGTGAACTTTCCATGAACTGCAGGTTCTTTTATAATTTCATGCAAGGTCTTCTGAAGTTGAGTAAAAGAAATAAACTCCTTCGGACTGAGTCCGGTAGCTTTCTTGAATTTCCGCTCCAGCGTTTTGATGTTGATCCCAAGATGATCTGCAATGCTCTCGATCTTCAAGGGTGCTGTATCATCTTTCTCAACGAGTCTGAATACTTCTGTCAGCCAGGCATCGGTATCTGCTGTCAGGAGACATTCGATAAAGTAGTCATCCAGAATAACTGCATGAGCATCATGGGAAGTCTGGGCTTTCAAATCACGTAACAACTTATCCACTCTTTCCTGAGAGCTGAATATATCCTGAAAGCCGATCGGGCCTTTGATCATTGCAGTGTTCAGTCCGTTCAGTGTAAAGAGTTTGGGAAAGAATTTGATTGCCAGGCAAACGGTAGGCCCATCGGTGCGGGCGCGACCACCGTTAGTAGTGGCAGGGTAAAGTGTGCAGGGAGGCAGAAGTTCAAAGGTGCCTTTGTCAGGAAAATACCATTCCAGTTGACCTTCGAGAAGAATCGATCCGTCCGGTCTGCCGTTGGGAACTGTGCTTGCATCGATGGGCTCCGGGCTTCTGACACAATAATATGTTTCAATCAATTGACTGAGGTCTTTGCGATTGGAAGGAAACAATTCTATCTGCATGTCCAAAATGTACAATTATGGGTTAGAACGTGACAATACATTTGAATGTTTAAAATCGATAGACAATGAAAAAAACAATCTCCTTTTTACTGTGTTTGATGATCTCGGGAATGCTGGCCGCCCAATCCGGGGTACCGTATGGCAACTCCAAAGATGGCAAATTTGCCAATGTCAATGGTATCAAATTGTACTATGAGGTGTATGGAAGCGGTCCGCCGCTGGTGCTGCTGCACGGCAATGGTGGATCGATTGGCTCCCGGGCCAACATGCTTAAATCCCTCAGCGATAAATATAAAGTCATTGCGATCGACAGCAGATGTCATGGCAAAAGTGGCTGCTCCAAAGAGTTGAATTATGAGATGATGGCTTCGGATGTGAATGAACTTATGGGTCAGTTGAAAATTGATTCAGCATACATCTGGGGTCATAGCGATGGAGGTATCATCGGTCTGATCATGGGCTATACATATCCGGCAAGAGTAAAGAGGCTGGTGGCGAGTGGCGCTAATATCTTTCCGGATCGTACCGCATTGGAACCGGTATTAGTTGATTTCATGAAGAAATATCCATCCATCCCGGATACGCTGATGAGAAAGCACATCAAGCTGATGGTGGATAATCCTCATATCGACTACGCACAATTAAAGAAGATCAAGGCGCCTGTTATGATTGTTTCAGGAGACCGCGATGCTGTGTTGCTGGAGCACTCGATCAGTATCTTCAGGGCAATCCCGAATTCAAATCTTTGTGTACTTCCTGCCTCAACTCATTTTGTTGGAGAAGAGAAGCCCAACCTGATGGTCTACTGGCTGAATGAGTTCTTCTTCAAGAATTTCACCAAGCCGTCAACGGTAGAGTGGGCGATCAAGACGGCCAAACAAATGGGACTGGATAAATAGATTATAAATGGATGGCTGATCGTTGAGTGATTCAACGATCAGCTATATAAAGTATTGTTATTTGAGTCCCGTGACTCTGATAAAGAAGTATTTCTCCAGGCCATGGTAGTCGTTGATCATACTCTTTACATTCAAGATCAGCGTTTGATCTCTGTTGATCTCACCTTCATAGGTGACTGTACCATAAGAGCTGGTGCTGGAAAATTCAATCTTCCTGTTTGTTATTTTATATTCTCCCTGGGAGATATCGTCATGTCTGAGGTTAAACCATCCTTTAAGATCATATGCTTTGCCGGTAGATCCGACGGTGATCACCTTTCCATCCGGATAGAATCTTATGAAATTGGTGGTGGTATCCGACGTCTCCGGATCTACTTCGGGCTCAGTCTGATAAAGACCATCAAAGCGAAGCAGCTCTGTAGTGCTTTGTGCAGACGCGAAGAAAGAAGATAGTATCAAAGAAATAAACAGGATTGATTTCATGGGTCATTTGAGGTCTGAGACCTTTACAAAGTGGTACTTTTTAACGGATATATCACCATTCGATTGGGTAATGTTCAGGGTAAGTCCGGCGTCTTCATCTATTCCACCCTCATACTGAACGGTGCCCATGGAGCTGGTTCCCTCAAACCGGAGTGTATCCTGTTTCAGATCAACCGTTCCCTTTGAAACATCTTCCAGGTCGAGGTTAAACCATGATTCAATATCTTTTGTGCTGCCCAGCTTATTCATGGAGATCACTTTTCCATCCGGATAGAACCGCAGGAAGCTGGTAATGGTATCGCGGGTGAGTATTAAAGATTCGGTCCGGTAAAGTCCGTCGTAGCGGATGACCTTTTCCTTCGACTGGCAGGAGAGCAGCAACACCATCGCCGGAAGGATGAGCAGAAGACGCCTCATTGTTTCATTCAGCTTATTTGAAAACGACCTTTCCATCGATCGACTTCTTGCCGGTAATGAAATCGTTGAACGATACCTCTAATTCACATTGATCTCCCTGGATTACAGCATCGGGGATCGTGGTGCTTTTTACTTTTCCGGGAAGGTGGTAGATGGTCTTTATTCTGGCTCTTGACAAAGCATTCTTGACAAAATCGTAGTCAGGATTTTCCCCGACATTTGAGATCACGGATGTCCTTTCCATGGATCTCTTTTCTTTGACAAGATGAGGGACGTATCCAAAGAACCCTGTGATCTTTTGACCTGCTTTTCTTTTTCCATAGCGCTGAAGATCCTCCTGCAACAAGCTGATCTCACTAAGATCTTTAAATGGAAATTCCAGTGTGAATTTCATCACGCCCGTTTCTTCATTGACCACCATTCTCATGCTGGAAACTTCAATCAGTTCAGGATGCACGAACCGTCTCCGGATCGAGTCGGCCATATCTTTAAATGCGATTACGCTGTCGATCTTGTCACTCTTTGAAACTTTCTTACCGGTATTCCCTTCGATCTGGCCCATCAGCAGATCTTTCATCGCAAGCATGGAACTTATGTCTGCCGTCAGCAGGTATCTTCCTGTGCCGTCCTTGTTTAGAAAGATCTCTTCAATGATGTTAAAACAACTCGTCAGCGAGAAGAGGCAGATGATAGAGAGAAACGAGAGGATCTTTCTTGTTTTCATCTGTCAGTTCTGAATTTAAAGATTGGATACATTGACTACTGCCTTTTCCTTACGCAAACCGCTTGCTTTCAGAAGTCCGGTGATAGTGCTCAGTAATTTCAAAGATGCTTCTACTTCTTCCCGGCGGGTGGCAACACTTTCAATATTAAATCCGAATGGTATTCCTTTCTTCTGGCAATACTCAATGAGCTCCTTGGCGACCAGTACCGCGAGATCAACTGAATGATTTGCAGGATCGGTGCTCGCCTTCAGCTGTTCTTTGATGTTGTCGGGAATATGAATACCCAGCCATTCCATGAAGTCAATGGTCTTTGGTGAGCCACAGATGGTAAGCGTGAAAATGATGGTGGGTAGTTGCTGATTTTTACTCTTGCATGCGGAAGTAAGATCTTCCAGTATGCGCAAGGTATATTCTACATTGAAGATACACTGTGATATAAAGTAGGAAACACCGGAGTCTACCTTATCAAGGATCCTTACTTCCTCGTCTTTCAACACGGCATGTCGTTCGGGAATGGTAACAGCACCAATGACGGAGTGATCGCCATGTTCATTGCGCCATAACTCATAGGCTTCTTTCAGACTGGTCTTTACTACATAGTCGGGAGCGGGGAGACCCACGAACACAGGATAGAAACGATTTGCCTTAAGGCCATTGAGCCAGGCGGCAAGCTCTTCTTTGGTGAACATCCCGGCGGGACGATAGATGATCTTGGGAATATCGAGCGTGTGTAAATACGTGCTTGCGTAGGAAAACGGATCGAGTGCGCTGGAGAATGGGAAAGGCCTTTCTTCTGCTGTGCGTGCTGATTCATCCTGCACATCATATACAACGAGAGCGTCAATATCCAGTGAAGAGAGGATGTTAAGACTTTTGGCAGCCATCTCAGTTACTTTCTCCGGCGATGTCTGGGCTTTGGGGGGTGTTATTCCGTAGAGTAAAACTCCGGACTCTCTTTCTTTGATCTTCTTTAGAAACATTGGGTAGGGTAGGTGTCCAATAAAAAGATAAAAGTATGAAATGATGGTTAATTAGCCATAAGCCACCCGTACCCTATAATTTATTCCCCTGAATGAGCCAGACCTCTTTGATCGACTGCTCCTTCAGATGGAGGAATTTCTTCCGCTCCTCATCCTTCATGAAATTATGGAAGTCGTTCTCGGCATCGAACTCCACTAGGTGGATCTCATACGGTCGTTCGATGCTGGCCTCTACATATGAGTGGGTGGTAGGGCGGACACGCAAGAGGAGCCGGCCGTTGTAGCGGGCGATGGTTGGAATGGCGACGTTCTCGAACTGATCAAAAACCTTTTCCTGACCTTCTTTGATATAGATGAGCTGTGTGATGTAAAGCATGTCTCTGCGTTTTACGCAAAGTAAAAAGATAACGAGCTATCACCATGCACGCGACAGAAGAGATTTTCCTTACTCGTATTTTCTGACGATGGTGGCGTCGCTGGCGTAATTTTCGGGAGTGACCTTTCCAATCTGCGCCTGTATGCATTTCCATTCACCATGCTCTTTGATGTAGACGTCAGTATAAGTGGCCATGCCTGAAACCTCTTTGCCATCTTTTACGAAGATGAATTTGTTCTGTGAGCGTACCAGCGCGGTGGTTCCGAAAACGGTGATGCGTTCATCGCGGTAATCCCAGTATTTGAATCCATCATAACCATGTGCCCACTCCAGCAAATAATCTTTTCGGTTGACATACTGACCGTCACTGCGGAGACAGACAAAGTCAGGATGAATGATCTTGCTGTGTGAGGCTGTGTCGTTGGTGACGAAGTTGTGAATGAATTTTGCATTCAATGCTTTGAGTTTCTGCAGGTCGTCCTGTGCATTCATGGTATGAAAGATTAGTTGGAATACGATGAGTGATAAGATTGTTTTCATTGGGCAGTATCTTTTGCTCGAGGCAAAAGTAGAAGCCGTGAATAATAATCCTAACTCGCAGAGGAGGTATTTTAAGGCAACCGGACGATTTTCAGTAAAGATGAAACGAGAGTACCGGAGAGGAGTAATTTGGTTGCATCATATCGCTAATCATTTTCTTAGCGGCTCATAATAATGAACAATGGCGCCGGAGCCAAAGGTCTTTAGCTTTAATAACTTAAGAACTGACATATCGGTTATGTTCCTGAACAGGGGCAGGCCGCTTCCTGCGATAACAGGATGAATGCAGAGCTGAAATTCATCCACCATGTTAAGCTTTGTCAGGGCGTCGATGAGGCTTGGACTTCCTGCAAAGATGTCTTTTCCGGGTTGTTGTTTGAGCGCTGTAACTTCTTCTTTAATATCATGCCTGGCCAGCGTTATATTTTTCCAGCCGATGGACTGAGGCTCTACGCTCTTCAGTGTTCGGGAGAAAACAACTTTGGGAACGTCTCCTATGGCTACTGCAAAGTCATCGGTGGATCTTTCGCCGGTAGGAGTCTTCACTACCGTTGGCCAGTAGCTTTCCATCATCTGGTAGGTAGTTCTTCCATACAACAGGGTGCCTGCATTTTTTATGAGGTCAGCGTAATGCTGGTGGAGCTCTTCATCTGCAATCCCAATAGTATGATCGCAAAACCCGTCGAGGGACATGTTGATGGAGGCGATTACTTTTCTCATGATATTATTTTAAGTGATCAATTATAAAGTTAATTATTCACCTGACAATTTATATTCCATCTCGGTCACGTTTCCTGGCAGGTCCATGGCAGAGACGATGAAGACCGTTCCCGGAAGGAGAGGATTGCCAATCTTTGTATTGTATAACCACATGGTCGGCTTGCGCTTATAGCGAATGGCTTCATCTTCTTCCAGTAAGATACCCTTTGCATTGGTGATCTTGACGATCACACTGGTTACACGAAAGTTGTCGGTGGCTTTGATTCGAATAGGATCACCTGGAGTGCCGGTATAATCTTTCAGATTGACATAGTGAATTTCAGGTGCATGAAGATAATCAGTCAGGGCAACTGTGTGGGCATTAGATAATTTGTCGTTAACGCCTTTCTCATAATACTCTCTCATGGCCGGATCTTTTAAAGTTTCCTTTGCCCATGAATTTGCTTCTGTAAACAGATCATTGATTTCCTTTCTCTTGATGGAATCTGATGGCCGTGGAACTGTGACCTTTGATACGACGGTCTGGTTACGATAGGTACGTATTACTGCGTCATTGGCAAACACAGCAGAGAGTTCGGCTTTCGTTTCCTTTCTTAGTTTCGGCACGGTGATATGCTATTGTCTTAACCTGAATATAATTGGATTTCACCCTTACGTCAAGAGGTGTAGCGTGACATTATGGCTTCGACCTATGGGTCAAGAGTCCTTTATGCCCACCTAATTTTCGAAGGCTGAAGCCAGCTTAAATGGCCCTTTTTCGGATCCATTGGCCTCTTTCGGGGACTTTACCCGGTTTGAAACCGGAGACATTCCCTTAAATCGAGGGGGGTGACCGTGGGGTGACTGTGGGGTGACCGTGGGTCGACCGTGCTTTTGAGTGATTTTCTTTGAATTGATGCTGGAAACGGTGGTGCATGCTCAAAAAAGTGTGCAACTGAGCAAATTATTAGGTTTTTGGGTTTTCAAATTTGCTCTGATCGAACCACGCTTATGTCAAAGTGTCCCGGGGCGGGATGAGGGGACAAGAAACAAAAACTGGAAAAAAAGTCAAGGGATTTCTGAGAATTATTGGGCCTAGGTAGCACGTTGGCTACATGGCGTACCTGTAGCACGTAGGCTACATGGCATAGTTGTATTGTTCATGCGTTTTAATCTATCTAAGGCCCGAAGGGTCGAGATTTATTAGCGGCATGCGAAGCGTGCCGTATAGGAATGCGGTAGATAAGCTTAAGCCCTACAGGGGCGAGATTGTGGTTGAGAACTTTCATCTGGAAAACATTCATTCATCATAACTTAGATTCTTTTCCGATTTTCCAACATTTGCATCATCAAAAATGAATGCAATGTCACAATCGCTCGTTAAGATTTATCTTCACATTACTTTCAGTACTAAATATCACGAACCGTTAATTTTTGAGGAGATAGAAAAAGAACTTCATAACTATCTGGCTGAAATTTGTGCAAGTATAGAATGTCACCCCATCAAAATTGGAGGATACGATGATCATGTTCACATTGTTTGCTCTCTTTCCAGGAAGATCGCATTGATGAACCTTATAGAAGAACTAAAGACCTCATCTTCCGGATGGATGAAGTCTAAAGACGTGAGGCTAAAGAAGTTTTATTGGCAAGGTGGCTACTACGCGGTATCTGTAAATCCTGCCGACCTTCAGGAACTTATTAATTATGTTGAAAATCAGCGTGAGCATCATAAGAAAGTAACATATAAAGAGGAAGTCATTGCTCTTCTTAAGAAGAACAGGATTGCCTACGATGAACGTTATGTATGGGATTAAATTTCGCGTAATAAATCTCGCCCATTCAGGGCTTAAATGCACGTATACTCATGAAACCCTGGCCTGCGGCCAGGGCTAATAAATCTCGACCCTTCGGGCCTTTAGCGTAGCTAATCAATCCGTGTCAATCCATGCATTGTCTTCCGGATGGATATGTATTTATCCGTGCATCCGTGATCCGTGTTTTTAGTAATAGTTTTTAAAAGGTTGGTGAAAACACCAACCTAAGGCAATTAGCGTAGCTAATCAATCCGTGTCAATCCATGCATTGTCTTCCGGATAGATATGTATTTTATCCGTGCATCCGTGATCCGTGTTTTTAGTAATAGTTTTTAAAAGGTTGGTGAAAACACCAACCTAAGGCAGCCTTAACCCCACACTCCATTCCTCTCCGTCAGGATCATCGGCGCGCCATCCGTAACAACTATCGTATGCTCATGCTGTGCCATGAAGCCTCCGTTATTTCCTACCATCGTCCAGCCGTCTTTTAATGTCTTGGCATAGGTGGAGGTGGTTGAGATAAATGTCTCAATCGCCACCACCGAATTTTTTTTGAACCGTGCCAGGTTAAACGGATCTCGGTAGTTTGCTATTTCGCTTGGCTCTTCATGAAGGCCTCTGCCGATTCCATGACCCGTCAGATTACGGATCACTTTGTAGCCGCGTTTCTTCGCTTCTGTTTCGATCAGATGTCCTATGTCAGAGATGCGAACACCACCTTTAATATTATAGATCGCTTTATGCAGGATCTCTTTGGAGGCGTCTACCAGTTTCTGATGATGATGGATGTCTTCGCCCAGCACGAAAGAACTTCCGTTGTCCGACCAGAAGCCGTTGAGCTCGGCGGAGACATCGATATTAATCAGATCACCTTCTTTCAGTATTTTATTATCTCTAGCGATGCCGTGACAGAATTCATTGTTTACACTGATGCACGTCCAGCTTGGGAAGCCATAGGTGAGGTAGGGTGCCGACTTCGCTCCGAAATCAGAAAGAACTTTTGCTCCATAATTGTCCAGCTGCTTTGTGGACATGCCCGGATGAGCATAGTCTCTCATAGACTTTAACGTGAGGGCAACTGCTTCGCTTGCCTTCTTCATGCCGGTGAGCTCCGATTCTTTTGTTATGGACATATCCTTCGTGTTTGAAATACAAACTACAAATTACAATGCACAATTAACACAATCTACTCACCAACCGTTCCTGTCTTCACTTCTCCGGCGCGCTTGTAGTTGGCAATAATTACTCCGCTGGTCGTAGCGATGCTTTCCGTTAGTTTAAATGCCGCCGGAATCGGGCCATTGGTGAACAGCTTTTTCCCTTTGCCCAGGGTCAACGGATGGATCATCAGCCACAGTTCGTCTACCAGATCATTCTCCAGCAGGAGCTGAACAAGTTCACTGCTTCCCCATACCTGAATGTCGTTGCCATGCGATCCAGGAACCTTTCCTGACTTAAGCGCTTTGATATCTTCAAGTCCTGTGAGGAATACAGAGTTCTTCCACTGCGTTGCTTTCGGGTCTGACTTTTTTATCGTGGTGGACACGACGTACTTGTTGACATCATTGATCCCAGGCCAGATCTTTTCATTCTGCGGCCAGTAGTCTACCCAGATATCGAAGGTCTTTCTTCCCAGGAGAACATCTGTGGGCTTCATCAGGCGCTGCATCAGCTCACCGGAGACATCGTCATTATACGGTGCCACCCATCCGCCATATTTGAAACCGCCTGATGGGTCTTCTGTTGGTCCGCCCGGCGCCTGCATGACACCATCCAATGTTATCATCGACAATACAATTATTTTTCTCATAACGTTCGGTTTGATTTTGTAACGATACAAAGCTCGGTTACAAAGACCGGACCGCGGAGGTGTGAAGATGACAATCCTGATGGGGGAATGCGACAGGTTGTGGAATGAAGGACTGGAGTAGAAGAGTAGAATTTTGCGCTTGGTCGTACTCCACTATGATGAATTCTATTACTGACTTTTCTCTACTTTGATGCCCTCCGGTAGTTCAAAAATTTTACTGTCAAGCTTTTCAGATGTAATTTCTGTAGCCGTAGAAACCACCGAAAATTGAGTACTGTCCAGGATCATTTTTAAGGGGAGTCCATTAGTTCTTAATAAGATCTCATTCCAATTTCCGTATTTGTGCTGTTCATACAGTTTGGGATCGATTTTTATTTTTGAACTGAAATAGTATTTCTTAATACCACTTTTGCAGGTGAAGATTAGTTCGTCACATAAATATCCCAGCACCTCCGTTACTTCCTTGTTTATTTCAACCTTAAGGATTTCATCTGTATTGACCGCACCGTCGAGCCAAAAAACTGTCGGTGAGTGGGACATTTTATTATATAATTTGTTGTCCTTATTGATGTATAGCTGCCATTGTGCAAATGTACCGTTCGTTAAAGATTTGTAGTCACCACCCTTTAGAAGGTATATCTGAGTTGTCCCCATCATTGAAGTGAATTGCTCGGATGACAAATTGGAAATTTTACTCGTATACTCATTCCTGTAAATTACTTTTCCTTCAAAATCCTGGCCAAATGAGGATGATGCGATCGTCAGAAAGAATAGAATAGCCTTTAATGCTTTCATTGGTTTTACTTATTGAGATATTGGATTTTACTATTCTGCATACAACTCCGGAGTAACATCCATCTTAATAACAAAGACTCCGTTTTTGTCTCTATAGTTGTACGCTATGGTTACTTTGTTGTCACGGAATCCTTTCATTTCAGGACTTGTCCTTACCCCGTTGATCAGACCAGGTTCGATGTACTTTTTCACGGTGTCGACATTGACTTCTGATTTATCGAGGTTGATCAAAGTATAATTGTATTGAAAGATATTGCCCGGCATGGCTACGGCATTGTCAAGCCGGGTGTCCTTGTCAATCATAACCGGGCACGCCTTATTGATCTCACTCGCTGCTTCCATTAACGCCTTGTCGAGGCCAGCCTTCTTGAAGAATATTTGCTGAACGGCAAAGTAGGAGAGTGCAAATGCTGCAATTCCAACAATGATTCCGATTACTTTTTTGCTATTGCCTTTGTTATCAGTCTGGTCCATGGTTTTTGGTTGAGGGTGGAAAGATCAACGGAAATATAATGCCTTATTTTGTCTTTTTCAGATATCAGGGGAGCCTAAGGATATTTTCTCAGGTTGCCATTCCAGTAGGTCTTCGTTCCATAGAAAAGCTGCTTTTCAAAGAAGAACTTTCTGACTGCTTGATTCACCTGTTCAACATACATCAGTTCAAGAAACAGATCCTCTTTCTCCGATTTCAGGTTGTCTTTTATGAAAGCCGTGAGTTCACTCTGTAATTGACCGGAATCGACTGGCTTGTCTGTCAGCACTGTGCAGAATGTCGTGAGGGTTAATGGATGACCGTTCTCAGTCTTGCTGGTGGTGAGAGTAGTCCATTTAAGATTGATCACTCTGAACTTTAATGTATTGGGTCTTTCCTTGGCGGGATTTATTCCCGGGTCAAAGGCAGTACGCTTTTCAATTGTGAATAGAAGAGTGTCTTTATACAATGTCCATTTGCCAATCACCTTAGCACTGGGATTGGGAGGGGTGTCATCACGTTCTCCGAACCGGAGTTTATAGTCGTCGTCAAGTTTCCAGTAACCGGAGCCAAGTCCGCTGCTTATTTTAAATTCATCGACATAGAACTCGGAGGTTTTGAGAGATGTGTCAACCTGTATGTCGGGATATACCTGTGCTGACGCTGAACTCACGATCGCAAAGAGGACCATACTCATGAGAAACTTCATATCTTATTTATCTTTTCTGACTCCTGATTCCACTTGTTTTCCATTCTCATAGATTATTAATTTCGTGGGACTGCCTTTTTGTCCCCGCACGAATCCAAATTGTGTGTTGCCATAGTTGAGATAGAATTTTGAAATTGATTCAGGATGCAAGTCTGCACTCCAGTCTCCATCTTTTGCCTTTAATAATTTTTGATTCCGGGTGATCACGATCGTCTTGTCCTTAGACATTTTATATTCTCCGACATATTGGTCAAGAACTTTGTCAGCCAGGTTAATATTGCTTACCGGCGTATGCTCATAACTAATCACCCGACTTAATTTCCAGCCAGAGGCCTGACGTTGCCAGATGTTCGTAAACCTCGCTTCTTCAATCAGCTTCTCTGTAGTGTTGTCAATGACAAGGTAAAAGAGATGACGACCGGTTTCAATAGCGCCAAAGTCTTTGACCGGACTTATCTCAATACTTTCTCTGATGAGTTCCCTGCGTAATTTTTGCCGTTTTCTTTGTTCTCCGCAAAACGAGGCCATGGATTTCATTTCAGTATCCCTGGATTTGGTCAGTCCACCCTTGTCGTGATAAAACTCAAAGTCCTCCGTAAGAAAAGACTCATACGTTTTCAGGTCACAGTTGTTCATTGACTGGAAGAAAATGCTGTCTGCATTCATTACTTGTTTGAACAGGGGGCTTCGGTCAGTGCGGGTGGTGTCCTGACCAAACAACTGTGTTCCAATTGTCAGGAGTAAAAGGGTGAGACTTATTTTAAGAGTGGCGTTCATGATCAGGTATTTGAATTAAGCTCAATTGGGCTTCAGGTTTTTTGATAGACTGGTGACGTCTGTAAGTTTCTCTATGAATTTATTGTCGATCCTCTTCGTGAGCTTGCTCTTATAAAATTCCCGCGACTTGCTGAATTAGATGTGAATGTCTGCAGTTATTAGTCAAACAGATAGTATTTCCAATGATTTATTCCGGTATCATAAATGTCTTTAATTTCCCCTTCAGCTTTATGGTTATCGGTTGGATCAAATGTCACGACTTCAAAGTTGAAATTCAATATGACGTTTTGTTCGAATGAAATGGTGTAGGTGTTACCTAGTTTGGTATAATAATAGTTTTTAATACCCATTATAAAGGGGGAGGGAATATCGGCAATGAATTCAGGAGTTAATTCAGCCAAAGACTCAGGATATGTTCCTTTTTTCTCTTTGAATTTTTCAATTGATTGTATTAATTCCTCCGTTCTATTGATAGCAAAGCCACGACTGAAATCTCTCAGCAATTCCGAAACATAAATTGATGTTATAAAAACAGTTATCGGGAGTGTCAATAGAATGATGGCTTTAACATCAATTTGATGTTTTCCGCCATTCCTTTTTTGTTTTAATTCTCTAATGGTCCATGTAAGACCAAAGGGGACAAGAATCAGTCCCAGAGTCCCTAAAATTAATCCTGCATTATAGAATAAATTGACAATGTCATTAGGTGGACCCGGAAGGAAAGGTGAAATTACAAGAAGGCCAGCCCCTAAGTTTATCAATATTAGCTTAACCCAATCGATACTCTTCATAGCAATAACTTTTTTCCGTAGCAAATAACGAATTCAATTTTTTACTTTATCGAACCTATGATGCAATAACCTCGGGTTGTGAACATCAAACCAGATTGCTTCTCCGGCTTCGTTGTAATAGAACTGTATCCAGACTCTTGATTCATCGTCTTCCCTGAATTCTATTGTGAGTTTGAATTCATTGTCAAAAAATGGTTCCAGTAGTTTATCAGCAATCGTGGGACGTTTTACCACCAAATTCCCATCCTCATTCATGACAATCGTCCAGTAAAAATCCAGGTGCTTGCTGTAATATTTACCAGTGAGTTTCTGCAGTTGCTCTTTTGAATACTGTTTTTTGGCATTCATTTCTTTTTTCCAATGCCATGTTTCAGGATTATCGTCCTGCTTATAAACAGTTACTTCCATAGCAGAATCAGGATGAGCTTGTGAAAAAACTGACCAGATGGGAAAATCAGGGTCTTTAAAAATATTGTCACCTACTTTAATAAAAGGGAAAAACTCACTGGCGGAGAACTCCAGAAACAGACTGTCGCCAACAATTTTATGAATAACATATTTCTTTGTTTCCAAAGAGCTTTGAAAGGTAAGTTGATTGAGCCATCGGTAAGTGCCTGCATACTTTTGCAGTTCAGCATTGGTGGTGGGTAACGCTTTTGAAGGAAATACTTTTTTGGCAGTGGCAGCCGGTGATTTCACATTCAGCAGCTGGCTTACAAAGTTGTTAATTCTTTCAGCGAAAGGATTTCTAAGATTATTTCCCAGGCAAATAACAGTAAGTTTTGAATCGGGCACACGGGCTAAATAGGAGTAACCACTGACACCCTGGTGTACGATCATTTCATGCTCTCCGATTTTTTTAACCTTTTGGCCAAAGACATAATTAGTGCCTTCCTGAGCAGGTATGGGCCTGGAGAATTGTTTTAACCGCACCACAGCTTTCGAAATAAAAGAGTTAGCATCGTTATGTGCGGCAGCCCATTTTTCCAAATCTGCGGCAGACGTCAGCATCATATAGTTACCACCCGGAGAAGTTTTATCTCTTAGCCATACAAAATATTTTTTATCATCATCGGAATAGTATGATAACGCATGATTAGGAATTAGTTCTTCCTTGTTATTGCGCATTTGTGTTGATGACATACCCAGCGGCGTAAAAACTTTTCGTTTTAAGTAGGCTGATAGATTTTCTCCTGAGGCTTTTTCCAGAATAAGACGAAGCAAGCCAAAATCAGAATTGGAATACATGTAGCCTTTGCCCGGCTCCACCTGCGGGTCGGGCTGATTGTATAGAAAGGACAGGAACTGGGACACATCCAGTCGGTTACTCATGCTTGCCTGTGTAAGCACCAATGTTGCCCACTCATCGCAGAAGCCACTGCTGTGATTTAGTAAATCCTGTATCGTTACTATTTCACTCCAGGCAGGCAGCTTGGGAAAATACTGACGCACTTTGTTTTCCAGTTTCAGAATGTTGTCTTTTTCCATGAGTGCCGCGGCGATGGAAATAAACTCCCTGCCTTCTGAATAGGGGATGCCTACAATAGTGTTGTGTGTTAATGGAATGCCAAATTCAAGACTGGCCATGCCATAGCTTTTTTTAGAGATCACTTTTCCATCAACAAGAACAGTGATGGCGAATCCGGGGGAACTTTTTCTGTTGTAAGAACTGAAGAGTGAATCAATCTTTTTATCCAGCTTTATTTTATCAATATGCAAAGCAGGTTGAGCGGCAAGCAAGAGATTTAAAAATAGTGCCGGCAGGAAAAGTATTGCTCTCATATTTAATAGTTTGAGTAAAACGGAATATGTAGTCAGCCTGAGTGCCTGTAAACTTTGTTGGCCGGTTATCCTTTTTTAATAGTCGTTTTAGTTATCCAGCCGATTAACTCCTGTCCATCAATAATTGACCACGAGTGGGGATGTCTTCTTTTTTGGGTTACACGATAGCCTTTATTAGTTGATATTATTAATTCAGCCTTTGAATTCCCTAAGCTTCTTAACCAGTTTATCATTGCTGCACTGTCAAGAGAATTGATGCAATAGAAATCGAGGTTCCTGTTGTCCAGGTACCAATTGATGTCCGGCTCGTTGTAAATTCTTACAGGAACTGTCAGGAATGTTTTCAGTGATCTGTGTTCAGGGTCACTTTGCGAATAGGGTGAAACATTCCAGAAGAATTCAGGATTTGTTTTCGGGTCATTATTGAATTCCAGTTTGATTCTATTGGATATATAATTGTCTTCCTGAACCGAAACCGGATTCTTAGTGGGGCGGTTGGTTGTGGTCATACAACCATAGAGTCGTTCGATATCCAGTGGGGGGTCAGTGGCAAATACACCTGCCGGCTTTTTTAATGTTGATTTTTCTAAATACGCTCGTTGAGCATACTGAACTGCCATGGTTCCGCCAAAGGAATGGCCGCCTATAAAGAATGTGCTTTCGTTCAGGTTATACTTCTTAAACATTTCATCGACAAACTGATTTAGTTTTTCATGAGAAGGATTGTCGATATAGAAAAATGACCGATCTCCAAGCGCGGGTATGATTGTCAGATAGCCGGCGTTACTTGTATATTTATAGATGTCTGACTCGATCAATATTTGTTTTGGCAATTCGCCAAATCCCGGAAGTAATACTATGGCACCCTTTATTTTGTCCTTTGGGTAAACGGTCACGTAATAGTTTTGTGTTGTGTCTCCCGGTATGGAAAGAGAGTACTCAATTTTTTGTCCCAGCAGGTTGAATGAGATAGTCAGGAGAAGGCCAATCAGAATTTTTGTCGTCATGTTGAATCTGTTTACCGGGTTTGGGGAGCCACACGTTAAGGTAATAACTTAAATTAACTAGTGTTCTTTTATGCGCTCAAGAGCTTTTGTCTGGGCAGTTTTCAAGGCATCATTGGCGCTCACTTCAATATCAGGTGTTACACCAATCCCTTCCCAGTTTGAATTTGTCACCGGACTTGTTGTGCGACCCTGAGGTATCCTGACGTAAAACTTATTGGTTGCTATGACTGATCCTGTCAGATGTGCTCCGCCTGCGGTCTTTTCACCCACGATCGTTGCGCGTTTCAATTGCTTTAGTTCATAACTAAATGCCTCTGCAGCAGAGAATGTCTTGCTGCTGGTTAATATGTATAGATCTGTTGCGGGTCTTCGCACGCCTGTTATGTTGGGTAGCGTCCATGATTCAGTGAGCTCATTTTTTGGACGGTTATAGTGATTGCCGAGGTGAACATGTTCGGAGAAGAAGTAGCTTGCCAGAAGCTGAACCATTTCTGGTGAACCGCCATCGTTTTGACGCAGATCGATGAGGAGTGCATTTGTATTCTTGAGGAAGTCCATTGCGTTGGCAAGCGTTTCGCTGCCATATTTCGGATCGACGAACTCTCTCAGATCAAGATATCCAATGTTGCCATCAAGAATCTTTACTTCTTTGAATCCATAGTTGTCCTGCTTTAAGTGACTTACCAGCTCTTTGGCCCATTCGGCTTCTTCGTTTGCCCTGTCTTTATCAGTTAAGGCATTTTCCCGGGCAATGATCGTTGGGTTGTAAACCACCATCAGGTGTTTGTCCTTGCTTATTTCATGAAGATCAATGGTAAGTTGACGCGCAAGTTCTTCGGGATTTGTCAGTGCAGAGTATTTACCATTCTTAAGATTGGCGCTGAGAGTTCCCGCCATTTTAGTCGCTGTCTCGGGAAACACATAGTTCTTATTCAGCTTGCGACTGATAGAGTCTATTGTAACGGCAATCTCTTTTTTAGTCAGTTTGGTTGTGGGCGACTGTGCGACAACGTGATACTGTAAAAGCAGGAGCAAGGCTATGGCAGGAAGGGCGCGTTTAATGGTGATCCAGTTTGAATAGGAGAGATATGTCATTTTTTTGGTGTGTTCAGGATGTGGTTCGTTGTGATTAGTATCTACTTATTTATAAAGAGCTTCCCCATTGTCTCGATAAATGGATCGCGATCTAAAACCGTGTAGTAGAAAAGTCCACCGAGAACACCATGGAATATCCCCAGTACATAAAGGTTCCTTTTTCTTGAATATATCCAGCCATAGAACAACGCCAGTACAAAAGTTCCAATCATCAACCACTTATCGGGATAATGAAGGGCCGAGAATAATAGCGCTGCGCCGAAAATCAGAATAGGATTGTTTATCTTTTGATTTTCTAAATCCTGCATATTGCCGAGAGTTAAAGCAATCAATAAGTATTGCTGGATGGTTCCCCAGATAGGGTAGGTGATCAGTATCGGAATAATATGCCAGGTGAGATTTAGTGTACTTTGGTAGTAACCTATTGCAATAAATGAGATGATTGCAACGATGCCAAAGGGAAGTATCATTTTCGCGACGGCTTTGAAGTTGTCAGTTCTGAAGCCATGGTATTTTAATAGTTCTTTGTCGGTTTTGCCGGTATAAATGATATAACTGATCCATACTAAAGTTGCTGTTGCCACAAAGGGAAGACGCCAATTCAGGTAATCCATAAAAATAAATTTTCCAGCGGCTGTGATGAGTACAGCAGTGATTTCCAGAATTCGTCTTTTGTCAGATATTGGAGATATCATGTATTAAGGTCGCTCGGTGCTATTGTCCACTAAGTAATTCAGCTCTGTTACCCCACTTGTAAACTGTCGCGTGGTCAATAACTTCAGTTTTATTTTGTCTTTGATGTTTGTGAACAATGGAATGCCTTGTCCAAGAACCACCGGATTTACAAACAGCCAGTAGCCGTCAATTAAATTCAGTTCAATGAGAGAGTGTGTTGCGGCAGGACTTCCAAAAACGAGGATGTCATTACCGGGCTGTTGTTTTATTTTATTGATGCTGTTTGATAGGTTGTCGCTGATAATTGTTGTGTTTGCCCTGTCTTTAAGAGTTTTTGAGACAACAACTTTGTGAACCCTGGCATACCACTTTGAATGTTCGATATCGTGTTTGGAAGCTTCCGGCTGATCTGCTGCGGTGGGCCAGTAACTTTCCATCATCTGATAGGTTACCCTTCCGTATAAAGCAGTGTCGCCTTCACCTATGCGCTTTGCGCCATGATCAAAGATCTCCTCATCAACTTTGATCCAGTCCATTTCTCCATTCGGTCCTGCGACAAAGCCGTCGAGCGAGATGTGCATAAATGAAATTATTTTTCTCATGTGGTTCTGTCTTTATAATTATGTGCGTCTAATCGTTCAGGGAGTCAATGCCCTGCTGTTTAAGTTTTTCAAGGTGTTCTTTCATCATGTTCACCTGCTCCATGGGATGACCTTGCCAAAGAGTAACCTCTCCGACAACTTTAAAGGGATGAGTGGAACGATAGGATTTTGACGGATTGCCCGGAAACTTTTTGTCTGTAAGATCAGGATCATCTTCAATGGGACCTGTCGGTTCGACTAAATAGATCCTTTGCCGGCCTTCGCCAAAGGCAAGTTCGGCTCCCCAGATAGCAGCGTCCAGTGTTGCTGTCAGGAATATGTATTTCGCATTTTTCCTTTTTCCATAGTTTGAATTGAATCCAGGTTCGATAAGGTGACCTACTTTTAGATCGCTCTTTGTGCCATGAAAATAAGTCTGCGCAAAAGGTGTTGCGCCTGGTTTGTTTAGTGGATCGTTTGCTTGCTCCATTATAAAATTACTTTTCTTCAAGTCTGACAATTTCTGTTTCCAGGTTTTTAAGTAAAGTATTTATGAATCTGATCTGGTTTTTGGCCTGTTTAATATACTGTCGACTGGGCGGTAATAGTCCGCAGCCAATGAGTAGTAAGGTTAACAGCACGATGCCGAATTTTCCTGATGTCCTCATGATTATGATCTATGAACATGAGCGAAATTTTTAATTCTGGTCAATTTTGCGGCGCCTTATCCAGAGTGAAAGTTATGGGGATTGTAATAGTCTCTTCATATGGCTGTCCATCACGCAATGCGCAAGTCCATTCCTTGATGGAGTTTACAATTCTAAGACTCTCGTCGTCCAGAGATGGATGTACGCCTTTCAATATGGAAATGTTTTTTGCTTTACTGTTTATGTCTATTGTTACCTGTACAGTTACCTTTCCCTGATACCCACCTTTTCTCGCCTCAAAAGGATATCTTATGTTTACTGCAATGTATTCGTACATTACTTGATTTCCACGGAGATGCCCTGCAGGTCTGTTAAGATCGAATTTCACCAATTCCCAGTTATTGGTCTGTTCCTGATTCCTGAAGCAGCGAAATACCTGGAATAGTTCTGCTTTCAAAAACTTTGGAGTATTCTCAATAGAACAATACACGGTATCTTTATAAGACTCTGATCCTCCAACCATTGAAATCAATCTCCCGCTTAAAAATTTGCCTTCTTTGTACTTTTCAATATTTGTCGTCATGTTTCTGATGACGACTATAGTTTTCCATGTCCCATTTTTCCTTCCATTAAGAACTTCGCCTGAGGTTTTCTTGAATTTCTCCGGTGAATCGTAGATGAACCATTCACCGTTTCCTGCATCGACCAATTTCTTTCCTTCTTCATTCCAGAACTCTTTAATCAGAACTTCATTTTCCTGAAAGTCCAGTATTTGTTGCCGGGTACCATCCTTATAGAAGTACTCCCAAATTCCACTTTTCTTGTTATTGACATAATTCCCGGACTGCTCAAGGTATCCGTTTCGGAAGTAGATATTAAATTTCCCTTCCTTTTTTCCATTTGAATAGTTTCCTTCAACGGCTATTTTATTATCGGATGAAAAGTAGTCAACGAATTGTCCGGTAAAAGTTCCAAGGGCCGCGTCTACTCGTGAAACTCTGAAGACTGTCTTGCAGACTGACTTTACCAAATGCCAGTTGTAATTGTAGTAAAAAACCATTGTGTCAGCACCCAGCTGTCGACTGACTTCTTTTATTGAGGTGGGTTCTCTAAAATCTGATTCATTGGTCTGGGAATACAGACTGGTGATTGTTGAAACAAAGAGCAACAATGTCAGGAGTGTTTTCATGGGGGTGGTATTCTTAATTGCGAATTGGTGATAAAGGTTTTGTTTGGCGGTTTATCTTACCTCAATTTAAAAATAAACATTAAGAGGCAAACTTGTAACAGGAGTGGGGATAGGTCTTGTCGGTAGAAGATCAATTATTCTTAATAGGAAAGGTAGTTATTTCTCTAAATACAGTATTGGTTTGCCTGTCCGTCATGATTATTGGATAGGTTGGTTCTGTCATGTTATTCGGTACTTATTTACTGTCAACAATTCTAAGTCTATTAATTTGGAAACGATACTATTCCCACTGCTGAATAACTATCCCCAATTGCTTATCGGTGATTGCAAATTCTTTTGCTCCCCAGGGACGAAGTGTAACCTTACTAAGATTGGGATGTAAAAACCTGGGATGGGATGAACTTACTTTTTGGTATACTTCTTCAATGTTATGAGTGACAAGTCTGAACTCAGGGTTATGTTCTTTTGCCAATTCTTCATTCTCAAAAAGATTAATGCGCAAACCATCTCTCTCTATGACACAAAATGGACTATTCGAATTTATTTCATCGTGAACGATATCAAATTCAAGGCAATCAACAAACAGTTTTAGTGCCACTTTGATGTCGGCATAGAACACATTGGGAACTAGCTTGGTAAAATTCATATTTGAATCCGGATTTTTTTGAAGGCTATCACCAATAAATTTATTTTACGTTAGGCATTCTGCTTACGTCCTCTATGTGAATCAGGGTCAGCTTCCATTCATTCTTATCTGTCTTTGTCCAGACAAAACTGTAGTTTCCTTTTTCCTTAAGGAAAGGCCCTCCCGGAATTGTTAAGTCAAGACTATAGGTACCGCCATCAAAAGCAACGCTTTCGCTGGCTCCCTTTGTGGAAGAAACGGTCTTGATGTTGCTGATTACTTTGAGGCCACCGCTTATCCAGTTTTTGGCAATCTCATTTATTCCGTTGTGCAGCAGGGTGTCGTTCATTACTATTGCGTTGTCTGCTATGATGCTTACTGCAGCCACGGAGTCTTTGTTGTTCCAGCTGGCAACGAAGACTGAGTTCAAAGAATCTACATCGACTAGTTTCTGATCGCTGCCACCTTTTTTATCAGTCTGTTGATTGCAACTTATAATGGCGATGCAGACTAGTAGAATCAGGATATTTCTCATGTTATTGGATTAAGGTATCGGTCGGTGATTTTATTCCTTTTTGGTTTTACAGTTTCTGCCTTACAGTTTATTTAAGTTCTGCAAGTATCAGTTTTTTCTGTGTTAATGTATTCTTCATTGCTTTTTCCCTTACGATCGGGTCAGAACTATGTATTAATTCAAAATATTCAGTTGGTACCACCTGCCACGATAATCCATACTTATCCTTACACCATCCGCAAGAGCCTTCCTCGCCACCGTTTTTAGTAAGGGCTTCCCAATAATAATCCGTTTCCGCCTGGTCTTTTGTATTGATAACAAAGGAAACTGCTTCATTAAATTTGAACAGGGGACCTGCCGCCAATATGCTGAACTCCATTCCGGCAATTTCAATTACAGCTGTTGTTATGCCAGCATCATTTCCACTTTCATCACCGTCGAACGTGCGAGAATCTTTCAGCTTGCCGTCCTTAAAAATGGATAGGTAGTAATCTGCTACAGCTTTGGCATCTTTCTCTACCCACAGATAAGGTGTAATTTTTTGAGTGCTCATATTTATTTTTTAATGTTTTATTAATTTTTAAGCACTGCTCTATAACGAATTGCTTCTTTAAGTACTTCTAAATTAATATCCTTTATTGACTTAAATGCGATACCATAACTACTGACTTTTGCTTTCCCGATCGTTTTTCCATAGTTATCTATCAGGAATTTTTTATCGTCTAAACCCATTATATGAACTGCAAGTCCGGTCGGGCTGGCCAATAACCCGATTCTAAAAAAGTCTCTAACGGTTCTGTCCTTATAGGTTAT
Source organism: Cyclobacteriaceae bacterium (assembly GCA_013141055.1). Classification (NCBI taxonomy): domain Bacteria; kingdom Pseudomonadati; phylum Bacteroidota; class Cytophagia; order Cytophagales; family Cyclobacteriaceae; species Cyclobacteriaceae bacterium. The sequence goes on along the minus strand of JABFRS010000001.1, from coordinate 538,475 downwards.
GATGTATTCTCCATAACCAATAGTAGGATGAGCAACCTGTTTACCATCTTCATTTTTTCCGTCAAAATACCATTGTTTGCATTTAGGCATTAACTGAAGAATGAGATCGTGCAATTCCTGCATTTCACTCCGCTTTGGTTCAGCCTGACTTTTAATTAATTCTTTTATTTGAGATTTAATTTCCATTTCAAAGAATTTTAAGATTGAATCTCTTTATTTCACTTGTTAAAGCAAAGAGTGCTCGCCAGGTAAACCAAAGTATTTGGGGAATTCTTATCAATTCTCAATGCCAGGTCCTTTCTGTTATTCTTGTCAATGCGTGAGTACTTCAATTCAGAGTCGGCATACTTCCAGGCTTCGTCAAATTGTTTCTTAATGTCTTCAGCTTCTTTAGTTTTATTTTGTCTCTTCAGGCTTTCATAAAGTCCGTTAAGGGCAAAACCATTTTTGGGCCAATAGGTTAAATCTTCAAGATAGATCTTTTCTGCACCAGCAAAGTCATTGTCATTCATAAGGACATCACCCAAGAGATGCCTTACTGAAAAGAACCAATCAGGGGGTTCATTATAATTTAAGCCGTCTTCAAGCTGGATGGCTTGCTTCAATAATCCAATGGCGGATTTATAGTCTCCACTCTTTGCCAGCAATTCGGCTTCCAAAACATTCGATGCAATTTTACAAACCTGTCCGGCTGGATTAATTGACCAAATCATGATTCTCTTCACGTCCCCGGATTCACTTAATTTATTCAATGAGTCCAATTCATTCCGGGCTTGATCAGGTTTATTCAGATTAGCATACGCCATTCCTCTGGCGTAGTGCCAGATGGCTTTGGGATAGGAGAGGTCATCCTCGGGTTTTGGACTGGCAAGGATTTTTTCCCACTGTTCAAATTTTACAAGAACGTGCATCGGGATGGTGACGTAATGCAAAACAGTTTCATAACCTTTTTCACGAAAGTATTTTTTGTCAAGAATATTTACGGCTTTGTAAGCTGCTTCAATTGACGTTGAGCCTCTGCCTTCAAAAGTTGCTGTCGCGGCCAGGAAATGATAGTTGTGCGGATAATAGTATTGAGGATAAATTCCTTGCGATTTACATTCTGCTATGTAGATGCTGTCGGCAATCACGGCCTGCTCATTGGCAATGGAACCTTCGTGATAGGCTCCCGTATTTATATAGATGTGTGACGGCATGTGAACCAGATGTCCGGCCGATGGGACCAGGGTTTTTAATCTTTCGGCACTTGCCAGAGCTTTTTCAACACCAGGCCCTGCCTCGGTTGCATGCAGATAGAGATGATTGGCTAAGGGATTTTTTGGATTGAGTGCGATAGCTTTCTCCAGTACCTCAAGCAATTCTGAAGTCCATGGCCGGAGTTCACCTCCTTTTTTTACATAAAAATCCCATGCATGTAAATTCATTATGGATTCGGCATACAGTGTTGCCACAAAATCATTGTCGGGAAATTCTGAATGGGCAGCTTTCATTGCAGCAGAATAACCTTCATCATTCGTTGCCGAGGAGTCCGCTGGGAATTTAATCTGGATTGCTTTTATGGTGGCCCTTTCCCATGGGGTAGCATTGCGGCCGAACCTCACGGCGTTTTTAACTGCATTCTTTATGTCATTGATGGTTCCCATATTTTCGCCACCGGAATTGTAGTTAGGGCCAAGCACATAAGCAATGCCCCAATAGCCCATGGCAGATGTCGAGTCCTGACGTATTGATTCTCTGAATGACCGTTCGGCTTCGGCATGGTTGAAACCGTTTGCCATTATTATTCCCTGATTAAAGAAAAGCTGTGCGTACTCAGTGTTAGTGGTTATGTTAACCTGATAGTTTCCAATATTTTTAAGAACAGGCGCTTCAAAAGCTGGCTTCTTCTCTGAACATCTTGTCAAAATAAGAATAAATGAAAAGAATACAAGAAATCGTTTCATATCGCTATAGTTTCGGTTGACATCACTTTTAGCTAAATTACTATTCGGCCACTTTTTCAAATTTTTGTCTTAATACTTGGCTAACTTAATTAATCGCATGGCGCAGGCAGGTCGGCTTTACCTTAATTTAAAAATAAGCAAAAAATGACCAATGCATTATAGCTGGTGTTGGCAGTAGTTGCGCTTCGCCGCTCAGTTCAGAATATTTTTTATGAGTCGGCTTAATTCATCTCCTCGATTTAGAATCATCAAATGCCCGCCATTATGCATTTTGAAGTCAGATGTCTTTAAAGGTAAAATTTTGTCTGATGTCCCGTGAATATGAGTCAGATTCCCAATCTGAGTTACGTTTTTCCAGTTTACAATCTTGTCTACAGCCCATTTTAAAAACCTGCTGTCAGTCCCTTTTATAATTCTCCTTAGTAATTCTTTTTCCCCTTGTGTCTTAGTCCCGAAAAACCAAAACGTCAGCCCGTTAGTGATTTTCAAAAGCTGTGGGGGCATTAATTTGTTTAAACCCAGATTTCCTGCGATCCTGAAATAAATTGGGATGTCCAATTTTGACTTGGCCGATGAAATCAAGATTACTTTATCAGTCTCAATTAATTTGGAAATCTCCACAGCTATCATGCCCCCAAATGAAACGCCTATGAGTATAGGTAGAGTTGTTTTAATCTGTGGTAGGAGACGGCTGGCATAGCTTTCAATTGATTCTTTATCTTTTGGTTCGATCCAGTCCAGGTAATTTAAACTGAATTCAGAGAGGTCAATGAAGTCAAATACTCTTTTGTCTGCACCAAGTCCACTTAGTAAATAAATCTCTCTCATTGTTCACTTGTCACACAGAGCAATTAACGTCAACGTTTAGTTATAAGGCGTTTACCATACCAAAATAAAAGTAAACATTAAAAGGCAAATGACTTATATAAATGATGTTAATGACCGTTCAGTTCACAATCTTCACTTATTATTTTTTCACAGAGGGTGTCCAATCCTGATAAATAAATCGTAATGCGTCGTAATAAGCAACTATGGGTTCACTCATGTGACTTTCTTCAGGATAGGACTTGAACTTATATAAAAGCCCTTTTGGTGTTCTGTTTACAATCAAACTATCAAGTTTCAATACATCAGTATGAAATGAATTTGGGTCTTTAATTCCTTCGTTTCCAACACTGTAAAAAAACCTTTTGTTGAGAGGTACTGACTGTGTCAATTTATTTTCTACAAGTTTTAATATGTACTTATTGTCCCACCAAAGCGAAGGACTTATTGCTATATAGGCATTAAACATATCAGGGCGAGTAAGCATGCAATTTATTGTTGTAATGCCACCAAAAGAGTGTCCCGCGAATATTTTGTATGATCCGGCTTTATAATTTTTTTCAATGTACGGCATTAGTTCTTCTAGCATAAAATGAAGAAAATTCTGGTTGCCACCGCTTGTCTTATACGTAGAGTCGTTTTTTCCAAAGTAATCAATTGTGCTTTTGGTAGGGGTAAGGTCTCTTCTTCGGTCTTTACTAATAATACCGACAACCATTATTGGAGGGATTATTTCATAATGGCTCAGGTAGTCAATGTATGCAGAAAGTATATGAAAATGATTTTCTCCATCCAATAAATACAACACGGGAAAAGTCCCATTAGAGTTTGCGGGAACTTGTTTTGGAACGTGAATATAAATCTGACGTTCCTGGTTTAGCACCTTGGAGGGTATTGTAATTACTTCATTAGATACGTGATTAAATAACTCAACATTTTGCGCTTTGGATTGCAATGAGAAAAGCAAGAAAAATACTATGTAATATTTTGCCCGATTGAGAAAGGTTGACATAATCAGATATTGATGATTTTAAGCTTAGCAGTATGACCAAACGTAATTTGAAAACTAAGCTACAAATTTACACTTAGCTTAAGCCATGGATATACATTTGTTGTGTACGGTCCACATTTTGTGACCTACAGGACTTGTCAGCTTTGGCTTTCGCGAGAGATTCGCGGATTGCTTGTTGATTGGCGTGTTTGTTAGTCCGTTACAGACTAAGGTTTATATTCCGAATAAGTAGTAAATGTTTTTCCCTGCCCGTCTGGCAGGCGGGCATCGTAAAGGTATAGACCTGTTTCTCTGGTGCCCACCCAAATATTTCCACTTGTATCTTCCAAAATTGACCAGATGCTGTTATTGAGTAGACCATCTTCTGCTGTAAAATGAGTGATGGACATACCTTGCCCGACTTTGTCATTCTCATCCGATCCGACACGGAGGGGCAGGCGGGCATCGTAACGGCTAAGTCCAGTACTGGCATCACCACCAAACCAAAGGTTTCCCTTTTTGTCTTCTATTATTCGTGTAACACAACCAGGCAGGCCATCGCTTTTTGTAAAACTCGTAAATGTTTTTCCATCATACCGGTAGACTCCACCCCAATTGCTAAACCAGATATTCCCGTTTTTGTCTTGTAATTGTGGCCATGCCCAATTATGAGCTTTTGGCTTTGGCCCATCTTGAAATAGATCTTCCAGTGGAATGTTGGTTACAGATTTACCCTGCGCGACTTTGTCATTCTCATCTGATCCGGCACGGAGGGGCAGGCGGGCATCGTAACGATAGACACCATGAGTACCCCGTCCACCAAACCAGATGTTACCTGCTTTATCTTCTAAAATACGTTCCGCGTTATTGTTACTGCTCATATAGCCCATTGCGCTCTCATCAATTATAAACGGAGTAAAGCTTCCCTGTCCGACATAGGTATAAACACCATCAATGGTTGCGAACCATAGTGTTCCGCTTTTTGATTGCATGATACTGAATACCTCATGTGTATTTCTAAACTTGTTGGGCGGGAGGTTTTTCCTTAAAGGGATCTGGATTTTGGTAAATGTTTTAGCCCGCCCATCCTGCAGCCGGGCATCGTAGAAACAAACTCCTGCGTCAGTACCTATCCAGATGTTACCATCTTTATCTTCCAGAATAGAAGAGATATTATTACTATTTAGCCCATCGGCCACCAAAAATTGTCTAAATGATTTTCCATCATATTTATAAAGACCATTTTGTGTAGTTCCGAACCAAAGGTTACCGGCTTTATCCTGTAAACTGCATTGAACATTGCCATACCTGGGGTTGCCTATGGTTTTGATAAGTTTGGGATGTTCACTCTTTTCTTTTGGTAAGTCGTTTTTAACTTGTCCGCTGCAGGTAGTGGCAAAAATTAATATTGTGAGAGAAGTAAAGAAGTGAGCGTATCTCATATTGATTCAGCTATTATTTCTTTGCTACAATCTTTATTTCGAATTCAATGTCATCCGCAATAGCCTGATCCTTTAAGTTATCAAAGAACTTTCTGGATTTATACCGGACATCCCATTGTGTCCGATCAATGATCAGCTTACCACTGGCTTTGACAATTCCGTCTTTCATTTCCACCCTGACCGGAAAAGTAACGGGGTGTGTGATACCTTTAATGGTTAGGTTCCCTGTGATTTCCTTATTCTCAGTATTTATGGATGCGACCCTGGTAAGTACGATTGTAGCAATGGGAAATTTTTTAACATCAAAAAAATCAGCATCTTTTAAATGATTAATAAGGTTATTATCACTTCTATGGTCATCACCTTCAATTGTACTCATGTCTACTTCAGCTGCACCGCCCACCAATTGACCGTTTTGAATCATCAATTCACCTACTGATATATAGACATACCCTGCATGTCCCCCTTTAACGCTTGACCCTTTCCATGTTACAACACTTTCCTTCGTATCTATACTATATTTTTGTCCCAGGGTGGTTACCGGGCTTGCCGATGCATTGATTTTATTTTCCTTTTTTACAGGTCCACCGCAACCAAAGAACAAAGGAGTAATAATTAAAAGCAGGTAAGTGATCGATAGCTTGTTGTTGTGTTTCATCATTTTTCATTTTTTATAAATTCCAACCAAGCTACAAGTCTTTGTGTCCGACTTTGGTAAATGAATTGTTAAAAGATGTAAAATGAAATGTAAAAGTTGTCAGGGGAGCAGAATGAGGGGAGGGGGAAGGCGAGCGTTTCTATCTGGGCATGGCTTATAGCTTTTGTTGTGGGCCGTTAGTTTCCGCCGTCACTTCAAGTCAGCCGTCTCGCGTAGATCGATAGTATGGTTACGAAGGCTTCTCAAGCTATTTGCGGAAATTTAGTTAAATATTTATGCTTATTCTATCGATTGTTTTTTGAATTTTTCCTGATCCACACTTCACGACCAGTCCAAAGTGTCCACCGTTACAAATTTAACTTAAGAAATGAGTTTATGATTAACAGTAGACTCCAAGGTGGCATAAACAGGTGTTGTAAGCAGTTCTTTATTCAACTACTAATTCTGTTTTCTCTGCTTTAGCTTTGTCAATCGCGTCAAATAGAACTTCAAATAAGTCTTTGCCTTCTGAAGTCACAAAGTAATTTGACAAGTCCGTTATTTCATCGCTTATGTCGTCACCCCATGGCGGTCTCTTGGTCAAGTCAAACTTGTCCCATACAACTTTTGACGGGTCAAATTTCTTAAGTCTTTGTTGAATTTCTTTTAATTCTGTTTCAGCTTGAATTAAACTTTGGTAGGAAAGTCGTCCGTTATAAAATTCTTTCAATACTGTCGGATACTTTTTTCCAAAAAGCCCTTTAGTCAAATGATATTCAATTGTATCAAAAAAGGATGTCAAAAAATCATTACTTCCAATTTCGTAGAAAAATCACTTGTCCTTAGATGTAATCCCATTTGTCAAAAAAAAATTGCTTAACGTTTGTGTCCCACGATACCAAACGTATTTTGAAAAACCAAACTACAAATTTACACTGAACCCCAGCCATGTTTCATACACTTTGTTGTAGCGCGTTTTTATAACTCAATCCATTCAATGTGATCTTTGTCGGGGAAGTCTTCATCGATTTTCTGCATCAATACTTCCTTGCTAAATCCACCGTTGTCGGCTGGCTTGTATCTAAATACTTTCTCTGCCTTAGTCCAATATTTACCTTCCTTCTGAAGCAAAATAATGTGTTGAGTTATTTCTCCATTTCTTGCTTTTATTTTCACAAGAAATTCTATTTTCCCTTTGTCACCGTGCAGTGTCAGAAGTCCAATGTTGTCTTGGTGCAATGATGGTGTAATTGTCCCAAGATGTTTTGAAAGAACTGTAATTAAGTTATGTGCTTTAGTTGGTAATGTATTATCGTGTTTAATCTTGTAGAGGGTCAAACTAACATCATATAATGGAATGTCTCCTACTAAATTTATTGTCCAAAGTGACTCTTGATTCATTATTCCTTTTTCGGTCTCAAGTCCACTTCTAATAAATGCCCATGATTTTCCTCCCGTTATTTGGTCAAGGGCTTGTTTGCTTAGTTTTGCATTTTCCTTAGTCAGTTCAATTATTTGTCCGTTTCTGCTGTCCAACTCTTTGCCGTCATTAATTGCTTGTCGAGCTGCTAAAAATGCTCCGACTACACTAAATAGTCCACCGATAAATATGATTGTCGCTGCTATCAAGTTTGTATTTGTTTTTAGTTTCTTAATCACTTGTCCTAATTGTCAAAATAAAAATGAGCTACAACGTTTGTGCATAAGCAGTGACGGGAATTCGAAGCGCGTCACTGCCCCACGACAAAAAGCGTCATTTGAAAAACTAAACTACAAATTTACACTGAACTCCGCATTGATTATGCATTTTGTTACCTGCCATTTTTTCCTACGAAGCACAACTGTTTCAGGGTCAGTTTGATTTTAGTTGAGTCTTTAATTCTTCAATCGTGAGCGGTGGATTGTCCTTGTGCAACATAGCATGACAGTTTGGGCAGACAGGTCGTAAGTCCTCAATAGGATTTACTTTATACTCTTGCTTTTTATCTGATACCTGTGTCAGGTGATGAACGTGTATAAACTGATAACCGATGTTGCCATAATATTTTTCAAAGTTAAAGTCACAAACCATGCAACTATATCCGTAATGTTTTAAACATTCTTTTCTTGCTTGCGTGTTTCGCTCATAACGTGTCTGCGTTACTTGTGTTGCTGCGCCTTCAATAAATGTTTTTGTTGCGTCTGCCGCTTCTAAAAATGGATTGTAGCGAATGTCTTGCGTTTTCAAAAACTCAAACCATTCTTCTTCAAGTTCGTCAACAATCTCTGATTTAATTGATATTCCAGAGGATTGTGGTGTCCAATTTTGGTTGACCAAATTTCCACTGTCAAGATTGTCAAGAGTAAGAATTGGATCTTTGTCAGGGTTGAGCAAAACATCAAACTCTATTAAAACTCTTGGAACATCTTTGTCCACGCCACTCCAATGCGGTGATAAGAATGGTTCTGACACTACTTTGCCCGATGCCATAATTCCTCTTGGAATAGAACCAAGTCTTACTAAAAAAGCTCTGTCACCTGGCCGGATGCTTTTGTGACTGCGGCAACTCCACATCAACGTAACCTTACCTGTGTTTTTTAATTCTTCAACATTGTCCTCAATATACGGAACGTTCTTTGGGTCTGTCCATTGGTGCCAGTTGTTGGGATTCCAAGCAAATAAATACGCGCGTTGTATTGAAATAGGTTTTATGTTGTCAGTTAATCCGCATTCTTCTAAAGCATCTTTGAGTTCGGGTTTGAGTTGGTAAATGAAAAAAGTCCCTTTGTCATAACCTGTGAAAAAAAAGTCCCAAAATGATTTTGTGCCATTCTCTCGTTCACGTTGCTGGATGTCGTATTTCTTTAGTATCCGCATACCAAGTCCAACTAGTCGTCCAACAACTGCGCCTTTGTCTGTCCAACCAATAATACGAGCAAGGTCGGTTGCAGATGCTTCTTGCTTGTCAAGTGAGTAAATAGTTTGGAAAATCAACAAGTCCTCAGGTCGAACCAACATTTTGTCTTGCAGAATTTCTACAAAAGTGTCCTTTGAGATATTTGGTGCGTTAACCATGCTTGAGTGTTATGAAGGTCTTCGACAGAAAAGCAGTTAGGATGGCCTGTTTGAGATTCTTCAATTATCAATTCTTTATTCTCGGTAGATCAATGGCTGGCAACATCTGATTATAAGCCACATGTGCCTTATGCATCCGTATTGGAAGTTAAGTTAATCTTGCCCATCTGACTATGCAAATGGAGCTATCCACATGTCATTCTTAGCCACAGTGATTCGATCGGAATCATCAAACCGACATATAACTTCAAAAAGCAATTGTGATTATACTATTCCTTAATTCACCCGCTCAATCTGAGCACCGATCTTCTTCAGCCTTCCCTCAATATCCTGATAGCCGCGATCAATCTGCTCTACATTAGAGATCTCGCTCTCACCCGATGCAGACAACGCCGCAATCAGCAAAGCAACACCAGCACGAATATCCGGTGACGACATCTTGATGCCGCGAAGCTGGAACTTGCGATCCAGTCCTGTCACCGTTGCACGATGCGGATCACACAGAATGATCTGTGCACCCATGTCAATAAGTTTATCAACGAAGAACAAACGACTCTCAAACATCTTCTGATGGATGAGCACCGTTCCTTTTGCCTGTGTGGCTACCACCAGGATAACGCTGATTAGGTCAGGCGTGAATCCAGGCCACGGAGAATCTGAGATCGTAAGGATCGATCCATCAATGAAATTTTCTATAACGATGTTCTCCTGGGCGGGTATGTAAATATCATCACCGCGGAACTCCATCTTAATACCAAGCTTGCGAAAGGTTTCTGGAATAATTCCCAGCATATCAATGCGGCAGTTCTTGATCGTGATCTCAGACTTCGTCATCGCCGCAAGGCCAATGAAGCTACCGATCTCAATCATGTCGGGCAGAAGGGTATGATCTGTTCCCTTCAGGGATTTAACTCCTTCGATCGTCAATAGATTAGAACCAATGCCGCTGATCTTCGCACCCATGCGGTTAAGCATCGCGCAAAGCTGCTGAAGGTAAGGCTCACAAGCTGCGTAGTATATAGTAGTAGTTCCTTTTGCAAGAACCGCCGCCATCACGATGTTCGCTGTCCCTGTTACGGATGCTTCATCCAATAACATGTAACTGCCTTTCAGCTCCGATGCATCGATGTGGAATAAACTTCCTTCCGCATCGAAATTGAATTTTGCTCCCAGGTTCTGAAAGCCAATGAAGTGTGTATCAAGTCTGCGTCGGCCGATCTTATCGCCACCAGGTTTTGGAATACTCGCCTTTCCATAACGCGCCAGGATAGGACCCAGCAACATGACAGAACCTCTTAATGCCGCCGCTTTCTTTTTGTATGAATCCGTTTCAAGATGTTTGATGTCGACGTTTGCTGCGGTGAAGCGATAACTTCCTTTGTCCAGTTGCTCAACTTTACAACCCAGATCGCCGACAAGCTCAATCAATTTGTTGACATCTACGATATCGGGAATGTTGTGAACGGTGACAGGTTCCGGAGTCAGGAGAACAGCACAAAGAATTTGAAGGGCCTCGTTCTTGGCTCCTTGAGGAGTGATCTCACCTTTCAGGCTTTTACCACCCTTGATTCGAAAAGAACTCATTGGTCTCTTCTGCGGTGTGGATTGAAACGCTTGTTGAATGGGCGACCGCCACCGCCACCACCGCCGCCTTCGCGACGCTGATTGTTGGAATGTACGCCCTGACCGCCGCCGACCTGAGGACGTGGCTTCTTTTTCTCACGATAAAGTTTTTCGAAGAGATTATCCTCACGTACTTTATCAAGGTTCATGCTCAGCTTTCCGCCAGACATCAATTGAATGTCTTTCAGGATCACAGAGTCATCCAGTATTTCTTTGTTCCAGTTGCCGTAGAATGTCTTCATCAGCTTACCCAGATAGATGACAGCATCTTCACGATCCTTTGGATCTTCCTTCTTCAGAGCCTCTTTCACAAGACGCTCAATGTTCTTTCCATAATGTTTGAAACGAACATCGCTCTGAGGATAAGGAACCAGCATAGGTCTCTTTGAGAGAATGTCTTTTTCAGGAGGAGTAAAAGGATTGTTTACATCCAGGTCAAAGTCGGCGATGATGAAAAGATCATCCCAGAGACGTTGTGGATTTTCAACCGATTCGCGAACGGTAGGATTGAGCTGCTTGATAAGCTCGATCAGTGTATAGGAGAGTTCTGTTCTCTTTGCTTTGTCTTCGACTGTGCGGATGTAGGCCACCAGCTTTTGAACATTACGTCCGTATTCCTTTAAGATGATCAGGGGACGTTGTGAATTGTATTCTGGAATCATTAAGTGATTTTAAATTCTATTGATTTGTGTCAACTGCATTGTGTCGACCTGTGACTAGTTCTCGTGAATTTTCAACTTAGCAAAACTAAGCAATAAGGTCTTCTCCCCAAAATTGTCAAAATGGATCTTGGCCTTGCGATCTGCCCCGGTTTCGTCCATTTTGAGCACTTGCCCAAAGCCGAACTTGGGATGCTCCACCTTCATGCCTTCCCTGAGCGTAGAAGTGTCGCTGGGAGTAAAGTCTGCAGAAGGTTTGTAGGATGTTGCCTTGGGAACCGGCTTGGATGTTAGCGTCTTCTGAATGCCAGTCACAAAGCTCTTGGCAAAGTTGCTTCTGGAGGGTACCGATTCTGCCCCGATATATTTAGCGCTCACCTTTACATAATTCCTATCGATATCATCGAGGAAGCGGCTGGGTTCACAATTCTTAAGTCGTCCGAAGCGATAGCGTGTCAGGGCATAGGAGAGAAACAGTCTCTTCTTTGCGCGTGTGATCGCCACATAAAAAAGTCTTCGCTCTTCTTCCAGTTCCGCGCGACTGCTCAGCATCATTTGTGATGGGAACAGATCTTCTTCCAAACCAGCGATGTACACGTATCCAAACTCAAGACCTTTCGCCATGTGAATGGTCATGAGTGTAACTTTCTCAGGATCTTTATCCTTGTCTTCATCCTGTCCGGTAACGAGGGAAACCTCCTGGAGGAAAGCACCCAGTCCTTTGTCTTCACGTTCAGGGTCGTCGGTAAATTCTTTAATGGCATTCAGCAACTCCTGAATGTTTTCATAGCGACTTAATCCCTCAACGGTTTTATCTGCATAGAGCTCTCGCAGCAGGCCTGAACCTTTTGCAATTTCTGATGCGGCTTCATAAGCATCCTTGTTCAGAATTTCCACACCGAAGCGAAGGATCATGGAGACAAAGTCATCGATCTGCCCGACGGCACGACCACCGAGGAAAGAGGAAGCGTTCTGTAATACTTCCCAGATGGAGATAGCATGATCATTGGCAGCAACGACGATCTTGTCTACGGTAGAATCACCGATGCCTCGTTTCGGTAAGTTGATAATTCTCCTGAAGGAAGCTTCGTCCTGCTGATTGATAGAGAATCGTAAGTAGGCGAGGAGATCTTTAATTTCCTTGCGTTGATAGAATGAAAGACCACCGACTACTTTGTACTTGATGTTCATTCTTCGCAATGCTTCTTCTATGGCGCGGCTCTGACTGTTGGTGCGATAGAGGATCACAAAATCGCTGAACTTTGCCTGGTGCTGCATGCGCTCTTCAAAGATGGAAGAAGCGATCAGCTTGCCTTCTTCATTGTCAGAGACCGCCTTGATGAGTTCGACCAGATTGCCATCCTCATTGGCAGTCCATACATCTTTTGGTATCTGTGCCTTGTTTTTGGCAATGACGGAGTTGGCGGCTTTGACGATTGTATTGGTGGAACGATAATTCTGTTCCAGCTTGATGATTTTCAGATCCGGGTAATCTTTCTCAAAGTTGAGGATGTTGCTGATGTCTGCTCCGCGAAAGGCATAGATGCTTTGTGCATCATCACCGACCACACAAACATTTTCTCTGACGGCGGCGAGCTTGCGGATGATGAAGTACTGGCAAAGATTGGTATCCTGAAACTCGTCAATCAACAGGTAGTGAATCCGTTGTTGCCATTTGTTCAATACATCAAGATGCTCTTTGAATAATTTATCGGTATTGAAAAGAAGGTCATCGAAGTCCATTGCGCCGGAACGGAAGCAACGGAGAGTATAGTTCTTATAGATGTTTCCGATTTCGGGACGCATGTTGGCGGCATCGTCGCCCATGAGCATTGCATTGGTTAAATATTCCTGCCAGGAGACGAGGCGGTTCTTGGCGGAAGAGATACGGTTATAAACAGCGTTGGCTTTGTATTGCGTTTCGTCAAGACCCATTTCCTTTACGATCTGCTTGATCAGGGATTTGGAATCGTCTGTATCGTAAATGGTAAAGCTGTTGGGATAGCCAAGATGATGAGCTTCGCTTCTTAGTATTCTTGCAAAGACAGAGTGAAAGGTGCCCATCCAGAGGTTGCGTGCATCGTGGCCCACTACCTTTTCGATACGTTCACGCATTTCTTTGGCGGCCTTGTTCGTAAAGGTCAGCGCCATGATGTTGAAAGGGTCGACGCCTTTGCTTTTCATGAGATGAGCGATACGATAGGTGAGCACCCGTGTTTTTCCGGAGCCAGCTCCGGCAATCAGCATACACGGTCCTTCTGTATTGATGACACCCTCCCGTTGAGGAGGGTTTAGGGTTTCCAGGTAATCCATTCAAAAATTCTCCGCGCAAGTTAACACGGAAGCCGGGGATTTGGTTGCCTGAAATGGAATTTTGGTGACACCATCAGGAATTCCTGAGCTATCTTTGCGTCATGTTACAGGTAGGAGAAATTCTGGTTTCGGATGACATCAAGCATATCGAATTTGTATGCCATCTGGAGAAGTGCAAAGGAGCTTGTTGTGTAGAGGGTGATCTTGGCGCTCCGTTGGAGGAAGATGAATTGCCAACAATGCATAAGATCCAGAAGGCGATTGCGCCTTACCTGACAGAAGAGGGAAAGAAAGCGATTGCTGAGCAGGGACCCTATATACTGGATGAAGATGGAGACTATTCGACACCTACCATTGGAGGAAGAGAATGTGCGTATGCGCTCTATGATGAGAAAGGAATTTTAAAGTGCGGCATTGAGCAGGCTTATCTGGATAAGAAGATCAAGTTCCGCAAGCCGATCTCCTGTCATTTGTATCCGATACGGATAACGAAGAAGAAAGGGTTTGAAGCGGTGAATTACAGCAAATGGAATATCTGTGCAGATGCGTGCAAGCTGGGTAGTGCGCTGGGAGTGCCACTTTACAAGTTCTTAAAGGATCCGCTGATACGCAGATACGGAAAGGACTGGTATGCGGAGCTGGTGAGGCAGATTGAAGTGAAAGAAAAGTAGGAGAGCCTCTGAAAAAAGAAACCCGGTCTCTTTCGAAACCGGGTCTATCAAATGATTTGAATCAACGACTGATTATTCAGCGATAACGTTCACCTTGATATCATGCTTCACTTCTTTGTGAAGGTCAAGATGAGCAACATATTCACCGAGTTCTTTAGGTTGTTCTTTGAAAGTGATCTTCTTACGATCTACATCGAAACCTTTCGCTTTCAATGCATCAGAAACCTGAAGTGAAGTGATTGCACCGAAGATCTTGCCGGTTTCACCAGCTTTGGTCTTCAATTCAATAGTAAGGTCTCCGATCTTCGCAACCATCGCCACTGCTTCATCCTTGATCTTGGCTGCCTTGTGAGCAACCTGACGGACGTTCTCAGCGATCATGCGTTTGTTGGAATCATTGGCGATAATAGCAGAACCATTAGGGATCAGGAAGTTTCTTCCGTAGCCTGGTTTTACTTTAACGATGTCGTTCTTATAGCCAAGTCCTTGTACGTCTTGTTTTAATATTATTTCCATTGGTCGGTCAACGTTAAGGGTTATTTTAATGAGTCACCGAGGTAAGGAAGCAATGCAATCTGACGTGCACGCTTGATCGCCTGGGCAACCTTCTTCTGATACTTCCAGCTGTTGCCGGTAAGACGGCTTGGCAAAATCTTGCCTTGCTCGTTCACAAACTTCATAAGGAAGTCAGGATTCTTATAATCGATATAACGGATACCGTTTTTCTTGAAGCGGCAGTATTTAGGTTTAATCTCTGCGCGCTTGATTGGTTCATTTACTAATGTCATGATCTTGAATCCTCCCTTTCTTTTCTTGGTTGCGGAGTTTTAACGTCCTTTTTCTTGTTGAATTCACCTTTGCGTCTGCGAGTGTTATACTCAGTTGCAAACTTGTCAAGGCTGATAGTCAGAAAACGCATTACTGACTCATCCCGTCTGTATTCTGTCTCAAGAGTGGCGATGGATTCCGGAGCTGCTGCAAATTCGATCAGGTTGTAGAACCCTGTGGACTTCTTCTGGATGGGATATGCCATCTTCTTTAGTCCCCATTGTTCAACATTAATTACGTTGGCTTTTTGATTGCCCAACACCTTCACGAACTTTTCAACAGTATCCTTTGCCTGATCTTCAGACAAAACGGGATTTAAAATGAATACCGTCTCGTAGTTGTTCATGTTTATTAATTGTTTTTAAAATGAGGGTGCAAAAATACAAGGAAATCTGGTTTCCGGGAAGTATTCCTGGAAAAAAGGTGAGATTAAGGAGGACCTTCTGGGCGCTAATTCAGGCCTTTATTAGCGAAATCAGGCCGATTTGAAAGAATGGATCAATCCTGATCTGCTTTATTTCACTTCAAACTGTGCATTGCCCATCTGATATCCATCGGTATATATCTCAATTCTGTAAGTTCCTGAGGCATATTCAGACCCCTTTGTATAGAAGAATGTCAGCTTCTGGCGGGTGTTGTCAAACAGAATCTCCTGAATGGCTGTGAAAAACTCCTCCTTGTTGTTCAGCATAAACGTGCCTGAACCTTTCGCCACATCGAAGATCACCTGACCATTCTCATCAATGACACGGATCATGATCTTCTTTCCTTCAACAGGAGCGACCTTATTCTCAGCAAGATTAAATTCCACCTTAAGCTTTTCAAGCTGGCGATTCTTGAATGGTGATTCACGCTCTTTGCCTTTTGAGTTAACGGCCATCACCGAAACGTTCTCAGCCTTCAGCTGACTCGCAATAGCAACTTTGGTAGCTAGCTCATCCTTTTTTGTGGAAAGCCTGTTGATGGAGTCATTCAATACATTCTTCTGGGTTTTGAGCGTCTTGTTCTCTGTGAACAATTCTTTATTAACTGACTTCAGCTGTTCGATCTCATCATCTTTCAGCTTCAGCAATTCTTCATATCCCTGCACACGGTCTTTCAGTTCTTTGATAGACTTGGCGCTGGAAGAGACATTGCGCTTTAGCTGTGCATTGATCTCCGCCTTTGCCTGTTCCAGTTCCGCCACATCACCACCCAGCTTTTTTATTTCTTCAATCTTCTGATCCAGCTCTCCCTGGATCTCTTTAAGACGCTGCATCGTTCCGGCAAGATCTTCCTCAACGATTGCCTTCTGTTCTATGATCTGCGCCTTGTCGTTAAAATCAAGATAGATCTTTACGCTCTGTATGATAACGATGATGGAAAGCAATGCAATGATGATACCGGCTTTATTGGAAGACTTCTTAGGGGCAACAGGTGGCTGTTCCATGAATAGCAGAATTTAAAAGTTCAAAGTTAGGGGAAGCAGGTCTTATTTCAATGACCACACGAAATGCTGCTTGTTCAGCACGGGATCAAAGAATAAAATACCACAACGATAGAGATCAACACTTCCATACACGAGAATATCGGTACGGATCTCTTTCCAGGCTTTCTCCATTTCAGGAGAACGATGAATGTCATCAATTATTACAATGCTCTTTTCAGTAAGCCGTTTGGTGAGCTGCTGATAGTAGCGTAGGGTAGGGCCATAAAGATGGTTGGCATCGATCAAAGCAAAATCAACCTTGTGTGTTTGTTCAAGAAAACGATGAAGTGTTGCATCGATATTTCCTTCGATCAGCTCAATGTTTTTTTGCTCTGCCCATTCAAAATTGGTGAGTGCGGCATTGGCAATAGAATGACTTCCTTCAAAGGTGAATACCATCGCATCTTTCTTCTGCGCGAGGTAAAGGCTTGTCACTCCCAAAGAAGTTCCCAACTCAACGATGCGACGTGCATTGATATAGTGAACCAGATCAAGATAGAACAACGCAATGGGCGCAGGGGTGAGGCTGTTAAGAGCAAGGTCGGCAATGGTCCTGTTTTGCTGTGGATTGGTTCTGCCACCGGAACCAAGATCAGTGATCGACAACATCGTTTGGTTGTCAAGCAAGCTCGTTCTTAGCTTTTGAAGAAGTTCGATGTCAGGGCGATTCTTCTTTGAAATAGTTTTTGAATAGAAGTCGTAGAAATAAGGTGAATGAATGGAATGTTCATCAACTTCCTGCAGCCAATGGTCAACGAATGATTTTACCTGGTGAAAAGATGGCACGAATGATTTTTGTTTTCTTAGTTCAACCTCATCGGGGCTACCATGCTGAACTCGGGGATGTTGACGGAGAAAGTTCCGCCATCAACAATACGTTCCATGAGGTAAGTGCCGACCATTTTTCCGATTCCCGATTTCAAGTTACAACCTGATACATACTGATGTGTCTGGCCCGGCTCCAGCACAGGCTGCTGTCCAACCACACCATCTCCTTCCACTTCACGTGACATAAACCCTGCGTCGTAAATGTGCCATTTTCTTCTCATCAGCTGAATGGTAAAGTCCCCTCCATTCTCGATGGTGATGCGATAGGTGAAAACATAATGGTACTGACTCGGGCTCGAGTAGGAAGGCTGGTATTCAGTCTCCACGGTAACTTTTATCCCTTTCGTAACTTCAGTGACCATTGATTCAAAAATATCAATTTTTTCGATTTTTCAACCTTTCTTGTGATATTACCGCATCATGGCAAACGACATAAAAATTGATCCATCGTGGAAATCACGCCTTCAGAAGGAGTTTGCGCAACCTTACTTTACCGAGCTGATTGATTTTGTGAAATCCGAGTATGCATCCGGGGTTGTATATCCCCCCGGCGGTGAGATATTTCATGCCTTTGATGCCTGCCATTTTGATGATGTGAAAGTGGTCATCCTGGGTCAGGATCCATATCATGGTCCGGGTCAGGCCAACGGACTTTGTTTTTCTGTTCATGATGGAGTGAGAATGCCTCCGTCGCTGGTGAACATCTTTAAAGAGATACGCAATGATATCCGCAAGCCCATTCCTGCTTCCGGAAATCTTGACCGCTGGGCGAAGCAAGGTGTGCTGTTGTTAAATGCAACGCTTACAGTTCGGGGAGGCTCACCGGGATCTCATCAGAACAAGGGATGGGAAAAATTTACCGATGCAGTGATCAAAGAGATATCAGACGAAAAGGAAAACATCGTGTTTATACTTTGGGGAGCGTATGCGCAGAAGAAAGGAGAGATCATTGACCGGAAGAAGCATCATGTGATCATGTCACCACATCCTTCACCGTTTTCTGCCGACCGGGGATTCTTCGGCAGTAAACCGTTCAGTAAAACGAATGAATATCTGAGATCGAAGAGTGTATCTGAGATTGACTGGTGATATAAAGAAGAAAGATCAGGATTTAGTCCTGATCTTTCGTTATTGTTCTTATCGGATAAGATTAAAGAATCTGCTCCAACGAATCTTGTGAGCAAAGTCTCCGTACTTGTCGATCGACAGCCAGATGAAGAATGCTTTACCTACGATGTGATCATCCGGCACGAAACCCCAGTATCTTGAGTCCATGGAATTATGACGATTGTCACCCATCATAAAGTAATAATCCTGCTGGAAAGTATATTGTTTGATGATGTTGCCATCAATCGTTAATGTGCTATCAGTAAGAACCACATTCTTGTTGTGATCCAGCTTCTGAATGGTGTGGCCATAAAATGCAAGAGTGGAATCATTGATATCAATGCTCATGCCTTTTTTGGGAATGGTAACAGGACCGTAGTTATCGATGTTCCACTTGATGGAATATTTATCTGCCTGAGGGAACAAACCACCGGAATGCTCAGTAGACGAAGGATCGTATTCAACGGACACGATATAGTTCAGGCCTTTCAGCTCTTCAGCTTTGGCTTTCGTTAGCACCATGTAATAGACCGCTTTATTGTCAGGTGACCTTCGTCCACGGAATTGATAATCTTCAGGATCCAGCTCAAGCTTTACAAGATTCCTGGAATTGATCTCATCGTTTGCAACGACCGTATAACTGAATTGCATGCCAGGAGGATTTTCCAATGGTTGCCCATTGATCATCACCTGTTTGTCTTTCACCTGAACAACATCACCGGCAATTCCGACACATCTTTTGATATAATTTGTTTTCAGATCAACAGGATAATCAATCCATTCGTTTCTTGGAACATTAAGATTATTCTCACTGATTCCGGGGACATTGAATACAACCACGTCGCCGTTCTTTACATGCGAAATTCCCGGAAGACGATACTGTGGTAATTGTATCCAGGTCAGATAAGAAGGTATTTCGGTGAACCAGATCTTTTGATGAGTAAGAGGAACCTGAAGAATTGTTTTTGGTGTACGTGTGCCGTAGTGGAACTTGCTTACAAACAGAAAATCACCGACGAGGAGAGAATTCTCCATGGAAGGAGTGGGGATCGTGTATGCTTCCATGATCAGCCAGCGGATAAGAGTTGCTGCGATGACAGCAAATGCAATTGCATCAAGCCATTCGCGAACAAAGGATTTCTTCTTCTTTTCTTCTTCCTTTTTCTTTTCCCAGAATTTCCAATTCATATTATGTGTGCCTTAAAAAGTCCCGCAAATAAAGTAAAATAATCCCGAAGGTTAGAATTTGAGAAAGTCGTCCATACCCAGGATGCCTTTCTTGTTATAAACCCATTCGGCTACCATGACAGCACCAAGGGCAAATCCTTCCCTTGAATGAGCAGTATGACGAATTTCAATATCATCCACGACGGATTGATATTTTACGGTATGAGTGCCGGGAGCAGGATCTTCACGGAATGATCGGATAAGGAGTTCTTCCGCCTGGTGGGCTTCATTTTTTGTCCACGTCTTCTTGCGACTCAGATTTTTAATAACTCCTTCCGCCAGGGTGATGCCGGTTCCGCTGGGTGCATCTTTCTTTTGTGTGTGATGGATCTCATCAATGCTCACTTCATATTCTCCCTGCCTTTCCATCATGCGGGCAAGCTGTTCATTTAGCTTGAAGAATAGATTTACGCCAAGGCTGTAATTCGATGCATAGAAAAATGTTCCGTTCTTCTGCTTGCAATAATCGTCTACATCTTTTTTACGATCCAGCCATCCGGTTGTTCCGGATACAACAGGTACCTGATGATCGAGGCAAAGTTTGATGTTGGAAACGGCAGAATCCGGTGTTGTAAATTCAATGGCTACATCAGGCTTCTTTGTAAAGTCAAATGAAAGTCCTGCAACAGGATCAAGCTTTCCTGCAATGGTATGATTTCTTTTTAAGGCGGCGGCTTCTATGGTCTTGCCCATTTTGCCGTATCCGATCAATAAAATATTCATGTGATTTAAAAAGTTAGGGTCAGTGAGAATCCTGACATTCTTCCGGTCAATTCATTTCCCTGAGTGGAAGGCTTCATGCTTACTTTCAGCTTGGGATTCAGATCAAATTCTTTTAAGTGAGCATCTACATGTGCATCTACCATCTGAAGGAGATACCAGAATCCTCCAAGGATGATGAAGAAATCGCGCTCACGCCGGTATGTATCAACAATGCTTCGAAGCTGTGTCTCTGAAAAGATACTGGAGCCCGGCACAGCAATTTCCTGAATCAGCAATCCTCTGTATTTGTTATAGGTGTTGTGATATAGACTGCCGTATGCACCCAGTATGATGAAGCCACCATATACAATTGGCATCTTCCAGTATTTCTTGTTGTATGCCTGTCCCATTCCTGGAATCAACGCTGAATACAGTAAAGCTTTACGGGGTTGAAAGCGTTTTGCGTAGGATTTGATGTTGATGATCTTGCCGTTCCTGCCAATGACCGTAGAGTCATTTTCAACTCTGACGGTATCGGATTTTACTGTGTCTGCCTTTACTTCAACCTCCTGTGCAAAAACACAAGTCGGGAGGATGACCATAAAGAGTACAGCAGCAATTTTGGACATGTGATCAAAGCTTGAAAATATCAAGTATTCGGTTGAGGTCTTCAACAGAAAGGAACGGGATCTTAATTTCTCCTTTACGGCCATCGCTCTTAACACTAACTTTCGTGCCAAAGTGTGATGAAAGCTTTCCCTGCAACTGTGTAATCTCACGGGAAGAGGAGGGGGCAGTGCTGGTAGTAGAGGTTGTGGAGGTTCCTTTATTGCCTTTGCCGAATGAACGTGCCAGCTCTTCAACCTGTCTTACCGAAAGGTCTTCTTTGAGGGTCTTCTTGAATATCAGCAACTGACTGTCTGCATTCTCAACACTGATGATCGCACGGGCATGGCCCATGGATAGTTTATTGTCGCGTAAAGAAATCTGAATATCCGGTGGAAGCTTTAATAATCTGAGATAATTGGTAACCGTTGTGCGGTTCTTGCCAACTCGCTCACCGAGTTCTTCCTGCTTAAGATTACACTCCGTCAGCAAGCGCTGATAGCTTAATGCAATTTCGATCGGGTTAAGATTTTCGCGCTGAATGTTTTCGATCAATGCCATCTCCAGCATCTGCTGATCATCGGCAGAGCGAACATAGGCAGGGATTGTTTTTAATCCGGCAAGACGTGATGCCTGGAAGCGACGTTCACCTGAGATTAACTGATATTGATTGCGGGAAAGCCTGCGTACTGTGATCGGTTGAATGATGCCGTGCACTTTAATAGATTCAGCAAGCTCTGCCAATGCTTCCTTATCAAAATATTGTCTCGGTTGAAAAGGATTAACTTCAATTTCACTGATGGCAAGTTCATTCATCGGACCGGATGTTGCTTCCGGTGCTTCTTCCAGCTTTCCTGTTTCAGGAGTATCGCTGAGCAATGCGCTGAGACCGCGGCCAAGTGCTTTCTTCTTCATTATTTGCTAGCGCTGTTTTTATCAAGTATTTCGTGTGCAAGATTCAGGTAGGCAATTGAACCTTTGCTTTCCGCATCGTGAACAATTACCGGCAAGCCAAAGCTCGGTGCTTCGCTCAGCTTCACATTCCGTGGAATGATGGTCTTGAAAGAGATATTCTTAAAGTGAGTTCTTACTTCTTCTACAACCTGATTTCCAAGAGAAGTTCTGGAATCATAAAGTGTCAGTAATATGCCCTCAATCTCCAGCTGGGGATTAAGTCTGGTCTGAATGATCTTTATTGTATTGAGCAACTTACCGAGACCTTCCAATGCAAAGTACTCGCACTGTACCGGAATGATCAATGAATCGGCGGCTGTCAGTGAGTTGATGGTGATCAGGCCCAAAGAAGGAGAGCAGTCGATGATAATGTAGTCATACTCATCCTTGATCTTCTTTAATGCCTGACGCATTCTTTCTTCACGCTGTTCAATGTTTACCATTTCCACCTCTGCACCGACCAGATCAATGTGAGAAGGAAGAACATGGAGATATTTCAATTCATTATGAACAATTGCCTCATGAATATTCGCACCATCCACCATACACTCATAGATGCTGAGCTTCACGCCCTTGGGATCAATGCCTAGTCCGGAAGAAGAATTGGCTTGCGGATCAGCATCCAGCAGCAAAGTCTTTTTCTCAAGAACAGCAAGGCTTGCCGCCAGGTTAATGGCAGTAGTCGTCTTTCCGACGCCCCCTTTTTGATTTGCTATCGCAATAATTTTGCCCATTCGCGGGTAAGTGGTTGTAAATCAGTTGATAATTACCAGATCAAATCTGACCGGGTGACAAATATAATTCCTTAGTTCGATTATGGAAGTAAGAACTTAAGAGACCGAATCGATAAGTGAATCAATAGATTCTTATCAAATCCTAATTCTTTTTCTTCTTCCTTGCTTCGTCACTCAGTCTTCTCGCTTCCTCGCTAGCTTTCATAGCATCATTGAGCTTGCTCATGAACTTTGACTTGGTAGGAGTGCCGCTTGCTGCTTTCTTTTTATGATCGTCCATCACAGCAAGGATCTTGTCCTCATCGACAAATCGTTTGATGATCGCCTGCTGCGCGAAGGTCACAAGATTGGAAACGAAGTAGTAAAAGCTTAAGCCTGCAGAGAATGAGTTCAATACGAACATGAAGATCACAGGCATGATATAGCCCATTGATTTCATCGGGCCGGTAACTGAACTGATCTGATTGTTCTGCCATGTTGAAACCAGAGTAGAAGCTGTCATCAGCAATACGAACAAACTGACGTGATCACCATAACCGAATGGAACGGTAAAAGGAAGCGTGATGATAGAATCGTAGGTAGATAAGTCAGGTGCCCAAAGGAAAGCCTGCTGACGAAGTTCGATCGATACAGGAAAGAAATAGAACATCGCAAACAGGATTGGCATCTGAAGAAGCAATGGGATACATCCGCTGAAAGGATTTACACCTGCCTGCTGATAAAGCTTCATCTGATCCTGCTGAGCCTGTGTAGCATTGTCACCATTCTTTTCCTTGATGGCATCAAGCTCTGGCTTCAATAGACGCATTTTCGCCATTCCAAGATAAGAACTGTAGGAGAGTGGTGTCAGTATCAGCTTGATGATCAATACAAGAATTACAATGATCACACCGTAATTGCCAATGAATGTCTCCAGGAAATTAAAGATCGGAATGATGACAAACTTATTGACCCAGCTTACCGGCGGCCATCCAAGGTCAAGGTTCTTTGAAAATCCGTCAGTGATATTTGTAATTACTTTATAATCGTTTGGACCGAAGAAGAATTCAAAATTTGCCTTGTTGGTGATCAGGTCTGCTTTTGGAATAAACAGTTTCAAACGTGCAGATTTCACTGTCAGTGTATCATTCGTGTTTACGAACGTGCTGACCTGGCCTCCATTGAATGAGTTCTTTGCAATGAAACCACTGGTAAAGAATTTCTGCTTGATGCTTACCCATTTAACTGGGCCTACCAATGTTTCTACCTCATTGTCAAGAGATGATTCACTGATCCCATCAAATCCATCGACCGGTGTAAAGTAGTTAACAGTGGTCTTGGGGCGGATATCAATAATATCTTTTTCGTGAACGGGAATGTTGTCACTCCAAAGGAATGTCAGGTTCTCACCATTGATAGATTCTGTGATGCCGGAAGATTGAATTGAGTACTTTATCTGATAGCCGTTTGCGGGAACGGTATAGATATGGCGGATCGATTTTCCTTCACCAAATACAGTTGTAAAGGTGACGATCGTGCTGTCTGCAGTTTCCTTTGTATCAGGATTGACTGATTGAGATTGTTTGCTTTCAACAGAATAGAACAATGAGTAGAGATCAATTTCTTTTCCTTCGTAAGTAGCATTCAGCTTGAAAGAATTGAAAGATGGAGAGGCAAGCAGTAACGGTTGCTGATAGTATGTTTTGAATTTCTTCAACTCAACTTCCCTGATCACGCCACCGCGATTGCTGAAGGTTACGATCAGATCACCGGTCTCAATTTTAGTTGACTTCTCTTCACCCTTAAACAATGAATCAATGGCAGTGCCGGTCTTCATCTGAGTTATTTCTTCCTTTGCAGGTGTTACCTGAGAGGTAGTATCTGTCTGCTCGGTAGTAACAGTTGAAGGAACTTCTTTTGGTGGTTCGGGAGCAAAGAAGTTGAAGTAAACCAGCAACAACACAGCAATCAACGTGAGCCCAATGGCGGAATTACGATCCATAGTAGATAAGTATAACTAAATTAAAATGATCAGGAGTCCAGTTTTTTATGATTCAACGCGGCCCCAATGAACTTTACAAAGAGGGGATGAGGATTTAATACAGTGCTTTTCAGCTCAGGATGGAATTGCACACCGACAAACCATGGATGGTCTTTCAACTCAACGATCTCAACAAGTCCTGAATCAGGATTTACACCAGTAGCTTTCAAACCACCTTCTTCAATCTGCTCAAGATATTTATTGTTGAACTCATAGCGATGGCGATGACGTTCCTTGATCATAGTCTCTCCATAGATGGATGCTGCCTTTGATCCTTTCTTGATCTTGCAATCATAAGAACCCAAGCGCATCGTTCCACCCTTCATGGTGATCTTCTTCTGTTCTTCCATCATGTCGATCACCGGATATTTGGTTTTCGGATCAAGCTCTGTTGAGCTGGCATCCAAACCCAGCACGTGACGACTGAATTCTACTACAGCGCACTGCATTCCAAGGCAAATACCCAGGAATGGGATCTTATTCTCACGCACATAGCGTATGGCTTCTATCTTTCCTTCCAGGCCACGTTCTCCAAAACCAGGGGCAACGAGCACACCGTGGAGGCCACCGAGTACATCACCAACTGTTTCTTTAGTAATTTCTTCTGAAGAGATCCATTTCAAATTGACCTTGCAGTCATTCTCAGCACCTGCATGGATGAAAGCTTCAGCAATAGATTTATAAGCATCAGGCAGTGAAACATATTTTCCAACCAGACCGAGGCTGATCTCATCGGTTGGATTTTTCAGCTTGCCGAGGAATGTTTTCCATTGTTCGAGATCGGGTTCGTTCTTGGCAGTGAGCTTGAGTTTTGAAAGCACACGCTCATCGAGCTTTTCCTTTCTCATTAATAGAGGAACGTCATAGATGGTATCAGCATCCATGGCTTCGATGACCGAGTTCAACTGCACGTTGCAGAACAATCCCACCTTTTTGCGGATGTCCATCGGCAATGGGTATTCGGTACGGCAAACGAGAATATCGGGCTGAACACCTTCTTCCAGAAGTTTCTTAACGGAATGTTGTGTTGGTTTTGTCTTAAGTTCTTTCGCCGCCTTTAAATAGGGGATGAGTGTCAGGTGAATGACCAGGGAGTGATTGGATCCCAGTTCCCAGCGAACCTGACGAACGGCTTCCACAAAAGGAAGAGATTCGATATCACCTACTGAACCGCCGATCTCGGTAATGATAAAGTCGTACTGACCGCTTTCACCTAATAAATAGATGTTACGCTTGATCTCATCGGTAATGTGAGGAATGACCTGAACAGTCTTTCCGAGGAATTCTCCCTTTCGTTCTTTGGTGATCACATTATTATAGATGCGACCGGTGGTAATATTATTGGATTTTGAAGTGCGAATGTTTAGAAAACGCTCATAATGGCCCAAATCAAGGTCCGTTTCGGCCCCGTCTTCCGTTACGTAGCATTCTCCATGCTCATAAGGATTGAGAGTACCCGGGTCTATATTAATGTAGGGGTCAAACTTCTGGATGGTGACGGTAAATCCTCTTGCCTGAAGCAGCATTCCGAGAGATGCGGAGATGATTCCTTTTCCAAGGGAGGAGGTTACACCACCGGTAACGAATATATACTTAGCTGAAGAGGTCATGGGCGCCTAAAAAATATGGGCGCAAAGGTAGATTATTTGAGAGAGGGAGAAACCGCAATTCTGAAATATTTCATTTTTGAGGATTTATGAATAAGTTTGCTCATAACGTGTTTTCCGAATAGTGGTTACACTTTTTAAACTGGCTGTATTCAAACCTGACTGATTTGGGTAAAATAACTTTACTGACACCTATGTTGAAAGCCCCCTCGAACTCTATAGTTAGGTTATTCTTTGGTTTATTCTTGTTTTTAAGCGTGTCTGGACAGATTGCCTATGGGCAGGCAGTATCAGTAACCACTACAGACCCGCGCCATGAGACTCAAGATCAGGCTTCCGTTGCTGTTCTTTTCACTGGACTGGTAGGAGGAACTACTTCAAATGGTCAATGGGAAGTTCAGATAAATAATATTCCTGTTACTGTAATAGGTGCAACCAGAAATGTGCCCTCTGCTAATTATGTAACCGTATCCTTTGACGCGACTGGGCTTAACGGTGTTCCTTATTTGCTACCGACCCAGGTACTGACGGTGAGATTTACGAATGTGGGAAGCACGTTGACCGTTGGTGGTGTCACGGCGCTATCTCAGGTTGCATTCGCTACTTCAAAAAACACGTGGACAGGGGATTGTAGTGATCTTGCCTTTTTCCAACAGGGGCTTATTCCAACAAAAGTTGCCAAGGTTTGCGTCCCAGTAGTTGAAGACTTTACTCAATATCAGTTTTATCTTAGCTTAAGAGTTAGGAATAGTGATGCTTACGCTGGTGGTAACGTTCTTCACAATATTAGCTGGGGAGATGGTAATAATACTTCTGAGGCTTCATATCAATCGGACGCAGCAGGAGCGGCATCAACTACATTTATTGATCCAACAGCTTTATCAGGTCTTCCTGCGATCATTGTAACGTCACGTCCTACCCATACTTATCCTAATAGCACTACCGGACCCGCTCCAAACGCGTGCGGCTGGACAGCCTCTGTTACACCAGCATTAAATTTTGCAGCAGGTGTTCTATGCCCAGGACTTACCAAAACAACACTTTTTGCCAACTATGACACAGATAATAAGAATACAGGTACATTAAATTTACCTCCATTGCCGAATGCCAATTCCAATCTGGTGTGTCGTGGGACAAACGTTAACATGAATTTCACGGACAATACAAATATTAACTGTCCTTTAGCTTTTGAGGCCAGAGTTCCTAATCAGGCAAGAAGAGCAATTCGTATCACATACGGAAGTCGCGATAATGGTGGAGTTGGAAATATTCCTGACATATTTGTCACGCTACCCTCAGCGATCTTTGGAGTCATTCCACCGATCAGAGTAACCAATAATAATGCTACCGGAACAAGAGTTTCGCCCACAGGATATTTTCCAACGAATACCGGCCCTGCTGATGGTAATGGTGTAATCGTTATTAATGCTCCGGTTTTAACAAGCACGGCAGCTACTTACATGGCCACTATCACCACAACTGATCCGACCCTTCAGGTCGTTACCCAACGGCTTTATGTTAAGCTGGAATACTGGGATGTTTGTAATGCTTACAACGCACTAGTCCCAGCGACCTTGGCATTAGCTGAAAGTGTAGAGAACTTTGTTGAAATAGTTACGACACCGCCAGCTCCTACATTCACGCCAACACCTCCTAATTTTTGCGAAGGGCAGGCCGATGGTAATTATAATCTATCAGCCGCTGTCGCTGCAAACACAACCTATAGATGGTATAGTACTTTCCCGCTTGCCGTAGCAGGAGACTTAGAGGTAACGGCAAACACTTTTAATCCAGTGACAGAAGCGAGTGTTCCCGGAGTTGTGAACAAAAGCCCGGGAGCTCCAACTACAAGAAATTTCTTTTTGACAGGAACTTTAGTCAATGGATGCGAGAGCTTACCAACAACTGTACCCTTTACCATCCATAAACAGGTTGTCCCTGGTGTTATAGCCCATGCTGTTCCGCTTACTTTGTGTACAGGTGAAGATCCTCCGGCCTTTACAAGTACAACTCCAGCCTCTGGTGGAGATGGTGTGCTCTATGCTTATCAATGGCAACAAAAGAACGGTGCAGGGGTGTTTACTAATATAGGGGGTGCCACAGGACTGACCTATGATCCGGGTGTACTGACGGCAGCGATGTCTCCGGTTCAATTTCAACGAATCGCGAGTTCGGGAGTTTGCGCATCTCAGGCAAGTAACATTGTAACCTTTGTAATAGAACAGGCTGTTACGGCGGGTACCATTGGTAATTCACAGACCGTTTGTACAGGTGCCAATCCAGCTGCATTTACAAATACTTTATCACCAACATTGGGTAGCGGTTTGTACGCATATCAATGGCAGTCCAGCACGGCGGGTCCGGCAGGTCCGTATTTTGCAATAACAGGTGCAACTTCAATAACATACGATGAGCCGGGTCCTATTACCAC
The DNA here is from genome assembly GCA_013141055.1 of Cyclobacteriaceae bacterium. Taxonomy (NCBI): domain Bacteria; kingdom Pseudomonadati; phylum Bacteroidota; class Cytophagia; order Cytophagales; family Cyclobacteriaceae; species Cyclobacteriaceae bacterium. The sequence continues at coordinate 509,804 of JABFRS010000001.1, read as the reverse complement.
CACTACGTATTATCAGCGAGTGGTAACTTCTGGTGTTGCTACAGGTGCATGTCCTGGCTTTGCAACAACCGCTGCGGTAAGTATAACAGTAGATCAGGCAGTAGTGCCTGGTACGATTGGCAATACACAGGTTGTTTGCGCGGGTGTTGACCCTGCTGCATTCACGAGTTTAACACTTGGAAGTGGTGGCAATGGAACGCCTCCCACGTATCAATGGTCTTCCTCAACAGTAAGTGGTGGACCCTATAATCCTATTGCTGGTGCAACTAATCCAACATATGATCCACCCGTATTAGCAGTAACTACTTATTATGTAAGAATTGCAACATCGGGTGTCTGTGCACCTCAACCAACCACTGAAGTAAGCGTAACGGTTAATGCTTTGCCTACAGTTGCCAGTGCAACGGGAGGTGGTTCTGTTTGTAGTGGAAATCCTGCACCGGATATCGTATTTAATTTAACCGGAACAGGACCATTTACTTTGACGTATACTATTAATGGGGCGACGATTCCAGCCAGTATTAATATTGTCGAGCCAACCAATGTTTTTACTATCGTAGGCCCTACGACGGCTGGGACTTATAAAATTTCTGCGTTGAGTGATAGTAACTCACCGGTTTGCGCGGCAACAGCTATTAGTCCTAGCAGAACTGTTGCCTCAGGAGGTAGTGCGCCAACATTTGCAACAGGTCCAACGTTGGATATTTCTGCAGCTTGTAATGCGGGCTCTCCAGGCACGACCGATCCTAAGCTGGTCTTTACACTTGATGCTGGTTCCGCTAGCACGGCAGGTTTTATATTGACCTACAGAGTGGATGGAGTTTTACGACCTACGAAAACATTTACAACAACTGCAACGAGTGCACCAACAGTTGCGACACAACCTACTTTTTCAGAAGTAACATTAGATGCGGTAGGGCCTCATACGATTCAATTAGTATCTATTCAAAGTGCTGCAGGATGTCAGACATTGGATAATACAAGCTTGGCATTTACGGTAAGACCTGTACCTGTAATGGCTAATCAAGCTAAAACAATATGTAGTGGAGCGGCCGTTAATCGTGAAATACTTCTTACACCTGCCAATACTCCCGCTGGTACTACCTTCTCATGGCCATTACCAACGATGTCAGCAGGAGGTGCCCAGGGATCTATTGGAACTGCTGTTGCTGCAGACCCGGCAACTACGTTGCACATTACGGATGTATTAACGAATACAACGGGTGCCAATATTACGGCTACGTATGTTGTTACTCCAACCAGTAGTTTGGGATGTGTTGGAACTCCACGAAATATTACTATTACTATTAGACCTCAACCGGTTGTTGCTGCGGGTCAGGTTAAAACAATTTGTAGTGGTCAAACGACTAACTATGAAGTTCTTCTGTCCCCTCTTAATGCACCCGCAGGCTCAACTTTGACATGGCCCGCTCCGGTAGTATCAGCAGGACCAGCACAGGGAGCAGCGGGTACTATACTTGCGGATCCTGCAGGCACAAAACATATTAATCAGACTTTAACAAACCTAACTGGTGCTCCGATTACGGTAACTTATACGGTAACACCGAGCAGTGCCTTTGCATGTGCGGGTGCACCAGTCGACATTGTCTTTACAGTGAATCCTGCTCCTGTCATTACTGCGGGTCAGGTTAAAACAATTTGCAGCGGTGATCCGGTGAATCTTGAAGTATTGATGACTCCTGCCAACACACCTGCAGGAACCAGATTTAGCTGGCCTGTTCCAACAGTGTCAGCAGGACCAATTCAAGGTAACTTGGGTGCAGCAGTAGCTGCTGATCCGGCTGGAACACTTCATCTTACAGATGTTCTTACAAATGTTACTGGTAATAACATTACTGTTACATACAACATTACTCCAACCAGTAATGCACCGGCTTCTTGCGCGGGTGCATTGACTCCGGTGGTTATCACGGTTCGACCTGCTCCAAACCTTGTGTCCGGACAAGTTGTTACTATTTGTAGCGGACAAAATGTGAATCGTGAAATTTTACTGACGCCAGCAAATTTACCAGCGGGTACTACGTTTACATGGCCTGACCCTGACGGTGCCGGACCAGCAAACGGTCAGTTGGTCGATCTTCCAATGGGTGCGGCAGGTACAAAGCACATTATGGATGTTCTTACCAATTTCACTGCTGCTCCTATCAATGTAACGTATGTTATTACACCAAAAAGCGGAGCAGGATGTCTTGGAACTCCACGAAATGTAGTTGTAACTGTAAATCCATTACCTGGAACCAATGCTGTTAGTGGACCTGGTACAGTGTGCGCTAATGCAACGACTACATTACTTTACCAGGTAACACCGAATACAGGATCATCCTATAACTGGGTTGTACCTGCGCCATTTGTAAAGTTTGCAGGTGGAACAACAGCTGACTTCTTTGTCCTTGTAAGATTCCCGACCGTTGGTGCAGGGAATATCACCATGACAGAGACTAATGTTTATCTCTGTACTGGAACTACCCAGTCCTTGCCTGTTACAGTTGCAAGTGCTCCAGGTGCACTGGCAATCAACGGGCCGGATCCTGTTTGTAAGAATCAAACAGGTGTTAACTACACCATACCTCCTGGAGCATTTACTCCCGGATCTACCTATACATGGACTGCCTCAGGTGCAACGATTACCAGTGCAGCCAGTGGTCCTAATCTTCAAACTATTACGGTAGATTTTGGATTGTCTGCAGCAGCAACGGTTAGTGTAAGCGAGACTAGTTCTTCCGGTTGTTCAGGTACACCATTCACAAAAAATATTACGGTCGGAGATAGACCTGTAATGACGTCTTTAAATACTACAACAATCTGTAGCGGAGCTGCGCCAACACTTCCTTTTGGAGCTTCACAGCTCAGTACCTTCAGTTGGACTGTTACAAGTATCACTGGATCTGTGGATGGAGTTACTAATGGACAAGCCGGAACAGGAAATTTAGGCGTGACATTTACGGGCGTTGCCGCACTCCGAAATACATCAGGTGCTGTCGGCTCTGTTGCTTTCGAAGTTATACCAACGGCGCAAGCATCACCTAATTGCCAGGGTCCTGCTCAAACTGTAACAGTTTTGGTAAATCCTGAACCTGTTTTAGTATTGAATCAAGCAAAAACAATTTGCAGCGGACAATCTGTTAACTATGAGATATTATTAGATCCTGCTAATCTTCCTGCCGGAACTAATTTTGATTGGACTGCACCTGTTATGTCTGCGGGTGCTGCACAAGGAACGGCTCAGAGTGGTGTGCCTATGGGGCCAGCCGGAACTAAACATATCCTTGATGTATTGACCAATACTTCCGGATCTACTATCACTGCAACATATACTATTGTTGCACGAAGTGGCGCAGCCTGTCTAAGCAATCAGACAGCTGCTCAGAGAAGGATTGTGATTACTGTAAATCCAGAACCGGTAATGGCAGCTGTGTCTGATATTATAGTATGTCCTGGACTCGCTGTCGGACCAATCTCATTTAGTGCAAATACATTGGGAGGAGAGACCTTCTCATGGACAAATGACAATCCATCAATAGGACTTCTTGCCAGTGGAACAGGAAATATTGCAGCCTATACAGCACCGCTTAATGCAAGTGGTTCAAACATGGTTGGAAACATGAGTGTTACGGCCACCAAAAATGGTTGTGTTAGTGCTCCTGTTACTTTCAAAATCACCATCCGGCCTCAGCCAGTTGTTTCACCAATCATCGATATAACAGTTTGTCCAGGTCAGACAATCGGACCAATAAACTTTGTTGCAAACTCCGGCGGATCAGAAGCATTTAACTGGACGAATACAAATCCTGCAGTTGGTGTTGGTCTAAGCGGTCTTGGAAGTATTCCTTCTTATATAGCTCCTGCAAATCTTACCGGGGCAGCATTTGTTGGAGACTTCAGTGTAACAGCCACTAAGAATGGTTGTACCAGTACGGCAGTCACATTTAAAGTGACCGTAAAGCCAGAGCCTGTTATTTCAGCTATCAGTAGTATTTCTGTTTGCCCAGGTCAAACAATTGGTCCGGTTAACTTTACTGCTAATACGGGTGGAGGAGAAGTCTTTACCTGGACGAACGATAATACAACGGTTGGACTTTCATCCGGTAGTACAGGAAACATTGGATCATTTGTAGCTCCTGCAAATACTACAGGAAGTCCATTCATTGCTAACGTATCTGTTACAACGAATAAAAACGGATGTAATAGTCTCCCTGAGAATTTCCAGATTATTGTTAAGCCACAGCCGATCATGTCGCCTGTTACAGACATCACAGTGTGTCCGGGTGTGAGCGTAACAGCAATAAATTTTGTTGCTAATACGGGTGGTTCAGAGACTTTCAATTGGACGAATGATAACCCTGCGGTAGGAGTGCTGGGTAGTGGAACAGGAAGTATTGCTTCATATACTGCACCACCAAACGTTTCAGGTGTTAACATCGTGGGTAACTTCAGTGTGACTGCAACTCTTAATGGTTGCGTAAGTCCTCCTATCACATTCAAGATTACTATTAAGCCACAACCTGTTGTTAATACAGTTACAAGTGTGACAGTTTGCCCAGGTGTTTCGGTTGGTCCTTTTACATTCTCAGCTAATACAGGAGGAAGTGAAGTCTTCTCATGGACTAATGATAATACCCTGATTGGTCTTGCTGGAAGCGGTCCTGGTAATATTGGTGCATTTAATACTCTATCCAATACTACAGGTGCTAACATTGTCGGAAATATCAGTGTGTCAGCTCTTAAGAATGGTTGTACCAGTGCGCCATTTGTATTCCAGGTTATTGTTAAACCACAACCAGTGGTTACACCAATCACTGATATTGAAGCTTGTCCAGGTCAGGGTGTAGGACCTATTACTTTCACAGCGAATACTGGTGGTTTGGAAACATTTAACTGGACCAATGACAATACAACAATTGGATTGGGAGGAAGTGGTACAGGAAGCATTCCATCATTTATTGCTCCTGCCAATGCAACCGGTTCGAATTTCGTTGGAAACATAAGTGTTACTGCAACGAAGAATGGTTGCGTAAGCACCATTGCAACTTTTAAAATAACAATCAAACCACGTCCAGTTGTAACGGCTGTTCCAGACATCACCAAGTGTCCTGGACAAAACGTGGGGCCAGTTAATTTTGTAGCCAACACAGGCGGTTCAGAAACTTTTAATTGGACAAATGATAATACCGCAATTGGTATTCTTGCAAGTGGAGTGGGGCCAATTTCATCTTATGTAGCACCTGCTAACTTAACAGGAGCACCAATAGTGGGTAATATCAGTGTGACAGCAGTGAAAAACGGTTGTACAAGTCCGCCAGTTACATTCCAGATTACGATTAGTCCTCAACCAGTGATGAACGCTGTTCTGAATATTGCAGATTGTCCTGGTCAGACTGTAGGTCCGATTAACTTTGGAGCAAATACAGGTGGAGGTGAAACTTTCGCATGGACAAATAGTAATACTGCAATTGGTCTTGGGCTTAACGGAACAGGTATTATTCCTTCTTATGTAGCGCCTCCCAATATTTCAGGTGTTAACATTGTTGGTAATATTTCAGTTACCGCTACGTTAGCGGGTTGCACGAGTACTCCTGGAGCATTCACAATAACTATTAAACCACAGCCTGTTGTTAATACTGTAACAGATATTACAGTATGTCCTGCCGGGCTCATTGCTCCCCCTGCGTTTGTTGCAAATACTGGTGGTGCTGAAACTTTTAACTGGACCAATACAAATTCGGCAATCGGCATTGGCTTAAATGGAATTGGAAATATTGCATCATATGCTGCGCCTGCCAACATATCAGGAGTTCCTATTGTAGGTACTATAAGTGTAACAGCGACTAAGAATGGCTGTACCAGTAACGCGATGACATTCAAGATCACAATCAGTCCACAACCTGTAGTCAATGCTGTTACTGATATTGTTGCTTGTCCTGGAGCGACGGTTGGTCCTATAACTTTTGGAGCAAACACCGGGGGAGGAGAAAGCTTCTCATGGTCAAACACGAATACTACCACAGGTTTAGCGTTGAATGGAGTGGGAAATATTTCCTCTTATATTGCACCGGCTAACTTAACTGGAGCAGCGTTTACGTCAACCGTTTCTGTTACTGCGACACTCAATGGATGTCCAAGTGTAATCAGAACCTTTAACATCACTATAAATCCTCAGCCTGTAGTTGCTGTAATTCCTGATGCGTCCGTTTGCCCAACGGCAACAGTAGGGCCATTCAACTTTACTGCAAACACCGGAGGAGCGGAAGTATTTTCATGGTCGAATTCTAATCCTTCTATTGGTCTTGTAGCAAGTGGTGTTGGTAATATCCCATCATGGGTTGCGCCAGCTAATTTAACAGGAACAGCTTTTGTTGGAACCATCAGTGTAATTGCTACAAAGAATAGTTGTGCCAGTGTTGCGAGAACATTCCAGGTAACCATTAAGCCAACACCAGTTGTATCCTCTGAATCAAATATTATAGTTTGTCCTGGAGATCCTATTGGACCGATAAACTTTGCTGCAAATACAGGCGGATCGGAAACATTCAACTGGACCAATTCAAATGGTTCAATTGGCTTGCCAACCGTGGGTGTAGGCGATATCACAACTTATGTTGCGCCAGCAAATCTTACAGGTACTGCGATAGTTGGTAATATGAGTGTCATCGCAACTAAAAATGGTTGTGCCAGTGCGCCGATGTTATTTACAATCACCATCAGACCTCAGCCTGTTGTAACTACAGTAACTCCAATTTCAGTTTGTCCTGGTCAGACCATCGGGCCAATCAATTTCGGAGCTAATACGGGTGGATCAGAAACTTTCGATTGGACTAATTCAAGCGCTGCTATCGGACTTCCTGTTTTCGGAAGCGGAAACATAGCTGCATATGCTGCACCTGCTAACTTAACAGGAACTGCTTTTGTTGGAAATATTAGTGTAACGGCAACTAAGAATGGTTGTACCAGTACAGCGATGGTTTTCAGTATTACCGTGAAACCTGAGCCAGTTGTGTCAACTGTTCTGGATATTTCAGTTTGTCCAGGCTTTACAGTTGGGCCAGTTAACTTTGCGGCCAATACAGGTGGATCAGAAACTTTCAACTGGACCAATAGCAATCCACTTATCGGACTTGTTGCCGGTGGATCAGGACCTATATCATCTTATGCAGCTCCGCCTAACAATACAGGTTCTGACATTGTCGGAACGATTTCAGTAACCGCTACAAAGACTGGTTGTACAAGCGTTGCAAGAACATTCACCATTACGATCAAAGCAGTTCCGGTTATTACAGCTCAACCAAACATTGATGTTTGTACAGGTGCAGGCATTGGACCTATTAACTTCGTGTCCAATACAGGTGGGGGAGAAACATATTCCTGGACAAATAGCAATACAGCGATCGGACTTCCTGCTACCGGAAATGGAAACATTGCTTCCTACGTTTCACCTAATAATACAGGTAACACCAACTTCGTTGGAACGATCACCGTGACTGCTACAAAAGGAACTTGCGTTAGTGGAACAATGGTATTTACGATCACTGTTAGACCTAAACCTGTTGTTTCAAGTTCATTGAGCAAGACATTGTGTAGTGATCAGATTTACGGATCTAATATTAGCACGGATGGAGTTTCAGTGGGTGCTTCAAATTATGATATCACTGCCGTGGTGGATGCCGGCCTTGTTGGATCCGCTACCACAGGTTTAGCGCGACCTGCTGCTGCCATCTTTAATGATGTATTTACAAATACTACAGCTGTTCCTAAGAACGTAACCTATACCATTACTCCTCATGGAACGAATGGATGTGTTGGTGATCCAAAGGTGGTGGTGTTTACTATCAATCCTAAGCCAGTTATTTTCAATCCAGGTGTACCAGCTGTCTGCAGTAATGATATCAGTAATGTTGTTTTGGGTACAGACGGTATCTCCGTAGGTGCTTCCAGTTACAGAATCATTGCCAAGCAATACAGCACAGATGGTGGCTTCACATTTGGCGGTGCAATACCAGCAAACTTTACTGATGCTGGTAACGCTGCTTTGAATACTCCCGGAACATTCAACCTTATTAAGAATGACAAGTATTCTAACACACGTGCAACCACGGTAATCGTTCGTTACACAATCGTGCCTACAGGTCCAAGCAATCCCCCAGCACCATGCGATGGTGCAGCGGTGAACTTTGATCTTCCAGTGAATCCTCAACCTACATTGGATCCAGGTTTGAGTCCAACTCCGGTTTGTAGTGGATTGCCAACCTCTATCACGTTAGGTGTTCAGGCTGGTTCCGTAGCGGCTGCTACTTACAACATTAATAGTATCATCATTCCTGCCGGAGTTACTTCTGGTGGAACAAATGCTGGTATCGGACCTGGTCAGTTATCAAACGCTATCTTCAATGATGTTTGGATCAATACAACTTCTGGCCCATTATCGGTACAGTATCATATCGTTCCGGTTGTAGGCACACCTTCATTCTGTGAAGGCGCAGAAGCAATCCTGGTATTTAATATCAATCCTGCACCTGCCGTTGAGGATAATCTCAACAGGACTGTATGTTCTAATGTGGTAGGAGGAGTTGTGTTGGCTTCTAAATCAACCAGCGTAACCGCAACATCCTATGATGTGATTGGAATAACTGTTATGGGAGGTCTGGTTCCAAACGGATCAAATGCAACTTCACCAGCAGTAGCTGTCGCTGCCAACTATTTCGCAGCTGATAGATTTGATAATCCAACCAACAATCCATTAACGGTTACATACAGTGTAAGGCCTAGATCTTCTTTAGGCTGTCTTGGTCCTTTGAAAGACATTGTGTTGACTATTGAGCCTACTGTGGTCGCGACACCAGTCAACTTTAAGGCTAACATTTGTAGTAGCACAACACTGAATGGTATTGATCCTGTGGATATAGAGTTTGTTTCTCCAACCAATCCAACGGCAGGTGTAATCACATTCAACTATACTGCAGTTTCTTCTATCGGAGCGCAAATGACAGGATTCATTCCTGCATTGAGCAATCTTGCTGAAGGACATCATATCACTGATAATCTGGTGAACAGTTCTGACTCACCTGGCTTTGTTACTTATAACATAACTCCGGTTGCTAATGGAGCAAGAGGAGGCGCCGGTTGTACAGGAGCGCCTGTGCCGGTGATTGTTAATGTAGAGCCTAAGCCTAAGCTTATTGCTACACCATCATCAAGAATTGTTTGTGAAGGAGACGCGACTAACATTGGTCTGTCTTCTCTGACGGCACCATCTACGGGAGTCGTAGAATATCTCCTTCAGAATGTTGTTGCAACAGGCGGAGTAACAGGTATGACATTAGTGAACACAGTATTCCCTAAGACTTCAAGCCTGAATGATAATTTGAACAATCCTGGTCTCAATATTGAAACAGTCACTTATACTTTCCGCCCAAGAATTTCTGGTGGTGCAGGTTGCGTAGGAGACGATGTTAATGTCGTGATCACGGTTAATCCTCGTCCAAACATTACAGCATCACCGCAAGCTCCAATTTGTAGCGGCGAAACGGTTGATATTACCTTAACCTCAGATCTTGGACCGACTACGGTTAGTACATGGACTGTGGTTGCACCAATCGCACCAAATGTAACAGGTGCCAGCAGCGGAGCAGGAGATCGTATCTTCCAGGTACTGTTTAATAATAATGGTACTACCGCAGAGACAGTTCATTACCTTGTTACACCACGTGTTGGAACGTGTACAGGTCCTGCAATTCCTGTTGATGTTGTTGTTAATCCGAAACCAAAAGCAACAGTGCCAAGCACATTGAAGGTTTGTCATGGTGGATTCCTGAATATCAATCCAACCAGCAATGTAGCGGGTACTACTTATACGTGGACAGTTGATGATTCAAATGGTTTGGGAGTTACACCTTCCGGATCAGGTCCGATTATCAATTACCAACTCTTCAACACCATTGGATTCCAGGCTACATTGGTTTACACATTTGTTCCTACAGGCCCTGCAGCAACAAATTGCGTAGGGGATAGTAAGATCGTTATCGTTACTGTTTCTCCTGAGATGAAGGCTCAATTCCTGAATCCAAATCCGGAATACATCTGTAAAAACAGCACTGAATTCCTGATCGTAGAATTGACTGGTCAGCCATTGTTCAGCTTTAAGTATACTGATGGAACGACTGTATTCAATGTGCCTAACAAGGCGGGAACTACAGTCATTTCCAAACCGAACATGCAGACGACTACAAGATTTGCATTGATCAGTGTAACCGATCCTAATGGTTGTTCCATCGATACATTGGCAAATCCTGCAAGCTTCCCTCAGAAGTTTGTGAAGGTGTTTGTTGGTGATACAGATCCTACTTTTGCGATTACAAATCCATTACCAGCAGAAGGATGTAGTCCTGTCGAAGTATCTTTCCAATACAATCAGGTTCAGGATACTTATTACAGATGGTCATTTGGAGATGCGGCTGACTCATTGAGTACTGGCGCAGCAACTTCTACCCAGCTGAATAAGATCATCAAGCATACGTATGTGAATGATAATCCAACATCGACGTTCAATTTCAGGGCATCGCTGGCCACTTATCTGGATACGTTAAAATATCCGGCACTGGGTTGCTTGAAACGAAGCGCTAACCTGCCTGTCAGAGTTTATCCGAACATCGTAATAAATGTTGTTGCGGATCAAACTGAGATATGCAGTGGAGAGATAGTTCGATTCTCAAGCCAGACAATTGGAGCGACCTCACAAACGTGGTCATTCAGAATACAAGGACAGGTTCCTGAAACAGTTATTGGTAGTGGTACAACATTGAATTACGCATTCACAAATAATACGTTGGCCAATCCAATCATCTATGAGGTTCTCTTCCGGGCTACCAATGGACACTGCCCGGCCTCAAATGATTCTAGTCCTATTGAAATTAAAGTGTACAGAAGTGTAGTTGCTGACTTTGATGAAGGCCCTGCGCCTCATGAATTCCTGAATGGAACCGCTGATCTGACGTATACCAATACTTCTACTCCTGTGGATCCGGCGTTCTACACTTATGATTGGAGCTTTGGAGCAGATGCAACACCGGCAACATTCTCGGGACCTGTTCCTCCACTTGTTTCCTATTCAACTCCTGGAACCAAGAGGGTAACACTGGATGCATTCAACACATTAAGACCGTCTTGTAAATCTGTTCAGCGAGTTAAGTTCATAAATATTACTATAAAGCCTCTGGTAGCAACATTCATAGCGTCGCCTTCAGAGTCCTGTTTCCCGGCAACTATTGAAGTAACTTCAAGTACCAGCACAGGTAATGTTTTGGAATACAAGGTTTATTTGGGTGGAGATGTAGTGGCGACTTCAAATGTTCCGCTGCCGAAATTCCTTCTGACAAGACCTGGTATTTACAGAATTGAAATGAGTACATCCAATACATTTACTCATCAGATAGCGTTTGCGACACCGCAGGAAGTAACGGTATTCCCGAAACCAATTGCGGCATTCACGGCAACACCGACAACAGTCTTTGTTCCGGATCAGAAGCTAACATTGCATAACCAAAGCCAGGGTGCGAACCAGTATTATTGGGATTTCGATTTCAATAATGAATTCCTGGTTCAGACAGAGCCAGCCGATGATCCGAACTATAGTTATAAGATTGAGGGTATCTACAACCTGGCACTGTATGCACAGTTTGATCACGGAAATGGTGTAGTCTGCGCGGATACGTCGATTCAGAAGATCACTGCCAAGCAGGGTGGGGTAACGAAAGTTCCAAATGCATTTACTCCTAACCTGAATGGTCCGGGTGGTGCAAATGGACCTGGAGATAAGGCCAATGACGTATTCATGCCGATTGTCAAGGGAGCTGAGGAGTACAACCTGCAGATATATGATCGCTGGGGTAATTTGATATTTGAAAGTAATAGCACACAAACGGGTTGGGATGGATACAATGCTGATGGCAAGCTGCTGCCGGCCGGTGTATATGTCTACAAGCTTACCATTCGACTGTCGGATGGCCAGCGAACGACACAAATTGGTGATGTTACTATGATTCGATAAATTTATGAGCGTTATGCTGAAGAGAGGTTTTTTACTGGGGATTTTGATGCTGGTAGCAGCAGGTGCCTTTGCGCAGGATCCTCAGTTTTCTCAATATTATCAATCACCTCTTTATCTGAATCCTGGATTTACTGGGGTCACTCCTCAGCAGCGCGCAACATTCAACCACCGTATTCAGTGGCCAAATTTGCCTCAGGCCTTCTCAACTTTTGCAGCATCCTACGATATCTGGGTGGATGAGTTGAAAAGCGGATTCGGAATTCTTGCCACCACAGATAAGATGGGATCTGCCGGATGGAGAACAACCAATGTGAATTTATTGTATAGCTATAAGTTAAGAATCAATGACAAGATAATATTCTCTCCAGGTCTTTCCTTTGGATATGGAATCAACGGACTTGACAGGAGCAAGCTTCGACTGGGAGATGGTATTGAATTTGCCAATGGTGAATCAGTAGACCCCGCACTGTACAAGTTAGGTAATCAGCAATACTTTGACTTTAGTTCTGGGTTCCTGGTATATTCAAAAGTTCTATGGTTTGGTGCAGCTTTTGCGCACATGAATCAGCCCAATCTTTCCATCCTGAACAATGAGACACGTCTCTCCACAAAGATCACTCTTCATGCCGGCGCAAGATTAACGCTTATGAATGGATTGAGAACGTCTTCAAGAATGTCGTACCTGACACCTTCATTCATTTATCAATCTCAGGGTGGTATCTCTCAGTTGAACATTGGATTGAATTATCACATTGATCCGGTATTTGTTGGATTCTGGTATAGAGGAAAACCATTCGAGAAGACATCTACTAATACCATTCAACAGGATGCTATCATTCTTCAGTTAGGTATGTATCTTGATAAGATGACGATTGGATACAGCTATGACTTCAATACGTCGCCACTCTCAACTTCCTCTGGTGGTGCGCACGAACTTTCAATCATGTATGAGTTCAGTGCGAAGCCTATACACCGAGGAGTAAAGAAGCGTAATCGCCTGATTCCTTGCCCTACTGGTGGCCGTCAGGAAGGCTTCTGGAAGTAATTTGCAAGAATCAGTAACTGCAGATTATCTACTATTTTCTTCTGTTAATCGATCTTTAATACCACTTGCCACCTGTTTGGATTTTTAAGACTAAATCAGTCTTATATATGCCAGTCTAAGTGAACTTTAATCGGCTTAACCCCCGATTGACGATGCAGGTTTACCGTTCTATCCGCCTATTGATCTTTATAGGCGTAATGTTGCTTATTAGCCAGACTAATGTGTTTGGTCAGTGCGGCGGCATTATGGAACCAGGCTTTGCTTTTCTTACCAGCAGCCGGGGTTGTGCACCTTTTACAGTCAATATTCAAACCATCTACCTTTCTTCTGTTCCTGGCACCCAGTACTTTGTTGATTGGGGTGATGGAACTCCCGAGCAGACCTACGTCCAGGGTGCAACGCCGGTGATTATGTCACACATTTATCCACTGGCGTCCGTGAATTGCGGGTATGATGTAGTAATCGACGCATCCAACGCCTGTAATCCTAGAGGAAGCGTAGTTCCTATCACTACACAAGTGATAGTATGGACAAATGATGTTATATCAATTGATCCTGCAGTGTATCGCGTTTGCGCGGGATATGCTGCCAATGTTTCTTTCACCGATAACAGTGACTGGAATTGTTTTCCCAGGGCTACCCGTGAGAATAATGCCCCACGATGGATACAATGGATCTACGGAACAGGTCCTCTTCCGACTTTCATTCCTGGAATTCAGGTTAACAGCGTAACTCCAGGCTCTTATCCTTATCTGAACCCTGCACCCAACAGAAATCCTATTTATCCTGTCACTGCTCCGGGACAGGTAAGCTTGCCTATTAACGTGCCTGTCACCACCCTTGCAGATATCGGAAAGGAATTTGAGATCACATTAAAAAACTGGAATCAGTGTAATGCATATGATGACAATCTGCTGGATGGAAATGCTTTTAATCCAGTGAGTGGAAATCTTGTCAATGGCGATAATCCTCCCCAGATAACACGTGCCAGGATTGTTATTGTTGACGCACCTCAGCCAACGTATGTTACCCGTTTGGGAAATGCAGGTGGACCTATTCAAACAATTTTTTGCTTGAACGACATTATCTATTTCGATAACAATACCCCGGCAATTGCGGGTGCGAATTTTCAATATACCTGGCAATTCTATGATAATAATACGGGAACAGGTGTTCCTTTGGCTACTTCAGGTGCGACTAATCCTACATTCTCCTATTCTTCATCAGGGCAGAAGATGATCAGGCTTTCTGTAAGAGATCAGAATGCAGCAGGTAATTGTATTGCGATCTATGAAGCATTGGTCTCTATCTCTCCTTCATTGGTTGCGAATATCCAGACTACTGATTTTTTAAATAACCCTATTACGCCAGATTTCTGTCAATCTGTAATTGCCCCCTTTACTGGGTTTCAGGTGCGCTTTACTGATGCATCAGTAGGAGTGGTAACGCCAACAACCGAATGGAGATGGGAATTTTATGATGAAAACAATATCATGGTGCTTCAGGCTCCTTTGGCCGGAGGATTTTCATCAACAGCTCTTGGTCCTTTTGACAGGACGTTCACAAATCGCGGTATTTATCGTGTGAGATTAATCATTCGTGACAATGTAACGGCATGCCAGACAATAGATGAAGTGAATGTCCGTGTTTATCAGAACCCTGTTCCCGTCTTTACAGCAAACAGGGTTTGTCAGGGAACTCCAGCTTCTTTTAATGAAGCTTCTACCTTAGTACCGATCAACGGGGAAAGCATAGTGTTGCGTGAGTGGGATTTTAATTACAATGGCTCAACGTTCATTAAGGATCCTGCATTTGATAATCAGACAACCTTTACAAGATCCCTTGGAGCAGCAGGTCTCTATCAGGTCGCGCTGAGAGTTACCACCAATCAGAATGGATGTTCAGATTTACTGGTAATACCTGTAAGAGTTGATCCGCTACCCACTGCGAATTTTGTACCGGATGTCGTGTCAGGATGCAGTGTTCTGACAGTAATCTTTACAAATAATTCAGTAGGAGGACAGCCCGATATTGTCGACAGGTTTGTATGGGAAGTTGATGAAAGAGGCGGATTGGGGTTTCTTCCGGTAAGCACTCAACGTCCAACGGATATTGGGTTTACGAATCAGTTTGTCCATGATTTCATAAATGTTACAACGGTTAATAAACTATTTGACGTCCGGCTTCGGGTAGTAACTGTCAATAATTGTGAGAGAATATCACCACCAGTAATCATTACTGTTTTTCCGGGTACCGCTTCCGGATTTATATCGACCAACTATTCCCCCTTCAATGATAATTGTTCTCCAGTGAGTGTAAATTTTTCGGTTGATCCGCAGACTCAATCCCTAGGACCAACTAATTATCAATGGAGGATCAGTGATGTTTCGGGAGTAATCTCCAATGTAAGCACTGGTACAACGCCAACGTACACTTATAATTTTATCAACACCACGCCGTTGATAGAAGCCTTTCAGGTACAGTTAACGACTACGTTGCCGAGTGGGTGTTATGGAGATTCTGTTCGTGTTATCCGTGTAAGTCCTGTGCCAGTATCAAATTTCAACATTGATACACTTGTTTTTGATTGCGAAAAGATGCGCCTTCGCTTTGAAGCTTCACAAAAAGGACTTCAATATCACTGGACTGTTTCGGAGAATACAATAATGATGTTAAATACGTCAGGCTCGAGTGACATGATTGAGTATGAAGTGCTTCGTTCTGGAGTAGATATTAATCTTGCAGTCGGATTGGATACCAGGAACATTGCAAATTGTACGAGCAACATCACAACCCAAAGCATTGTGGTTCCCAGAAGAGATATTATTAACACGTCTTTTACAGTAACTCCTCTGACGCAATCGCTTCCTGCTTCAACAGTCTTTATTACCAATACAACAAATCCTGGACCATGGACATATGAATGGGATTTTGGAGATGGGATCACTTCCAATACTTCAACCACTAGTTTTTCACATGTCTACGCAACGTATGGCACCTACGTGATCAAACTGACCGTCACCAACAATGTGTGTATTGAAACACAAACAGCAAACATTACGATATTTCCGATTCCACCAGTGGTTAATTTTAGCTATGATCCTGCTTCCGGATGTTCTCCATTAAAAGTAAAATTCACTAACCTTTCTATGTTTGCGGATCCCGCCACCTATCTGTGGGACTTTGGCGATGGAGCTGCCACCTCAAGAGCAGCTAACCCAACCTATACTTACTTTTTGCCAGGGAAATATACCGTAAGTCTTTCTGCATCTAATATTTCAGGTACTGTAATCACTGAAACGAAGCAAATGATCATTGAAGTTTTTGAGAAACCTATTGCCAGATTTGATATCAAGCCTAAGCTCCTGTACATACCAGGCGGAATCATGTACACAAAGAATAATAGCATTGGCGCCGGAAGATATGAATGGAATTTTGGAGATGGTGAAACTTCTGATCTTGTGGAACCACAGCATGTTTATGAGGACGAAGGTATTTTTGACATCTCTTTGATTGCAATCAGTCCACATGACTGCGCCGACACCACTCTGGTAAAGGGAGCTGTTATAACACAAAAAGGAGGGCAGCTTCTGGTGCCGAATGCATTCTCACCAAATCTTTCCGGAGTACAGTCTTCCCCAGGTTCAGGTCAAAGCGATGGGAAGAATGATGTTTTTCTTCCGGTCATGCGTGGCGTTACGCAATTTGAAATGCTGGTATTCAATCGTTGGGGTCAGCTTTTATTTGAAAGCAGAGATCCTCAGATAGGATGGGACGGCTACTTCAATGGAAAGCTTTGTGCTCAGGATGTCTATGTATTCAAGATTTCAGCGAAGTACGAGAATGGCGAGACGGTGGTAAGAACGGGTGATATAAATCTGATACGATGAAGAGAAGTATACTTACCCTTATCGGATTGCTTTTACTTACCCTTGCATTTGCGCAAGATCCTGAATTTTCACAATACTATGCTGCTCCATTGTATTTAAATCCTGCCTTTACGGGAACAACCACTGATCACAGATTCATAGCGAATTATCGCAATCAGTGGCCCAACATTGCCAGAGGTTATGTAACCACAGCACTTTCCTACGATTATAATTTACATGACTATCACAGTGGTGTGGGTTTCCTTGTTACAATGGATAAGGCTGGTACAGCAGGGATGAAGTCATCTCAGTTTAATTTTCTTTATTCGTATAGGGTCAATGTTGCAAATAAATGGGTTATATCAACTGGATTAAGTTTTGGATATGCTTTCCGTACGATTGATCTTAATAAACTCATCTTTGCAGATCAACTTCAATTTGACTCGAAAGGTCAGGTACCAAGTGATGACCCTGCTCTTTTTAATTTAGGAATGTCTCATTACTTTGATTTCAACGCGGGCTTACTGGCATATAATAAATCATTTTGGTTTGGATTTGCAACAAGTCATCTCAATCAGCCGAATCGAACTTTGTTGAATCAGGAAGCAACACTTCCGATTAAGACAACGGTGCATGGTGGGGTGAGAATACCCTTAAACAGAGGACCTTTCAAGAAGGCCCATGAAGCGGTACTATCACCTTCCTTTGTTTATAAAAGACAAGGCAACTTTGATCAATTGGATGTGGGAGCTTATTTCCTTTACGATCCCATCGTTATGGGGGTGTGGTATCGAGGTATCCCGATCGAACAGAATGTGAAGGATAACATTAGTCAGGATGCTGCTGTAGTCATACTCGGATTTCAGTTGACGAAAGTCGAAGTCATGTACAGTTATGATTTTACTGTATCAGAGCTTGGGCCTGTATCGGGAGGTACTCATGAGATTGCTCTCAAGTATAAGCTCGCCATCCAGATGAATTCCCATGCTAAAAAGAGGGAAAAGTTTATTCCTTGCCCAACCTTTAATCACTAAACACTTTCTTTAACGCCACGCGATAAAACTTTACCTTTGGGAATCCCTTTTTCTAAAAGGCTTAAGTAATGAATTTTTCGAGTGATTTAGCATCAAATCCCATTTTCAAGACGATTTCTGAGGCCGCAAAAGACCAGAATGTAGAAGCCTATGTTGTGGGTGGATTTGTCCGTGACTTGATTCTAAAACGTCCCAACAAAGATATTGACTTTGTCTGCGTCGGAAGCGGTATTGCTCTGGCGCAAAAAGTAGGCGAGAAGCTGGGCGGTCTTCAGGTGACGGTATTTAAGAACTTTGGAACGGCTATGATCCGCCAGGGAGATTATGAGCTTGAATTTGTCGGCGCCCGCAAGGAGTCGTATTCCAGAGATTCACGCAAGCCAATTGTTGAAGATGGCACACTGGAAGATGACCAGAGGAGAAGGGACTTCACTATCAATGCGATGGCGATTAGTCTAAACTCGGCCAGCTATGGTGAATTGATTGATCCTTTTGAAGGAGTGAAGCATCTAAAGGAGAAGATGCTCAAGACACCACTTGATCCTGCTATTACCTTTTCTGATGATCCATTAAGAATGATGAGGGCGGTGCGCTTTGCTTCGCAGTTGGCATTCGATATTGAGCCTGATACTTTCCAATCGATTATAGATCAAAAGGAAAGATTAAAAATTGTTTCGATGGAGCGGGTTATTGAAGAGACCAATAAGATAATTCTGTCTCCGGTTCCATCGTATGGATTCAAGCTTCTTTTTCATAGCGGACTGCTAAAGCAGTTTTTTCCTGAGATGGTCGCACTGCAAGGTGTAGAGTATGTAGATAACAAAGCACACAAAGATAATTTCTATCATACTCTTCAGGTACTTGACAATGTTTCAAAAACTTCGGATGATCTGTGGCTGCGATGGGCTGCAATCCTTCATGATATTGCCAAACCGTTAACGAAAAGGTTTGAGCCCGGACACGGCTTTACTTTTCATGGTCATGAAGACAAAGGTGCGAGAATGGTGCCGGGTATCTTCAAACGATTTAAGCTTCCGCTGAACGATAGGATGGATTTTGTACAGAAACTAGTGAGACTTCACCTTCGTCCCATTGTTTTGGCATATGATGTTACAGATTCAGCAGTGAGAAGATTATTGTTTGAAGCAGGCGATGATACAGAAGCACTAATGAAATTATGTCGCGCAGATATAACGTCCAAGAATTCTGAAAAGGTAAAGAAGTACATTAAGAATTTTGAGAAGGTAGAGGAAAAGATGCTGGAAGTTGAGAAGAAAGATCATATAAGGAATTTCCAACCTCCCATTACGGGTGATGAAATCATCAGGATGTTTAATATTCCTCCTGGCCCGATAATTGGTGAAATAAAAGAGCAGATCAAAGAAGCTATATTGGAGGGTGAGATAAGAAATGATCGGGAAGAAGCTCTTGCTCTTCTGACAGATATAGCAAGTAAAAAAGGAATTGTTAAAATTGAATTAAACCACTAACCAACAAATGAAAAAAGTTATTATTATTCCTCTGATGATTTTATTGAGTATGTCTTTTGTCATGGCTCAGAAACAAAAGACGACGACTGCCAAACCGCAACCTACAGAACCTCAGACTCAGCAGCAGGTAAATAGCGATCCTCAACCTAACAATTCTCTAATACAGCATTATGCTACCAAGTATGCTTTTGCAACCAGATGGAATGATTTAAAGTTGGCAAAGGATGCTTTGTATGACCTGATTGTTGAATTTCCCGGGAGCGATTCATTGATTTTTTCGCTTGCTGTTTATTACTATCAGAACTCTGAATTCACATCCAGTATTTTGGTAGGACAAGATCTTTTGAAACGTTCACCAAAAGATCCCGAGGCTCTCGAATTGGTGGCAGCTTCTTTTGAGGCCCTTAACCTTGGGGATAGAGCTTTGGAATATTATGAAAGTTTATATCTGCTTAAGAATGAAAGTTACACTTTGTATAAAATGGCTTTTCTGCAATACTCAGCTAAAAAGTATCAGGAAGCTATGACCAATGCAGATATCTTGCTGGCTAAGCCTGATGTGGATGAATTGAAAGTAACTTTCAATGATGCTCAGGGGAAACCGAAAGAGTATAAGTTGAGAGTTTCTCTTCTGAATCTTAAAGGACTTATTTATAAGGATCAAGGCGACAAGGTGAATGCAAAGAAATTCTTTGATCAGACACTGGCAATTGCCCCGGATTTTGTTTCAGCGAAAGAGAGCCTTGCTACTTTAAAATGATGCAACCTTTTCCTTTATGATGGGTCATTAGCAATCAGGACTATGAGTTCGGAGGCAGCCACTGTACACATTCATGCGGAGATCATTGAAAAGTGCCGATTGGGTGACCAGGAAGCCCATTTTCAGCTTTACAGGCTTTATTCGAGAAGCATGTTCAATGTGGGTTTCCGGATCGTCAATAGTGAGGAGGAAGCGGAGGATGTACTTCAGGAATCATTTATCAGCGCCTTCAGAAATCTTCATCTTTATCGTGGAGATGCCACTTTTGGCTCATGGTTGAAAAGAATTGTAGTCAATAAGGCTATTAATGTTCTGAAAGGCCGTAAGACTGAAAGACTTCCCGAGGATGATCAGTTTGATGTGGAAGAAGAGACTTTTACCGAAAAGGAGTTTCAGTTTTCTGTGGAAGAAGTGAAGAGGGCAATTGAAGGTTTGCCAGACGGATATAGAAGCGTCCTATCGTTATATCTTTTGGAAGGATATGATCATAGTGAAATTGCCGAAATTTTAGGTATAACAGAGTCAACATCAAAGTCGCAATTTAACAGATCAAAAAAGAAGGTTAGGGAAATTTTGGAAGGAGGAAAATTATGAAAGATAGACTTGAAAAATTTGTAGAAAACCATCGTCAGGAGTTTGATGAAAAGCAACCTTCGGAAAAAGTCTGGCGAAATATTTCATCGAATCTATTTGGCGTTAAAGATTCTTTCTGGAATTCCGCTCCACTGTGGCGAGCCGCTGCGATCGTTCTGATGGGCTTCTCTGCCTATTTGCTCTTCTCCAAATCAGATGTAATGCCGGTGAACGCCACCAGTGCGAATCAGGACTTTAAGGACATAGAGTCTTTTTATTCTGCACAGATATTGGAAAAAGCCACATTGATTTCAATGGAAGATCTCCATGCGGACAATTCATTTACCCAGGATATTCAGAAGCTTGAAGCGATGTATACTGTATTGGCAGAGGAAATGAAAAAACATCCTTCTGAGAAAGTGAAGGAGGCTTTGGTTTTAAACATGTTGGTAAGAATTGATTTGCTAAATCAGCAGATTCAAAAGCTTGAGGATTCGAAAAGACCTAAGCCCTCGCAGGCAATCATTTAAAAATCTTCTTCGCTCTTTAATTCTATCAACTCCTTATTAGAGTCGAGAATTTTTCCGTCTTCGCACTTCAGCACGCGGTTAGGAAATTTTTTAATCAGACCATAACTGTGAGTTGCCATAAGAATGGCAGTCCCACTTCGGTTGATCTGCTGAAACACCTTTAAAATCCCGGAAGAAACTTCTGGATCAAGATTTCCTGTTGGCTCATCAGCAACTAGAATGTGTGGTTCATTAAGAAGGGCGCGGGCAATTACAACCCGTTGCTGTTCACCACCGGAAAGCTGATGAGGCATTTTTTTCTCTACCGAGCCAAGACCTACCTGCATTAATACATCTACAAGTCGGCTCTTCATTTTGAGATTGTCACGCCATCCCGTTGCCCGCAGAACAAACGTCAGGTTTTCACCGACGGTTCTGTCCGGAAAGAGTTGAAAGTCCTGAAAAATCACTCCAACTTTTCTTCGCAATAAGGGTACCTCCTTGTCCTTAATTCCCCGAATATTAAAACCAGCTATGTTGATATCGCCTAAGCGAAGGGGGAGGTCAGCATAGAGTGTTTTTAATAGAGAGGATTTTCCTGAGCCAGTGCGGCCTACCAGGAAGACAAAGTCACCTTTCTCAACATCAAAAGAAAGATTGGTAAGGACGGCTTGATTACCCTGAAAGATGGTGGCGTCTTTTACTCTGACTACCGGATCGGATGAAAACATAGAGAGGCTTAAAAAATTTCAGGTCCCAACTTTTGGCTGGGACCTGTATAATTTATCCATTTACTTTTTTGTGATCTGCCAAAAATTTGGCCAATCCTGAGTCTGTTAATGGATGGTTCAGTAAGTCGGTAATAACCTTCAAAGGACAGGTTACTACGTCCGAACCAATTTCAGCACATTTGATCAGGTGAATAGTGTGACGAACGCTGGCTGCAAGAATCTCCGTTTGGAAACCGTAGTTATCATAGATCACACGGATTTGTTCAATAAGTTCAAGGCCATCCTGAGAGATATCATCTAATCTGCCAATGAAAGGGGAGACATAAGATGCACCCGCCTTAGCTGCTAAAATTGCCTGGCCCGCTGAGAATACCAGCGTACAATTCGTGCGGATACCTTCACTCGTGAATTTCTTGATTGCTTTTACGCCATCCTTGATCATCGGAGCTTTCACAACAATCTTGGAATCGATTTTTGCAAGTTCACGACCTTCTTTAAGGATGCCTTCATAATCGGTAGCGATCACTTCAGCACTTACATTATTATCTACAATGTTACAGATTGCTTTATAGTGAGCTCTGATATTTTCTGCTCCTTTAATTCCTTCTTTTGCCATGAGGGAAGGATTGGTTGTTACGCCATCCAATACACCCAGGTCGTAGGCTTCTTTAATGTCATTTAGATTCGCTGTGTCAATGAAGAATTTCATAAGATTAGTGAGTTTTGGCTTTAAGATTTTCTGTTTTACAACAGAAATGATGTTAGAAATTATTGTTAGCGTAAATCTACGCTTTAGAATTCAATGAAAACTACAGGTTGAGGTAGTTTTTAAGCCAGATTATGGCTGAAAACGGGTTTGGAGGGCTTAAATAAAAAATGGCAAACCGAACATCGCACCGCTACAACCGCCTACCCTTGCTACCTTCCGGTCCTGGGGGAGTTCAGCAGGAGCTGGTCGTGCCCGATTTGCCGGTGCAAAGATAGGAAAACTCATTGAAAACAGAATTGATTTTGGACTAATCCAACGACTTGTCAGAAAAGGTATCACCCTGCTTTATGTCTCCGGTCTCAAATCCTTTACGAAACCAGAATACTCTTTGAGCAGAGGTTCCATGCGTAAAAGAATCAGGAACTACGTATCCCTGAAATTGCTTCTGTAAACGGTCATCACCGATAGCGGAGGCGGCATTCAAAGCTTCGTCTATATCACCGGGCTCAAGAATGTTTTTCATTTCATTGTCGTGGTGAGCCCAAACACCAGCAAAAAAATCTGCCTGCAATTCGAGTTTAACGGAAAGCTTGTTATAATCTTCTTCACTTAGGTCATTCTTCATAGCATGAATTTTGTCGGTGATGCCCATCAGGTGCTGGACATGGTGGCCAACTTCATGAGCAATGACATAGGCCTGTGCAAAATCCCCAGGAGCATTCAATTTGCTTTGAAGTTCATCGTAGAATGATAAGTCAATATAAACTCTTTCATCTTCACTGCAGTAAAAAGGACCTGAGGATGCGCTTGCCTGTCCACATGCTGATTGAACCTGATCGGTAAACATCTCAAGGGTTGGTTCTCGATAATCAGACAAAAGCTTATGCCATACATCTTCTGTATCAGCGAGGACAACCTTCACAAATTGTGCACGCTCTTCATCTTCCGCACTGACCTGAATTGCCTGACCTGAAGATCCACCGGAAGTATCCACCTGCTGAAGGAGCGTCAAGGGATTTGTTCCCGTCAGCCAGCTAACAATAAAAATAATGACCACTGTGATCAGTCCGCCTTTCGAAAAAAGGCCACCGGGTAAATTGAATCCACCACCACCACCGCCGCCGCTTCCCCGCTGATCGTTAACGTTTCCACTTTCTCTTCGTCCTCTCCATTGCATGATGTGAATATTTAGGTGAAAATATGGATGAAGGTACCGAAAGCTTTTGATTTGATTTTTTCCACAGATCAGAAATCTGAGCGAACCAATAGGGGTTAATCCCAGGTCGGTTGTCATTAGAGAAACATAATAATTATTACCCTTATATGAAAAAATCGATATTAGTATTTGCAATCGCGTGCGGTCTTATGGTCTCGGGTCATTCCTATGCTCAGGACTCATCCCGGCACAAAATCCGCACGATATTCAGGCCCGGAACATCCTCCGGAGGTTATGGTGCCCTGTCCAACAAATTCACAACTATCAGAGGGCAGTATGCAAACATTGCTGAGGTTTATGGTGGTTGGTATGTCAATCATTGGTTTATGATCGGATTAAGTGCGGCCGCAGTGACCAATAATCTCCCGGTCCCGATTGAAAATAGTGCTGATCCTTCTTTAAATCTTAGTTATCAGTATGGACAGTTTGGTCTGATGACTGAGTATGTGATTGGCTCTGGTAGAGCAGTGCATTTAGCTTTTAGTCTATTTGCAGGCCCTGGCTTTACATTGCAATATCAACGTTATGATTTCAACAATAACAATAATCGTGAAAGGCACATTCGTGATGAAAACTGGTTTTTTGTTGCAGAACCTGGTATGCATCTGGAATTTAATGTTTTGAAATGGATGCGTTTTAGTCCTGGAATATCTTACAGGGCAACCGCAGGTAGTAATGCTTCAGGACTCAGTGATTCTGACTTAAGTAATTTGTCTTATAATGCTACCCTGAAATTCGGACGGTTTTGAGGTATTTTTAGGGATGGCTTTTCACGAGGGAAACAACGAACTTCGTAAAGCCATCACCCTAAAAAGGGCATTTATACAGATGGAGAAACTTTAACATGACGTTGACGTAACGAGTATGTACCATCCCTCTGCTTATGATTAGAAATTACTTCACTTCGGCAATAAGAAATTTTCTTCGTCACAAATCTTTTACTCTTCTCAATATAATCGGACTTTCTCTGGGGATAGCAGCCAGCTTGCTGATCTTGCAATATGTAAAGTATGAGCGGAGCTTCGATAAGTTTCATAGTAATGCAGAAGATATTTACAGAATTCAATACAATGGATATCAGGGTGGAAAATTAAGATTTGAATGTGCCGCTGCAGTTCCAGCCGCAGGTCCAGCACTGAAGAATAATTTTTCTGAAGTAAAACAATTCGCTCGCCTATATCCGGTGAGTGGCATTGTGAGCTATCAAAGTCCTGACAGGGGAGTGATTTCTTTTCGGGAAGAGAAAATGCAGATTGCTGATCCGGGAATTTTTGAAGTTTTTGATTTTGACCTTGTGAAAGGAAATGAAAGTGACGCATTGGTAGGTCCCAATAAAGCAGTTATCTCAGAGCGTGCAGCAAAGAAGTATTTTGGAGAAGAGGATCCCATCGGAAAGAACATTGATTGGGACGGTACAAATAAATTTGAGATCACGGGGGTTATGAAGAATGTTCCTCAGAACTCTCATATCAAGTTTGACATACTTTTCTCATATCAGACATTAAATGCTCAGACAAAGAATGAATCTGAGACGAATTGGGGGTGGTATGATTTCAATACCTACGTTCTGCTAAAACCAGGAACGGACGTAAACGAATTACAAGGACGTTGGAATGCTTTTCTGGAAAAGAATAGAGGAGAGGAATGGACCAAGAATAACAATCGTCAGGAATTCATCCTTCAACCTATGTTGGCAATTCATCTTTACGCTAACCTTTTGCAGGAATCTCAACCAGAAGAGAGGGGCGATGGTGATTCTGTTTATGCATTAAGTATCATCGCGCTTTTTATTTTAGCGATTGCCTGGGTAAACTATATCAATCTTGCAACTGCCAAATCTTTTGAACGTGCCAATGAAGTGGGCGTGCGAAAAGTGATGGGTGCTCAGAAAGAACAGCTTGTCAGACAGTTCCTTGCTGAATCTTTTCTGGTGAATTTATTCGCTGCCCTCATCGCAATCCTTTTGGTACGGATAGCATGGCCGTCATTTTCAAACTTATCAGGAAGGATCATTCCACTCGACTATATGATGCAGGCAGATTTCTGGCTTTTAGTGAGCCTTTTGTTTTTAGCCGGATCTGTGCTTTCCGGATTCTATCCTGCTATTATTCTTTCCTCCTTTAAGCCTATTTCAGTTCTCAAAGGAAAGAGCATGGGAACATCTCAGAGTGGAGTTTTAAGAAAGGGCTTGGTGGTATTTCAATTTGTTGCCTACGTTGTACTGATCATTGGATCAATAGTTGTTTATCAGCAATTGAGCTTTATGAAGAATCAAAATCTGGGTGTTAACATCAATCAGACTCTTGTTTTGAAAGGTCCGAGTGCCATTGATTCTACCTATCGAAAAAACCTGGAAAGCTTTAGAACGGAAGCATTGAGAATTCCTGGAATTAAAAGCATGACGGCATCAACCAATGTTCCGGGTGACGAAATTTTCTGGGCTAGTGGTATCAGGAGAATTAATGCTGGACCAGAGAATTCAATCTCAGGATACTCGGTAGGAATTGATCATGAGTATGTGCCTGCTTTCGGTCTTCAGATTATTGCCGGCAGAAATTTTGACCTCGACCATCCAAATGAAAGAAAAAGTGTGATGCTCAATCGGGCTATGATTCATTCGCTTGAATTCAAGGATCCTGAATCTGCAATCGGAGAGAAGGTCAGACATGGCGGGGATACACTTGAGATCGTCGGAGTGCTGGAAGATTATCATCAGATGTCTCTTAAGACGATGGTGTCACCATTAGTTTTTAGATTTATTTCAGCATCGAGTTTCTTTGCGTTTAAGATTGAATCTGAAAACAGTCAGCAGCTTTTATCAACTCTTGATGGTCCATGGAAAACATTCTTTCCAGGTAATCCAATAGATTATTTTTTCCTGGATCAGTTCTTTAATCGTCAATATGAAAGTGATCTTCAGTTTGGAAGAGTCTTTAGCCTGTTTACCGTGCTGGCTATTTTTATAGCGTGTCTGGGTCTCTTTGGACTCGCCTCTTTTATGACCATACAAAGGACGAAGGAGATTGGGATCAGAAAAGTATTAGGTTCGAGTTCCGTGAGCATTGTACTTCTGCTCTCAAAAGGATTTATACAACTTGTCCTTGTCGCCAATATCATTGCGTGGCCGCTGGCATGGTGGGGAATGAATTTATGGTTAGAGTCTTTCCCTTATAGAATTAGTGTCAATCCGCTGCTTTTTGCCCTTGCTGGGTTTGGCGTCGTATTCATTGCATTCGTTTCAGTCGGCTTTCAAACCCTGAAAGCTGCAAGAGTTGATCCTGCAAAGACATTGAAGTATGAGTAAATTAACTCTTCCGAAATTACGGGGGATTTCCGCTCTTTGATGACCGAAACCGGACGGGCTTGTTCGTAATTGAATTGCCAATAGAACTACAAACTTAGATTCTGAGCTAAATTCGTCTCTTTCATCTGGTACTTTTTTTGTAAACCAGAAGATAAATGCCATCACTATGCTAAGAAATTACCTGGTAGTTGCCCTACGCAACCTTAAGCGTCAATTCTCTTATTCCATCATCAATATTTTCGGATTAGCAATCGGCATTGCATGTAGTCTGGTGATGTTCCTTTTTGTTTACAATGAGTGGAGCTATGACAGGCATTACAAAAATGCTGATCGCATCTTTAAGATTGGTGTGTCCTTCTTTAACATGGGAAATTTCGGTCCGGGCCCTGAAGTATTGGGTGAGTATCTACCGAAAGAGTTTGAGGGAGTAGAAGCCTTCACCAGAATTTTACGCTCAAGGGAAACACCTCTATCAATCGGAGACAAGACTTTCGATGAGATGGTTTACTATACTGATTCCTCCTTTTTCAAAGTTTTTTCATATGAGTTTTTGGAAGGTAATAGAGATTTTGCACTGAGCACACCTGATCAGGCAGTAATTACCCAGCGAATGGCAAGGAAGTATTTTGGAGATGCTCCTGCATTGGGCAAAGTCATTGAAGTTGGAAAAGAAAGAACACCTTTTACGGTTTCAGGAATTGTAAAGGATGATGATCGAAGTTCCCAATTAAAAGCTACTCTATGGCTATCAATTGATCATCAATTGAAAAACAGTAAAATATGGACATCTGCCTCAGTATTCAATTATGTGTTGCTGAAAGAAAATAATGGTCGGGAAGACCTTGACAATGCCCTTGATAGAATTATGGAAAAGCAGGTTTATCCTTCTGCAAGTTCGGCTGGTATGCCTCCCAATATTTCATTTGAAGATTACAAGAAGAATGAAAATGCATTGCGGTTCAATGTTCATGCTTTAAAAGATGTCCATTTAAAGTCGTCATTGAATTATGAAATATCAACCCCCGGAAATGAATCTAATATGTACACATTTGCGGCTATTTCTGTTTTTATACTTCTGTTAGCTTCTGTCAATTTCATTAATCTTACCACAGCCAGGGCTTCCCGTCGTGGAAAGGAAGTCGGAATTAGAAAATCAATTGGATCGGGCAGGAGCAAGTTGGTAATTCAGTTCATCCTTGAATCCGTAATTGTAAGCCTAATTGCAATG
This sequence comes from Cyclobacteriaceae bacterium, assembly GCA_013141055.1. Lineage (NCBI taxonomy): Bacteria > Pseudomonadati > Bacteroidota > Cytophagia > Cytophagales > Cyclobacteriaceae > Cyclobacteriaceae bacterium. The sequence goes on along the minus strand of JABFRS010000001.1, from coordinate 481,278 downwards.
CTTCTTTCACTCGCACTTGCAGAGATGTTTTTGAAAGTATTTGAGATAGTGACAGGCACTCAACTCATCAATACACTTTGGAATAGTGGATGGAGTCTGTTGATATTACTTGCCTTCGCTGTTTTGGTTGGGTTCATCTCAGGTATCTATCCGGCGTTTTATCTTACCTCTTTTACGCCAATCAAAGTCCTAAAGGGAAATATTGCAATGGGTGGTGGATCACAATTCAGAAATCTTCTTGTGATATTTCAGTTTTCTATTTCTATCTGCCTCATGATATGTTCAACGATCATCGTGCGTCAGATGAATTTCATGCAAACAAAGGACATGGGATTTACCCAGGAGAACATGATAACAATTGACAACGTCGGTGCACTGAAACAGCACGCAGATGCTTTTAAGAATGAACTTTCTCAAATGTCTGGGGTATTGAAAAGCAGCCTTCATACCGGTGAACCGGGAAGTAAGGCAGTCATGTCATTCTATACATTCCAGACTCCTGAAATGAAGGATCCTGTCGCTATCAATACCTATTTTGGAGACGCCGAGTATATTGGAGTAATGGAATTTAAGTTGCTTCAGGGTAGAAGTTTTAATAAAGACATTGCATCTGACTCGGCAGGAGTTGTGCTAAATGAATCCGCAGTGGAGTCCCTGGGATTAAAGGAGCCAATAGGAGCGGTGATCAACAAAGACCTGCATGTTATTGGGGTGGTAAGCGATTTTCACTGGGAATCATTACGTAACTCAATAGCACCTGTAGCCATCTTGCTAAGCAAGAATAATTATTATCAGTTGGGATTCCGGGTAGAGCCAGGTGCAGCTGGGAATTTTATTTCCAAAGCAGAAGTAAAATGGAAATCGCTTGTGGCTGATGAACCATTCAAGTATCATTTCCTGGATGATAACTTTGGTGAACTCCTTGAAAAAGAGCAGGTCTTCAGTAAAGCTATCGGATTTTTTACGGTACTCGCTATTTTTATTTCCTGTCTTGGACTTTACGGACTCTCTGCCTTTACAGCGGAGCAACGTACCAAGGAAATTGGTATCCGGAAAGTTCTGGGTGCAACTGCAGTCAACATTGTGAGTATGCTTAATAAGAAATTCACTATCCTGGTTTGTATATCAATATTTATTGCCACACCGGTCTCCTTGTATTTTATGCTAAAATGGATGGAAGGTTTTGCCTACAAGTCAGAATTGAGTTTATGGACCTTCATTATAGTATCCATTTCAGCTATTGTGATTGCCTTAACTACTGTAAGCTTCCATTCACTAAAAGCAGCAACGGTTAATCCGGCCAATACTCTCAAATACGAATGATATTTTGATGATCAGGTAATTTAGGATTTGCCAGGGATGTTCGGGCGCTATCTGAACATTGACTTCAAAATAACTTTTACAAAGTAGTAACTAATCCACCAAAACTCCGTTAATTAGTTTTACAATCTATATACAAATGTCGAAAGAATACATCGGTGAATTTGAGGAGCTGATTCTGATGGTGGTGAGCATCCTTCAGGAGGAAGCATATGGAAATGCGATAGTGACCGAAATCAAAAAGAGAGTAGGGAGAGATTCGAATCTCAGCGCTGTTCACGTAACTCTTTACCGCCTTGAGGATAAGGGCTTTGTTAAATCCAGTATGGGTGGTGCGACCACTACGCGCGGCGGAAGGAGAAAAAGAATTTTCCAGATCACAAACTCCGGCATGGCAATGCTGCGCTCTATGAAGGAATCCAGAACAGATCTTTGGAAGCTGATCCCACAATTAAAAATGGTAAGTGTTAAGGGGTGATTGAATGAAGGAGAAAGATATCACTGATGCGTCAGGTTTCCCATTTCGTATTCTTAAAGCACTTTGTCCCCCGGTTTTGTATGAAGGCGTTGAAGGGGACTTGCTTGAAAAATTTGATAAGGATGAGAGATTGTTCGGAGTGAGGAAAGCAAAGCGGAAATTATTCTGGAATGCAATTGCATTTTTGAGACCCGGGATTATACTTAGAAACAAATTTTCAGGTGAGTTAAACACGATTACTATGCTAAGAAGCTTTTTAACGATAACGATCAGAAGTTTAACAAAGAACATTGAGTATTCAATTATTAATATAGCAGGCCTTGCGATTGGAATAGCTTCCTGCATTCTCATTTATAATTATGTTCAGTTTGAAAATAGTTTTGATCAATCTCATCCTGATGTTGATCGTTTGTATAGAGTAAACCAGACTGCTATATGGTCACCCAATGGAGGAATAATGTCTTCATCCGGCCCACAGGTAGCGCACGCTCTTCAGAACGACTATCCGGAGATCGAGCAGGTGCTGAGAATCAATACACCGGGAGATTATGTTGTTCGTTCCGCCGAGAATGGAGGAGATATAAAAGCTTTTCGTGAGAGTAAGGTACTGGCGGCTGACTCAAACTTCTTTGCATTTTTTGATTTCAAGCTTAACGAAGGCGACTATAGAACTGCTTTGATCGGCAAAAATAAGGTAGTGCTCTCAAAAGAAGCTGCGAAAAAATATTTCGGAGATAAGCCTGCGGTTGGCCAAATGCTACTGTTCGGGGATGAGCGTACTGCAGTGGAAGTGACAGGTGTTACAGAAACTCAGCCTGCGAACATTCACTTTCATTTTGATTATCTCCTTTCAATTTCTACAAACGAAAACCTTAAGCGGTTTGAATGGAGTTTTATATGGACTCAGGTGGTGACTTATATAAAAGTGCGCCCCGGAACCAATCTTACTGCTCTTGAGGGAAAAATTCAAACCATTACGGATCGTCGCGTGGCTCCCACTTTTAAAAGACTTGGAATGGATTTTAGTGACTTTATCAGGAGTAAGGGTGGATGGAACTGGTATCTTCAGCCAGTAACAGATATTCGCCTGGAATCAGGAGAAATTTTTCCAAGATATGAAGAGGTCAGTGATAAGGTATATGTTTATATCTTAAGTGGAGTTGCAGGATTTATCCTTTTAATTGCATCCATAAATTTCATTAATCTCTCCACGGCCCGAGCAACAATGCGTGCTAAGGAAGTCGGGGTGAAGAAAACACTTGGTGCTTTCAGAAGTTCGTTGATCGCACAATTTCAGTTTGAATCAATCTTTGTGACCATCCTGGCTACGGTCTTATCACTGGCATTAGCCGCAATTTTTAAACCCTTGATTTTTAATTTGAGTGGTTTCGATCTGCCGTTTAATCTTGCCGGAAACTGGAATCTTATCCTCATGATTTTTCTGCTTCCTTTTGTGCTTGGATTTATTGCTGGCTTCTATCCAGCATTTTACCTGACCGCTTTCCAGCCCATTTATGTGCTGAAAGGAAAATTAGCATCTGGAATGAAGTCAGGTGGCTTACGCAATGGCTTAGTTACATTACAATTTACCATTGCAATTGCATTGATATCTATTACTCTCATTGTTTTTCAACAGCTGAGGTACATTTCGACAATGAATCTTGGTCTTGAAAAGGAAAATGTTCTTTTAATAAATTATGCTGAAGCATTAGGACCTCAGATTGAATCTTTCAGAAATGAAATTTCTGCAATTGATGGTGTGGTTGATGCAACCGTGGCTGCCCAGATTCCTGGTACTGGAACAAGCGAGGATATTTTTTCTAAGGAAGGAAGCCAGGAGAACCTTCCCATCAACCAGGCAAAGATAGATGATCATTATTTTTCAACATTAGGATTAAAGCTTGCAAGTGGAAGGCAGTTTAAAGCAGGAAGTGTTGCGGATTCAGCTTCAGTGATTTTAAATGAAAATGCTGCACAACTTTTCGGATGGAGTCCGGAAGAAGCTTTAGGCAAATTCATTGTTTATCCTGATAAAGGAAAACTGGAAGTCGTTGGCGTGGTGAAGGATTTTAATTTCCGGTCTCTTCATTCGCCTATCTCACCAATGTTATTCTTTACACTTAACTCCGGATTGTGGGGAAGTGAGCGCTTTATTGCGATTAAATTTAAGACGCAGGATGTTTCGGAATTGATGGAGAAAATTGAGCAACATTGGAAGCGCCTTGCGGTGGCAACTCCAATTGAATTTCAATTTTATGATGAATTGCTAGCGCGTCAGTATGAGGATGAGTCAAAGTTGGGAAGACTTTTTGGCGTGTTTGCGTGCTTCTCTATCGGTGTTGGAATTATTGGATTGATTGGATTAGTGGCGTATTCCGCAGAGCAGCGTAAAAAAGAGATTGGAATTCGAAAAGTGTTTGGTGCATCGGTCACTAAAATATTTGTGATGATGAATAGTCAGTACATTAAACTCATTGTCATCGCCCTGGTAGTGGCGACCCCATTTGCATGGTGGGCGGTTCAGCAATGGCTTGATTCTTTCGAATACAGAATTAAAATCAGTCCGATTGTTTTTGTAATCGCAGGTGTGAGTGAGATCGTGCTGGCAGTTATGTGTGTAGGGTATCTTTCCTTACGAGCGGCGACTTTGAATCCTTCGACAGTGTTGAAAGAGGAGTAGGAATTATCTATGGTTCATACTTGTAAACCTGACCTGATTGACCTGCTGCCCATGCATTTGAACCGAAAAATGATAGCGCATACAGATCGCCGGAAATTCCGGACTTGGTGTCCCAGGTCATTCCTCCATCACCAGATTTCAAAAGTCTTCCTGTACCTGCTACAATGATGGTATTCATATCGATCTGACATACACTGTATAAATCTCCGGTTGAGCCAGCGGGAGCAACGCTTGTCCAGTTCTGTCCACCATCCAGAGTTCTCAGGAGAACGCCATTAATGCCCACTGCAGTGCCTGTTGACGCATTGCTGAAAAAGACACTCCTCAGGTCCTGCGTAGTTCCGGAGGAAAATGGTGTCCAGCTTGTGCCACCATTGGTGGTTCTTAACATTTTGCCGCTAAAGCCAACAATGAAAATTGTCTGATCAGAGATCATGAAAACTCCAGATAGTTCCACAGTAGTGCTGCTGACTTGAGCAACCCAGTTTGTGCCACCATTGATTGTTTTAAGTATTGTCCCGCCTTGGCCTGTTGCAATGCCAATATTTGAATTGATAAAGTGAACGTGCACCAAATGTTCTGTAGTTCCACTTGCTTGCGTTGTCCATGTGGTTCCGCCATTAATCGTTCGCATGATGAGACCTGATTCACCGACAACAGTACCGGTTTGTGAATCGAAAAAGTATATGTCTCTTAAAAATTTTGTAGTTCCGCTGGTTTGAATACTCCATGTTTTTCCACCATCCGAAGTTTTCGCGATGTATCCATCCGTACCTGACATGAATCCAATATCACTGCTGACGAAAGAAACTCCTAGAAGGGTAGTGTTTATGCCGGTTAGAATTCTGGACCACGGGTCAGTTGGCGTTTGTGGCTTTGGTGATGAATCACTGCTGCAAGAGGCATTAAGCAAAAATGCCAGAATCAGAAAAATTATTGTTCTTCCCATAATTGAAATGACTTTTCAAGTATAGTCATTCAAGTCATAAGATAATATCCCCTTGTTGGTAGGACTTAATTTATATGATCAGAGTATTTTAAAATAGTATTTTTGAAGCCAGTGCTTATACATCGGATCCAGAAATTCAATTTGATTTCCATTGATGTCCAGAATTTCCTTGTTAACCAGGGCATCTTTAATTCGTAATACATTGGCAGAAGTTCCCAGGTCATAATCATTTAGTGCTTGTTTGGCGCTGAACTGCTCAACACCTTTAAGCATAGCATTCAGAAAATTGACTTGAGTTGCTGTCAGGCTATCCGTTACATTTTGAAATAGCAGACTTAGCTGTAACAGGACCCCATCGTAGGCGCTTAATACAATTTCTTCAGAGCATATCTTTGGAGTACGCAGCCACGCTTGCTGAGCTAGTTGCTGAACATAATAGGGATGACACTCCGCTAATGACACTAAGAGTTTTGCTTCTTTCTCTTTAATCACTTTTTTTCCCGAGCCGGAGAAACGTTTGATTAAAAAAGGTACCCAGTCTTCGGACCTGATCTTTTGCAGAAACATTAAGTCACCGAATTTGTAGAATGGCATCTCGGAAGAAGTAAAAACTTCCATCATCATGTTGCGCTTGCTTCCATAAAGACAATAAGAAACATTCTGATGCTTTTGCCAATGGGAGCGGAGCTTTTTCTGAAAAGCGAGCGGAGACTCAAAGGTTTTGATGTTTTGAAATTCATCAATACAGAAAACGAATTTTATTTTCTTTGATTTAGCAATGTGCTCAGCCATGTTCAGAATATCATCTGGCTGCCGGGTAACTTCTTTCCAGTCAAGTGATAAAGTAAAATCACTTTGGTTTCCCGGATTAAAGCTTAGGTTTGGAATAAATCGTCCAAGGAATTTTTTTGCATTGTCCATCAGATCTGCCCATTTGCCTGAGGATGCACGAAGAATTTCCTGTGCCAGAATTTGATAGAACTGCTGCTCGGTCCTAACATTATAGAGATCAATGAAACAGAATTTTATTTTTTTGTCCTGCTGCGTTACAAGCCCTGCCGCCTGTTGAACCAGTGAAGATTTACCCCACCGACGTGGGGAGATAAGAATGGTATTTACACCTGCCTTAAAGTTTCCGGCAAGGTGTTGAGCTTCCTGTTCACGATCCGTGAAATTCTTGCCACTGGCAATGCGCCCGAAGATGAAAGGAGTTTCCATACCATAAAGATAAGTTACATAAATGTAAGTTACAAACTTGTAATAAAAGTTAAACTACTATTTAGCCTCTTCTGTGAATTCAATTGCGAACTTCCCCGCCCGGATCGGCTTGCGAATAGCCTTTGCAAATTCATAAGTAAATGCAACGCTCAGATATAGGATAAAAGAACAATAGAAGATAAAGAGCAGTACCATAGCCATGGAACTGGATGCTCCGAAGATCATTGCAATCTTCTTATGAATCAGAATTTTACCAAGAATGAATACCCCAGCATTAAAAAATAGTCCTGTAAAAAATCCACCAGCAATCGCTACGGGCCACCTGACTTTAGCTTCTGGAAGAAACTTCAAAAGGATCGTAAAGAAGATTGTAACAATCGTAAGAGAAAATGCAGTGCCGATTAAAAAAGCAAGTATCCTGTTGCCTTGAAGCGTAAGCTCAAAAACATCCATCGCGTAGGAGATGGCAGCCAGGAGCGCAACAAGGAACATGATGGCAATTCCCGTCAGTCTTTCCTTTACAAAATACATCGCTGTGTGCGGTGTTTTTTTCTTTAGGCTCCAGATCTGATGAATGGCTTGTTTAACAACGCTTAGTAAAGTTGTAGCAATGAAATAGAAGAACAATGTTCCAATTACGATCAGGAGTGGGTTACTTTCCAATCCTTCGAAACCATCGACAATAGTATGGACGTCCTTTGCGGTAGCTGAACCTAAAGGATCCTGAATTTTATCGAACAATTCCTTGTGAACAATCTCTCTTCCCATAAAAGGAGACAAAAGATCTGTTAGAATGATGAAGATCGGAGAGAGCGAGAACGTGGTAAAGAATGCCGTTGATGCTGACAAGATCAGTGGATCATTTTTTTGAAGGAGCTGGAATCCTTTTTTTATCGAAGCTGAAATCTTACCAAAGATGTTGGGCATTTTTCCAATCTAAGCTTCGAAATTATACAAATTTCATATAAAGGCCCCTCATCCAGAACGGGAACACTACAACTATTTCCCATTTCAATACATCTAAAAGAGACTTGATAGCTGATTGTTTCCGGGCACGGTAAAAAAGAGACAGATTGCCGTAACTATTTGAATATTTCAAAGTAAGTGTAATACCTGAACACAATTCCAATAAGACCATCCTATGATCCAGAATTACCTCAAAGTTGCATCCCGCAATATCGTAAAGCGAAAAATGTATTCTTTTATTAATGCTTTTGGACTGAGCATTGGTATTGCGTTTTGTATTTTGATCTTCCTTTACATTCGCGATGAAAAGAGCTTTGATCAGTTTCATCAGAACAAAGCCAGTATCTACAGAATAGAGGCAAAGCGATATAATTCCTGGAATCCTGACCCTAATGAACCATATCAGCAGTACGCATGGCTTCAGGCTGGATTGAAACAGGCATTAAAAGATGAAATTCCTGAAGTTGAACTTGCAACGCGATTCAATTCAGAAAATAAATGTGTTTTTCGTCAGGGGGATAAAGTATTCACGGAAGATATTACATATGTCGATGCCGATTTCTTTAAGATGTTCTCTTTTAAATTACTCTCTGGTAATGCCGACAAACTGTTTTTGAATACTGATGAGATTGTACTGACACCAAAGGTGGTGAAGAAATACTTCGGCGATGCAGATCCTATTGGTAAGATTGTGCAGGTAGATAATCAGGGAGAGAAATCCTATACGGTAACGGGAGTGGTAGAAGCACCTCCGGCAAATTCAAGTCTTGATTTTAGTGTTTTACTTCCGCAGCAGAATCGTCCATATCATGATAGGATGGTAGCGCAGTGGGGAAATTCCAATTCTCCCACATTCGTTCAGTTGGTTCAGGATACTGACCTTTCTAAATTCAGTCGCAATCTGGATAAGCTCCTGGAAAAATACATGAGCGATAGATTTAAAAAATGGAGAGACGAAGCGACAACACCTATTCCGGCAGACATAAAATTATTAGAGCTAAAGTTTACACAACTACCGGGCTGGCATTTGAAAAAGGAAATCGGATGGCACAAAGTAAGTGATCCTTCGTATTCCCTGATTCTTGGAGGTGTAGCCTTGCTGATTCTACTGATCGCCTGTATCAATTATGTTTCACTTGCTTTGACGACATCAACATCTAGAAAAACAGAAGTAGGAATAAGAAAGGTAGTGGGTGCGCAAAAAAATCAATTGGTGTGGCAGTTCGGATTGGAGTCATTGATATTGGCCTTCATCTCGATGTTCACCGGTATTCTATTAGTGTTTTTGTTTCTGCCTGCATTTAATCAGTACACAGGTAAAGAGATCACACTTACTTTCACTGTATTTTTCCAACTCCTTGGTGTTAGCACGTTGCTGACATTCATCGTTGGAGCAATTGCCGGAAGTTATCCGGCTATTTTCCTCTCAAGTTTTCGACCAGCCCTTGTATTAAAAGGCGGCTTTACTTCGAAACTGCAAGCTGGCTTCACAAAACCTCTGGTGGTCGTACAATTCGCACTATCTGCTTTTCTGATCATCAGCTCAGTAGTTATGTATCGTCAGATGCAATATGTTACAACAAAAGATCTTGGTTATAATCAGGAGCAGGTAATTGTTGTTCCGACACAAACCGGCTGGAATTCTAAAGCAGATGAAACTGTAGAGCAATTCAGGGCAAAATCGTTGCAAGAGCCTTCCATTATTTCTGTAGCCGGTACCAGTTCTTCTTTTACAGAAGGTTATTCCAGATATGGATATAAGATCAATGGTGAGCAAAAGGATGCTTACGTGTATTCTGTCGATTCATATTACATGTCAACATTGGGAATTGAACTTATACAAGGAAGAAATTTTGATATTAACAGACCATCTGATAAAACAGGAGTGATTGTCAATGAGGCGTTGGTACGTGATATGAAATGGACAGATCCTTTGAATGAACATCTTAACTGGAGAGAAGATACTGTAGGAATTGGGTCTCAGGTAATTGGGGTTGTGAAAGACTATCATTTCCTTTCTCTTGAAAGAGATATTGATCCTATGTTCATCTCTATGGACAAAGAGAGTATTGGTAATCTGGTAAATATCCTAATAAAAGTTTCACCAGAGGATATGCCAGGAACCGTTGAGAAGATTCATAAAATATGGAAAGAGATATCTCCTGATAAGCCTTTTGACTATGCATTTCTGGATCAGAATGTTGCAAAACAATATGAATCTTATCAGCGATGGATGAGCATCATGGGATTGGCAACAGGTTTTGCTATTCTTATCTCATGTCTCGGCCTGTTTGGACTGGCGGGAATTAATGCAGTCAATAAGACGAAGGAAATTGGTATACGTAAAGTAATGGGAGCAGAGATCGCAAGCATTTTCGTTTTGCTCAACCGACAGTATGTGTGGTTGTCATTTCTTGCATTCATAATTGCTGCACCAGCGTCTTATTACGCAATGGAAAAATGGCTTTCAAGCTTCAAATTCAAAATTGAAGTAGGATGGGAGCTCTATGCCATTAGCATGCTTGCAGGACTCTTTGTTGCTCTTGCAACGGTAAGTTATCACGCGATCAGAGTTGCGTTGGTAAACCCTGCAGAGACATTGAAGTATGAATAGTTAACGGTTACCGGTAAGGCCCTCCAAAGGAAGAGATTTTTCACTTTCAATCTGATTGAGGTAAAGTACAACAATCTGCAGTAGACCTTTGATCTGGGTGAGATCCTGTCCCCAGAATGAAACGTTTGACAGAGTTAAAGTTGCGATTTTATCTGTAGATCCGCTTTGCCATGCATCCTTAAAGAACTGAAGGACTTCCGGAGTATCGTTGAGTGGAATTTCTTCGCCATTCCAGTTCCCTTTATAGAAACGTATCAATGCAGCAAGAGAAAATAGTAATCTGGCCGGCAATTGATTTCTGATCTCGATGTACTTCAGAACCGATGGCAGTACTCTCACTTTATACTTGGATATTGAGTTGAGTGATATACTGATCAATTCATGACGAATGAAAGGATTTTGAAATCTCTCGATAACGTCATTGGAAAACTGAGTTAATTCCTCCTGTGAAAGATCAAGTGTTGGAATGATCTCTTCAAATATTGTTTTTCGTAAATAATTTCCCGTTGATGGATCTTCTATGGATTCACGAACGGTTCGAAGTCCTTTCAGATAGGCAACAGGAACTAATGTTGTATGGGCTCCATTGAGTATCCTTACTTTTCTGGTACGATAGGGTGTAAGATCTTTTACAAATTTGACATCTAGCTCAGCCTCGTGCATGGGTAAAGCTTTCTGAACGATAGCATCACCTTCGATTACCCATAAATGAAAGGGTTCAGCCATTACCACTAACTGATCTTTGTACCCGGTGGATTGTTGAATCTCACCAATGGAGTCTTTTGGAAAACCAGGTACAATCCGATCTACCAGCGTATTGCAAAAAATGTTATGATCTTCTATCCAGCTCTTAAAATCGGATGAAAGATTCCAGTGATGGACGTATTGAATGATGGCAATTTTAAGATTCTCCCCATTCTTTTCAATCAATTCGCAAGGGATAATGATGAGTCCTTTGTCGGGAGATCCATTGTAATATTGAAAGCGATGGAAGAGAAGTTGCGTAAGCTTTCCTGGAAATGTCTGAGCAAGTGTTTTTGAATCAGTATCCTTTTGATCAAAATTTATCCCTGCTTCAGTGGTGTTAGAAACAATGAATCTTAAATCCGGATTTTCAGCTGTTTTCAGAAATGCACCATGATCTGTAAAGGGATTGATTGCACCTTTAACACAGGTAATGAGTCGTGTGTTTTGAGATTCCTTTCCGTTTTTGATACCATTGAGTACTACGTGATATAAACCATCCTGAGAATTGATCATGTCACCCATGCCTTGAGCAATTGGTTGAATGATCTGAACAGACCCGTTGAAACTTGTCTTTTCATTGAGAATGTCGATCATCCAATCAACGAAAGCACGAAGAAAATTACCTTCTCCGAACTGAAGGATTTTTACCGGACGCACTGAAGAGTCGGAGATCGTTGTGCGATTAAGTTCTTTCAACATAATAATAAACAGTGCTGAATAAGCGATTAGATCTTTTTGCGAAGTGACGATTGACGAACAATCAATTCAGGTTTTAAAACAATCTTCTGAGGAATGAATTTTTTTGTTTCATCAGAGATCTCCTGTAAAAAGATTTCGGCTGCCGCATTCCCCATTCTCATGCTGTGCTGCTCAACGGTGGTGAGAGATGGTTCTGTAAAAGAGGTGAAGGGCTCGTTACTAAATCCTACAAGTCCAACTTGCTCAGGTATTTTAATACCTCTTTCTTTCAACAACTGCATCGCACCCAGAATACCAAAGGCGCTTGAAGAGAATACGGCATCCGGTGGTTCTTTTAATTTAAGAAGCTGGACCATACTATTGCGACCATCTTCCAATTGAAGATTGGTGTAAGTGATCAAAGTTTCATCGTAAGGAATGCCATTTGCAATTAACGCTTCGCGATAGCCACGAAGACGCTCTTTATAAATGGAGATATTCCGGGTATTTGAAAAGTGTGCAATGCGACGATATCCTTGCTGAATAAGATGTTCTGTTGCCTTGTAAGCTCCGAGATAGTCATCAATTACAATGTGACTTACTTCCAGTTCATCATTTGACCGATCAAATAAAATCAGAGGTATTCCTTTCTCTTTTACCTTAAGGAAATGATCGAAGTTTAATGTCTCCTTGGCATATGAAGCAATGATTCCATCAACACGGGCATTCAATAAAGCTTCAACCGTAGCGATCTCTTTTTTTGAATCATCATAGGTCTGGCAGATCATAACGTTATAATTTGAGCCATTCGCAATTTCTTCAATGCCTCTGACGACTGAAGAAAAGAAATTACGATCCACAGTTGGTACGATAATTCCGAGGATATTACTTCTTCCATTCCTCAAAGCCGCAGCGATATTATTAGGTTGATAATTAAGCTTCTTGGCAGTTTTTAATACAGTTCTTTTAGTCTCAGCACTAATGCGTGGATGATCCTTCAATGCCCTGGAAACAGTGGAAGCAGTAATATTAAGCTTCCTGGCAATGTCGTGTATTGTGATTCTTCCTTTCACGTTGATGGGTTTATTAATTGTATCGTCGCCGATTCATTAAAGCAAAAGCATAATTACAAAAGTTTGCTGGTGGCAACCTGATCCATATCTGAGTAGTCAAGATTTTCTCCTGCCATTCCCCAGATGAATGTATAGTTGCTGGTGCCCGCTCCACAATGAATTGACCACGGTGGAGAAAGTGCAGCTTGTAAATTATTTATCCAAAGGTGTCGGGTTTCAGTTGGCTCTCCGAGAAAGTGACAAACCATTTGATTTTCAGGTATCTCAAAATAGAAGTAAGCTTCCATTCTGCGGCTGTGTGTATGCGGTGGCATTGTATTCCATACACTTCCGGTCTTCAATTCTGTCAATCCCATTTGAAGCTGACAGGTGGGAAGAACACTATTAACCAACAATTTCCTGATGGTGCGGTGATTAGCAGTAGCTAAGGAGCCCACTTCAACCGTTTCAGCTTCTGCGAATGTGACCTTGCTGGTAGGGTAGGACTTATGTGCAGGTGCACTGTTAAAATAAAACAATGATTGTCCTTCTTTGGAATTATTGAAAAGTATTTCTTTAGCACCGCTGCCAATGTACAAGGCTTCTTTAAAATTCAGGGAGTAAACAGTCCCATCGACCGATACAGAAGAGGGTGCTCCAACATTGATAATGCCAATCTCTCTTCTTTCTAAATAGAAGGATGACTTCAACTCATCGATAGTTTCCAGCTTGACAGGGCCTTTGGATGGTTTTGCACCCCCTACAATCAGTCGGTCATAGTGTGTATAAATGTTTACGATCCTGTCATCCTGAAAAAGATTGTCAATCAGGAATGATTTCCTGACACGGTCAGTGTCATATGTTTTGAAATCGGAAGGATGTATGGCGTAGCGCGATTCTGTCGTCGATTGCTGCATATAAGTGTAATCGGTTGCGCAATATATAAGAAAAACCGATTGTAATCGATTGAAGGCTATGAAAAGTGCGGCTTTCAATACCTTAAAAAGCCATAAATCAAATAAAATTGAATTTATTTGCTGAAATCCCAGAATCCCCTTAATATGCAATCGATTGCATTTTCGCTCATAAAAAGGGCATATTTGCCACTTTTAAGGGTCTGCATTCTGCCTAAAAAACGGTTTAATGCGCCATTTTTGCCGTAAAAATGCAATTAAATGTAAGTTTCTGGGATTAGAAATGTTTAGCCTCTGAATTTTGAAGTCAAACCATCGCACAATGAAGATTCTCTCTTATCTCTTTCTTTTCTCTATAATTTGCAGTGGCCCACTCTTTAGCCAAACCTCCATGCAAAAGGATCCCTGGAAACAAGTCCAACAGATAGAATCTCAGATCAAGGCACCGTCTTTTCCTGATAAGAATTATCTGATAACAGATTATGGCGCCGTAGCCGACGGTATCACTCTTAATACTGATGCCTTTTCAAAAGCCATCAAAGCATGCAATGCTACAGGAGGAGGACATGTAATCGTACCGGAAGGCAAATTCCTCACGGGGCCCATTCATTTGAAAAGCAATGTCGATCTAAAGGTTTCAAAAGGTGCGATCATCTTGTTCAGTCAGGATACAAAACTGTATTTGCCTCAAGTGCTCACGCGATTTGAAGGTGTTGAACTGATGAACTACTCCCCATTGATCTATGCATTCGAACAGGAAAATATTGCGATCACAGGAGAAGGTGAATTGAACGGGCAAGGCGATGCAAGTCATTGGTGGTTTTGGAAAGGCAAATGGGAAGATGGCGAACGCATGGGTGTGAAGTGGAATGAAGGAATGCCATCACAGAAGGAAGCAAACGATCGGTTGAAATTAATGGCAAAGAACAATGTTCCAGTTGCCCAGAGAATATTTGGGGAGGGAGATTACCTGCGTCCTAATTTTATTCAACCATACAAATGCAAAAACATTCTGATTGAAGGTGTGACGATACGAAATTCACCTATGTGGATCATTCATCCGGTTCTGAGTACAAATATCATTGTTCAGAAAGTGAATATTATCAGTCATGGTCCCAACAATGACGGATGTGATCCCGAATCCTGTAAGAATGTGATGATACGCAACTGTTTCTTCGATACGGGTGACGACTGCATTGCTATTAAGTCAGGACGTGATGATGATGGAAGAAGAGTCAATGTAGCCAGTGAGAATATCATCGTTCGCGACTGTAATATGAAGGATGGTCATGGCGGTGTTGTGATTGGAAGTGAGATCACAGGCAACGTAAGAAATGTTTACGCAGAGAACTGTGAGATGAGCAGCCCCAATCTTGATCGTGCCATTCGGATTAAATCAAATTCCAACCGTGGGGGAATTATCGAGAACATATTTATCCGCAACATAACGGTTGGAACAGTAAGAGATGCAGTTTTTCTTGTAGAACTCTTTTATGCAAATGAGAAGGGAAATCATCATCCGCAGGTCAGAAATGTGCAGTTTAAGAATGTCACAAGCAGTAAATCAAAATATGGAATAAAAATTGAAGCAGAAGAACAATACCCTGTAGAGAATGTGCTTTTTGAAGATTGTTCATTCAATGAAGTGACAAAAGGAAATTCAATTCAGGGAGCAAAGAATATGGTTTTTAAAAATTTAAAGATCAATGGAAAAGAACAGTAACTATCCACTTAAAACCGTTTTATTAACATTTATTCTGGGGGGAATTCTCGTCATTGTTTCATCATGGAATTTTGAGGGAGAATTTTCAGAGTCTTTTGTAGTAAGAGTTACAAATCAAATGAAGAGAAATCGCAGTAATGTGATGGTTTTTATCCCTTCTGAAAAGATTAAAGCAATTAGATCTGATTTCAATTCAAAAGCATTCATCGTAGCAGATGGCGAAACAGAGTTGGCAAGCCAGTTCAATAAAACCGATAAAGAATTCAATGGCATCGTCGTGGTTATTGATAATCTGAAAGCCGGTGCATCAAAGGATCTAACAATTCAATATAACAAGTCTGGAGAAATAAGCCGTCAGTATCCGAAGAAAACGCAGGCTGAGTTGTCTTCCAAAGTAAATGGAGAGTGGAAGGGACGTGAATACATCGGCGGTGAATTTAAGAACATAGATTATTTGCGTGTGCCTAAAGAACATAAGGATCATTCATGGTTTCTACGTTACGAAGGTCCTGGATGGGAATCGGATAAAGTTGGATATCGATTTTATCTCGATCAGCGAAACGCAACAGACGTATTTGGCAAGAAGGTAAGCGAACCGGTACTTCAGAAAGTAGGTCTTGATGGTTTCGATTCCTATCATGAGATGCAACCCTGGGGAATGGATGTCATGAAGACAGGAAAAGCATTGGGTGTAGGATCATTGGGCATGTGGGTGAACAATGCTGCGACACGAGTTGAGTTTACGGATAGCGTGATATCAAAAATAGATGAGAATGGAAATGTGTTCTCATCCATTCTTACAAAATACTATGGATGGAAAGCAGGAAATGAAATGCTGGATGTAAGTTCCAGACTGTCTATCCATGCAGGCACGAGATTAACCAACAATCAGTTTGATTTCAGTAAGGATTCAGAAAACCTGTGTACCGGAATTGTTAAAGATGTAAAGGGTAAGCTCTTTACAAAACAAGGAGATGATAAAAGCTGGGGATACATTGCAAGCTACGGCCCGCAAAGTCTTAATAAAGACAATCTTGGTGTGGCTGTCCTGTTTGCTCCAAAGAATTTCTCAGGGTTTACATCAGACGAATTCAGCCAGGTAGTCAAATTGAAAAGCCTGGATCATAAGCTTCAATACTATTTCCTGGGCGCATGGGAAGGAGAGCCAGGTGGTATTAAAACTGAAGCTGAGTTCCTGGATTATCTTAATGATGTGGCAAATCAACTTGCACAACCCGTTACTGTTCAAATTTTAAAATCAAAGAAATGAAGAGCCTTACATTTCTGATCGGAGTATTTTTAGCTTTTCCTTTGTTCTCGCAGGAGAGTAACGACAGAGTAGTTATTTCTGTTAAGAGAAATTACAAACCGAAGGATACAGAGAATGCAGTCCTTGTCTTTGATTGGAATGAATTGAAGAAAAGAGTTAATAATCTCAAACCTTCAAATTTGCTGCTTGTGGATCAGCACTTTGTGCTGCCCATCGAGGCGAAAATCATCGATGCGAATGGCGACGGTAAGCCTGAAAGTGTAACAGCAGATGTTACCTTCAAATCCAATGAGCCTGTTTTTGGATTCATGGTAAGTGCAAAGGGACAGGGTTCAAAGGTCATTCGTGAAGCGATTACTCCTGATCCAAGATTTGAAATCACATATCTTGTGCCGTATGCTTCGAATGGACAGAAGATTGCCGATAGAATTATTGAAAGCACGATTCATACCTATCCGGATACAAAAGACCTGAGCATCATTTCACCTGGCAAAT
This sequence comes from Cyclobacteriaceae bacterium, assembly GCA_013141055.1. Taxonomy (NCBI): domain Bacteria; kingdom Pseudomonadati; phylum Bacteroidota; class Cytophagia; order Cytophagales; family Cyclobacteriaceae; species Cyclobacteriaceae bacterium. The sequence goes on along the minus strand of JABFRS010000001.1, from coordinate 464,174 downwards.
GGACTTATGAGTATGGATTCTTTCTGAACGCCGCATATGTTCAGTATGAAAACACGAAGAATGAAAAGTACTTGAGCTATATAAAAAGCTGGGTTGATAACTTTATTACCACTGATGGTTCCTGGAGGGATGGGGTTTATGATGTTGAAGAGTATCGGCTTGATGATATCCTTCCCGGCAGACTGTGCATTTATCTTTATCAGAAAACAGGAGAAGAGAAGTATAAAAAAATTGCTGATCAGTTCATCGCACATCTTTCCCGCCAGCCAAAAACCAGCGAGGGAGGTTATTGGCATAAAAAGATATATCCAAATCAGATGTGGCTGGATGGAATTTACATGGGAGATATCTTCTCAACTCAGTATGCTGCAGCTTTTAATGAACCACATTGGTTTGATGAAGCAGTTCAACAGATTAATCTTATGTACAAGCATGCATATGATCCTTCCACAGGTTTACTTTTTCATGGATGGGATGAATCGAAAAATAAAGTGTGGGCTAATCAGGAAACTGGAACCTCTCCTGAATTCTGGAGCCGGGCGGTTGGCTGGTATGCAATGGCTTTAATTGACTGTCTTGATTATTTGCCGAAGGACCATCCACAGAGGAAGAATATTGAACTGATCTTTCAAAAACTTTGCGGAAGCATTCGCAACTTTCAGGATAAGAAAACCGGACTATGGTTTCAAATTACAGACAAAGGAAATTTAAAGGATAACTGGATTGAGACCTCCAGCTCGGCCATGTTCTCTTACGCTTTTGCGAAAGGCGCAAATAAGGGAATCCTAGATAAAAGCTATACAACTGCTGCAGAAAAGGCATATTCATCCATTTTGAAAAATTATATTTATCAGGACAATGAAGGATATGTTCATTTGGATCAGGCTGTAAAAGTAGGTTCATTGAATATCAAGAATTCAAAAGGAGATTATCCCTACTATATCGGAGGGGAGCGTCGTCTGGATGATTATAAAGGGCTTGCGGCATTGTTGTATGCAAGCATTGAACTAAAGAAATGATGCGTCAGATAATATCCATTGTTTTAATTCTTCTCTCTTCAACAGGCTGTGCGCAGAAGGTTGTGCCTGTATCGGAAAGGACTTCCATTCCATTGGCTTTTCCAGGCGCAGAAGGATTTGGAAAATATACATCTGGTGGCAGGGAAGGAAAAGTTTATGTTGTAACCAATCTTAACGATAGCGGACCGGGAAGTTTGCGTGAGGCAGTAAAGAAGAAAGAGAAGAGGATCATCACTTTTGCAGTTTCAGGAACCATTGCTCTGGAGTCCGATCTTAATATTAGTTATGGGGATCTTACAATCGCTGGACAATCTGCTCCAGGAGATGGTATTTGCATTAGGAATTATCCGGTGAAAGTCGGCGCCAGTAATGTGATCATACGATATTTGAGATTTCGTTTAGGAGATGAAAGAAAAGTTCAGGAAGATGCATTCTCCGGTGTCCGTCAAAAAAATGTTATTATTGACCACTGTTCGATGAGCTGGGCAACCGACGAATGTGCGTCATTCTATTACAACGAAAACTTCACGATGCAATGGTGCATCATTTCAGAAAGTCTTAATAATTCTGTTCATGAAAAAGGTGAGCATGGTTATGGAGGAATCTGGGGCGGCGTGAAGGCTTCGTTCCATCACAATCTATTGGCAAATCATTCCAGCAGACTTCCAAGATTCAGCGGATCTTCAACTACACCCAACACACCTGACGAGTTGGTGGACTTCAGAAACAATGTGATTTATAACTGGAGAAGCAATAATACATATGGAGGTGAAGGCGGTCGGTATAATATTGTTTCAAACTATTATAAGCCCGGACCTTCCACCGGAAATTCTAAGAAATGGATTGTGAACCCATCCTCACCTGTTGGAAAATTCTATATCGCTGATAATTTACTGGATGGTGATGAAAAGATTTCGAAGAATAACTGGAGTGGAGTAAAGACAAACTCTATTGATTCAACATTGTCTGCCAAACCTTTTGCAACAGAAGCTATGGAAGAGGAATCTGCTTCTTCAGCTTTTGAATCCGTTGTCAAAAATGCCGGTGCAAGTTTTAAGAGAGACAAGGTTGATGCAAGAATTGCTGACGAAGTAAGGAAGGGAAATTCATCTTCCGGAAAAAAGAGCAATGGAATCATTGACTCTCAATCGGAAGTAGGAGGGTGGCCCGAATTGGTTTCGCTGCCAGCTCCACAGGATGCCGATGGAGATGGTATCCCTGATGAGTGGGAGATCAAAAATAGGCTTGATCCAAAGAATGTAGCCGACGGCTCAACTTACAGTCTGAGTAAAGGGTTCACAAACATAGAGGTATATCTTAACAGCCTTTTGAAAAAGTAATCCTGCCTGACCTTTTCGATCTGTGCAACAAGCTGCAGATGCAGAAGGCCGTAGCGCACGCAATCCCCGCATCATCGTGTAATCGATTGTCCTCCTTTTTGGGGTGGTTTTCGCCTGTCCAAATACTCGAATCTGGTTCCGAATGACCTTTTATAAAGATTTAGAGATTTTATTTGGTCAATTCCTAAATTCCCATTAATATGCAATCGATTGCACAACAAATCAGATCACAACCGATTGAATGTGGCTTAAAGAGTGCAAAAAAGCAGTATTGATGAGTTTACCGATGGCTTCACGATTACCTAAATAACCCTAAAAGAATTCGTATGGATAGAATTGTACGACTAATCAAACTTACCAGCGCAGTGATTTTGCTTTTGATCAGCGCTGATCTTCATGCCCAAAAGCGAGCAATATCCGGGGTTGTAAAGACCGATAAGGAAACTCTGCCCGGCGTCACCGTTGTTGAAAAAGGAACTACCAATGGAACGGTTACCGACGTCGACGGAAAATTTACACTCATGGTCTCAGAAGGAGCAACGCTCTCTTTAACATTTATCGGGATGAAAGCCCAGGAGATCTCCATCGGAACACAAACATCCATTAACGTCAATATGGAATCGGACGTCACTCAGCTGAACGACGTCGTTGTCGTTGGATATGGTGTTGTAGAGCGTAAAGATCTCACAACCTCTGTTTCTTCAGTAGGCGCCAAGCAGCTGGTAGACATTCCTATTAATAACACAGGGCAGGCACTCGCCGGAAGGTTAGCAGGGGTGCAGGTCGTTACCAATGAAGGATCTCCCAATGCTCAGGTACAGATTCGTGTACGGGGTGGTGGATCTATCACTCAGGATAATAACCCGATCTATGTTGTGGATGGTATCCAGGTTGAAAATGCTCTCAACGTAATTGCTCCTCAGGATATTCAATCAATCGATGTACTAAAAGATGCTTCTGCAACTGCAATTTATGGAGCGCGTGGTGCAAACGGTGTTGTGATCATTACCACCAAAGGAGGTCGTGAGCAAAAAATGCAGGTTAGCTACAGCGGATTGGTAGGAGTGAGGACACTCGCAAACAAACTGGAGGTCATGAATCCATATGACTTTGTCTTTTATCAATATGAAAGAAGCAGAGGTAACTCCACCAGCGAAGGAACATTCCGCAGAAATTATGGAAACTTCAGTGATATCGATCTTTACAAACAAGTTCCTTTTACCGATTGGCAGGATGAAACATTTGGAAGAAGCGCTGTCATGCAGACACATAATATTTCTGTAAGCGGCGGGTCAACCAAAACACAATATAATGTCAGTCTTACTTCCAACACTGAACAGGGTATCCAGCTTGGATCTGACTTTGACAGAAAGCTCATCACTACCCGACTCGATCATAAATTCACCAACTGGCTAAAGGTGGGTGCTAACGTTCGGTATAATTATACAGTCGTGAATGGAGCAGGAACTTCTACAGCCGGCTCGTCTTCTACCAATCGCCTTCGTCAAAGTGTTCGTTACAGACCTTTCCTTTTCCCTGGTCAGACCACTGAAACTTACGATCCTGAGTATGCACAGGCAACGAATTCAAACAGCCTTGCACTTGTCAATCCTATTTTGCTGGCACAGGCTGAATATCAAAAGAACACCTCAGATGTCATTAACGTGAACGGATATGTTGTGGTAGATCCAACACCATACCTTTCTATCCGATCAACGCTTGGATATGATTATACCAACGGACATGTTGATATTTTCAGCGATACCATCACCAACTCTGCCAAGCAGAATGGACAGGGTCTTGCCATCGCATCTATCAATACTTCAAAAATCGGAATTCTCAATAATTCAAATGTTGCAACACTTTCATTTCATAAACTGAATGAAAACTTTGCAAAGCATAACAAGCTCGATATCATGGCGGGCCACGAATTGCTTCAGAAAGTCACCAACACCACATATCAGGAGAGTCATGGCTTCCCACGAGGAACAACGTCTTCACAGGCCCTGGCTAATATGACTACACTCGGAACCAACTATATAAATCCGAGTTTTGCTCCAACGTATGAAGTGACAGAACGATTGGTATCCTTCTTTGGTAGAGCAACTTTCTCTAGGGATGATAAATACATGGCCGTATTTTCAATGCGTGCAGACGGGTCTTCAAAGTTTGCAGAAGGCCACAAGTGGGGATACTTCCCATCAGCATCGTTAGCGTGGAGAATTTCAAACGAAAGTTTCTTTGAAGGAGCCAGGTCAACTCTCAAGCTCAGCGACTTTAAACTAAGATTGAGTTACGGTCAATCCGGTAACAATCGTATCAATGACTTTTTATATCTGCCACAGTTTGAGCAATATCCTCCTTATGATCTGAATAACGTTTCTGTTATCGGATGGGGTGTTAAGCGCGATGGAGGAAATCCCGCACTTGCCAACAACAATCTTAAATGGGAAACTACTATCACTCAGAATCTTGGTATTGACATCGGCTTCCTTGAAGGAAAGTTCCAGGCTTCAGTTGATATCTACCACAACAGAACTCAGGAGTTGATTGTAAACACACCGGTTCCTACATCCTCAGGATATGCAAATCAGTTACAGAATGTTGGTAACACAACCAATACAGGGGTAGAGGTTCAGATCACAGCCACTCCAATTCGTACCAATGCATTTAGCTGGAAATCTACTTTCAACATTTCATTCAATAAAAACAACATTGAAACACTTGGAAAGCAAAGCTTCTTCCTGGTGAATTCAGGATGGAATAACAACTCGCCGTTTGATTACAATGTGATTGCTGGAAAAGCAACCGGTACGATCTGGGGACTTGTTTCTGATGGTTATTATCAGATTGATGATTTTAATTATAGCGGTGGTGTCTACACCTTGAAACCTGAAATTGCAAGCAATCAGACGATCACGGCGCTCGTTCCAAAACCAGGTGTTATCAAGTTCAAGGATCTGGATGGAAACGGTACCATCAACGATGGTGATCGTACAGCGCTCGGTAATGCGAATCCCGATTTCTTTGGTGGATGGAATAACCAGTTTACTTATAAGAACTGGGATTTGAGCGTGTTCATCAACTTTCAGTATGGCAACAAAGTGCTGAATGCAAACAAGCTTGAATTCACAAGCGGATTCACACAGGATGCCAATTTACTGGCCATCATGAACAATCGTTTCAGAAACGTTAATGATGAAGGGCAGGTTGTCACCGATCCGGATGCGTTGCGCGCTCTGAATGTCAATGCAACATTATGGACACCGTTGGTTAGCGCCAGTTCATTCTATGTGAATTCATGGGCGGTTGAAGACGGATCATTTATCCGTATCAATAACATCACCCTGGGTTACACACTTCCAAATACGTTCCTTCAGAAATTCAAGCTGACCAGATTCAGAGTGTATGGAACGGTTAACAACCTCGCAGTATTCACCAACTATTCAGGATATGATCCGGATGTGAATACACGTCGTGGTACACCATTGACTCCAGGGGTTGACTATTCAGCTTATCCACGCAGTCATGCTTACATTTTTGGTGTCAATCTTACTTTCTAAGCCCCAAAGAAATACGACTATGAAAACAAATAATATAACCCGATACTTTTTGACATTGATCTTTACAGTGGGAGTGATTACCTCTTGTAAAGATTATCTTGAAATTCAACCGGTCTCTTCATTCGGTCCGGACGCTGTCTTTAGCGATGTAGAGAATACAACAAAAGCTCTAATAGGTGTCTATTCATCCCTGGGTGGAGATAACGGATATGGAATCCGTATCAGCATGTACTATGCTTATGATAATGATGAGATGATGGGACAGGGTGCAACACCTTATCCTGATAATGAAAGACGCGACATTGCTCATTATAGTGTTCAACCAAGTAATACTCAGCTGGCGGCTCCCTTCAATCAGCTTTATGCGGGTATAGAGAAAGCCAACATCTGTATTAAATACATTCCTGAAATGGATATGTATAAGAACGGAACAACTTCCCAGCAAACTGATCTTAAACGTCTTTATGGTGAAGCCCTTACTTTAAGAGCGCAATACTATTATGAACTTGTTCGCAACTGGGGTGATGTACCTGCACAATTTGTGCCGTCCAGTGATCAGGGAGATCTTTTCAAAGGGCGTGAAGACAGAAATGTTATTCTCGATAAGATTTTAACAGATCTTGAATTGGCATCAACACTGGTTCCATGGAGAAGTGAAGTGCCAGCAGATGAGCGCATCACACAGGGAGCCGTTCGTGGCTTGCGTGCACGTATTGCTTTGGCAAGAGGCGGATATTCCTTACGTGGAAAAGTAATGTTGCGCTCTGCTGATTTCCTTGATTATTATAAGATCGCAAGAGATGAATGTCTTGCAGTCATGCAATCAAATCAGCATAGCCTGAACCCAAGCTACAAGTCAGTCTTCAAAGATGCCATCGCTGCTCATGCATTGGAACCTAATGGAGAAATTATGTGGGAGGTGGCTATGACAGGTGGAACGAGTGCAACCGGAGACAGTAAGCTAGGTTATTATAATGGCCCGCGTGTAAACGGAAATGGAAACGGAGCACTCACAATATTGCCTACCTACTTCTATTTGTTTGAAGCAAATGATACAAGACGTGATGTCACCTGTGCGCCGTATGACGTGAACCTTAACACTACGTTTGCGGGTCGTCCTCTTACAACGATGGTGGATGGAAAATTCAGAAGAGACTGGATGACCAATCCTGCTCCATCGCCTACGTCAACACAACAGTATTTCGGTTTGAACTGGCCTGTGATCCGCTATTCAGATGTTCTCTTAATGTATGCTGAGGCAGAGAATGAAATTAACAACGGCCCAACTCCGCAGGGAATTGCGGCTTTTGAGCAAGTTAGAAAGAGAGCTTATGGGGCTAACCCGATAGGAACTACTCCACTGCTCAAAGCAGAGTTTTTCAATGCACTTTTAATTGAACGTTCATTAGAGTTGGGTGGCGAGGGAATCCGGAAGTATGATCTTCTTCGCTGGAATCTGTTAACAGCGAAGCTGGATGAAGCAAAGGCACAAATGAATGCGATGGCTTTGGGAACTGGAACTTACACAGTGGGTTCATTGCCTTCAACAACCCAGTCAATTGCTAACATTCCTGTGACCATGTACTATCAGACAACAGCTACAACTTCTACAGGTTTGATCTGGCTGAATTCATTTTATGCGCCAACGCCAGGAGTTGCGCCTGCAAATTCGACCGCGGTTTTATGGAGAGGTAATCTTGTTGGAGCACCGTCAAATGCTACAACAATCCCTTCAACGTTGCTTACATATTTCGCAATCTCTTTTACCCCTGGAAAAAGTGAATTGCTTCCGTTGGCTTCCAGTGTGATTGACTCGAATCCTGGCTTAGGACAGAATGATGGTTTTTAATTCAATGACAAACGAATACAGAAAAGACATGAAGAATATAAAACAATACGGAAACTGGTTGATGGTAGTTTGCCTGACGCTGGTAATTGTTGTGAGCTGTAAGAAAGACAGCGATGAGCTTTCATTGAAACGTCAATTCTCTCCTTCATTGGTCACAAGCAAGAATGGAGAAACTTCTGTTGAATTGACATGGGCAGCATCGCTGTTTACAATCTCTGGTGATGTTGAATATGTGGTGGAAGTATCACCTGATCCTGCCTTTGGAGCAGTAGAGTATTCGGTTACCACTCCGAATCTGACAACAACGATCTCGGATGATAAGCTGACCATTAAGAAAGATTATTATGCACGGATCAAGGCCGTTGGTAAAAATGGCGCGACGGATAGCAATTGGCTTGTAAGTTCTGCATTCAGGATCACAGGAGAGCAATTCCTCATTGCCATTAACTCCACAACGGTGACCGATGTTGCTGTTCAGCTTACATGGAGACTTAATCCCGACTTGAATAAACTCGTCTTCACACCTCCGGTAGGAGCACCTGTGGAATACACCTTAACAGCTGGTGAGAAAGCAGCCGGGTTAAAGGTGATCACGGGCCTGACTCAAAGCACTACGTACTCTGCCGAAATATTTCAGGATACCAAGAGCAAAGGATTGATCAGCTTCAAAACAAAAGCATCGATCACCGGAAATATTGTTGACCTGACCGGTACTACCGGAGATCCTAACGCATTAATAACTGCACTTGGAACAGCAGCAAGCGGTAGTATTATCGTTTTAAGAAGAGGAGAGACTTACAAATTCACAAGCTTCACTTTCACCGGCGGAAAATCAGTTAGCATCGTTACTGCACTCGGTTTTGGTACAGACTACGCCATCATACGATCTACAGGAAGCTTTACAATCGCTGCCTCCACAACAACAGATTCACTGGTGTTCCGTGATTTGATAATCAAAGGACAGAATGTTGCTACTGCACCTCTGAGCTATGATAATCACTATCTCTTCAATGTTGGAAATACCAATGTGAATGTCACGAAGATGCGATTTGACAATTGTAACATAAGGATCCTTAGAGGACTGGTAAGAGGTCAGGCGGGAACACCAGCTTCACCAGTTACAAATCCTCCAACGGTACCGTCTTTAGTAGTTACCAACTACATCATCAACAATTGCGTGATGGACAGCATACGAGAGTATGGTATAGCCAGTACATTCAATACTTCTGGCAGCTCATTTAAGAATATCACGGTTACGAATTCCACATTCTCACATTTCAGAAAATTCATCGATCACCGTGTGTATGGAAACTTATCGATCAATATTTCCAACTGTACGTTCTTTGACGTCGTTGCCGGCGCAGCTGCTCCAGCAAATGCCTTTATCGATTTCCAGACGGTAGGAGCAGGTATTGTTAATATTTCGAATTGTATTTTTGGAAGAACCTGGAATGAAACCGGAGCAGGGACTTTAGTATGGGGATTCCGTGCCTCCACTGGCTCGCCAGGAGGTGCAGGATCGTATGGTACATCAGATTTCGTAAATGATAACTTGCCGATTTCCGTAACAAGCTATGCTGGTACATCACTCTCATTGTTTACAGATCCTGTTAATGATAATTTCAAGATCAAAGACGTAACATTTGTCGGAAGAAGTATTGCAGGAGATCCTCGCTGGAGAATTAATTAAAACTTGAATCAAAATAAAAAAGTGTGATCAATCCTCACACTTTTTTATTTTATAAACAGATCGTATGAGATTGTTTGGATTAAGATTGGGAATGGTGCTGCTCGCAGTCGTGTTGGTATCTTTCATTTCAACGCCTTCAAAAATTACCATTTATCTGATTGGTGATTCAACCATTGCCAATAAAGAGATCAAGGCTTATCCTGAAACAGGGTGGGGAATGCCCTTCACTTATTTCTTCGACTCTACCGTTACAGTTGACAACCGCGCCAAAAACGGACGAAGTACCCGCACCTTTATTTCGGAAGACCGATGGAGACCTATCTCTGAAAATCTCAAAGAGGGTGACTATGTTTTCATGCAGTTTGGTCACAACGACGAATCAAAGGAAAAGACCGATCGCTACACTTCTCCTGAAGATTATAAAAAGAACCTTACAATGTTTATCCGGGAGACCCGTGCTAAAAAAGCAATCCCGGTTGTTCTTACTCCCGTTACGCGAAGGAAATTTAAAGATGGCGTAATTCAGGAAACTCATGTGGAGTATTCTGCTCTTGCCGCTTCCGTTGCAAAGGAACAGAATGTAGCATTCATTGACCTCGATAAAAAGAGCCGCGATTTCCTTCAGCAGTTTGGTGAAGAGAATTCCAAGTTGCTGTTCATGCAGCTTGAGCCAGGAGAACATCCTAACTATCCCGCGGGTAGGAATGATAACACTCACTTTACAGAACTGGGTGCACGCAAAATAGCGCAGATCATTCTTGCCGAGATCAAGGCACAGAATCTTCCTCTTGCCGACAGAATTGTAAAGGGCAACGGTAAATAATTTCAGTGATGAAGCGGTTGAAAAGATCTGGATTCGGAATTTCAGCTGGAATAATTATTCTTCTTTCATTTTTTATAAACAGTCAGGCTCAGCAATTAGCGTTTCCCGGAGCAGAGGGCGGCGGAAGATTCGCAGTGGGTGGAAGAGGTGGCTCAGTGTATGAGGTAACCAACCTCAATGACTCCGGGCCAGGAAGTTTAAGAGATGGCATCAGCGTTGCCAACCGCACAATTGTATTCCGTGTTTCAGGGATCATTCGGCTGAACAGCACGCTAAGGTTCACAAAGGATAACATTACTGTCGCAGGTCAGACAGCGCCCGGAGATGGAATTTGCATTTCAGGTTATACAATATCGGTTCAGGCAAGCAACATCATCATCCGGCATATTCGCTCACGACTAACCGACGCTACCCTCATTGAAGATGATGCGATGCATAGCTTCTCAGGAAATTATCAGAATATCATTATTGATCATTGTTCGTTAAGCTGGTCAGTCGATGAGACCGGTACTTTTTATGATATCAAGAACTTTACCCTTCAATGGTGTATTCTCAGTGAGAGTCTATATCACTCGGTACATGATAAGGGAGATCATGGTTACGCCGGGATCTGGGGTGGAAACAATGCATCCTTTCACCACAATCTATTGGCACACCACACCAGTCGGAATCCCCGTTTTGGCGGAAGCCGCTATACAGGCAAGCCGGATGAAGAGCTGGTTGACTTCAGGAATAATGTCCTCTACAACTGGGGAAATATTAACTCTGCCTATGGTGGGGAAGGCGGTAACTATAACATGGTTAACAATTATTATAAGCCCGGACCTGCCACTCCTGGCAACCTGAATACAAGTTCGGCAAGCAATAAGAGAAATCGCATCTTGAATTATACAAGCTATTACTATGCTTCGGATGCTGCAGTCTTTCCTGATACACTTTTTGGCGGAAAATTCTATATCGATGGAAACTTTGTTAAAGGTTATCCGGATGTTACGAGTGACAACTGGACCAATGGAGTTCAGAAGGATAGTTATAAGAGAGCCGCTCAGTTGATATCAGCGGCGCGTCAGAATGCTCCCTTTGCAACTGCACCTGTCTCTACTCAAACGGCAGAAGCAGCATACGTTTCTGTTCTCAATGGCGTGGGAGCAACTCTTCCGGTCCGTGATGTGGTAGATAAACGAATCATCAACGAAACGAAAACAGGAACTGCTACTTTTGAAGGGGCGACCTACGCAACAATAAACGCCACCGGAATCTCTCATCCTTCCGGAATAATTGATACGCAAGGGGATGTCGGCGGTCTGCCCGTTTACAATTCAACAGCTGCACCATCTGACTCTGATCATGATGGGATGCCCGATGCATGGGAGGTTACCAACTCATTAAATCCAAACGATGCAAATGATGGAAACATAATCGCATCAGGAGGATATACTAATCTGGAGAATTATCTCAACTCACTAACCGTAGTCCAGCCTTCGATCAATGTAATCGGAAGTGTAAGTAGCTTCTCTCAGTTGACAGGTTCACCGTCATCAGTGCAAACCTATTCTGTATATGGCACAGCTCTTTCGAATGATATTCTCATAACGCCACCGGAAGGTTTTGAGATATCTTCAGATGGAGGAACAACCTGGAATACTCACTCGTCACCTTTGACGCTGACGCAAGTCAACGGAGTTATTTCGGAAACGGTTTTGCGCATTCGCCTGAATGCTGCAATTACAGGATCTTATTCAGGCAATATTATTCATTCCAGTACAGGAGCTTCACAACTTGATTTACCCATCACGGGAATCGTAATATCCGCTATTACCGCACCGGCCGGAACATCAGTAACAGTGGCAAAAGATGGTTCCGGAAACTATACTACTGTACAAGCCGCTATTGATGCTGCTCCCACAGGAAGATCAGCGCCTTACATTATATTTATCAAGAGTGGTATTTATAAGGAGAAGATCACAGTGCCTTCCAATAAACCATTTCTTCAATTAGTAGGAGAAAGGGTAAGTACTACCATCCTGACCTATGATGATTATTCCGGAAAGGCAATGCCAGGTGGTGGAACATATGGAACTTCCAATTCGGCTTCAGTGACAATCAATGCCGCCGACTTCAGTGCAATCAATGTCACTTTTGAAAACACAACAGGTGATGCACCCCAGGCGTTGGCGATCAATGTGAATGCCGATCGCGCGGCTTTTAATAATTGCAGATTCCTGGGTGGTCAGGATACCGTGCTGGCGAATGGAAGCGGCAACAAACAATACTTCAGGCATTGTTATATTGATGGAGTGGTGGATTTCATCTTTGGAAATTCAAGAGCTGTCTTTGATTCGTGCTTTGTTTATGCGAAGAGCAGAGTTGATGGATTGAATGGAAGCTATATCACTGCTGCCAATACTCAATCCAATCAATCGTATGGTTATGTCTTTAGAAACTGTGTCTTTCCATCCAATACCGGTGTTACAAAGTATGTGCTGGGCAGACCCTGGCAAAACTCTACAGGTTCGGTTCCTCTATCTTTTCCAAGGGTTGTTTTACTGAATACCACTATGGGCTTTAATCAGATCAAGCCTGAAGGCTGGGCGATCTGGGATGCAGGAACAGTAACCAGCTCCATTTACTATGCCGAATATAAAAGCAGAAAGTTCAATGGCGATCCGGTAAACATCAGCAGTCGTGTCAATTGGTCATTTCAACTGAGTGATCCTGAAGCAGCGGTATACACGAATGCAACTCTTTTCGGAAGCTGGGATCCTTGTGCGTTTGCTACGGGCTTTTGTGACAATACTCTATCTTCTGTTGCAGTTTCAAATTTCAAAGGCAAGAAGGGGGCTACTACTTCTTCACTTACGTGGAATATCAGCTGGCCCATGAAGAACATTAAGTATGAATTATTCAGAAGCAGTGATAAGGTATCTTTTTCTAAAATCAATGAACAGGTTTCATTAAGCGACACCACTGTTAATTTTAATTATACCGATGCCGTGCCTTCCGCTGGAAGTACATTCTATTATTTTATAATTGCTTCTAAGGCAGGCAGAGATCCTCACAAAACTGAACTGGTTGAAATTTCCAGCACACCCACCATCACAACAACCGGCGCTCTCAATAATTTTTCCCAGGGACTTGGATTGCCATCCGCTATTCAGGCATACACAATATCCGGTGCTAATCTGACGAATGATGTTACGATCACGCCTCCCATCGGATATGAAATTTCCCTCAATGGAACTTCATGGACTGGCAATGCAAATCCATTGGTTCTGACACAAAGCGGTTCAAGTATTCCAACGACAACCATTTCAGTAAGATTAAACAGCCCGACAACAGGCTCATTCCCAGGAAAGATATCTCACAGAAGTGCCGGTGCGACGACTGTCGATGTGAACGTAACAGGTGATGTGCAAACAGATCCTCTTGCAGTTGCAAAGACCATTCAATACTGGCCATTGACGGTCAATGCTCTGGATGATGATCCGTCACGTGACTTAGGATTATTGACAACTCAACCAACGTTCAAGAAACTATCGCTTTCCAATGGAACGACAGTTGTTAGTATCCCTGCGTATTCAACAGGGTCGGGGCAGGCATTTGGTGCCGGTACGATCGGAGATGGTTTGTGGTCGGCGGCCAACGGTGGGCCGGGAGGAAATCTGAACCGTGGTATTTATCAACAGTTTACGGTGAAAGCTGCTTCGAATTATTCTGTGCATGTGGATTCTATATTATTGAAATCTTCATTCTACAACACGTCCTCCAATACAAAGCTTGCAATCGTTTATTCAAGATCTGGTTTTACAACTGCAGACTCCACAAGTATATCCGGCGGTGTAGGACCTGATGGAATGCCTTTACTCAGCACAGCGAACGGCGCTTTCGCAACACCCGTGCTATTGACGAATGAAACAGCAGGAACAACCAAACAGTATCGCTTTGCTTTCGCAGGTTCTGCTGGTGTCGACATTCCGCCGGGAGGGACCCTGACCATTCGTTTATACTTTAGTTGTGGAAGCACCAGTACAGGTCGCTATGGAAAGCTGAAAGATGTTTATATAAAAGGCTCTTCTTCGCTGGTTCCTGTTGTGAATACAATCGGTACACTAAGTGCCTTTACGCAAATTGTTGGAACTCCGTCTGCAACGAAAACATACTCAGTTTCAGGCAGCAATCTGAGAGGTCCGATTACCATCACGCCGCCTGCGAATTTTGAGATCTCATCCAATGGTGGAACCACCTGGAATAAAACCTCCTCACCACTTGTTCTTTCCCCTGTAAGTGGTTCTGTTGCATCGACACCAATCCTTGTCAGATTGAATGCTTCTGTAAAAGGATCGTATACCGGAAATATAACCCACGCGACCATCGGGCTAGGCAATGTTAACGTGTCAGTTAGTGGAGCATCAGCAGATCCTGTTACAGGATTGGAGGAAAACGCTTCATTAAATATTACCCTCAGTCCGAATCCCGCAAAGGAATCAGTAACTATTTATCATCCCGTATCTTCTCAGTCAAATGGACTCGTGATCCTTACCAGCACCGGTATCCGGGTCATGACTTCAGCAACAGGAACAAACGAATCCTCAACAGTCATCGATGTTTCATCTTTAAGCGCAGGATTCTATATAATGGAATTAAAAATAGATGAGAAGAATATAGTTCGGAGGTTTATTAAATTGTAGTGCCAATCGGTTTGCCATGCTAAAAATGAATTCAATGAAAGTGCTTTTTATAGTCTTATTAATAGTTAACATTTCATTTACATCGACTGCATCTCCCATTAAAGAGAAGAGAATAACAGTCGATCAGAGTGGAAAAGGAGATTATAAAACTGTTCAGCAGGCGTTTGATGCCGTGCCATCAGGAAATAAAAACCCGATAATCATTTTTGTTAAGAAGGGCATTTATAAAGAACGTTTGACTCTCGATACCCGAAAGGATTTTGTGACATTGGTTGGTGAAGACAAAAACGCTACAATCCTTACGTACAACAATCATACAGGAACCATCTTACCCAATGGAGACACCGTCAATACATGGACGTCTGCAAGTTTCTTCATCTATGCGAATGACTTCAAGGCAGAGAATATAACCTTTGAGAATAATGCAGGCTTCACAGCAGGTCAGGCAGTTGCCGTATTTGCCCATGGTGACCGCTTAGCGTTTACCAATTGTCGCTTTGTTGGATTTCAGGATGTGCTTTTTTGCAGTGGCCCCGGTGTCAAACAATTCTATAAAGACTGTTACATAGAAGGCACCACCGATTTTATCTTCGGACCTTCTACCGCTGTTTTCCAGAATTGCCATATCCATAGTAAAAAGAAATCCCATGTAACCGCAGCATCTACTCCGCGCGAAATAAAGTTTGGCTTTGTCTTTCTGGATTGTAAGCTCACAGGTGATTCAACGTTGCAAGGTGTTTCATTGGGAAGGCCCTGGACACCTTACGCAAGTGTTGCTTATCTCCGTTGTGATATCGGATCGCACATCGGTCCGGAGGGATGGAACAACTGGAGAAATCCTGCCAATGAACAAACAGCGCGTTACTCCGAATATAAATGCACCGGAGAGGGAGCGAAAAAAGAGGGAAGAGTGAAGTGGGTGAAAGAATTGACTGATGAAGAATCAAGTAAGTATACATTGAAGAACATCTTCGGTGAATGGAATCCATTAAAATGAAATGAGGTTAGGAACAGGATTCTTATTCTGGTTTACTTTCACCCTTGCAATTGAAAGCATCGGGCAATCTGTCTCTGATAAAACAGTATCGGAAACCTGGGTCGCGGATAGAGGCGATGGAACCTATAAAAATCCAATCTTACATGCTGATTATTCTGACCCTGATGTCTGCAGAGTTGGTGATGATTTCTTTTTAGTGTCTTCCAGCTTTGATGCTGTTCCCGGGTTGCCCATTCTCCAATCGAAAGATCTTGTTAACTGGAAACTTGTCGGTCATGCTTTAAAGCGTCAGCCTCCGATAGAAATCTATGAAAAGACTCAGCATGGCAATGGTGTCTGGGCACCCTCTATTCGTTACCATAACAATGAGTTTTATATCTACTATCCTGATCCCGACTTTGGTATTTATTTAACAAAGGCAAAGAACGCAACAGGACCCTGGAGCGAACCGGTTCTTGTTCAATCAGGAAAAGGATTGATCGATCCATGTCCTTTGTGGGATGATGATGGTTCTGCATATCTCGTGCATGCCTATGCAGGAAGTCGAGCAGGCATAAAGAGTATTCTTGTCGTGAAGCGAATGAATGCAAACGGGACAGCCATTGTCGATGCCGGTACAATCGTTTATGATGGACATGAAACTGATCCAACCATTGAAGGCCCAAAATTATATAAGAGAAATGGATACTATTACATCTTTGCTCCGGCAGGTGGCGTATCAACAGGATGGCAATGTGTATTAAGATCAAAGAATATTTATGGTCCTTACGAAAGAAGGGTCGTCATGGATCAGGGCTCAACAATCATCAATGGTCCGCATCAGGGTGCCTGGGTAGATACTCAAACGGGTGAAGATTGGTTTATTCATTTTCAGGACAAGAAAGCATTTGGAAGGGTTGTTCATCTTCAGCCCATGAAGTGGATCAACGACTGGCCGGTCATCGGGCTTGCCGGTAAGAACAATAAAGGCGAGCCTGTACTTTCTTATAAGAAACCCAACGTAGGAAGATCTTTTCCGGTTGCTTCCCCCGATGAAAGTGATGAATTCTCAACTTCAATAGGATTACAATGGCAGTGGCAGGCTAATCATGGTGCGACCTGGTCATTTATCAATCAAACAGAAGGAGCATTAAGGTTATATGCACAGAAGGTCCCTGAGCAGGCAAAGAACTATTGGGATGTTCCCAACATCCTGCTGCAAAAGTTTCCATCCGAAGAGTTTGTGGTCACAACCAAAATGACATTTCATCCCAATCAAAAACTGGAAGATGAGAGGGCGGGACTTATTGTAATGGGACAGAGTTATGCGGGTGTTTCCCTGCGAAGTAAAAAAGATGGCACTTATCTTGTTTATTCAGTGTGCAAGGATGCTGTTAAAGGGAATGCTGAACGTGAAATAAATGTTCTGAAGGTGACCACGCAGGTGATTTACTTCAGGGTTAAAATATCCAGAAATGAAATGTGTGTCTTTGGCTACAGCCTTGATGGAAAAAAGTTTGTGGATTTTGATGACACCTTTCAGGCCGAGCCCGGAAAATGGATAGGGGCGAAGGTAGGTTTGTTTTGCACCCAGACAACAGGGAGCAATGATGCTGGCTATGCAGATTTTGATTGGTTTAGAATTTCGAAATTGTAAATGAGAGCTTATGAATTATAAATTAAGATCATTCATCATTCTATCCCTTCTTTGTTCAGCGATCATTGCTAACGCACAGACAGCAACCATTCATTTTGACTTCACCGTATCAAAAGATGATAAAGCTGATTTTAAAACAGTACAAGAAGCGATCAATGCCGTTCCCGACTTCAGAAAAAATGTCACGACCATCAGAATCAAAAATGGTATCTATAAAGAGAAGCTTACCCTGCCCGCCACAAAAACAAATGTCAGACTCGTAGGTGAAGATCCTCTCAGGACGATTCTCACCTACGATGATTTCTACACAAGAAAGAATCGCTTTGGTGAAGATATTGGAACAACGGGATCCAGCAGCTTCTTCATTTTTGGCGATGGATTCACAGCAGAGAACATAACGTTTGAGAATTCCGCCGGTCCTGTTGGGCAGGCAGTTGCTGTCCGTGTGGATGGTGACCGGCAAACTTTTATCAATTGCCGCTTTATTGGAAATCAGGATACCTTATATCCCCATGCTGAAAAGAGCAGACAATACTATAAGGATTGCTACATTGAAGGTACAGTCGATTTTATCTTTGGACCTTCTACCTGTATTTTTGAGAATTGCACCATCTTCTGCAAGAAAGAAGGCTTTGCGACAGCAGCTTCAACCATTGAGGGTACTCCTTATGGATATGTGTTTCTAAACTGCAGGATCACCGGCGACGCGGCACAGAATTCATTCTTTCTTGGAAGACCCTGGAGACCTTTTGCAAAAACGGTTTTTGTGAATTGCTTCCTTGACAAGCATATCAAACCGGAAGGATGGAATAACTGGAATAAGCCGGATGCTGAAAAGACTTCATTCTATGCCGAATATAAATCCACCGGCCCTGGAGCAAGCCCTAATACAAGAGTTGCCTGGTCACACCAACTTACGGATGACGAGGCGAAGCTTTATACAGTGAAAAGTATTTTTGTGGATTGGGAACCGGGCAAGTAACTCTTTTAGCAAGCTCATTTAGGATCCTCAAATTCTCAATTCAATTCTGCCGTCTGACCGGCCTATTCTACCAATCTAAGAAAAGCGGTGTCTGAGATCAGGGCTTATGTATAATTTAAGTTTCGAACTTGATTCTTAAACCAAGCCCAAATGAAAAATCTTTACTATTCAGCATGCATCCTTCTGTTGCTTACTTCAGCATCAGGAATTGTCCTTGCTCAGGAAAACTCAGGTCTGGATCCATCCAATCCTTTTTACACTCAAAGCACCTTGCCATTACAGGCACCTGCATTCAATAAGATCAAGAATAATCACTTCGGACCTGCTATAGAGGAAGGAATGAAGCAGCAATTAAAAGAGGTTGAAAAAATTGCCGGCAATACATCCGCTGCATCGTTTGATAATACATTGATTCCAATGGAAAAAAGCGGAAGACTTCTCAGCAGGGTCAATGCCGTGTTAAGTGTCTATACCGGTGCTAATACAAATCCTGAGTTGCAGAAAGTAGAGCAAGACATGGCTCCAAAGCTTGCCGCGAATCGCGATGCTATCTATCTGAACTCAAAATTATTCAAAAGAGTAGAGTCACTCTATCAGAAACGCGATCAGCTGAAGCTTGATGATGAACAAAAAAGACTGGTAGAGATCTACTATCAGAATTTTGTGCTTGCCGGAGCTCAGCTTTCAGATCCCGACAAGGAAATATTGAAAAAATTAAACCAGGAAGAAGCTTCCCTGCGTGCAAAGTTTGGTAGTCAGTTACTGGCAGGCACCAAAGCAGGTGCGTTGGTAGTTACCGATAAAGCTGAATTGGCAGGAATGTCTGATGCGGCGATTGAAGCTGCAGCACAGAATGCCATTAAGAATAACATGCCCGGCAAATGGATGATCACACTCCAGAATACAACCAATCAGCCTGAGATGCAGGTGCTCACCAATCGTGCTACACGCCAGAAACTGTTTGAAGCATCCTGGATACGGACAGAAAAGAATGACGCTAATGATACGCGCCCAACCATTTCAAGGATCGCACAGATCAGAGCACAAAAAGCAAAACTTCTTGGATTCAAAAGCTTTGCAGAATGGAAACTTCAGAATCAGATGGCAAAGACTCCTGAGATCGTGCAGACATTCCTTGATAAGATGACTCCTGCAGCTGTTGCGAAAGCCAATATGGAAATTGCCGATGTGCAGACATTAATTGATCAGCAGAATGGCGGATTCAAACTTGAATCATGGGACTGGAGCTTTTATGGCGAGCAGTTGCGTAAAGCAAAGTTTGATCTGGATGAAAATGAGGTCAAGCCATATTTCGAAATAGATAACGTTCTCCAAAAGGGAGTTTTCTATTGCGCCAATCTTCTTTACGGATTGACTTTTAAAGAACGTAAGGATCTTCCCGTATATCATGAAGACGTGCGTGTGTTTGATGTCTTTGATAAGGATGGCAAACAGCTCGCATTGTTCTATTGCGATTACTACAAGCGCGATAACAAAAGGGGAGGTGCCTGGATGAGCAACATGGTGGGACAATCAAAGTTACTGGGAACCAAACCTGTAATTTATAATGTCTGCAATTTTCCTAAACCTGCTGCCGGTGAACCACAACTCATTACATCAGGTGCCATGCGTACCATGTTTCATGAATTTGGTCATGCCCTTCATGGGATGTTCTCCAACCAGACCTATCCTATGTTATCAGGTACTGCGACCGCAAGAGACTTTGTTGAGTTCCCTTCTCAGTTCAATGCACATTGGGCAACAGATCCAAAAGTGATCCGCAACTTTGCTGTTCACTATAAGACCGGAGAACCTATTCCTCAGGCCCTTATTGATAAGATGGAAAAAGCAGAAGGCTTCAACCGCGGATACTCTTTAATTGAAGCATTGTCTGCCGATAATATTGATCTTCAGTGGCATAATCTCGGCCCTGATACTCCTTTGCAAGATGTTGATAAATTCGAAGCGGAAGCGTTAAAGAAAACTGGGCTTGACTTACCTCAGATCAGACCACGTTACCGCTCTACTTATTTCTCTCACATCTGGGGAAGTGGATACGCTGCCGGATACTATGCTTATCTGTGGACAGAAATGCTTGCTTATGATTCCTACTCATGGTGCAAACAAAACGGAGGACTCACACGCGAGAACGGTGAGCGTTACAGGAACATGGTGCTCTCAAGAGGAAACTCCATTGAACTCTCAAAGATGTTCAGGGATTACAGAGGCCAGGATCCTGACAGCGGACCAATGTTGGGCAACATGGGATTGACACCTAAGTAGTTTAAAATAGAATGTAAATCATGAATTGATCTCAGAGTTGCGATACTCTGAGATCAATTTTTTGTTTTAGAGAGAGACTCCTCTCTTCCATGGAATAAAGTCATCCTGATTTAAATCTACAGCCTTAGCGGTAGCTCTTCCGCTGGCGATCTCAACAATAAAATCAAGGATATCTTCACCTACCTTTTCTATTGTCTTTTCTCCTGAAATGATGGAACCTGTATTAAAGTCGATGATATCCGGCATCTTCTGGGCAAGCTTTGTATTGGAAGATACTTTCACCACCTGGGAAATAGGATTGCCTGTCGGTGTACCTAATCCGGTAGTGAAGAGAATGATTTGAGCGCCGGATCCTGTTGTACCGGTTGTACTCTCGACATCATTACCCGGTGTGCACAATAAGTTAAGTCCAGGCTTCTTGATATACTCAGCGTAATTCAAAACATCCGCAACAGGAGCAGTGCCGCCTTTCTTTGCTGCACCGGCAGACTTGATAGCGTCTGTGATGAGGCCGTCCTTGATATTTCCGGGAGATGGATTCATATCAAAACCGGAACCCACTGCTTCCGCCGCACTGGAGTATGAACGCATCAGGTTCATGAACAGCTCTGCAGAATCATTGCTCACACACCGGTTGATGATCTCCTGTTCTACACCACACAATTCCGGAAACTCAGAGAGGATCGTGCTGCCACCCAGCGTAACCAGTAGATCGGAAGTATGACCAATGGCAGGGTTGGCAGAGATACCGGAGAAACCATCCGATCCACCGCATTTCAATCCAACAACAAGTTTGTTTAAAGGTGCCGGCTTGCGTTCCTGCTTGTTGGCTTCCATCAGTCCGACAAAAGTTTTCTGTATCGCGAGCGTAAGCAATGCTTGTTCTGTTCCTGCTTGCTGCTGATCAAGAATGAAGACTGGTTTGGAAGATGTCGGATCGAGTTCAGCGAACTTCTTCTGAAGGATTTCAATTTGTGCATTCTGACATCCAAGACTTAGTACCGTTGCACCGGCAACATTCGGATGATGAATATATCCCGCCAGCAATTTGCACAGCGTTTCTGAATCCTGACGTGTACCACCACATCCGCCTTCATGCAAAAGCATTTTAACACCGTCGATGTTCTTAAAGGTTTTTGATTGACCGTTGGGCTTGCTCTCCTGAAGTGAAAGGGAAGCAATCGCATCCGCCTTGCCATCATTGTATAGCTTTACCAGCTCATTCACATAATTCTTATAGGGATCAGGTTTGCTGAATCCTAGTCCTTCTTCAAATGCTTGCCGGATAACATTCACATTTCTGTTCTCACAGAATACTAATGGGATAACCAGCCAGTAGTTGGCAGTTCCTACCTGACCATCGGCACGATGAAATCCCATGAACGTTCTGTCTTTCCACTTTGAAACATCCGGTGGCGTCCATGAATGACTCTTCGTCTTTCCTGAATAGGGGGAAGCCTTGTGCTTAACATTATGTGTTCCGATTACGCCACCCTTCTTGATAGGCTGAGTTGCCTTACCTACAAGGATACCATACATGATCACTTCCTCATCCGGTGCCAGGTCTTTTTCTACAAACTTATGCTTGGCAGGAATATCATTTACCAGCGTAATGGATTGACCATTATGAGTGACTGATTCGCCACTTTTCAAGTCAGTTAAGGCTACCAGAACGTTATCCGATGGATGGATTTTTAAAATTTTATTTGACATATGAAGAAATCAAGTATATTGCGCAATCGATTGCGCATGCAAGGTATTAATTTTATCATTATTTAACAGAAAAAATTGCTTTATGAATCCCGGGGATGTTATCGAAAAAATGAGCTCCACAGGCCTCATCGCCGCCTGCCACCCCGGCAACGAAGCATCTATCCTTAATATCATAAAAGCCTCTTATAAGGGCGGCCTGCGCGTTTTTGAGATGAAACATCACCGCGAAGATCGTTCATTTTACCTGTTTAAAAGGATCCAGGAGGAGACAAAAAACCTCCATCTTCTCTGCCTTGGTGCAGGGGGTGTTCCCGATGCAGCTTCCGCAGAAATTTACTTGCAGAATGGTGCGCATTTTATCCTTTCTCCCTTCCTCAACAAAGACATGGCAGCCCTTTGTTCCGACCATGGAAAACTCTGGGTACCCGGTTGTGCCAGCCTCAAAGAGGTTGAAACCGCCGTCAACATGGGAGCACAGGTCGTCAAGATCCAGACTGCCAATCTCCTCGGCCTGAGTTTTTTTAAAGAGGTCAATCATTACTTTCCTGACTTGCATCTCATACCTTCAGGAAGTATTTCCGACAAGGAATCTGAATTGCTCAGCTGGTATCGAGCAGATACGCTGTGTGTGCAGATCACCCACGAACTCTTCAATAAAGAAAGCGTCGGTCTGAAAGACTGGGCAGGAATAGAGTTCCGTGTATTTAGCTTTATGCAACGCATCAAAAGAATAAGATCTTCCATGAATACTTTTGACAAATCAATAAGAACTGAGTTAACCTTTAAATCAATAAATAGTTAAGAAATGGTAGTAACATTTGGTGAAATTATGCTCCGCCTTGCAACACCAGGATATCTGCGTTTTGCACAGGCAACAGAATTGGAAGCAACGTATGGCGGCGGTGAAGCAAACGTCGCTGTATCATTGGCGAACTATGGCATCGACGCCAGCTTCGTCAGCAGCTTACCCAACAATGATATCGGCGATGCCGCGATCGCTTCATTAAGAACACACAACGTAAAAACTTCTCATATTCTTCGTGCCGGAGACCGTGTCGGAATATACTTTCTTGAATCCGGTGCCGTCAGCAGAGGAAGCAAGGTTATTTATGATCGCGCCAACAGCTCTTTCGCAAAATTGAAGAAGGGATCGATCGACTGGAATAAAGTGTTTGAAGGTGTTACCTGGTTTCACTGGACAGGCATTACACCCGCCGTTTCAGAAGGCGCCGCCGACGTGTGCCTCGAGGCATGTGAAGCTGCTTCAAAGAAAGGCATCACCATATCAACCGACTTGAACTACCGCAACAAACTCTGGAAGTGGGGCAAGACCGCCGGTGATGTAATGACTCAACTGGTCAATCACTGCGACATTATATTAGGCAATGAAGAAGATGCAGACATGGTATTCGGGATCAAACCTGAAGGAGTGGATGTCACCTCAGGTCATGTGGAAGGTGCAGCCTTTGAATCTGTAGGCAAGCAGCTCATGAAGAAATTTCCGAAGGCAAAGAAAGTGATCATTACATTAAGAGGTTCTATCAGCGCCAGTCATAACTCATGGTCAGGTGTTCTTTGGGATGGTAAGAAATTATTCGAAGCTCCAACCTATCAGATCACACACATTGTTGATCGTGTAGGAGGGGGAGACTCTTTCATGGGTGGATTGATCTATGGATTGATCACCTATCCAAAGGACGATCAGAAAGCATTGAACTTCGCTGTAGCGGCTTCCTGTTTGAAGCATACCATCAAAGGTGACTTTAACCTCGTTACTGTAGATGAAGTTGAAAAGCTGATGAAGGGCGATGGTTCAGGGCGTGTTTCAAGATAATTAACTGATAATGAAGACTTTTACCAGTGATGCAATACAACAGACCATGCGCTCTTCGGGCATGGTTCCTCTCTTTACTCACGAAGATCCGGGTGTAGCAAGAGACGTAGTGGAAGCTGCCTATCTCGGTGGTGTTCGGGTGTTTGAATTCACGAACCGTAAGAAGAATGCTTACGACGTGTTCGTTGAAATGCTGAAGTACTTTGAAAAGTATCCCGACCTTATGCTGGGTATCGGGACGATCATGGATGCCGCCACCACCAAAAAATTTGTCGATGCCGGTGCGCATTTCATCATCTCGCCAATCGTAAAACTTGAGATGGCAGAGTACTGTCTCAAAAATGATCGCCCATGGATTCCGGGATGTGCGACCCTAACAGAAATTGTTCTGGCAAAAGATAATGGCGCGAAAGTGATCAAGGTATTTCCAGGTTCTGTATTGGGACCAGGCTTTGTATCTTCCATCATGCCGGTTGTTCCCGATCTTCAATTGATGATTACAGGTGGTGTTGAACCAACCGAACAGAACCTCTCATCCTGGTTCAAGGCAGGTGCAATGTGTGTCGGAATGGGCTCACAGCTTTTTACCAAAGAAATCGTTGATACAAAAAACTGGATGCTGCTTCAGAAGAAAGTAACGGATTCTCTGGCGATCATTCAAAAAGTTAAAAAGTAAATCCTCCCCATGGAAAACAAAGCCAATGCTATAGGAAATTATCGCTGGACTATTTGCAGCCTTGTTTTTTTCGCTACGACTATCAACTATCTTGACCGTGCTGTTATCAGCTTATTGAAATCGCCTCTGTCCGTTGAGTTCAACTGGAATGATGGTGACTATGCTAACATAGAAATTGCTTTCAAGCTTGCCTATGCTCTTGGAATGCTGGGAGCCGGAAGACTCATCGATAAGCTTGGAACAAAGATCGGATATCTGCTGGCTACCTTTCTGTGGAGTGTAGCAGCCGTCGCGCATTCTCTTGTGAGTAGTACATTGGGTTTTATCGTTGTTCGCTCTGCACTCGGGGTAACAGAGTCAGGAAATTTTCCTGCGGCCATCAAAACAACAGCAGAGTGGTTTCCTAAGAGGGAACGGGCTTTGGCAACGGGTATCTTTAACTCGGGCGCAAACATCGGAGCCATTGTTGCTCCGTTAAGTGTTCCGTTCATTGCAGAAGCCTGGGGATGGAAGTGGGCATTCATCATCACCGGTTCTCTTGGTTTCATCTGGATGATACTCTGGTTTTTGGTTTATGAAGTTCCTGCCCGTCACAAAAAACTTCAGGAAGCCGAGTTTAAATACATTCACAGCGATGCAGAAGAAGTCGCGGAAGATGATGGCCCTCGTGTTTCCTGGTTTAAGCTTCTGAGCTTTAAACAGACATGGGCATTTGTATTGGGCAAGTTCCTTACTGATCCGATCTGGTGGTTTTATATTTTCTGGCTACCGGATTTTCTGGAAAGTCAGTATGGATTGAAAGGCACCGAGGTAGCATTGCCCGTTGCATCGGTCTACATGCTTTCAACATTCGGAAGTGTGGGTGGGGGATGGTTGCCCTTTGCATTTATTAATAGTGGAAAGCCTGTATTTCAGGCCCGCAAGACTTCCATGCTGATCTATGCATTTTTTGTTTTGCCTATTGTCTTCGCCCAGATCGCTGGAGAAGTCAACATGTGGCTGGCCGTTGTTGTTATTGGTATAGCTGCTGCCGCCCATCAGGCGTGGAGCGCGAATATCTTCACGACCGTATCAGATATGTTTCCTAAAAAATCAGTGGGCTCCGTAACCGGTATCGGCGGAATGTTTGGAGCATTGGGAGGGATTGTACTTTCACTCTTTGTTCAGAAGAACATGTTTGTTTACTACCGTGGTATCGGACAGATTGAAACAGCGTACTACATTATGTTCTTCATCTGTGGTGCTGCCTACCTTCTCGCATGGCTGGTAATGCATATCCTCGTTCCGAGAATGGAGCGGATTAAGTTGTAGTATAATATATTGTTAGCCGATTTGCTTTGTTGTTCTGGTGCGACGGCTCCGCCATGTGCTACTGTAAACCAATTCATACCCTCACAGTTTCGCCAGAAAGCCCTGGGCTGAAAAATAATCTGAACTAAGGTTTACCGTTCATCATATCCGCCTAGTCAATGTTTCTGGATTAGTGTAATCTTATTATACCCTAGTAATTCAGAACCTCCCTAAGTAGTTTGTTCATGCGAAGCATTTTGTGGGCCCAAATCGGGGTCGTCTTACTTTTATTATGCTCTGTCCTTTGCTTTGGACAAGACACAAAGATCGTCCCACCATCGCGATCCAAGGGAGACGTGGTCAATATTGTGAATAAATTTGCAACAGAAAACGGATGGGCAACAAGAGAGAAGTATAATATTCAGATAGCAAAAGATGCAAATAGTAATGTATTAAGTAACACGTTAGATTTTAAGAAAAAAAATGGAACGATTGTATCAGTCCATATGATAAATATGAATCAGAATGATGCAAGTGCTAGAAGATTTCGTACTGATAAAGCCTTCATTCCAACTATTTCCCCTCTTTTAAAAACGAAAAAATGAAAAATATGTTGAGTTTATATTTTAAAATTGGCGTTCTAACGTTTCTCTGTACGAACTGTAGGGGCCAGGATGTATTACATAAGAAAGCGATGTCCTATATAGAAAAAGATACTGTTGCTTTAAAATACATGTCCGAAATAATTAAGAGTGAACCCTGTGTAATTACTGGTAGAGGAGAAGCATATACTGGGCCAAAGAATGATAAAATTGTGCTATCAGAAAGAGTTATTTTGAATTCCCCTTATTCATGCTTGTGCGACATTTTACAAAAAAAGTATGGATTCACTGGAAAGTGCACAGAAGAAATTGGATTAGACGGCAAATTGGCAACGAGTGTAAGTGATTCTATTAATTTTGAGTATAGAGATTATCAGTTTTTGCCCAAGGGAAAACAAATAGAATTTGTTAATCAGTTCGTTCTGGAATTTTCTAGTGTATATAAAAACACAATATTGGCAAATCTTATGTTTGTTTGTTCTTCTAAATCTATTGGTACGTCAATAAGTTTCTATTTCATATTTGACAGTAGTAATCATATAAGTCAGGTCTATCATGGAAAGATATACAAACATTGATAAGTCATCATCATTGGGACTGGCTGAAGCATAATATTTACTTAAATAGCGAATGTTGCCAGCTAGTCAGGATATGCTTTTATCCCGCTATCTCCCGCTAGACCGCTGGTCGGGATTTGCAATTCCCACTAGTCCGGATCTGCCGCCGGTCGGGTTGTGTAAACCCGATCTTACTATTGAACACATTGTCGCCGAAGCCTGGATCTGTGATGCGCCCAATCTTTACTTTAACTACGCTCGGCATGAGTTGATAAGTCGTTGGGTAAAACTGATCTCCACTTTGTCTGTTTTGGGTTAATGCCAACAATGGCGGGGTTGAAGAAGATTTGTTATATTGAATAGTGGGCTTCGTATGCCGGGCATTCTAAATTTTAAGTTTAGGAGCGATCCCAAATGATCGGCATGCGAAAAGCCGTCACCCCAGGGTACAACGACATGTCCCTGAAGCTTTTTTATTCTCTTTTCTATTCTTAGCTTTTGCTTAGAATAACAATAAGATCATTTCCAGTGAGTAAAATTTTCTACACCATCGCATTTCTGACATGCTGGACCAATTTAGCATACGCTCAGCCACCCAGGCCCGTAACATTTACTTCGTCCAATCTCCCAATCATAGTAATCAACACTTCCAATCAGGAAATTCTTGACGAACCCAAGATCACCGCTGACATGGGGATCATTTATAATGGAGTAGGTGTAAGAAATAATGTGAATGATCCCTTCAACAACTTCTCCGGAAAGATCGGAATCGAAAGACGTGGATCTACCTCTCAAACCTTATTCCCTAAAAAGCAATACGGCATCGAGCTCCGTGATAACGCCGGCGAGGGTATCGATGCTCCTCTGCTCGGCCTTCCAAAGAAAGATGACTGGGTGCTCTTTGCGCCTTACAATGATAAGAGTCTCATGCGTGATGTGCTTGCCTACAAGCTGGGTCGTGACATGGGTGACTATGCATCGCGGTCGCGCTACTGCGAACTAGTATTGAACAATGTCTATCAGGGGGTCTATGTTCTCCTTGAAAAAGTAAAACGGGATAAGAACCGTGTTAACATTGACAAGCTTGATCCTGCTGAAATATCAGGCGACAATCTTACCGGTGGATACATCGTCAAGATCGATAAGACCACCGGCAGTGGGGGCGATGGCTGGTCCTCAACCTTTCCGCCCATTCACAGAAGCGGAAATCAAACTACCTTCTTTCAATATGATTACCCCAAGCAGGAAGACATTGCTCCCGAACAGAAAGCATACATTAAAAATTACTTTGCCTCTTTTGAGACAGCTTTAGCAGGTGAGAATTTCAAAGATCCTGCCAACGGATACAGGAAATACATCGACGTAAACTCCTTCGTTGACTATTTCATTGCGAATGAACTGTCGCGCAATCCTGATGCCTATCGCCTCAGTACCTACCTGCATAAGAAGAAAGATTCTGATGGCGGAAAGATCTTTATGGGGCCTATCTGGGATTTCAATCTCGGCTTCGGCAACGTAGACTTTTGTATCAAAGGCGGAACGGAAGGTTTTGTCATCGACTACAACTACACATGTCCCACCGACGGATGGCTGACTCCGTTCTGGTGGAACAGACTGTTTAAAGACGAAGCCTTCAAAGCCCAGGTCGTTGCGAGATGGAGTGACTTGCGGGCCGGTCCGTTCCAGACTTCAAAGGTGATGACCTACATTGATTCGGTTGCTACCGTACTCAACGTTGAATCTCAGCAACGGAACTTTCAGGCATGGCCCGTCCTGGGTGCTTATGTGTGGCCTAATTCATTCGTCGGCAATACCTACCAATCAGAAGTTAATTTCTTAAAGGACTGGACCACCAAGCGTCTTCAATGGCTGGATGCAAGTATCCCGGGTATCACGACTGGAGTCGAAGAATTCAATACTTCAAAAAGTTTAAGAGTTGCCGCCTTTCCAAATCCTTTCTCAAGTCAGCTTCAGGTAGAGTATGAGCTAAGCGTTGCCGGAACAGTAGGGGCAGAGATCCTCGACCTTGCAGGAAGGAAACTTTATGAGGAAAGCCAATTTCGTGAAGAAGGAAAACATCAGGTCACATTCTCCCAGACGCATCTTCCTTCAGGGATTTACTTCCTCAAAGTAAAATTCGGGCAGGAAGTGCAAGTGATTAAAGTGCTGCGTCAATAAACAAATGAGGAAGGCATGAGCCTTTACCCATGAACTCTTAACGTGAGTTGATTAAGTCGTCATTGTTGAGTCTGACTGAAACATAATAATTATCTTGAATAGCGAACGTTGTTCGATAGCCGTGGCGCGTGGACGTCCACGAACGGAGCGGCGTAAAGCGACGTAACAAGTGATCAGAACAATTGCAAATCGATCATCGATGCGCAGCGTTCGTGGAGCCCTTTCTTTTGCCTTACTTTTCTTTGGGCAAGCAAAGAAAAGTAAGAAGAGTTAATGTTGGGAACTGGATGGAAGCTTGTGGTTGCTATCAGGGTGAATGAACTATCTATAACTTCGGTGAGATTACTATTGAAGATTTGTTACATTGAATAGTTGTGATCTGGAATGACAGCACTCAATAAACAAATGAGGAAGGCATGAGCTTTCACTCATGACCTTCCTCATTTAAGCTAGCTCCCTAAGATCCACAGGCACCACGCGTGAGATACCTTTCTCAACCATGGTAATTCCGTAGATCACATCCGTAGTGGTCATTGTACGTTTGTTGTGTGTCACAATGATGAATTGTGAATCCTTGCTGAAGCTTCGGATAATATTATTGAACTTATCAATGTTGGCGTCATCCAATGGAGCATCCACCTCATCAAAAATACAGAACGGTGCAGGCTTCAACAGATACATCGAGAACAACAGCGCAGTAGCCGTTAAGGTCTTTTCTCCTCCGCTCAGCTGGTTGATTCCCAACGGACGTTTTCCCTTTGGCTTTGCAATG
This sequence comes from Cyclobacteriaceae bacterium, assembly GCA_013141055.1. Classification (NCBI taxonomy): domain Bacteria; kingdom Pseudomonadati; phylum Bacteroidota; class Cytophagia; order Cytophagales; family Cyclobacteriaceae; species Cyclobacteriaceae bacterium. The sequence continues at coordinate 433,682 of JABFRS010000001.1, read as the reverse complement.
ATCTCAATTTCCGATTCCAGTGGTCTTGAAGGATCGCTAAGCTTGATATCGCAATCATCACCCTCGTTGAACAGGGATCTGAATACTCGTACAAAGTGCTCCTTGATGCGCTGGAATGCATCGTTAAATGTCTGACTGGCAACACCTTCTATCTCGCTGATCGTATTGAAGAGCGATTCCTTTGCCTTGATAAGATCATCTTTTTGTGTAATGATAAAGTCATTGCGCTCCTTGATCTCATTATATGCTTCCATGGCCATCGGATTGATTGGTCCCATGTTGTCAAGCTTTTCACGGATCTTGCTTACTTCATTGCGAAGCTTCTCTTCGTTGGTCCCTGACAGCTGTGCGTTCTCTTCTTCTGTGATCTGTGTGATCACATCGTCCATCACCACATTGAACTCCACGGAAAGTCTTTCCTTAACGGAATTGAGTTCCATCTTGCTTTCATTCAGCTCATTCTGAAGCTGCATCAGCATGGCATCAATTCCTTCACGCATGTGCTGAATGCTTCTCAGGTCTTTCTCTACCTGGTCGATCTCTCCACGTGCTGCATAGTAATCTTTCTCCGCTTCATTGAGTCCACGCTCCATTTCATCTTTCTGAGCGTAAAGCTTGATCAGCTCTTCGTCTCCGGATTGTGTGCTCTCGAAAATCGTGCGGATCTCATCTTCGTTGTGCTTCAACTCGGAAGAATTGGCCGTAACACGTTGTATACTTTGCTCAACAGCTTCCTGCTTGAAGCGTATCTCTTGTTCTAAACTCTTTACCCGGTTGGATTGCTGATGGAAGAAGATGTTCTGCTCATTGAATGCATTTGCCTTTTGCTCCAGCAGATCATTCTGTGTGAATAGCTCATCCGCCAGTTGCTTCACTCTTCCTTCAAACTCTTCCAGCTGACTGAAGATGAACTGTGCCTTCGGTTGAAGCTCTTCCAGCTCTCTTACCAGCACATCGATCTTCTCAAGAATGTCTTCCTTGCGCAGGTCGGCATTGTTGATCATTTCAGCAAACTGCTCTTTCTTGGTCTTTACAGAGATGTACTCATCATTCACCTGCTTGGCAGCATTCTGAGCTTCTTCAATAGCAACCTTGAAATTGTTATTTCTTAAGTGTTCCAGCTCACGCTGACGGTCCAGCAATGAATGACGAACTTCTTCCAGTTTCTTATTGAGTTCTCCGATCTCCTTGTTGAGCTTCTCAAGATTCTTGGCACGACCGATCTTCTTTCCTTCAAATAATCCTACAGAACCTCCTGAAAGACTAAAACGACGGCGTGTGTACTTGCCACTCTTCGTGATGAATGTATTATTATCATCCGCTTCAACTTGCTTCAGATCTCCTTCGTAGAAGTAAACCCTGTCAAGGATAAATGACATCAGCTTGCCGTACTTCGGATCAAACTCAATGATCTGTGTAGCCGGGTATGCGTTCTGATAGATCTGGGTAGGATGGGAGACAAATCTCTCGAATGCATCCAGGATGAAGAAGTTGGCCTTACCCTTGCTTGCATCGCTCAGAATATTGATCGCATCGTAAGCTTCCGCTTCGTGATCAACAATATAATAATTGAGGTATGGCTCCAGATAGTTTTCAATGGCTACCCTGTATTCTTCAGGACAGGTAAGGATGTCGGAAAGGAGTGGAGCATTCTTTGTCCATTCAACTTTCTTCTTCAGAAACTTGATCGCTTCTGGAAATCCTTCAAGATTCTCTACAAGTGATTTCGTTAACTGATATTCGTTCTGACGGGCGTCGAGCTTTCTACCGGTCTCGGTAAGCTCCTCGCGGATCATCTCAATGGTCTTCTCCAATGAGCTGATGCGTGCCAGTCCCTCGTTCTCTTCATACTTGATCTTGTCAAGCTGAGCAGTCTTCTCCTGGATCTCCTCCTGTAATAAGATGAGCTTGTTCTCAAATTCAACCAGACTTGCACTTCTCTGTGAAGTATCAGTTGTAGCGCGATCAATCTCCTGTTTCAGTGAAGTGATCTGTATTTCACGGATCTCAAGATCCTTGTTGGTCTGAAAATGTTCTTCCTGCTTTGCGCGATGAACCTGGCGTAATGAATCTACATCAACCTGCAACTGTGAAGTAGCAGACTTCTGTGATTCGTACTCCGACTTGATCGTATCCGCTTTGGAAGCGATGTCATCGAGGATCGTTTGTGAAGAAAGTTGCTCTGTCTGAAGACTGTCAATGGCGAAATGTCCACGTTCGGCACTCTTCTTGTCCTGATCGATCTGATCTCTCAGGCTGGAAGCACGATCATTGAGGAAACGAAGACGTTCATTGTTGATCTGCTTCTCACTTTCATGATGACGGATGTTCGTCACATGATCATTGATCGCTTTTTGTCTTGTAGAGAGAGTCTTTTCCTTTGTGATCAGACCTGTCTTCTCATTCTCAATCAACGCTTCTTTCTCAGCGATCTCTGCTGTAAACTTCAGCTTCTTGTCATTCTCCTCTTCGATCAGCTGATTGACATGATTGAATTTTTCCTTCTGCTTGTTGACGACAACTTTCGCCAGCAAAATGCTTTTCTCTTTATAATCTTCCTTGGCTTTGTAATACGTCTCTGTCTGCTTCGCCTGTTTCTCCAGGCTCTTCATGTTCTTTTCAATCTCAAAAAGAAGATCGTCGACGCGCTCTAAGTCGGCATCAGTATCTTCCAGCTTCTTGAGGGTTTCCTTCTTGCGCTTTTTGAATTTTGAAATCCCAGCGGCTTCTTCAAACAACGTGCGACGTGAATTGTCGCGGTCATTCAAAAGATCATCCACCATTCCCAACTCGATGATCGCATAACTGTTGGATGCAACACCGGTATCGAGGAACAGGTTGGAGATATCTTTCAGACGGCAGGTCACTCCATTAAGGAGATACTCACTTTCACCTGAGCGGTACAGGCGGCGGGTGATCGTGATCTGAGCGTATTCTGTAGGAAGTAGATTCTTGGTATTGTTGATCGTCAGAGACACTTCAGCCATCTGCAGGGGAGAGCGTGATTGCGTACCATTGAAGATGATATTTTCCATCTTCTCAGAGCGTAATGCGCTGGTTTTCTGCTCGCCCAGCACCCACCGTATCGAATCCACAACGTTAGACTTGCCGCAACCGTTTGGCCCTACAATTCCCGTGATTCCCTCGTCAAAATTTATTACAATTTTATCGGCAAAGCTCTTGAACCCTTTGATCTCTAATTTAGCTAACTGCATTCTCTGAAAAGTGGTTATTCTTAATAATAAAGTTGGCAAAGATAGAAGGAAATATGAATCGCAATGGGTGTTTTTTTTGCCCTTAAACCATTGCTTTAATCAGTAAAAAACAGGGTTAATAAACTGATTAATTTGATACCTTTGGAAACACATGGATGAGTTAAAAATCTTAGTCTGGATCGTCATAGGCATCGTATATCTTTTTGCCCGCAAAAGGAAGAAGGACGCTGAGGCAGCACAGCCGAAAAGAAGGCCGGTAGAATCTGACTACGAAACTGAAACTCCCCCCGTCAGCAAGCCCGTTACGTTTGAAGATCTGCTCCGTGAAATAGAAGGCTCCAAAAAAGCACAGCGCCTTCCTGAGCCTGTGCCCGAATACGTCGAAGAGGAGAAAACCGACTGGAAGCCGTACGACTACGAAGAAGAAGTCGTCGAGAAGAAGAAACCCATTGAAGATACCAACTACGACTACCGTAAGCACGACAAGATTTACGAGACGTATGAGAACGCAACGAAGTATGCTTTCGTAAAGCCCTCGCTTGAAGAGACGATGAAGTTGGAAGACACTGTTGTTCGCTTCAACCAGTTTAAAAATTATCAGCCTGAACCAAAGTCGCGCATCCGCGAAGAGATCCTCAGAGATCTTAAAGATCCCAGAAGCTTTAAGAAGGCATTTATTCTGAGCGAGATACTTCAGAAGAGGTTCTAGACATCCTAAACTTTCCTGTTTAACCTTCTGCGGCCACTACCTGGCTTCAGATCCTTTAACTTTTTCATCCCTTCCCTGACATCGTCTGATCACTTTACAAGAAAAGCTATTCAGTATAGTGACAGGCAGCATTGTGAATGATATTTAAAGGTTTCTTAATTGAAGGATAATTGGAATATCTCTATTACTTAACTGATACCTATTAAGAACCTAGGTATAACCTAAGTAGAACCTAATTGGAACCTAGTTAGAACCTAATTAGAACCTAATTAAACTCCGAAAAGTGTACGCTAAGTATCTGATTTACAATAGATAAGCGATAATCATAGATGCAAAATGTGGGTTTAAGCGCTGAAAATGACCTTTTTCTTCCGATTCAAAGATGATCTTTAAGCTGAATCGTGAGTGTTCTTCGAGAGCCTTGGCGGGTTGGTACTCTTAAATCTGAGAAGAGTATGAACAGGCGGGCCTGTTTTAATTATCCACTGTACTGTGCTCTGTATATAATTGGGACTGACTGAAACATAATCTTCAACCTGAACACCGAACGTTCTCCGTTAGCCGTGGCGGGCGGGCGTCCACGAATGGCGCGGCGCAAGACGATGCACTAATGATCAGAAGAAAGGCAACATAATCATCGTCGCGCAGCATTCGTGGGGCCTTTTCTTTTGCCTTACTTTTCTTTGGGCAAGCAAAGAAAAGTAAGAAGAGTTAATGTGGGTTACTCTCAAAATCCTTTATGAATACTACCAAGGACCTGATCGAATCCTCAATGAATGATTCTTTAACAGGTTAAAATGACTTTAGAAACCTCATTGTATCCACTCCATCAGCATAGTCATTAACCTGAGGGAACTGTGCCGTTCCAAACGGAATACTCTTTTCAAACCATCCCTGTGCCGATGTGATCACCTGGAGCTTGTCGCGATGCTGTTCGATCTTCTTTTTAACTTCCTCCTGGGTTTTGTATTTCTCAAAGAAGATCACAGAAATAGGAGAGACGAGTGCTTCACTTTCTTTCAACAGATAAAACCCACTGTCCCAGAACACTTCCTGATTCAACAGCAGTATCGATTTCTGATAGGTGTAGTTGTTGGCGAACTTATGATGATTCGAAATATCCTGAAATGATTCCCAGCTCTTCATCAACGTTGCCAGATCAAACTCTTCAGGAATATAGATCTTGGAGACATTGCGGCATCCCAACCCGAAATAGGAGAACACATCGTTACCCAGAAGTTCAAACTCTTCTTTTGGCTCTTCTCCAAGTATAATGGCGCACGATGCACGATTCTTCCGGATGATGTGCGGCACCTTTCTGAAATAATATTCAAAGTATCGTGACGTGTTGTCGCTTCCCGTAGCAATCATCGCATCCACTCCGTTTAGTTTCTCTTCTATTAATATGCTTTCTGCAAAGTCAGGCTCTATCGTCAATAGCTTTTCAATGATAAACTTCATAAGAACAGTATCCTGAGAGCTGAGCTTTGCTCTGAGTTTGTGACCCGACAAGAGCACGCAGAGGAAATCATGAAATCCAACAGCAGGAATGTTGCCTGCCATCGCCACACCCACAGCCTTTGCGGTAGCAGGCTCCGGCGAATAGGAGTTAACCCATGTTGTGAGCTTGTCTTTCTCCAGCAGCACTTCAATTCCTTTAAGCGAAAGCAATACACTCTCTTCGGTAAACCACTGGTTCTGATATTTAACTCTTTCAGCAAGTGCTTTACGATCGTTCAGCTCCATCTCACGTATACTATTGCCTAAGCTGCAAAAGGCATTCAATCTTTGGGATAACTTCATGGTCGGCTAAACTTTCAGGGCGGGAGTTGTGTTTTGACAATAATTCAAAGGGTGGTATTTTTGCAGCAAAATTACAGGAAACCAGTAAAGAATGGCGATTAAGATCACAGAGGAGTGTATTAACTGCGGAGCATGTGAGCCGGAATGCCCAAATACTGCCATTTACGAGGGTGGCAGGGAATGGAATTGGGCCGGCGGTACAAAGCTGGTCGACCTGGTGGACGTAGGCGATGGTTCCAAAGTAGAAGCTAAATCCTTACAGGAGCCTGTCTCAAATGAGTTCTATTATATCGTTTCCGGGAAATGCACGGAATGTACCGGCTTTCACGAAGAGCCACAGTGTGCAGCAGTTTGTCCGGTGGATTGCTGTGTTCCTGATCCTGATCATGTAGAAACCAAGGAAGCCCTTTCATTGAAGAAGTCCTGGTTGCATCAGGAGGAACTTCAGGCATAGTCCTGAAAGTACCCGGTATCTAAACTTATTTCATTTTGGAGCGCTTGAGCAGATAGGTCTGCAACACAGTAAAGTAATCGGTCTGTGTATTGGCAGAGATAAAATCGATCTTCAGCTGATTGCACTTCAACTTCAGATTTCTGTGAAACTCGTCCAGTGATCTGGTATAATTTACTTTGATCTCCGCCGGATTGAGCTTCAGCTTTTCTCCACTCTCGAGATCCACAAACTCATAGGGTCTTTCCTCAAAGTTAAAATCAAGTTCTGTCTCATGATCACTTACGTGAAACAGAAGGACCTCATGCTTGTTGTGCTTCAGATGCTGAAGTGACTTAAATACATCTTCCGGATCTTCCGCGCCATCAAACATATCGCTGAAGAGGATGACGAGCGATCTCTTATGAATTTTCTCAGCGATGCCATGCAGCACTTCCGATACCCGCGTGGCTTTCTGGGGTTGCACACCTGACTCCAGTGTTTTTTCCAGCAAGCCAAACACCTTTTCAAGGTTTGAAGCAGTGGATTTTATGGGAGTGAGCTCATCGATCTTATCGGAGAACAGGCAAAGGCCTACAGCATCACGTTGCTTGTGCAGTAGATAGGCGAGGGCCGAAGCGGCGTTGACGCTAAAGCGAAGTTTGGCCAGCGTCTTCGATGGATAATACATGGACGAAGAACAATCCAGAGCGATGAGGCATCGGAGATTGGTCTCTTCTTCATATTGCTTGGTATAGAGCCGGTCTGTTCTTGCAAAAACCTTCCAGTCGATGTGACGTGTGCTCTGACCTTCGTTGTATAAACGGTGCTCTGCAAACTCAACAGAAAAGCCGTGGTAAGGAGACTTGTGAAGGCCGGTTATAAAGCCTTCCACCAGCTGTTTTGCCAATAATTCCAGGCTTCCTGTCTTTCGAATGTTGTTTAAATTAGAGGCCACGGGCTTTGAAAAGTGTAATTATAAGCTTTATTTGAAGGTTGTGGATCAAAAGTAACGCAACAGCGCCGGATTTTATTGGCATGTGTTTGCTATAATTTTTGAAACCATTATCTTCGAATATACCTTGACCCAAACAAACCTAAACCTAGCGATCTGTGGAAGAGAATAAGAATGGAAGAGATGAGATTTACTCCGAAAAAGTAAAGGCAGGAAAGCGAACCTATTTCTTTGATGTGAAGTCGACACGCTCAAACGATTATTATCTTACAATCACCGAAAGTAAGAAGCGGTACAACAAAGATGATGAAGGTTTTACCTACGAAAAGCACAAGATTTTTTTATATAAAGAGGACTTTAACAAGTTCATGGATGCTTTGAATAATACTGTTAATCACGTCAAGAATGAACTCATGCCAGGAGTTGATTTTACACAGTTCGACCATGCAAGGGAAGAACGGGAAGAGACCGTGGTGGCAGAAAATGCAGAGTCCAAAATCGTTACAGTTGATACTGAACTGAAATGGGATTGAACTGAAGTAACTATACCTAGTACCTAAACCTAAAAACCCTGGAGCGATCCGGGGTTTTTTATTGCAGGCCGTCAGAAGTAGGGGGAAACTTCGGAATTTTGATCTCTGAACATAGAACTTATCTCTATATTTGCGCCCTGATTTAAAGAATTATGGGTTTAAAATGTGGAATCGTAGGTCTGCCAAACGTAGGAAAGTCTACTCTTTTCAATGCTCTTTCAAATAACAAAGCAGAGGCTGCCAATTTTCCTTTCTGCACAATAGAACCAAACGTAGGTGTGATCTCCGTTCCTGATGAACGCCTGAATATCCTTGCCGAACTCGTCCATCCTAACAAGCTTGTGCCAACCTCTTTTGAGTTTGTGGACATCGCCGGTCTTGTGAAAGGCGCTTCAAAAGGTGAGGGGCTGGGCAATCAATTCCTCGCCAACATCCGGGAAGTGAATGCCATTGCACACGTCGTAAGATGTTTTGAGAATGATAATATCATCCACGTTGACGGACGCGTGAATCCTGTTGCCGATAAAGAGATCATCGACACAGAACTTCAGCTGCGCGACCTGGATTCAGTAGATAAGAAGATCAATAAAGTTGAACGTACGGCCAAAAGCGGAGATGTAAAGGCAAAGAAGGAACTCTCTGTTCTTCAGTTGTTTCAGACTGCCCTGTCATCCGGTAAGAATGCCAGAACAGTCATTACGGATGCAGAGGATCGCAAGGCCATTGAAGATCTACAGTTGCTCACTGACAAGCCTGTGATCTATGTTGCTAATGTTGAACAGGCTGCTGTTCACACAGGCAATAAGCATGTGGAGGCTCTGAAAAATCTTGTAAAAGACGAAGGGGCAGAAGTTGTGGTTGTGTGTGCTGCCATAGAAGCGGAGATTGCTGAAATGGAGAGCCTCGAGGATCGTGAGACATTCCTTGCCGAGTATGGCCTGAAAGAATCAGGATTGTCAAAGTTGATCCAGGCAGCGTATCACCTGCTCGACCTTATCACCTATTTCACTGCGGGTGTGCAGGAGGTAAGAGCATGGACCATCCACAAAGGCTGGAAAGCTCCGCAGGCTGCGGGTGTTATCCACACCGACTTTGAAAAAGGATTCATTCGGGCGGAGGTGATCAAGATACCTGATTATCAAAAGTATAAGACAGAAGCTTCCATCAAAGAGGCGGGTAAACTGGCAGTCGAAGGGAAGGAATATGTTGTGCAAGACGGGGATGTCATGCATTTTCGATTCAATGTTTAATATTTATAGTAATTGTTAAGTTGGTCATTTTCAGTATTTTATATTGAAATTGAAATATTCCTGTTGCGCTCACTTTCATAGCGCCTGATTTTTAGTACTTTAGCTACTCGCACATTCAATTTTTTGCGACTACTGGACTAAGATTTTTTTCCTTTTATACATATTCTGTGAGAATCAGGATCGTTTTTTCGCTTAAGAACAAGGGTGCTTTTGTCCCCTTCCATCATCAGTTTTTACTGGCACAAACAGTGAAGGGATTGATCGTTGCAGGAAAGGATCCGCTCTATCAGCAGTTCACTCATTTCAATTTCTCAGGTCTCAAAGGACAGACGAAGATCAGTCGTAAAGGACTGCACTTCTATTCATCCCGTGTGACGCTGGTATTCTCCACTTCTGATAAGGGATTTCTGGATTACTTCCTGAAGATATTATTCGAGCACAAAGAGATCATGATCGGAACACTGCAGCTTTCACCGGAGGCAATCGAACATGAAGAGCCGGTAGCAGTATCAGACAGCGTTAAGTTCCTGTGCATCTCACCAATCGTTCTGATGGGTGCAGCATTTAATGATGAATCAGGAAAGCGCTTTATTCCTCCTGAAACGGATGAGTTTTCAGATCTTCTGTATGACTCTACCATTGCGCAGATGCAAAGCTCTGGTAAGTTCACCCCGGAACAGATCACTGGGTTTTATAAGTTCCAGCTTGTTCCCGATAAGGATTACCTGAACAGAATACAGTCTACTCACAAGAAGTTCGCACGTATCTATCCTCTCTATGATTCCGATATCAAGTATGAGGTGAGAGGATACACTTTCCCGTTTACGCTGTTTGCTCCGCCGACTGTTCAGCAGTTTGTGTATGAGCATGGCCTTGGGCAATTCTCACACAAGGGTTTTGGTATGCTTGACATGGCCAATCATAACCCTATCCGCAAGGAAGCAGACCTTGAGTTGGTCTACGCCTGATCATCCTTCAATATCCTATTAGAGATTTACCGTGCGTTAGCGCGCATTAAAAGGAATGGCATAATATCCAACCAGCAGATCTGCGTTTGGCTGAAAAGGTCTGTAGTACACGAAGACCTCGTAGACATTTTCTGTCTGAAAGTAGTTTCCTTCTACCTGGTTTGGATTCTTATCTGAAGAATCTACAAAGTACTGATAGTTGTAGAAGCCCTGCTTCAGGAGCATCCGGCTGGTATAGAAACCATCTTTATACTGCATCCTGTTTTCATCATTCCGGGCCCATCCATTGAATGCACCGATGACGTAGACATTTCCTTTCAGCTGAGGCGACTTCAAACCGAAGTTCACATAGAGATAGTTGCCGCTGATCCAGGGCTCCTGCTGATAGTCTTTGTTATCAGGATCAAAATTTCCATTCATGTCGGGGTATTGGGTGTACGACTGTGATCCACGCGGCATATCAGGGTTTACAAACAGGTCGTAAGGTTTACGGGCCTTATCCAGCTTCATTGTATTCTGTCCCGGATAGAGGAGGGATCTGAAGTCAACGAACCTGAACTCGTTGCCGCCTTCAAAAGTCTTGTCAACATCAAAAAAACGAAACTCCATCTGGCTTTTATCTTCTCTCAGGAAGCTAGGTTTCACATCCACTTTTGCATTGTCCCATCGCTGATTCTGCCGCACCACTACATGAATGCTGCCCATGGGATTGATCACCTCGGTGCGTCCGTAGTTGATGACAAAATTCAAAGGCTGGTTAGTGTTGCGGATATTTCCGAGACCTGAGATCGTCTCATCCTGTGCGAGGTCGAAGCGTGGCTCAAAGATGGATATCCTTCTGGAAAGGATCAGGTCTTTTTTATCTCCATCCCTGTAAATAATCACGACATAATTTCCCGGCAGTTTGACGGGAGGGATGGGCATTCGATAATGAACATAGGGAACATGAGTGTTGAGTGAGAACGCATAGTCGTTGATGATCTGCTCGTTGTAATCCCGCATGAAGTCAAGGTCCATTAACGTTGATTTACTCCAATCGAAGTTGCAATGGATCAACCGTATGTAATAGTTGTTGCGATTTTCCGCGAGGTCGTCAAACTCCAGCATCAGATTTTGCCTGCCGATGGATGCGACTGCGGGAAGGAGATAACTCCCGGGTGTATTGGTGTTTAAATAGCATTGAACAGACTTTATTTGTTGTTCGTAAATTTGGTCCTGAAGAACAAGCTCTTTCTGGCACCAGCCGGAGAAAGGGATCAGAAGAAGTATCAGAAGGGCAAACCGCATCGTTTAAATAACGTTAAAATTCGTTGAATTCGTATTCCAACCAAATGATGAAGAGCTGTGTCTAACCGGTATATCGTCGGAATGATAAGCGATGAAGCACTCATTAAGGGCTGCGTTAAGAATGACAAGGCCTGTCAACAGGCTTTGTATGCGCGCTATTCCCGGAAAATGATGATGATCTGCCAACGTTATACGCGCAACACGGAAGATGCGGAGGATATCCTTCAGGAAGGCTTCGTAAAGTTGTTCACGCATATCAGTTCATTCAAAGGTGACTCCAAACTGGAGACCTGGATGACCAGGATCTTCATCAATTCGGCGCTTAATCATCAAAGACAAAAACTGTACCTCTTTCCAATGGTGGATGTATATGAGACGGATATCTCCCAATCAGAAGATGTAAGTCTCAATGATTTTCATGTGGAGGAATTACTGACGATTGTAAAGTCGCTGCCTGATGGTTGCAGGGTAGTCTTCAATCTTTTTGCCATTGAAGGATATCCTCACAAAGAAATTGCCTCCATGCTGGATATCAGTGAAGGAACTTCCAAGTCGCAATACAACCGCGCAAAGATGTTATTAAGAACACGTTTATCAGAGTATCAAACCAATTATGAAAAACTCGGAAAGACAACCCTTTGAGGAGCAATGGCAGCAGGCCTTCCAGGGCGCCGAAGCAGCGGCTCCTTCTGAAGAGGTGTGGCTTTCCATTGATCAGACCCTGACGCAGGCAGAGAATGCAGGCAATAAGAAGAGAGTGATCTTCTATCAAAGACTTGCTGCTTCATTGCTGATCGTCGCGGCATCGTCAGCATTCATTGCTTACTGGAAATGGGAAGATGCTTCTGAATTACAAACCAAGGTGCCGGCAGTAGAAACACCGGATTCGCAATCACTAAATTCAAAGTCAATTAATTCAAAGTCGCTGAATTCAGAGTCACTGACTTCAAATCCGAAATCATCAGTATCGGATAACGCAATTGCTTCATCAGAGAATGATAATGATCCTGGCTCAGAGAATTCCAGCAATGTCTTAAAGGATGAAAGCAGAAATAAGAGCAACGGCAATTCTAAAAAATCAAAAAGAGTTTCTGCAAGAAGGGGAGGTGTTTTTCCTGTAGCTGAGAATTCAAAAGATGAACAAGCTGTAAAAGATTTTGCTTCTGCGGATAAAGAGGAAGTCAGATCATTGGCGGATTCATCAAATCTAAAAGGAGCTTTGATAGCAGAGCAGACAAAGGTTCTGACACCGGAAGAAGAAAAGGAACTTATTAAAAAACTGAAAGGCGACATTGAAGAAGATCAGCCTGAAGAGAAGAAATCAGTGAAGGCAACGTGGGCGGCACTTAGCTTTGGAGGTGGCAGTTTCTCTTCTTCTAATCTTCAGTATCCTTCATCCTTTGGTGTTCTGGACAATGTTATGGCGCAGGGTCTATCGCCTGCTCCACCGAATCAGAAAGCAGTGGATAAGCCTTCTTCGGGAGTTTCTTATTCTGTTGGGGTGCTCTTTGGAAAACAGCTGGCGAAGCGATGGATCATTCAGACAGGACTGACGTATCGGAAACAGGAATCTGATATGGAGTCGAATATTATTCAGTTTACAGGAACGGAAGCATTAAGTGCGGAATACACCGCTGCTGATAACAGTCTTTACTCTTTTGCGTCACCCTATACGATTCACAGATCAACAGAGTTTATTTCGATACCAGTTCAGATTGGTTATGTTATTGTTGACCGGAAGTTCGGCTGGATGGTGAACACCGGTGCATCCTCCGATCTGTTTATACACACCACACTTTCTGATAAGAGTGGGCAGTATAAAGATAATTCGGAAGGATCCTCTTATCGTCCGGTTTCATGGTCGGGTTTGCTGAACACTGAATTGAGCTTAAAATTAAACGAACACTATCGTTTTGCTTTGGTTCCTGGTGTTCGGTATTCTATAACCAATCCAAATAAAAATGATTCCGGCCCAAATCCTTTGGTCTGGGATATTGGATTGAGGTTCCGTTACATTTTCAAGTAACTATTGACTAAAGGCGGTTACAAATTCTTCCGCAAGAAGATCAATGTCCAAATTGAAATGTTATGCAGGCTTTAAATTCAGCTGTGAAAAAGCGCATCGCACGTTACCTGGACGCTATTTTATTCATCTCCGCTTTACTGCTCGTAAGCTCAATACTTGAAGTGATCAGGATTTAGATTCGAGCTCTTCCATTTCGAGGACAAGCTTCTCCCATTGATTATTTAAGTCATCAATCTGATCAGTGATCTTTTTCAACTGTATCTGGTGCTTGTTCAGATTTTCAAATTTTGAGTACACTTCCGGCTTTGTCAGCTCAAGCTCTACATCGATCTTTTCCTTTTGAAGCTTCTCTATCTTCTCTTCAGCAGCCTTCAACTCCTTTGATAGTTTTTTGAGTGCCTGATCCTGAACAGGAGTGTTCTCATTCTTCTTCATCGCTGGTTTAGGCTTGGAAGGTTCGGCTTTTACAGAAGACGACGCATTGGCCTCATTGGTTTTGCGCCAGTACTCATACTCATCGTACGTGCCTGGATACTCCTTGATCTGATGATTGTCGATATACCAGATCTTATTGGCGATCTGACTGATGAAATAACGATTGTGAGAAACTACCACGAAGGTTCCTGCATATTGATTCAATGCCTGTATGAGGATGTTTTCTGAAATGAAGTCCAGGTGATTGGTAGGCTCATCGAGTAAAAGGAAATTCGCTTCCGAGATCAACGTCTTTGCCAACGCTACCCTGGATTTTTCTCCTCCTGAAAGCACTTTGATCTTTTTGAACTGATCATCATCTGAAAAGAGGAAGCAACCCAGTATTCCTCTCAGCTCTTGTTCTGTCTTACCGCTGCCAGCCTGCTTGAGTTCTTCCAGGATCTCATTCTCTACGTGCAATGCTTCAAGCTGATGCTGTGCGTAAAATCCCTGAATGACATTGAAGCCCAGTGTGCGTTCACCTTCCACAGGCTCTGAGCCGGATACAATCCTGAGTAAAGTAGATTTACCTTTTCCGTTGGCACCGATCAATGCAATTTTATCGCCTCGTTCAATGATGGCATTGGTGTTCTTTAATATCTGAACAGGACCATAAGCCTTCGATACATTTTCAAGCGTCACCACATTCCTGCCGGAAGGCTGCTTGAATTTGAATTTGAAATTGACTGCTGCACTATCATCCACGACTTCTTCAACAAGATCCATTCTGTCCAGTGCCTTCACACGGGACTGAACCTGCTTTGCTTTGCTGGCCTTTGCTTTAAACCGTTCTATGAATCGTTCCGTCTGACGGATCTTTGCCTGTTGATTTTCGAAAGCTCCCTGCTGGATGGTTTCCCTCAGTTCTTTCTCTTTGAGATAGAAGCTGTAGTTCCCTTCATAGGTAACTAATTGCTGCTGCGTAACATCGACAGTCTTCGTTACAACATTATCAATGAACTGACGATCGTGAGAAACGACGATCACGGCTCCATCATAATTTCTGAGATAGTTCTCCACCCACTCAATCGAAGGAAGATCCAGGTGATTGGTAGGCTCATCGAGCATGAGGAGGGAAGGCTTTTCAAGAAGGAGCTGAGCGAGCATCACACGCATGCGCCACCCTCCGGAGAATTCCCGTAAAGGGCGATGCAAGTCGGCGGTATTAAATCCGATTCCTTCCAGCACCTCTTCCGCTTTCGACTGCATGGTGTATCCATCGAGTTGTTCAAACTTTTCCTGGAGCTTGGTGAGCTTATCGACGAGATCTTCTGAGTATTCGGTTTCGAGCTTGTGTAAGATCTTTTCTATCTGACGTTGCGTGTCCACAGCGTCTTTAAATGCCGCCATCGCCACGGTGAGGATGGCGTCGTCACTCTGGAATGAAAGCAGATCCTGGTTCAGGAATCCGATGGTGCACTCTTTGGCTTTGCTGATGCTTCCTTCATCCAGCTTCATTTCGCCCACGATGAGCTTGAGCAAGGTGGACTTTCCACGGCCATTAAGACCGATCAGTCCGATTTTATCGTTGGGCTTGATAAACATCGAAGCATTGAGATAAAGTGGTCTGCCACCGATGTAGTAAGAGATATTTGAAATAGAGATCATGAATTTCCTTGAAAAATGCCACAAAGATACTATTTAAGTGGGCAAAAAAACCGATGGGAGGCATCATTGCTTGAGGTTCTTGCCCTAGCTTTGTAAATGAAATCTATGATGATGAAAACAACCCGGATTATACCATTGATTGCTTTGCTGGCTTTGTGCTGCAACAGCACGCCAAAAGAAAATACAGAAGGAACGGATACACCTGTGACAACAGATCAGGGTGGATCTCCTGCCATTACGGATGCCAGCGCTGCACTCCCTTTAAATACCCTCAAGCTGCCGGAAGGTTTTAAGATTGAAATATATGCTGAGGTTGAGAATGCCCGTTCTATGGTGATGAGCCCTTCCGGAACCTTGTTCATCGGAAACAGGAGTGAAGACAAAGTGTATGCGGTTAAAGATACCGATGGAGATTTCAAGGCTGATAAGAAATGGGTGATTGCATCAGGCTTAAACATGCCGAATGGTGTGGCTTTCAAAGATGGTGATCTGTACGTTGCTGAGGTAAGCAAGATCTCAAAGTTCCCGGGCATCGAATCCAAGCTTGCCAATCCTCCTGCAGCCGTTAATGTTTATGACAAGTTCCCAACGGAGACTCACCATGGATGGAAATACATTGCCTTTGGTCCTGATGGAAAGTTGTATGTGCCAGTAGGCGCACCTTGTAATATCTGCGAATCAAAAGAACCGATCTATGCGAGCATTACAAGAATGAATGCAGATGGTACAGGTCTTGAAGTTTTTGCAAGCGGCGTTCGTAATACAGTTGGATTTACCTGGCACCCGGAAACAAAAGATATCTGGTTCACTGACAACGGCCGTGATATGTTAGGAAATGATATGCCTCCATGTGAATTGAATACAGCACCAAAGGCCGGAATGCATTTTGGATATCCATATTGCCATGGTGGAACGATCAAGGATCCTGAATTCGGTAACAAGCGCCCTTGCAGTGACTTTACCGTGCCCGCACAGAACCTGGGAGCACACGTAGCGCCGCTTGGGTTGAAGTTCTATACTGGATCTATGTTTCCTTCACAGTATAAGAATCAGCTTTTCATTGCTGAGCATGGATCATGGAACCGCGACAAGAAAAGTGGTTATAAGGTAAGCCTTGTTAAAGTTGACAAGGGAGCCGGAACCAGCTATGAGACGTTTGCAAGCGGTTGGATGGATGAAGCAACTCAGAAAGCCTGGGGACGTCCTGTGGATGTATTGCTTTTACCGGATGGATCAATGCTGGTGAGTGATGATCAGGCAGGTGTGATCTACCGCATTTCCTACAAGTCTTAAAAATCGTTAGCGATATCGTCGATCTTTTTGCCCTTATCTACCAACATCATCTTGAGAACAGGATAATAGCGGTAGGTAAGGCGAAGTTCGCTTTTGGAATGATCTTTAAAGGTCAGGCTTAAGCTGTCCGTTTTCCAGTTGTAGGTATCTGTCGGAATAATGTAGACAGGCTTGCCAAAAGATTTTTCAAGTCCTTTCATGAGTCTGGAATCTTTTGCTGTGATCACATCGATCTCGTAGACGAAATCTTTATAGGTTTTGATCTCAACCTTCTTAACCTTCACTTCTCCGATGGACTTATACTCGTTGTTTGAAACGGAGTAGAGCTTTACAGGGAACTCATTCTTTTCCTTTAAGTCTTTCTTAAATGAAGTTACCTTGACGCTATCCAGGTGTGATCCCAACTTGAGATCTTTAAAGCCCTTGCGACGGGCAAGTTCAGCCAGATCCTGACCAAATGCTGAGGTAATAGAAAGTAAGAAAAGTAGGAGGTAGGAGAGTTTCATATTTTGGGTTCGAGGAATTGCACAGGGATAACAACTTTCGTTTTATCCCAGCTCATAATTAATTCAGCTTTATCATTTCTCTGATTGATAGTAATGGTAAAGGCATCATAAACGATATCGGTAATAGGTTGTGTTGGCACATCGAATCTTATAACGTCAGACTTGGTTGTATAATTATAGGATCCCCATAATCCGAGATCCGAATTCAGGATAATGGTCCATGAATTTTCCTTTGGAATGGAGAATACAGAATAGGTACCCGCCTTAAGATCGAGTCCATTGATTTTAAGATCACGGGTAAGAGTGATTTCAGTAGCTTCATTGGCACCGGTTCTCCAGACCTCATTGAAGGGAACCAGCTTTCCGAATATCTCTCTGTTATGTTTCTGCGGCTGGCTGTAAGTGATCTTCAGGTATGTGTCTTTATAGTGAGTAGAGACGACTGCCAAAGGGCTTGGGCGAAGCTTCAGTGCTTCCTGGGCAAAGGAGGAAACCGTTAAGAGAAAGAGTAAAAAGGTGAAAAATTGCTTCATTGTGGAAGTTTCAAAAAACAAAATTAAGAATTTTGTTTCCATTCTTTACTTTGCAGGATGATGCGACCCGCCTTTGATGATATTTATATGGAGCTGGCAGTGAATCTGGCCAAGAGATCACACTGCATCAAGCGGCATGTAGGGGCGGTGCTGACGAAGGATACGCGCATCATTTCTATCGGGTATAATGGCCCACCGTCAGGCACACACAATTGTGATGAGGAGT
Organism: Cyclobacteriaceae bacterium; assembly: GCA_013141055.1. Classification (NCBI taxonomy): domain Bacteria; kingdom Pseudomonadati; phylum Bacteroidota; class Cytophagia; order Cytophagales; family Cyclobacteriaceae; species Cyclobacteriaceae bacterium. The sequence continues at coordinate 415,866 of JABFRS010000001.1, read as the reverse complement.
GGCCCCAGGCTGGTTGTCCCCGTGATTCAAAGGGCGGCTGTTCGCTCGCTATTCACGCCGAGCAGAATGCCATTTTATATGCGGTGAAGAACAGTACTTCTGTTGAGGGTACTACTTTATATGTAACACTATCGCCATGCCTTGCCTGCGCGCGCATCATTTACAGCACCGGAATCAAGAAGGTGATCTATCTGAATTCGTATGCTGAGCATAAAGGACTACCCACCGATGAGGGCGTAGACTTCCTTAATAAGTTTGGAGTAGAATGTATTCAATACAGAGGGACGTTGACCAACGTCACTCACATGAATTAAGCATCAGCTTTCAGAGCTTTCTCAAGATCAGCAACCAGTTTTGCAGTTACTCCCTTTGTCTTTTTCGATAGCTCAGCTTTGAAGATGATCAATGAACGTTCAACCATTTGATAGAGTCCGATAGGATTCTGATCATTCTGGAAGCTTCCAAGGCACCAGTTTATCTCTGATTGAAGTTCGTGCTCGATGTTTAATTCGTTCAGCTTGGTAAGTGATACTTCGCATGCTTTTACGATCAATTCAATAGGAGAGCCGGCTTTTTTAGGTGCTGGTGTCTTTTTAGCAGTCGCTGCAGGAGCTTTTGAAGGTGCTTTGGCCATAATTGTAAGGTTTGAAGATGCAAACTTAGAGATATGTTCACTCCGTAACCAAGGACTTTGATACAATATTTTACGCAACCGTTGGCGAGATTTTGATGAATCGGGCTTTTATGGCTGTTTTCTGTTATTCGGTTAGAGGGAGCTGGTTGATAAAGCAGATGCAGATAATCATCATTGATTCAATCTTGCAAGCAACGAACAGCGGGTATTGAACAACTATTGATTGTAAAAGCAAAGAGGGAGTCAATCCTTGATTGCTCCCTCTTTAGAAGTTAGGTGTTACCCTAATTACTTCTTTTTCTTAGCTGCTTTCTTTTTCTTCTTAGCAGCCTTCTTAGCTTTTTTTGCCATAGCGTTTTAATTTTTAAGTTAATTAATCATTAAACGTATTTCGAAGGTATAATAAAATAGTTATGATCAAAAGGTTTTCGCACTTTTTTTTAAAGTATGAAAAGTTTTGTTAGAGTCAATGACATTGATTTATCATCGATGATGAGATATGTTTATCACTCAAATGATATTCACTTCAGTATGAATCGTGATATCGAATTTTTCTTTCACTGATGATTGAATTTTCATCGCGAGTTGAAAAATTTCTTCGCCTTTTGCATCATCATAGTTCACCAACACCAATGCTTGTTGCGGATGAACGCCCATGTTTCCAAATCTCTTTCCTTTCCATCCGCATTGTTCTATCAACCATCCAGCAGGTATTTTAACTTTTTGATTATCAGCAGGATAGGAGGGTATTGAGGGATACTGCGCCTTCAATGTTTCAAACTGACTGACATCAATGGTTGGATTCTTGAAGAAGCTACCTGCATTACCAATGATCAATGGATCTGGCAACTTGCTTCTTCTGATTTCAATCACCGCATTGCTTACATCCTCTATCGTTGGTTGATCAATATGTTGTTGTTGCAGCACATCTTTGATTGCTCCGTACTGAATGTTGAGTTGATGGTTTTTTCTGCTCAACCTTAAAGTAATACTTGAAATAAAATATTTTTCCTTCAACTCCTGTTTGAAGACACTTTCACGGTAGTTGAAGCGACAATCAGAGTTGCTGAAGACCTTCGGTTGACCGGTTAGTAAGTCTATTGCTTCAACACTTTCGATCACATCTTTTATTTCCACACCATATGCGCCAATGTTTTGAATGGGTGATGCACCCACTGTGCCCGGTATCAATGAAAGGTTTTCAATTCCTCCATAGTTATGCTTGATGCAATGCATCACAAGACTATGCCAGTTCTCACCGGATGCAGCATGGACCAATACGTGGTCATCATCCTGCTCTTCTGCTTTAATTCCCGTAATGGAAGACTTAATGACAAGTCCGTCAAAGTCCTTTGTAAACAGAATATTGCTGCCTCCACCAAGAATCAGATGGCGTTGTTCTTTGTAAACAGGATGTGCAATGACTTCCTGGAGCTGCTCTCTTGTGGTTACTTCCACAAATTTCTTTGCTCTTGCTTCAATACCGAATGTATTGAGATGTTTTAAAGATATATTATCCCTGATGCTGATCATTTCAGTATCTAAGGAATAAAAAAATACTTCAATTAGAAAATCGGATGGATTGGCTCACTTCTTTATGGAGCCACTCAAGGTCTCCTTTGAAAGTTTGAACAGACAAATACGCGGGAAGCGACCTGCTACATAGGTAGTGCCACATACTGCCAATCCTGCGTCTGCTGTTGCAACGATGTTGGTTACTTCAAAAGGATTTGAGAACCCCAGATAATGACTACCGGCAAAAGCTCCGGTGGTCTTATCATAGAAATACAAAGCGATCTGCCTGCTTCGCGTGTTGCTTGCATACACAAGCACTTCCTTGCCGGATATGGTTGTTTTAATGATCCTTACGGGAGCATCCCCAACAAGTTCCGGGAAACTATTCCCACCCAGCTTGTCAATTCCGCTCAACCCTGAAGTATTGATGGTGACATTGGGAAGAATGTAGTTATCACCGAAGTTAAAACGGGCGGCCGCGAAAGTATTTCCTTCCAGTGGCAGCAACTGACTAAACCCACCATTGTCCAGATAGCCGTTTGCTGTACCCATCGGTGTATCACTGTTCAAGTCGGTGAACACGAGGCTGAGGGTATAGTTATAAAATCCGTTATAGAAGTACTTTCCATCACCCGACTTGCCCACCTGGTAGGGAAGCTGCTTGCCAGTTCTCAGGAAATGATTCTTGATCGACTTCTCGACCTCATCGCGTGCTTCAATAACGAAGCCTCTTGACTTTTGAATATTCCCGTTGGGTGTAATGATGGAAACCAGGCTTTTCTTATTAGCGACGTCATAACCCAGCAGCAGAAAATTGCCATTGTCCATCGCGGAAGCACAAGGATACGTGCCTCCGATATTAAGAGTATTCGTGATGGTACCGGAATGATCCACGACCATCAGTTGTGTTTGAAAGTTCTTCATGCAGAAGAAATGGAACAAGCCATTCTGTTCAAGCAGTGGCCCGATCGGCCCGATCATGGATTTATCCAACTCAGTGTCTGAAATGAATTTCCCCCATTCGTCTACCTTCATAAGATAAACGCCAGGCAGATCATCACCTGGATCTACGTCACTGAGTCTTCTTCCTCCTAGGATGAGATAGCCGCCGTCACTGGTCTGGCGAACGTCGATAGGGAAGTAGGATGAATTGAATCTTGTGTTGTCATAGATCCTGACGAATTCTGATTTATCGATAGCAGGATCAGAATCATTTGAGCATGAGAATACAGCGAAGGCAATAAAAAGGAGAGTGAATATTTTCTTCATGCTATTATCGATCTAATGTTTTGAAACCGGTACCTAAAAAGCGCATCGGGAAAAGACAGCCAACGGAAATAACGATGTTGTTGAGCTTCATATCATCCATGGCATCACCAATACCATTGAGGCGGTCGTTGCTGAACCGGTTGGTAGTGTTGGTCACATTGCTCATTCCCATACGGTAAGTAACATCCAGCACTAACCTCACATTACCGAGGTTGTAATCTGCTCCTGCGCCTCCAATAAGTCCCCAGTAGCCTTTGTAGTAGAGATCCGTAGCTCCGACAATGAGCGGTTCGTTGGAGAATGTGTTTGTGCCACCGGATGCAACATCAGTTCCTTCTACGGTAACTGATTTCGTAGCGTTGATTATCGATGAATAGAATACACCTGCTTGAACATACGGCCTGAGTTTGGTCTTCGTGAGATCGTATTTAACGATCAACGGCAGATCGAGGTAATCAACTTTGTTCTCCTGCTTGTAGTTCAAGATGAGATGATAGTTTGGATTGCTGGTGTCTTCCCATTCAAACTGGTTGGAATAGGTAAAGCTTGAATGACGATAGGTTGGCTGAAAGCTGAAAGAGAATCCTTTCATGTAGAAAGTAATTTCCACTGAAGCCTGACTGCCGGCCTTGCCAAAGCCTTCATAAACTTTATCAAGCTGCCCGACAGGATAGTTCGTTGTTCCGGATAAAACACTGTATCGCTGACCCGGTACTGCTTCCGTAAGATTCAGTCCGCCCTTAAGACCAATCCACCATTGCTTCTGGAGGAATTCATCCTGTCTTCTGTTCTTGGTGTCCTGATTCTTGAATTTCTGTTTCCGCTGGCCCTGGGCAAGAAGCTCAGCGGAAATTAACAATGCTATCAACAACGTAGAGGTTCTGATCATATCAGGGAGTGATTACGAGTTTCTTCGATTCTTTTAAAAGTCCGGACTTGATGTGATAAATGTATAATCCGGGTTTAAGGTCGGACAGGTCGGAGGTGATCCAATGTTCTCCGGCATCACGTCCCTCATCCATCAGATTTTTTACAACTCTTCCGGTGTTATCAAGTATTGACAGCGACACCTGGCGTGTTGAGTTGATCCTGAATCCAAAGGATGCAGAATTTTTTGCCGGATTCGGATAACAATCCATGAGTGCAAAGCGATCGCTGATAAACGATTCTGAAACTCCGTTGATAACCTGTGTGGCAAGCGGAAGCGGTTCATAGTTTCCACCACCTTCTTCTCTTGGTCCATTCAGGAAATCCTTGAAGAAGATATCGTTGTTGATCTTTGATTCTTCTACGAGCATCCAGTCTCTAAGCAGATTAGCATATACCTGACGGTAATCGTACTGCATCTCTACATTATCCTTGGTCATATCCGGCACCTTTCCGATAACACCCGGCTGCACACCCTTTCCGAATATAAACATCGGACCACCGGTACCATGATCTGTTCCATAGCTTCCGTTGGAATGAATTCTTCTTCCAAACTCTGAAGTAGTTACTGTAAGCACGCGATCTTCCAATCCTCTGGCACGCAGGTCTTCCTGAAAAGCTTTCATGGCGGAAGTAATGTGATACATCAATGCTGCATGTTGCCCCATGGTAGGATCATATGACTCAACCTGCTCGGCATGTGTATCAAAGCCACCGATTTTTACCAGGAATACTTTTGTCTTTACTCCCTGACCAGCGCCACCGCCGTCGAGTAGTCTGGCCACAAGCTTTAACTGAGGAGTCAGTCCGTTGTGATAGCTTCCTTTTGGTGCATGATAAGGATACGTTTCCGGATACACGACCGATGAAGGAGAGGAGCGTTCATAAACAGCAGCGAGACGATCTGCATAATTTTCTGATTTCTGCTCAAGACCCAGGATCCAGTTAAGTTCTTTTCCGTAAGGTGAATTATCCAGTGCTACGGGAGGCTTTCCGCGTGGATCAATGCCCTGATCCTGGAAGCCTTCCAGTGAATCTACCAATCGAGCAAATGATTCGGGATCATTCAGTGATATGGAAGTTGGAATATTTCCCTGCTGATGAAAGATAAGAGACACATCACTGCCCATTTCGATGGCTAATGGATCCAGCATATCCGGATTTGGAAAATCTGCAGGGTACACTTTCGGTGCAAACTCCTGCTGAAGATACCGGCCTACCCATCCAGATGAAAAGTAATCATCGAAGCTTCCACCCATGAAGGAGATATCACGTCCACGAAAGTGGGAGCCGTTGTTATTTTTATAGGAAACACCCTGAACAATACACATGCGTGCCTGATCATACATGGCTTTCATCGATAACATGTCAGGATGCAATCCAACCTGCGCATCGGACTTTAATGTGCTGTCGAGTTGAATCATTTTGCGCACGCTGTTCTTTGAAGGGATGGCAATGTTTGGCCGAACGCTGTAATACTGCTCATACTTATCCACGGGGATAATAGCATTCATACCATCATTACCACCATGCATCTGCAGAATGACGAGTACGCGGTCATTGGTACTCTGTTGTGCCATCCGTGTGAATGCGTTTTCCGCCAGCGTTCGTATGGGAATTCCACCCAACGTTAACGGTATGGCAGCCATCGATAATTTCTGGAGGAAGCTTCTTCTTTTCATTCTTTATCTCTTTTATCGGGCTTTCAGAACAACTGATATTCAGGTGACTGCATCATGGCATTGAAAAGACTTTCCAATTGACGTGTCACTACTTCGGGATCAACAGGATTATTCCATCGGAACGTCCATGCTCCTTCAGGATCAGCGTCAATTTGTGGTGACTTCAGAAAAGCAGTAAGGAAATAGTTCATTCGTTCTGCAGTAAGACCTGATGAATCATCAAGTGCAGGATTATACGTCAGATTTTCATTGACAGGAAGCAGGTACTTTGCCAGTTCAATGATCAGGTCTTTGGCATTGGAGGCAGTAGCATTGGAGATTTTGATCCTTACAAAATTGACTACATCTATCTTCTGTGCCATCATCGGATTTTCAGATACCAGTTGCCTGATAAAATCATATCGGTTGGTGAGATAGTTGGTAGAGATCCAGCTTCGATGATAGATCGGATACTGGTGATAGGCATCATAACCTGCTACATCGAAGGGTTCGTAGAAGTGCATGCCCATAGACGTAAGATCATTGACCATGCTGCTGGTCTTTTCATACAGTTGACTGGCGGAAGTCTGCGGATCAGGAACACTCTTCTCAAAGAACCTCATGGTTCCGATCATGAGATCAAGGGGTGATTTGATGATGCCGCCGAAATTATCATCGTTGACCCCGGCAGCAGCGTCATAGAAGTGCTGACTTTGAAACAGATCTTCCAGTACGGATTGAATTTTAAATCCGCTGGTGCGGAAAGTATCAGCCATCACTGAAATGATTGCCGTGTCCAGGGCAGGAGTTATGTCATGATAAACATAATGGCGATAGACCCTCCGGCAAATGTTCAACGCAGTTTCAGGCTTTGCATAGATCTGTTCTACCAGCTGACTGATCTCGTCCAATGCGCTGGCTTCTGTTGCATTGCCTCCGTTCAGCAGTGTTGGATTGGGTTGAATAACGGCATTGGCAAAACGATCGCTGAATTGTTTGATGGTATTGTCGTGACCGGAAGCATTGGTGGTGGAGCCTCTTACTTTTCCGCGGGGCAAAAGTGTATCCGGGTCGATGGTTGTAAAGGTTGCATCAATGTCCCAGCCACCCAGAACTTTCGCGGCAGCCTGTACATCCGTTTCGCGGTATAGAAAATAATCACCTGGATCAGTAATGGGAGGAAGCGTTCCTTCCAGTCCGCGACCAATGGTATAGAGTTCATGGAATTCGCGCGCGTAATTTTCGTTTGGACTTCCTTTGACGTTCAGGTTTCCATCCAGAAGTCGAAGCATGGCATTGTCAACACAGATCTTTTTGGAGAGCTCTTTAAAATTGAACCTCGCGCCGGCGGTTCGGTCAAAGGCGAACATTCTGAAAAGCTGATTCTGAAAATAGAGAGATCTGCTGTTGTCAACTTTGGTTTGAATGGTAGTGAAGACTGTATGAAGAAAGAAGACGATCTTTTCCCTTACGGAATAAGGCATTGTTAAGCCCGGAGTTACACCCTGACTAAGCATCTGAGCCAAATACCATCCTTTAAAGAATTCCTGTAGGTCGCTGTCGCCGCTGTTGGCACCTGTCACCCCGGTGGTCATCCATTCAGTTCCGGTTTCGGGATCGATGGGTGGAAGCGGAGTGGGTAACGGAAGTTGAAACAATTGCGATACAGCCTGAGCAGCAGTAAGTCCTGCGAAAGAATCAATCTCATCCTTGTTAGGTCCGAAGGAAGCGCGGCGTAGTAAATGCGCAGCTCGTTTGGGTCCTAAGGTTCCGGCAAAGGGGGGCAGCGGCATAATCTTAAGTCTATTTGGTGCAATTAATCCCAGAAGTTGATGCCTGCAGGTGTATTTTCAGTTGAATCGACATTAACAACGATCTATTGTATGAATTTCTCCACAGTATAAGTTTACCAGAACATTAATCTTTGATTCTTTTTTGAATTCGTTGCTGAAAATATTCACACATAAATTTTGTTTTAATGAGATAACTATCATTTACCTCCAGAGCAGGATGCTGAATTGAAGTTATATTTGGGATACTTAGTAGCTTTAATTATGAAAATCATTGAGTGTCCAAGAGATGCAATGCAGGGAATGGAGAAATTCATTCCTACCTCAGAGAAAGTACGCTATCTCAATCAGTTGATGAAGGTAGGATTCGACACCATCGATGCAGGAAGCTTTGTATCGCCGAAAGCCATTCCGCAGATGAAGGACAGTGCAGAGGTTTTTGAGAAAATAGAATTCGGAAGCAGCAAGTCAAAACTTCTTGCCATTGTTGCCAATGTGAGAGGAGCGGAAGAAGCGAGTCGTCATTCCAATATTACATATTTGGGATTTCCGCTGTCCATATCCGAGACTTTCCAGAAGCGCAATACTAATAAGTCCATAGCGGAAGCACTTGAAACGCTGAACGATATCCAGGAGGTTTGTGTCAAGACCGGAAAGGTGCTGGTGACTTACATCAGCATGGGGTTTGGCAATCCATATAATGACCCTTATGATATTTCAGTGGTAGGAAAGTTTGTGGACATCCTTTCAACACTTGAAATAGAAATTGTTTCACTGGCAGATACCATTGGTGTTTCCAAACCGGATCAGATCAAATACCTGGTGACCAATCTGACTACAGAGTTTCCTTTTATTGAATTCGGAGTACATCTTCACTCCAATCCGGCGACAGCGATTGAAAAGATCCAGGCGGCAGTGGATGCGGGGTGCAAGCGTTTTGATGGAGCGATCAATGGCTTCGGTGGTTGTCCCATGGCAGAGGATGAGTTGGTAGGGAACCTCGCTACGGAGACGATACTTTCCTATCTGGATTCAAAGAACATTCCAACAGGACTGGATCAGAATGAGTTTGTCAAATCAATGCAGATCGCTGCCGGGATATTCTGATCTTCGTTCCTTCTATTTTGCTCTGTAGAGTTTTCCCGGAAGGGAGATGACCATATTCTTGAATTCAAGGGATAGCAAATGGGAGGCAAGCAATCCCTGACCGAGTCCGGTAAGAAAACTTAATTCATCCATAGCAACAGATGTTCTTTTCTGAATCAGGATCGTCAGAACTGCCTGCTCATGTGGTTCAAGCAATGACAGATCCAGGCTTAATTGCTGAGAGGTACTTTCATTTTCTGTATTCCAGTTCATGATGTACTCAAGATCTTTGACGGACATGAACAGGTTTGCTTTATTGATCTTGATCAGCTTATTACATCCTTCGGAAAAGGTGTTTGTCAGGTTTCCAGGAATTGCGAATACATCTTTATTATAGCTATTGGCAATTTCTGCCGTGATCAGCGCGCCACCTTTGGCAGCTGCTTCCACAACGACGAGAGCATCGCACATACCGGCAATGATCCTGTTGCGGGCCGGGAAATTATGTGCGTCAGGCTTGGTGCCAAACGGATTCTCAGTTACAAGTCCACCCTGATTGATCATCTTCTTTGCAGTTTCCCTGTGTGCAGAAGGGTAGATGACGTCAATGCCGCTACCCATTACACCGATCGTAGAGAGGCCATATCGAAGTGCCAGTTTATGCGCGTGAATGTCGATGCCGTAGGCAAGTCCGCTGATGATCAGTGCCTGATGAGGGACGAGGTCTTCAATGATCTTTTCAACTTGTTCCTTTCCGTAGTCTGTTGCCTGACGTGAGCCAACGATGGCAACGGTTTTGAGTGGATTGAGATTGATGTTGCCCTTTACATATAAGAGAGGGGGAGCGTCTTCAATACTTTTGAGTCTGGCGGGGTATGATTTATCTGTGAAGAAAAGTATGCGGGTGTCTTCACGTTCTGCTTTACGAAATTCTTTTTCAGCATTATGACGTGCTTTGCCTTCATGGATAGCGTTGGCGGTGACTTCGCCGATGCCGGGTATTTTTAGAAGCTTTCCTTTTGATTGCCGGAACACCTGCTGAGCGGAACCGCAGTAGCTTATCAATTGCTTTATTAAGAAGTCGCCAACGCCGGGTACTAAATGCAACGCCATAAGAGAGATTCTTTCCTGATCCATGGAGAATGAAATACGGGGAATGAATAACGCAGCGCAATCCGGAAAACATTACAGAATTTAACTGGAGGGCAACAAAAAAGGGTCCGATTTCTCAAACCCTCTTTCGTATTTAGGTATTAGGTAAAGCTATTGGATCTTGTCCCGCACCTCAGTGAGGAACTTTCTGATCTTTCTAAGAGAGTCGATGACCTCCATTTTGTCTTTCACTGCTACAGAATCCTGTTTCAGCATTTCTTTCGCACCATTGAGGGTAAATCCTTTCTCTTTTACAAGGTGATAGATCAAACGTATCTGATCGATATCTTCCTTTGTAAACTGACGATTTCCTTTACGGTTTTTCTTTGGTTGAAGAATGTCGAATTCGGTTTCCCAAAAACGAATCAGCGAAGGGGCTACATTAAACTGCTCGGCAACTTCACCGATAGAGTAATATAATTTTTCTATTTCTTTTTCTCTGTAGGCCATGGGGTCAATTAGCCGTGATTTTTTACAATCACATCATGCAAAGTAGCAATTCTTTTAGCTTCCAAGCAATGAAGTCAAATTTATTTCATCTACAAGATTTCAACATCAATTTGTGGATTTCCTAACCCACCCATCATTGCCTATGGTAATGGTAGATTCAGGAAAATCTTCCTTTGAAAGCTCCTGAATGCGATGGAGTACCCTTTTTTCAGTATCTATCTTCACCTTTTGCCGGGCACTCTGGTCAGTAGAGGTGATATGTGCTTTGTAAAATTCACCTTTTGGATTAGTATACACTTTAATTATCGGCGCCAGTCCATTCACGCCGGTAATGTTCATACCATAGGTACAAAAGTTACCCAAGCTATAAGCGATGAAGCGATTTTTGTAAACTTCCACACCGCGAGTGTGGTGAGGGCCATGTCCTAATACGATATCCGCTCCGGCATCAATCACCTGATGAGCAAATTGATAGACATTTCCGCGGTTTTCTCCATGAAACAATTCCGTCTTGCGAAGCACATGCTGATATTGAGGTCCTTCAGCTCCACCGTGAAATGAAACGATCACGATATCAGTCAATGAATCAAGGTGCGCGACCCATTTCTTTGCATTGGCAATGTCATTCAGCGGCACTGTATTGCTGTTCGGTGCAAAGGCAATGAATCCATACTTTATTCCTCCTCTTTCAAACATTACCCAGGGCTTTTGCAGCTGACCGGCATATTCAATACCCGCATCCGCAAGGGTAGACATACTGCTTTTTCTTCCGAGGTCACCAAAATCGCCTGCGTGATTGTTGGCAATGCTCATTACATCGAAGCCAGCCTTTGTAAGATTCTGAACATACTTCACCGGGGTGCGAAACACATAACATACACTCGGGTCCTTGCAGGTTTTTGCAACACCTCCCTCGTTTAACAATACCCCTTCAAGATTTCCCATGGTGATATCTGCGTTGGCAAGGATGCTTTCAACATCCGCCATCAGTCCGGCGCCGCTATCCGGAGGCAACATGCCAGTTCCATGGTTGCTTCCCATCATGATGTCACCTACACCGATAACCGTTACGGTATCTTTTTTAAGAGCGGTGGAGTCAGCAGGAGCTTGTGCGCTGGAAAGGACAGAGATCAACAAAAAGACAATCGATACTGGAATAAACTTCATAGGTGGAAATGGATAAGCTGCAAAGAAAGGAAAAGAAAAGAAGTGGTGCGGTGAAGAATGAAGGAAGTGAAGAATCTTTTGATGGTAAAGCAAATTCATAACCCATCTTTCCTAACTCATAATTCTTTATTTTTGCCCTTTGATCGCTATTTCAACATGGATTCTGCTACAATACGAAGGAAGTTTCTCGAGTTTTTTGAAAGTAAAGGACACCAGATCGTGCCATCCGCACCGCTGGTGCTTAAGAACGACCCATCTCTTCTTTTCACCAATTCCGGTATGGTGCAGTTCAAGGATTTCTTCCTTGGCAACAGCGTCTCCAAATACAAGAGAATAGCAGACACACAGAAATGTCTTCGCGTAAGCGGAAAGCACAACGACCTGGAAGATGTAGGTCTCGATACCTACCATCATACCATGTTTGAAATGCTTGGTAACTGGTCCTTTGGAGATTACTTCAAGAAGGAGGCTATCTCATGGGCGTGGGAGTTACTCACGGAAGTATACCAGCTTCCTAAAGAGAGATTATATGTAACGGTTTTTGGCGGAGACAAAGGTGATAACCTTCCCGTTGATGAGGAAGCCAAAGAACTCTGGAAGCAGTTTATCGCTGAAGAGAGAATCCTTCATGGCAATAAGAAGGACAACTTCTGGGAAATGGGAGAGGCCGGCCCTTGCGGACCGTGTTCTGAAATACATATTGACCTTCGTTCAGAAGAAGAGGTTAAAAAGACGCCAGGAAAAGAACTGGTAAATAACGATCACCCACAGGTGGTGGAAATATGGAACCTGGTCTTCATTCAGTTTAACAGACTTGCTTCCGGAGCATTGGAATCATTGCCCGACAAGCATGTTGATACCGGTATGGGTTTCGAACGACTGTGCATGGCGATCCAGGCAAAGAAGTCGAACTATGATACCGATGTGTTCAGACCGTTGATGGATTTCATTGCGCTTCACGCAAACGTGAAGTACGGTGCTGATAATAAAACAGATATTGCTATTCGTGTAATGGCCGATCACATTCGTGCCGTGGCTTTTGCTATTTCAGACGGACAACTTCCTTCCAATACTGGAGCGGGTTATGTGATTAGAAGAATTCTGAGAAGAGCTGTGCGCTATGGATATTCTTATCTGAACTTCAAGGAAGCATTCATGTATCGCCTGGTGCCATTACTGGCTTTGCAGTTCAAAGATGTCTTTCAGGAATTACACAAGCAGCAGGATTATGTCAGCAATGTGGTTCATGAAGAAGAAAAATCTTTTCTGAGAACGTTAGAGAAAGGTTTGAAGAGAATAGAATCATTAAAGACGATCAGCGGTGAACAGTCTTTTGAACTTTTCGACACGTTTGGATTCCCGTTTGATCTTACATCCCTCATCGCACGCGAGCGTGGACTTACGATTGATGAAAAGGGATTTCAGTCAGAGATGGAGAAACAGAAATCCCGATCCAAAGCTGCTGCGGTTAAAGAAACCGGAGACTGGGTTCTTGTTGGAGAGGATAGCAAGTCAGAATTTATAGGATATGATCATCTGACGTCAACATCGCGAATTGTTAAGTTCAGAAAGATCAAGCAAAAGAATAAAGAGCTGTTTCAGCTGGTATTGGATAAGACTCCTTTCTATGCCGAAAGCGGCGGTCAGGTAGGGGATACTGGTATCATTGAATCAGCGAATGAGAAAGTATGGATCATTGATACCAAAAAGGAGAATGATCTGATCATTCATTTAACGGAGGCGCTTCCTGACAAGCTGGAGGGTGAGTTCTATGCTTCTGTCAATGAGAGTAAGCGCAGACTTACGATGAGCAATCACTCAGCCACGCACTTACTGCACGCTGCCCTTCGCCAGGTGCTGGGAAAACATGTTGAGCAAAAGGGTTCGCTGGTGAATGAAAAGATCCTACGCTTCGACTTCTCCCATTTTGCCGCGATGACCGATACCGAGATCGCAAAAGTTGAAGCTATCGTCAATGAAAAGATCCGTGAGAACATTCAATTGAATGAAAGGAGAGGTGTGCCGATCGCTGATGCGAAATCGCTAGGCGCGATGGCATTGTTTGGTGAAAAGTATGGCGAGTTTGTAAGGGTCATAACATTTGATCCCAATTTCTCAGTAGAACTTTGTGGAGGAACTCATATTCCTGCTACAGGAAACATTGGAATGTTCAAGATCGTTTCTGAAAGTTCGGTTGCTGCAGGCGTAAGAAGAATCGAAGCAGTCACGGCAGAAGGGGCGCAAGAGTTTGTCAACGGATCGCTGGCAGTGTTGAATGAGGTAAAGACTCTTCTGAAGAACCCCAAGGATCTGTCAGCGTCTATCCAGACACTGATTGAAGAAAAACATAGTCTTGAAAAGAAGCTTGAAGCATTTAATCAGCAACTGGCAAATCAGATAAAGGAAGAGCTTGTAAAGAAAGCCGTGAAATCAAATGGTCATACATTGATCCTTGAAAGAGTTTCGGTTCCCAATGCCGATGCGTTGAAGAACATTGCTTATGGATTGAGGAACCAGTTTGATGACCTTCTCATGGTGCTGGCTGCGGACATTGAAAGCAAGCCCCAGGTAGCGGTGATGATCGGAGAGAAGCTGGAGGCTAGCAAGAAGTTCCACGCCGGCAATATGGTTAAAGAGCTTGCAAAGGAAATCGATGGAGGTGGCGGCGGTCAGCCTTTCTTTGCAACGGCTGGAGGAAAGAATCTGGAAGGACTTAATGCGGTGCTGACGAAAGCCAGGACATTGATTGGATGAGTCATTCAAAATACACCACCATCATCGGTCTGGAAGTGCATGCTCAGCTTTCCACCAAAAGCAAGATTTATAACTCCGATTCGGCGGTGTATGGTCAGGCACCCAATACAAACCTGAGTGTCATTACCCTCGCTCACCCCGGAACATTACCAAAACTCAATAAGCGCGTAGTCGAGTATGCCGCTAAAATGGGCCTGGCATGCCATTCTTCTATCTCCAGGGTTCAGATTTTCGACCGGAAGAACTATTTCTATCCTGATCTTCCTAAAGGATATCAGCTCACACAGGACCGCACACCAATTTGTGTGGGAGGATATATTACCATCAATTCAAAGGATGGTGAGAAGAACATCAGTCTCAACCGGATTCATATTGAGGAAGATGCAGGTAAGTCGATACACCTTGCCAATGAGGCCGATACACTGGTCGATTTTAACCGGTCGGGTGTTCCGTTGATTGAGATCGTAACGAATCCTGAGATAAAAAGCTCAGAGGATGCGTATGCATTGTTAACAGAGATCAGGAAACTGGTGAGATACCTTGAGATCTGTGATGGCAACATGGAGGAAGGATCCCTTCGATGTGATGCCAATGTATCGATCATGCTGAACGATGCAACTGAATTAGGAAAGAAGGTTGAAGTAAAGAATATGAACTCGATCCGGAATGTGCAGCGTGCGATCGATCATGAGGTAGAGCGTCAGATACTTCTGGCGGAAAAAGGAGAGGCGATCATTTCTGAGACCCGGACTTTTGATGCCAACACAGGAAAGACGCATAGCATGCGGACGAAGGAAGAGCTGAATGACTACCGTTATTTCCCGGATCCTGACCTCAGCACTCTGGAGATCTCTGAAAACTGGCTTGATGAAATAGAATCAAGCATGCCGGCATTGCCACGTGAGCTTCATCAGCGATTTGTTACTGAATATAAACTCTCAGACTATGATGCCCAGGTGCTGACAGATACCAAAGAGATAGCATTGTATTTTGAAGAGATATGTCGTCATACTCAGAATCATAAGGCTGCTGCTAACTGGATCATGGGTCCGGTGAAGTCCTATCTGAATGAGCAGAATAAAGAGATGAATTTGTTTCCCTTGAAGGCAGTTCAAATGGCGGAGATGATTGCATTAATTGATGCCGGAAAGGTTAATTTTGCCATTGCCTCGCAGAAGATCTTCCCGGTGCTGTTGACCGCACCCGATAAATCATGTCTGGCTATTGCTCAGGAAATGAATCTGATTCAGGATAGCAATGTGGATTCTATCCTTCCGATCATTGCAGAGGTTATTAAGGAGTTTCCGCTGAAAGTGGAGGAATATAAGAACGGTAAAAAATCAATCGTCACCATGTTTATGGGTGAAGTGATGAAAAGAAGCAAGGGAAAGGCTGACCCTAAAGTGGCCACTCAATTATTGGAAAAAAAACTAAGTGAACAATGAAAAATTATAAGCTCGTATTTATTCTGGCATCTGTGATGCTGCTAGTGATCAACTGTTCTCCAAAGAAAGAAGAGGCTGCCGGAAGCAGAAGTATCACTGTTAAGGGTAAAGTGCAATCTCCGCAATCCGGAATCATTACACTCACTGAGATCCGTCAGGATGATCAGAAACCTAAGGAAGACACGATCAAGTTGAACACTGATAACACCTACGAGAAGACGGTAACAATCGTGGAGCCGGGATATTACAGAATGAATTTCTATGGCAGACAGTTTGTGAATGTCATTCTTGACAGAAGCAATCTTGAAGTCAATGTTGACGGAAATGACTCCAATGGATTCTCAGAAGTAAAGGGTTCGCCCGATATGGATATGATGATGAAGGTTCAGACCATGACGCAGGCGGCACAAACATCTGAGGAAGCTCAGAGAATTCAGGCTGACTTTCAGCTTGCAGTAGGTCAGAATGATGAGAAGAAAATCACGGAGCTTCAGCAGGAATATCAAAAGATACTGGATCATGCCAATCAGCAGCTTGCGGATACCATCAACAATCAGCCGGCATCTCTTGGTTTGATCAACCTGCTTCAATTCAACAATCCATTGGATAAGGACAAGTTCTTTTCAGTGTACACAAATGCTGCTGCCAAGTTCACAGGAGAATGGGAGAAGAATTATTATGGAAAGGGATTTGTGAGCTTTGTGGAGAACATCAAGAGAACGGCAATTGGTCAACCTGCTCCTGAGATCTCTCTTCCGGATCCGGACGGAAAGGTCATTTCACTTTCATCGTTGAAAGGAAAGTTTATCCTGATAGATTTTTGGGCAAAGTGGTGCGGACCCTGCCGTATGGAAAATCCCAACGTTGTGAAAGCTTACAATACCTATAAAGACAAAGGATTTGATATTCTAAGTGTTTCGTTGGACAAGACAAAGGAAGATTGGGTAAAAGCAATCAAGGAAGATGGCCTGGTGTGGAACCACGTTTCTGATCTGAAGTATTTTGAATCGCAGGCAGCAAAAGATTATAACATTACAGCAATACCATTTTCAATTTTGGTGGATCCTAATGGAATCATCATTGCAAAGAACCTTCGCGGTCCCGGCTTGCAAATCAAGTTGATGGAAGTGCTGGATAAGAAGTAATTGAGATTTTAACTAGTCCCATAGCAATGGCATGGGACTAGTTACCATTAAATGAATAGGAGATAATGTTGGCTCCCATCTGAAGAGCTTCCAGTCGTTTGGCTTCCGGGTCATTATGAATGCGCGGGTCTTCCCATCCGTTGCCGAGATCACATTCAAAAGAATAGAAGACCACCAGTCTGCCTTCATACAGCAAACCAAAACCCTGTGCAGGTTTGCCATCATGTTCATGGATCTTAGGAAGTCCTTTCGGGAAATTGAATTTCTGATGATAGATGGCGTGATTGAACGGAAGTTCCACGAGCTCCAGTTCGGGAAACACTTTCTTCAATTCAATGCGTATGAATTTATCCAGTCCGTAATTATCGTCAATGTGAAGAAAGCCACCAGCAACAAGATAGTTGCGCAGGTTCTGAGCTTCCTCTGTTGAGAACACCACATTGCCGTGGCCTGTCATGTACAAATATGGGTAGGAGAAGAGATCCCTGCTTCCGACTTCAACGGCATCTTCTTCTGCTGACAAATTCATACCGAACTGTTCGTTGCAGAATTTGATCAGGTTGGGAAGCGCTGTTTTATTGGCATACCAGTCGCCGCCACCGCCATATTTGAGCTTGGCGATCTTGATCTGACCGAGACAGATGTTCTGGGTTACCAGCACCACCGCCAGAATCATTAAACCATTGTAGATGTAAGGAATCCCTGTTTTCTTCATGATTAGCAGCTTTTTAAATTATTTCTTTGTACCCATTAAACCTTGAATGATGGGGGACATCTAAACTCCAAAACAAACGAAAACTGACCACAAAACTATGAAAAACTCATTCTCACTTAAGGGCCTGACATACCTCGCGATGGCGTTTGTCATGTTCTTAGCTTCTTGTAAGGATAATGATAAGATCGACTTTACAAGTAACGATGCCTCTAACGTAGAGGGCGAAACAACCGCTGATGCATTCTCCAATGATGCAACAGATGTGTCAACAGATGCGGTGAATGGTATCTCAGATACTGACTTTGGTAGCCGTAAGGTTATCTCTTTTGCAGCAAATGACCGCCTTAAATGTGCAGAAGTTACAGTAATTCCTTCTCCAAACTCTACTGTTGACATACCTTCTGGTGTGATCACAATTGTTTATCCTTCGAATGGTTCATGCACCGATGCAAGAGGTGTTGTTCGTAAAGGAACGATTACAATTACTTATAGCGGTAAGAGATTTGTTGCAGGCTCAACGCTGATCACAACATTTACAGATTATACTGTTGGCGGTATTAAAATTGAGGGAACTCACACCATTACCGCTCTTGCTCCAAGCAGTGCAGGTAACCTGAGATTCAATGTGAAGATCGCTGGTGGAAAAGTTACATTCCTTGGAGGTAAGACCATCACACGTGAGCAGGACTTCACACGCGAATGGCAACGTGCTGCTAATCCATTACAGGATAAATGGGTATTGTTGAAAGGAAGCTCTGCACTTGGAACCACCCGTAACAGCACAACCTATGTTATGGAAGTTACAGAAGACATAGTTCATTCACGCGCTTGCTGGATCTCTGACAAAGTTTTCATAGCAGTGTCTGGTGAAAAGAAGTTTGTCACTGAAAACAAACTGGTGACGATCAATTTCGGAACAGGAACATGCGATAACACAGTGACTATTTCGATCAACGGTAGGTCAAAAGAAGTGAATATCGCCGGAGACGGAAATTAATAATAGTGGAACAAGGATTTGAAAACCTGTCTGGTAAACGGACAGGTTTTTTTATGACTTTTTTGTCTTTTCGTTCTTAGAAACAGTGGTAATAATTTGCGAAGTTTGATTTCTGAATGAGAGATAGATGAAGCAGTTTCTGGACCTGGAAAGACATATTTTGGAAAATGGTACGCAGAAGACAGACCGTACGGGTACTGGCACTCTTTCTGTTTTTGGATATCAGATGCGCTTCAATCTTCAGGATGGCTTTCCAATGGTGACAACCAAAAAGCTCCACCTGAAATCAATTATTTACGAACTACTATGGTTTCTCAATGGAGATACCAATATCAAATATCTCAAGGATCATGGGGTTTCAATCTGGGATGAATGGGCAGATGAGAATGGTGAGCTGGGACCTGTTTATGGATCGCAGTGGAGAAGCTGGCCTGCACCAAATGGTGAGCATATAGATCAGATCACCAAGCTGATGGATCAATTGAAATCCAAGCCAGACTCCAGACGTCATATTGTTTCAGCGTGGAATCCGGCGGAAGTTGATAAGATGGCATTGCCTCCCTGTCATGCATTGTTTCAGTTCTATGTTGCTGATGGAAAACTATCCTGTCAATTATATCAGCGATCCTGCGATACATTTCTGGGATTGCCATTCAACATTGCAAGCTATGCATTGCTGACGCACATGATCGCACAGCAGTGTGATCTTGAAGTAGGAGATTTTGTCTGGACGGGAGGAGACACACATCTTTATAGTAATCACCTTGAGCAGGTTAACCTTCAGTTGTCACGTACACCTTTTCCATTGCCAACTTTGAGTATCAAGCGCAAGCCTGCATCAATCTTCGATTATCAGTTTGAGGATTTTGAGATCCTTAACTACCAGGCGCATCCAGGCATCAAGGCTCCGATTGCAGTCTAATCCGTAGAATTTTATACGCAGGTTGAAGTGAGCGCTTCCCAGATGCCTCTCAAGGACATCCCCATGTCTTTACTATGTCTTTCCAGTTAAAACAGGGGGGTGACCACTGGGTAGCCACTGGGTGGCCAGTGGTCGGCCACTCTTATTGGCATTTTTCTGCGAATTGATGCTGGAAACGCTGGTGCACGCTCAAAAAAGTGTGCAATTGAGCAAATTATTAGGTTTTATAACTTTCAATTTGCCCGTCCCGGTGAGTCCTGATCGCTATTCTGGCGTCCCGGAAGGCTAATATAATCTCCAAACGAGGCTATTGTAACGTTGAGCCAATTAAAAAGATGACAAGAAATCTATTGTGAGATAAGGCTGAATCAGTCATTTCGCTGGCATGCTAATTATACCATTCTGTATAAACACAGTGAATATGAACATCAAGAGAATATTTGGCTCAATTCTGACTTTACTCGGTATTGTCGGATTGATCTATGGAGCAGTCCTGTTTGTCAATATGAACAATGGCAACAAGGATATCAGAGCACTCGTGATTTATGGTATTCTTGGACTTGTGTTTCTGTTCTCGGGAATCAGTCTTGTCAGAACAGTCAAAGACGAAGCTTAGCTATAAAAACTTCAGGTAAGTCTTGCTTTTCCTGCAAAGCGTTCTACTGCTTCATCAACGATCATATCCGCTTCTGTAATTTTTGTCCGTAAGGAAATTCCTTCCAGTGTCTTGCATCTACTAAGTGCGACATAAAGCTGACCGTGAGCGAATGCTCCCTTTCCCATATCAATAATTACCTTTTCGAAAGTAAGTCCCTGACTTTTGTGAATGGTGATTGCCCAGGCAAGCCTGATTGGAAATTGAGTGTAAGTTCCCTGCACCACAGAAGTAATGGTGTTGGTAAGCTTATCCCATGTGTATTTTTTATTCTCCCAGGCAACGGGTTCTATCTTATGAATAGTACCGTCTGAAAATCTCACCACTATTTCTTCCGGGGTAACAAATTCAATTTTACCTATGCTGCCGTTGACCCATTTTCCTTTTACATCATTCTTAACCATCATAACCTGAGCACCAGCTTTTAATTTCAAAAGCGGAGGGGCAGGGTAGAGTCGTTCGTTAAAAACACCTTCTGTCTTTGCCTCGAATGCAAAGGAAGGGCTGATCAGGTTCATGAGCTTCAGTTGATTTACTGTATCTGCAATGTTGTTTACGGAAGTCAGTGTGATGGCGAAATCATTATCATGGTCAGTGTCGGGATCAAGTCTTTTGTTCAGCTCTTCGAGTTCATCCTTGCCGGCCAGACCCATCCTGATTCTGTTAAGCAGGTATATAAAGTCATCGTTCTGCTGGCGGTATATTTTAGTTAGTTCGATGATAGCAGGTCTGCAGGAACGATACGCATCCGAGCTGAAGAAGTATGGATCGGAATAATCTGCATCTTCTATGAACTGATAGTCCTGCTGGTTAATCACCGGTGAAAGCTGAAACACATCACCGATCAGAATCACTTGCTTGCCGCCGAAAGGAAGATCGTTTTCCAGATTGAGGCGAAGGGATTGATCGATGCCGTCCAGAAGATCAGCACGGACCATAGATATCTCATCAATGATCAGGGTATCGAGCTTTTTGAGAATTCGCAGTCGCGGATGTCCCTTGCTCCATTTGATGATCTCAGGATCATGTTTCATAAGAGTTCTCAGCGGGAATCCAAAGAAGGAGTGAATGGTGCTTCCGCCTACCTGCAAAGCTGCAAGACCTGTAGGAGCGAGGACAACATGTTTCTTTACGGTATTCTTTCTGAAGTAATTCAGTAGTGTCGATTTGCCGGTGCCCGCACGACCGGTGAGGAAAAGTGAATCACTTGTAAACTCCATTTGACGGTATGCAAAGGAGAGATCATCATCAAATTGAAATCCGGGAGGAATAATGATGGCATCTTTTTCTGCTTCTCCCTGTGACGATTTGATCATGTTTCAAACTATCTATAATAAACAGATAATGAAAGAATGAAGGAATTAAAAAATGAAAGAGTTGACAATGTGAGTTATCTTCGCAGAAATGTCATTGTTTATCACATCGCTGAATTCGGGAAGTAACGGCAATTGCTATTATGTTGGCAATGAGAAAGAAGCGGTGCTCATTGATGCGGGTATATCGTGCAGAGAGACAGAGAGAAGACTGCTTCGTCTGGAACTATCCATTAAGAAGATAAAAGGGATTTTTATCACCCATGAACACTCGGATCATATCTATGGAGTTTCACGATTGTCACGCAGGCATGAGATTCCGGTATACATCACGCCCACTACCATGGCGCGTGGAAGGATCCACTTAAAGGATCATCTGATGAAGGCTTTTCGTCCTTATCAAACCATTTCGATTGGTGACCTGGTGATCACGGGTTTTCCAAAACTTCACGATGCTGTTGATCCGCACAGTTTTATGGTAAGCTGCAGGGGAATCAACGTGGGAGTGTTTACGGATATTGGAAGATCGTGCAAGCATGTGGCAAAGCATTTTGAGCAGTGTCATGCCGCCTTTCTGGAATCCAATTACGACGTAGAGATGCTGGATAAGGGGTCGTATCCTATTGCTTTGAAGAACAGGATTCGTGATGGCCGTGGACACTTATCCAATATGGAAGCGTTGCATTTGTTTGTCAACCACCGTCCTGCCTTCATGACTCACTTATTGCTTTCGCATCTTTCTGAGAATAACAATAAGCCACAGATCGTTGAAGAACTTTTCAACAGAATGGCGGGGAGAACGGAGATTATCATTGCTTCCCGCGATAACGAAACTCCGGTATACTCAATCACCAGTGAGGATCTTCAGCGAATTCGCTTAACGCCCAAGCCGGTTGCGGCTCCTTCACAGATGCAGCTGCCGTTATTCCAATAATCAGGAAAACCATTAAAATAACAATCAGGTTAAAAAGTAGCGCAATCCGACGTTCATTCGTCAAGAAGTTCTATTTTTGCGGAGATTTTAAGGAATTGTGTAATACCTACATCCTTTTAGGGTGATTTTCCGTATTCAAGCCGTATGCCTGAGAAAAGCAGTGTTTTTGATATGATTGGTCCTGTCATGATTGGCCCATCCAGCTCTCACACGGCAGGCGTCGTCCGCATTGGACTGGCGGCATACAAAGTACTGGGTGACACACCCGACGAAGCAGAAATCACCTTTTATAATTCCTTTGCCAGAACCTATGAAGGTCACGGCAGCGACCGGGCCATCCTGGGTGGTCTCATGGGATTCAAAACTGACGATAAGAGATTAAAAGATTCGGTTGCTCTTGCTCCTGAGCAGGGTCTTACCTTTCATTTTAAGTCCGTTGGAAATGCATCAACGCTTCATCCCAATTCCGTAAGGGTAAAAATCCGCAAAGGAGAGAAGACCGTTGAGATCCTGGGCGAAAGTCTGGGTGGCGGCGTTATCAATATTGCCGAAGTGAATGGATTTAAGGCAGATTTTTCAGCCAATTTACATACCGTGATTATCACAGCAGAAGATGTAAAGGGAAGTGTGGCATTCATCGCCAACGTGCTGGCACATGATGATTGCAATATTGCTACCATGTCGGTTTCCCGACGCGGTAAATTTGATCTGGCTTGTCTCGTACTGGAAATGGATTCTGGCATCAAGGCTGTAACATTAGAGTACCTGAAGAGTCTTAGCTGGGTAAAGGAGATTATATATATACCACAAATCTGAAGTTTGTTATGAGAAGAGTTTTACTATTGATCGTTGTTCTTTTGAGTGCATGGACGTTGACCTTTGGTCAGGGTGCGAAAAAGACAATGAAGGAATGTGTGGATATCGCACTGGAGAATAACCTGAGAATTAAAAGAAGCGTCTATAACGTTGAAACATTCCGCGCCAATCTGATGCAGGCGAAAGGAGCATTTCTTCCTTCGATCAATGCCAACGGATCGTACGGAGAAAACTACGGTCGTTCTTTGAACCCTGTAACCAACAGTTTCATTACCCGTGATGCGAGCAGCATTAACGTTCAGCTTAACAGCAGCATTACAGTTTTTAACGGACTTCGTATCCAGAATACATTCCGCCAGAACAAACGTGATGTTGAATCTGCTGATCAGGATCTTCTCAAAGCAAAGAATGATGTAATTCTGAATGTGGTGACTTTGTATACCAATGTGATCTTCAATCAGGAGCTTTTTGAGAATGCCAAATATCAGTTGAATTCAAGTCAGCAATTGCTGGACCGTATTACAAAGCAAGTAAATGCAGGTTCACTGGCGATGACCAATCAGCTTAATCAGGAGGCACAGGTTGCTACGAATGAATTGAATGCGATCAATCAGGAAAATGCCCTTAACCTTTCTATTCTACAATTGAAACAGGCGATGCAGCTTCCTGCATCAGAGCCTTTGGAAGTTGTGGTTCCTGATCTTCCGTTAGAAGATCTTGTGCTCGAGCAGAATGCTGAGGCAGTTTATCAGATAGCCCTTAACAACATGCCTGAAATCAAGAGTGCCATGCTCAAAATGGAAAGTGCTGAGATGGCATTGAAAGCTAACCGCGGAAGTTACATGCCGAGATTAACTTTTAACGCAGCGGCAACTTCGAATTATTCCAGCCTCGTTAATAAAGACAGATCAATAGACAACGGAGTTTTTACATCAGCGCCTTTCGCATACTTTGGACCAGCGCCGGATTTGAATAATCCTCCTGGGAATAATGTGTATCTGATCTCTCAGGGAAAGACAACCATTCCTGAAAAGTATACAACAGGAGATCAGTTGTCGGACAACTTGTTTAAGAATTTAAGTGTACAGCTTACCATTCCTATTTTGAATGGATTTGCGACAAGAGCTGCCGTTCAGCGGTCTATCATCAATCGCGAGATTGCCAACATCACTATTAAGGAAACACAGAATACATTACGTCAAAGCATTGAGACTGCTTATAATGATGCCAATGCGGCGTCACGTTCTTATGGATCCTCGTTGAAGGCAGTAAATGCTCAACAGGAAGCTTATAGAATGAATCAGCAGCGCTTTGAAGTAGGAGCATTGAATATCATCGAATATCAGATATCCGGTAATGATCTGTTTCGTGCCAAGTCAGATCTGACGCGCGCGAAGTACAATTTTATTTTTAAGAAAAAGATCCTTGACTTCTATCAGGGAAAACCAATTGATTACTAACCCTAACTATTAATTTTCTTTACGAATGGCAAAGCAACAAACAAAGAATTCAGGCCGATTGATGTATTATCTGATAGGGGGATTAGTCTTCCTGATCGCCTTACTCTTTATCGGTAAAAACCAGGGATGGATTGGTAAATCTAAAGAGCTTGAAGTCGAACTGGCAAAAGCGAAAAAAGTTAACATTGTTGAAAAGGTAAGTGCTTCAGGAACGGTTCAGCCTGTGATTGAAGTTAAGCTTGCGCCTGAAGTATCCGGTGAAATTATAGAGCTTAATGTTGAGGATGGTGATTCAGTGTATCTGGGTAAGTCCCTTATCAAGATCCGTCCTGACACCTGGTTGAGCCAGTTGGAAAGATCAGAAGCTTCTCTGAGCCAGCAACGCGCCAACCTTGAATCTTCTAAAGCGAATCTTAGTCGTGCGGAAGCACAGTTTACAAGAGCAGATCTTGATTACAAACGCCAGGAGAAATTGTGGAATCAGAAAGTGATCTCTGAATCTGACTGGCAATTGGCAAAACAGAATTATGAAGTATCAAAAAATGATTTTTCAGCATCCAAACAATCTGTAGAAGCAGCAAAGTTCATTGTGAACAGCACAGAAGCTTCTGTTCGTGAGTCCCGTGAGAATGTTCGCAAGACAGCGGTAGTGGCTCCTCTTACAGGAATTGTTTCAAAGCTGAGTGTTAAGAAAGGTGAGCGCGTGGTAGGAACTGCTACTATGAGTGGAACTGAAATGATGCGTATCGCAGATCTTAATAAAATGGAAGTGCGTGTGAATGTAAATGAAAATGATATCGTTCGGGTTCATTTGAATGATTCAGTTTTGATTGATGTGGATGCATATCAGAATATAGGAAAGCAATTCAAGGGAATTGTTACCAATATTGCGAACACTGCAAAAGACAAACTTTCAGCTGATGCGATTACGGAGTTTGAAGTGAGAATTCAAATTTTGAGATTCTCTTATGAAGATCTTATTAAGAAAGGAAATCGTTATCCTTTCCGTCCTGGAATGACTGCAAGCGTTGAAGTTCTTACCAATCGCAAGAGCGGTATTCTCTCTGTGCCATTGGCTTCTGTAACCACCCGTAACCCGGATGGTAAGGAAGAAGTAAATAACAACAATAATGGCGGCGGTGGCGGCCCTGGTGGTGGTAACAATAGCAACCGTGCTGTTGTGGATGCCAGCAAGAAAGTCGAAGTCAAGAAGGACAAGATTGTTGTCTTTGTAAATGAGAAAGGCAAGGCTAAGATGATCGAAGTGAAAACGGGTATCAGTGATTACGATAACATCGAAATCCTGTCTGGTCTGGAAGAGGGTCAGGAGGTAGTGATAGGTCCATTCCTGGCAGTGTCAAAGCGCCTGAA
Source organism: Cyclobacteriaceae bacterium (assembly GCA_013141055.1). Lineage (NCBI taxonomy): Bacteria > Pseudomonadati > Bacteroidota > Cytophagia > Cytophagales > Cyclobacteriaceae > Cyclobacteriaceae bacterium. Next base: position 389,688 of record JABFRS010000001.1, on the reverse strand, counting down.
GGATGGAGAGGCCATCAAGCAGGCCGAGAAGAAAAAGGAAGAGAAGAAAGATGATTCAAAATAAAAGAGACCCCGCACCAGCGGGGTTCTTTATTATTACCTTTATCGTATGATAAAACATCCCTGGCATGAAGCGCCCATTGGTCGTAAGGTGCCTGAATTTGTAAATGGAATTATAGAGATATCTACTGGCATGCGTGCCAAGTATGAGGTAGACAAGGAAACAGGCTTATTGAAGCTTGATCGTGTTCTCTATTCATCCGTGTATTATCCTGCCAATTATGGATTTATACCACAGACACTGGGTGAGGACATGGATCCATTGGACATCATGATCCTTTCACTGGTTCCTATTCAACCTTTATGCCTTGTTCCCGCGCGCGTCATTGGTGTTATGCTGATGGTGGATCAGGGATTGGCAGATGAGAAGATCATTGCTGTGGCTGAACAGGATCAAAGTGTTGGGCATTTGAACGATGTCAGCGAGATGCCTCCGCATTTCACAAAAGAACTGAAAGAGTTTTTCGAGAGTTATAAGAAGCTCGAGAATAAAGTAGTAACAGTTCCGGATTTTCAGGGTAAAGAGACGGCGATGAAGATCATTGAGAAGTCAATTGTCTACTACGATCAAAAAATAAAGGGAAAAACCGCCTGACCGCCTGTCGGCATGAAGCAACCTGAGTCAGTACTGATCATTCAAACAGCATTCATTGGCGATGTGATTCTTGCCACTGCGCTTCTGGAATCCTTACATCATAAATTTCCTGAAGCCAAAATTGATTTCGTTGTTCGAAAAGGCAATGAAGCATTGCTTCAGGGGCATCCGTTTATCCGAGAACTTTTTGTATTTGATAAAAAGAACAAGTTCCGGAACCTCATCGGACTCATTGGGAAGATCCGTAAAAAGAAGTACGACTATGTGATCAATGTCCAGCGTTTTGCTACGACAGGTATCATGACGGTTCTTTCAGGTGCAAAGGTGACAGTGGGATTTGATAAAAATCCTTTGTCGTTCTTGTTTTCAAAAAAGATCACCCATCAGCAGGAAGGCCTTCATGAAGTTGAACGTAACAACAGACTCATTGAATTCCTTACCGGCTCTAAAGAGAAAAGCAAACCAAGATTATATCCTACTCCTGATCAATTTGAGAAGGTGAAGGAATTTACTAAGGATCGGTATATAACGGTTTCTCCTGCATCGGTCTGGTTTACAAAGCAGTTCCCGGTTGAGAAGTGGATTGAGTTTGTTTCTGAAGTTCCGGATCATTTCAGAATATTTATCCTGGGTGCGCCATCTGATAAGGAATTAGGAGAGGAGATCATCAGGTCCGTTCCTTCAAGAGATATTGTTAACCTTGCTGGCAAATTATCTTTATTGGAGTCAGCTGCTCTGATGAAAAACTCGGAGATGAATTACGTCAATGATTCTGCTCCAATGCATTTATCATCTGCTTTGAATGCACCAGTATCTGCAGTTTATTGTTCTACGGTAACGGATTTTGGATTTGGTCCTTTGTCGGATAAATCATTTGTCATCGAAATTATAGAGGATCTTGATTGCCGGCCATGCGGGCTTCATGGTCACAGGGAGTGTCCGATGGGGCATTTTAAATGTGCATTGAATATTCAGAAGGAGCAATTGCTCGCCACCATCATAAGACAGGAGCCGTCTATTTAATTTCTATTCTCAGAATTTTAATAGATGGGAGTACACCTTATGCATCGGCATACCCATCACTGTAAAATACGAACCGTTTATTTTTTCTATTCCTACCATCCCCAGCCAATCCTGTGCCCCATAAGCTCCTGCTTTATCAAAAGGTTTATAGTGATCAACATAATATTCAATCTCTTCTTTGGTGAGTTTTACGAAAGTCACTTTCGTGCGATCATCGAAGAGATCCATTTTTTCCTTTGAAAGCAGACAGACCGCTGTGATTACCAGATGTGTTTTTCCGGATAGGGATGACAGCATACTGATCGCTTCAGCTCGGTCGGCAGGCTTGTTCATGATCTTATCTTTAAGAATCACGACCGTATCAGAGGCCACAACAATCTCATCGGTAAGTTTTTCCTGAAATGTTTTGGCTTTCTTGGCTGCCAGGAACATTGGCACTTCTTCCAAAGCCATAGTATCAGGGAAGTCTTCGTCACCTTCAGGTTTTTCTATTGTGAATTCAAAGCCAGCTTCTTTCATCAGAAATTGTCTCCGTGGAGAAGTGGAAGCGAGTATCAGAGGTCGTTTGAATTCCATTTCTAAAAAGGAGAGTAGGGTGGGGTTTTGAATTCGTCTTCCTGGATCGATCCAAAAAGAAAACCGCAAATCACTTTTGGATAAAAATAGGTTGACTTCTGCGGCATTGTATGTCCGCTTTGACAAACACGTTTTACATCTTCAATAGATACTTCCTGCGTGATAATTGCCATCTGTGCCTCTTTCCGGTTCACACGGGCAAGGCAATCCGAAAAACTTCTGTCAAAGTCGAGATAGTTTGATTCGCGTTGTTCTTTTCCCGTAATGCCCAATGCTTTTTCTATTATAAAATAGTGCATCACCGTCAGATCAAGTTTTTTGATAAGGTCAGGGAACGGCCAGTGAAAATCAAAGAAAGCTTCTGGCTGCAATCTTATTTTGTAAGCATTCTCTCCAAACAATAATCCGAATGTCCAGGGCTTGCCATGAATAATTTCATATACCGATTCGGGATCTTCTACCGGCTTGATGGAAAAGTATAGTGCCAGCTTTCTCAATACTTTCTCTTCCGTGAAATCAGGGAGATTCTTGATCACACGATGTGTTGGTAAGATGCGAAGGTCATCTGTCTCGGTATTGGATAAAAACATCATGTGAAAATTATATCCTTCATCTCCTGTAGCCTCTGCTGCTTCCCTGAGTTTTTTATGCTTGAGAATCAGGGAGCTTTCATAGCGATGGTGTCCGTCAGCAAGAATGATCGTCTTGTGCTTAAGATTGTTTATGATCTTATTAATCACTGCAGCATCCTGAATGATGGCAAGCACATCCCGAACACCCTGATAATCTTCAGTTTCATAAATTGGATTCAGGATAGCCTGATCCATATATCCTTCTATTTCATATGTTGGATCGGTGTAGAGTCCGTGAGTAGGACTTGCATGCAGCATCGTTTTTTCCAACAACTCTTCGCGATCGTTTACCGCTTTAGGAATTGTATTCTCATGGCGAAGAATGACTTTCTGATCCCAATCGTCTGCGCGGATATTACAGATGATGCCCTTGCGGCAAAACTCTTTTGCGGAGCCAGCAAATTTGAAGTATTGGAAGTAGACATAAATTCCGGGAAGATGATCCTGTATAATGATCCCTTCGTCCTTCCACTTTTGTAAAGTTTTTGCTGCGCGGTCGGCCGGATCAGGTTCAAGCGGGACCGATAAGTGGATGCTGTTAAATGGATTTTTATAAAGTGCCTGTCGCTGTTTCTCAGAAACGACATCAAAAGGGGGTGAGGTCAACTCATCGATTGATGCTCCAAGCTTGTTATTATATCTCCATGCACGGAGGGGCTTTATTTCGGCCATTGCGGAAATTAAGAATGAATAAAACTGAATTACTTGCGATTGGTCACCCATTGACCTGGTCGTGTTGACGAAACAGTGCCGTCGTTTGTGATTTTTTGCCCTGAATCTTCCATGATCTTTGAAGCCAGTGCCGCAGCAAGCATGATGGCATCAGGATCGGAGTCTACGCGATTCAGAACTTCCGGCTTGAAGTATTGTTCAACGAACTTTGTATCAAAGTTACCGGAACGGAATGCTTCATGATTCATTACAAACCTACAGAAGCCCAATGTTGTTTCTACGCCTGTGATCTGATATTCATCAATCGCACGGATCGTCTTATGAATCGCTTCCATGCGAGTATCCGCGTGGCAGATCATCTTTGCAATCATTGGATCATAGTAGAACGGAATGGTCATGCCTTCCTCAAAACCATCGTCAACACGGATGCCATGTCCTTGTGGACGGCGGTAAGTTTTCAATGTGCCAATGTCAGGCAAAAAGTTGTTGGCGGGATCCTCTGCGTATACGCGGACTTCAACAGCGTGGCCATTGATCTTTAAGTCTTCCTGTTTGAATGGGATTTTCTCACCCTCCGCAATTTTGATCTGAAGTTTTACAAGGTCAATGCCGGTGATCTGCTCCGTTACAGGATGTTCAACCTGGAGACGGGTATTCATTTCAAGAAAATAGAAATTCAGTTTCTCATCGAGAATGAATTCAACTGTTCCTGCATTGAAGTATCCGCAGGAGCGGGCAACATTCACAGCCGCTTCACCCATTTTCGCGCGAAGCTCAGGAGTCAATACAGAAGATGGCGCTTCTTCCACTACCTTCTGATGTCTCCGCTGAATTGAACATTCCCGTTCAAACAGATGGACAACATTTCCGTGCTGATCGCCGAAGATCTGAAATTCAATGTGACGTGGTTTGGTAACATATTTTTCAATGAAGACAGAGCCATCTCCAAAGGAAGAGATCGCTTCGCTGACAGCGCGTTCCATTTGTTCAGAAAACTCTTCTTCGTTTTCTACAATCCGCATTCCTTTTCCACCACCACCTGCGCTGGCCTTGATAAGAATTGGATAACCTATTTCTTTCGAGAGCTTCTTTGCTTTGACAATATCTGTGATGGGTTCGGCGGTTCCGGGAACGAGCGGTACTTTAAAATTGGCAGCAGCATTTTTTGCAGCAAGCTTGCTCCCCATAATTTCAATGGCCTTTGGCGGTGGGCCAACGAAAATAATTCCGGCATTGATCACCTCCTGACAGAAATCTTCATTCTCAGAAAGAAATCCATAACCTGGGTGGATCGCATCAGCTCCTGTCTGCTTTGCAGCTGCGATAATCTTTTCCATTCTCAGGTATGATTCGGAAGAGGCGGGAGGTCCGATACAAACTGCTTCATCTGCAAATCGCACGTGCAGAGCATTGCGATCAGCTTCACTATAAACTGCTACGGTTTTAATGCCAAGTTCTCTGGCACTTCGCATTACACGAAGAGCAATTTCTCCGCGATTGGCAACGAGCAGCTTGGTGATTTTACGAGGTGTGATCATCGGACAATTTTAATGTATTTCCGGGAGATTTAATGCATCGTCTGAGATGAGTGGGGCTTTCTGTACAGAGTTATGGAGAGTAATTTTAACTGTAAAAATCGGAGACTATGATTTATCGGGATACCGCACGAATCGATTCTGCGAGGTGCTTCCTCCATGAACGGAACTTAAGGTCCTTGTAAATCGTGCCAATGAAAACCTTAACACCGTAAGAATAGTACATTCCATCAAAGTCTGCATTGATATCATAGGTTTGGAGTGACTTTCGATAACCAATAGAGCCACCCAGACCAACCCACCGAATGGGAATCAATACTAATTCTACACCCGCACCAGAAGGGATGAATAAACCATCTTTGTGGACCAGCACTCTTGTCTCGGCTTCATTCTTAATGGTATAATCAATCATTCCGAAACCAATAGCAAGCTCGGCACCGGCCTGAATCCATTTCTTGTTGAGAAAGATGTAGCGGAAGTTGGGCATCGCAAAGTACATATCAAGCTCGCGATTGGTAATCACATCATCTCCTGATACTGAGGTTTTCTTGGAGGACTTAAAAGTCTGATAGGGCGCAATCACCCGATATAGTCCAAGACCGTATCTGAATTTCCCATTGACGAGGATTGCAGGGTTAAGTCCCTCAATAGAGATCGCCTGATTTCTGATGAATGAATTTCTATTGTCAAATTGAAAGTCGAATGAGACTCTCTTCTTGCTGTATAATCTTAAGGAATCAAGGTGGAACTGATCCTTCAGAATACGAATAAGACTATCCTGATTTTGTGCCTTACCTGAATACCAGGATATCAGGAGGATAAGAAGACACAGTTTTTTCACGAAGCAGGATTAGGGGATGAAGGTAATCTCAAAATTCTGTGATTAGACTAAAGTAAAGTGCCTGGGTTTATTCATCGAGTGAGGAGTGCCTGGGTTTTTAGGATGAGGGTATTTTTTTCTATTTTTGCCCCAAATTGAAACAAAAACTGCGAAAATGGTTGATTTATTCGATAAGCTAAAGATGGAAGCAGGGCCATTGGCCAAATATTCACACCTGCCAGATGACTATTTTTTCTTTCCAAAACTAGAGGGCGATATCGGCCCCAGGATGAATTTTCAGGGACGGCCAGTCCTGAACTGGAGTTTGAACAACTATTTAGGTCTTGCCAATCATCCTGAAGTTCGCAAGGCTGACGCAGATGCTGCCACAAGATATGGTCTTGCCAGCCCGATGGGTGCACGCATGATGTCAGGTAATTCTGACCTTCACATGGAATTTGAAAAGCAGTTGGCAACGTTCGTTCAGAAAGAAGACGCAATGCTTTTGAACTTCGGCTACCAGGGAGTTGTGTCGATCATTGACGCGCTGGTAGATCGTAAGGATATTATTGTTTACGATTCAGAGTCTCACGCTTGTATTATTGATGGAGTTCGTCTCCACATGGGAAAACGTTTTGTATTCCCTCACAATAACATGGAGAACTTTGAGAAGCAGCTTCAGAGGGCTACCAAACTGGCGGAAGAAACTGGCGGTGGTATTCTTGTTATCACTGAGGGTGTATTTGGTATGTCGGGTGACATGGGTAACCTGAAAGACATTGTAGCCTTCAAGAAGAAGTATAATTTCAGATTGTTTGTAGACGATGCTCACGGTTTTGGAACCATGGGCAAGACAGGTGCAGGCGTGGGTGAGGAGCAAGGTGTTCAGGATGACATTGATCTTTATTTCTCAACCTTCGCGAAGTCAATGGCGAGCATTGGAGCCTTCGTAGCGGGTCATAAGCATATTATTAAGTTCTTACGTTACAGTACCCGTTCCCAGATTTTCGCAAAATCCCTGCCTTTGCCACTGGTTGTGGGGGGCATGAAGAGATTGGAGCTTTTGAGGACAAAACCCGAAATGAAGGCCAATCTTTGGAAGATTGTGAACGCTTTGCAGGCCGGTTTGAAGGAAAGAGGCTTCTATATGGGGGCTACCCAATCCCCGGTTACACCGGTCCTTTTTAAGGGGGGTGTCGGAGAGGCAGCCAATATGGCTATGGACCTCAGGGAGAACTTCCATATTTTCTGCTCTGTGATCATCTATCCTGTTGTGCCTAAGGGAGTTATCATATTCAGAATCATCCCTACCGCTGCCCATACCATGGCAGACGTGGAGGAGACTTTAACGGCCTTTTCCAAGCTAAAACACAAGCTGGATGAGGGCTTTTACCGCAAGGAAGAATTGGTCTCAGTAACGAAGAATATGTAAAAAATAGGGTTTTCTACTTGTTTTTAAGCCATTTTACATACCTTTGAGTTATAAATCCTTTGTTTCAACCAAACACTAAATAGCAATGAAAAAATTTGAAGAATTAAAAACCCTTATTGCCGCAATCGAAATGGATGCTGACAAGTTCTATAACAAGGGCAACAGCGCCGCAGGTACTCGCGTACGCAAAGGAATGCAGGACCTTAAGAACCTTGCACAATCTATCCGTTCTGAAGTGCAAGAACTGAAAAACAAAGAAACAAAGTAGTATTTACTTAAGGCATAAAGCCTAACAATAGGGGACAGCGATTATCGTTGTCCCTTTTTTGTTGCTGTATAAGCAGATCTGATTTTTGAAGAAAGCTTCTCACTGGCTTTCAATAGCGGTAAACGCACAAATGGTCTACAGATTCCCATTTCTGTCATCAATTGTTTCACACCCACAGGATTTCCTTCTTCATACATAAGTGGATTAATGTCCACCAGTTTGAATAGTTCTTTCTGTGCTTTTGAATAATCATTTTTAGAAGCGAACTCTTTCAATCGTTTGAACTCAACGGGAAGGGCATTTGCCAGAACGCTGATCACTCCTTCAGCACCGAATGCATACATCGGAAGCGTAAGCATATCGTCACCTGAAATCAACAGGAATGCTTCTGGCTTGTCTTTGGCAATCTTCATGCATTGTTCCAGATTACCTGATGCCTCCTTGACTCCGATAATATTCTTGTGTCTGGCCAGCCTGAGGGTGGTCTCTGCTGAAATGTTGGAAGCGGTTCTGCCTGGAACATTATAAAGGATGATCGGCAGAGTGCTCGCGTCTGCTACAGCAGTAAAATGCTGAAATATGCCTTCCTGAGTAGGTTTGTTATAAAAAGGACTAACAGAAAGGATGGCTGTTACCTGGCTCAGATCTGTCTCATGGATATCGTCAATTACCGCCGCCGTGTTGTTTCCACCAATTCCATAAACGATTGGCAGCTTTTTAACATTATTCTTAATGACAAACGACAAGACCTGTTTTTTCTCTTCTTTGGATATGGTGGCAGCTTCACCAGTGCTTCCCATCACAACATAATAATCTACACCCTTCGCAGTGTGAGCCAATACATTCTTCAATGCAGGAAAATCAATGCTGCCGTCTTTATCAAATGGGGTAACCAGGGCAACGCCTGTGCCGTGTAATTTTTTCATTTCCTATCGAAGTTGTTTGGTGTATTTGTACATGTTCTCAATGAGTCCTCTGGTGGTGCCATTACTTTCAATCATGAATTCAAAGTAATCAAGATTTTCATTGTCGTGCTTGCCAACGCGGCATTGTGCCTTGCTTTCCGCAAGCATATTCAAGATTAAAGGATTGTGTTCGTTATCAATATAAAAAAGATAGTCAAAGGGTGTCTGACTGAAGCCTGTCACTTTGGGATTATTGATCTTACCCCAGAAGTTTAGATCCTCAATGGTGAAGAAATCAAACAGGAATTCATAATTGTCTTTCTTCTTGGGAAGAAATTCCATCACTTTCACCTGCTTGCCATCCTGTTCGAGGTGTTTGATAAACTCCTTGATATCATCATGCTTCTGTTTGTCTTCAACACTGAAAACAATACCGATAGCATTTGATTTTTTATATGCTGTGCTGGTACGAAGGCTTTTGTTCTTACGCAAAGCCGATTGTGTACGCCATTTTAGAAAAGTCTGTTTCAATACCTGGGGTGTTAAGCGACGGCTAAATTATCGGAAATTTCTTCAATCGCATCAGCCTTTCAGCATCTTTTGAAATTCATCCTCTGAAATGATCTTCACGTTAAGCTTTTCAGCCTTCTCACGTTTGGCAGGTCCCATGTTTTCACCCGCTACCAGATAATCCAGCTTGGCTGAAACACCAGATAGTACTTTACCTCCATTTGCAATGATGACGTCCTTGATAGCATCCCGTTCGTAATTGACGAAAGTGCCAGAGACAACAAATGATTTACCTCCAAGTGAATTGCTTTCAAGTTCGACTTCTTTCTCAGAAGACACAAAATCCAGACCTGCCTTCCTTAACCGGTCAATCTCTTTCAGGTTGTCGCGTACCTTAAAAAAGGCAACAACACTTTCGGCAATCTTTTCACCCACTTCAGGGGCATTTAACAATTCATCATAAGTAGCTTTCTGAAGATTGTCCATATTCTTGAAATACCGGGCAAGTTTTTCCGCAACGGTCTTTCCAACGAAGCGAATGCCATTGGCAAATAATACCGACTCAAATGGGGTGGATTTTGAATTTTCTATCCCTGCCAGTAGATTTCTTGTTGATACTTCTTTAAAGCCCTCCAGTTTCATGACAGATTCTTTTGTCAGGTCATAGAGATCCGCAGGACTTTTTACAATGCCGAGTTCATACAACTGGCTGATGGTCTTTTCCCCCAATGAATCGATGTTCATTGCTTTGCGCTGAATGAAGTGCTCGATCTTTCCCTTGATCTGAGGAGGACAGCCTTTTTCATTAGGACAATAATGGTTTGCTTCACCTTCTTTGCGGACCAGTCCGGCTCCGCATTCAGGGCATTTGGTTATATAGTTAACAGGTTTCGTTCCTGATTTTCTTTTAGCAATATCTACACTGGTCACTTTAGGAATGATCTCGCCGCCCTTTTCTACAAACACATAATCACCGATGCGAAGATCAAGACGGGCAATCTCATTGGCGTTGTGAAGGGAGGCGCGCTTAACCGTAGTGCCTGCGAGTAGTACCGGTTCCAGTTCGGCGACAGGAGTGATGGCACCTGTTCTTCCTACCTGATAGGTAATGCCATTGAGTCGTGTGCTGAGGCTTTCGGATTTGTATTTAAAGGCAATTGCCCACCTTGGACTCTTTGCAGTAAGACCAAGTTGTCTTTGCTGCTCGAGATTGTTGACCTTTATAACAACGCCATCCGTGTCCAATGGAAGGCTTTGACGTCGGCTATCCCAGTGATTGATATATTCCAGAACTTCTTTAATGTTCTTACATTTTTTATATGTTGGAGAAACACTAAAGCCCATGGCTTCGAGTTTTTTGATCCCTTCCTCATGTGTTTCAATTTTGTTATCTGCTCCAAGAAGATAGTAGGTAAAACAATCCAGTTTTCGTTGAGCGACAGTTTTGGAATCCTGCATCTTCAGTGTTCCTGAAGCGGTGTTGCGGGCGTTGGCATATTTCTCTTCACCAATATCCTCCTGCTCTTTGTTCAGTTTTTCAAATACTTTCTTTGGAAGAAAGACCTCGCCGCGCACTTCAAAAGAGGGTGGGAAGTTCTTTCCTTTTGCCCGGAGGGGTATAGAATGAATTGTTTTCACATTAGCAGTAACATCATCACCCCGGACACCATCACCCCGTGTGATGCCACGCTTCAGCATTCCCTCTTCATAGATGAGACTAATGGAAACGCCATCAAACTTCAATTCGCAAAAATATTCGTAGGGATCGCCATCCAGCCCTTTTGCAACTCGCCCGTCAAAGTCCTCGAGCTCTTCCTGAGAATATGTATTGCCCAGTGAAAGCATTGGATATTTATGAACCACTGTTTCAAATTCCTTGGTAATGGTTCCACCGACACGCTGGGTAGGAGAGTCAGAAAGTTTGAGTTGAGGAAACTGATTTTCAATTGCCAGTAGCTGTTCTAAAAGCTTGTCAAATTCGAGATCGCTGATCTCAGTTTTACTCTTTTGATAATAGAGCTCGCTGTGATGATTGATTTGCTCAGTGAGCTTTGTGATTTGCTTTTTAGCCTCAGAAATAGTCATGACGCTAAAGTAATTTGAAAATCTGTAAATCTGAAGATTGATTCTGTGAAGAAAAGTGCTTCACGAAATCAGGGTTACTGATTCAGTAGATTGAGTGTCATTAAGGCTGCGAGTCCGGCGGTTTCTGTCCGGAGGCGGGAAGGGCCAAGACTTACTTTTTTAAATCCTGAGGCGATGGCGAGTGATAGTTCTTCTTTGGTAAAATCTCCTTCAGGGCCAATGGTAATCAGGTAATCTGATCCGGACATTGCAAGATTCTTCAACTGATCCGGGTTCTCATGATCAACGTAGGCAATGAATCTTTGAGACTCTTTTGCGTCAGCGACGAACTTTTCAAAAGGGATCATGTAGGATAACATCGGCAACCAGGCTTTCTGTGATTGCTTCATGGCGCTGATCACAAGCTTTTCGAGTCGCTCAATATTGATGCTCTTACGCTCCGATGTTCTGCATTGGATGAATGATATTTTTTCGATACCTATCTCCACAGCCTTTTCAACCATCCATTCGATTCGGTCTGCATTTTTGGTGGGAGCGATGGCGAGGTGAATGGAAAAGTTCCGCGGAGGGATGATGCTGATTTTTATAATGCTGAATCCGCATTCGTGAGGATCCGCCGTTGTAATCTTGCCAAGATAGAAACCACCTTTTCCATCCGTCAATTCAATCTCAGTTCCTTGCTCCAACCGCAAGACCCTGATAGCATGCTTCGACTCTTCTGCCAGCAGATGTCCCAGGGTGATGTCAGGTTGATAAAAGAGATGCATCTGATCTCAGGTAATTGATGAGTGAATTCTATTTATACTCTTTCTCCAGTCTTGCAACGAGATCCACATAATCCTGCATTGCCTGGTCTTTAGTTTTACCCTTGATCGCTGCCCAGGCATCGTATTTGGCGATAGCTTTGAAATCAAATCCTCCCGGGCGATCGCCCGTCACATCCCCATCCGTTGCCTGCTTGAATAATGAATAGATGCTTAGTAGTTCTTCGTTGGAAGGACGTTTTGTAAAATCCTTGGAGCGTGATGCTGCGGATTGGAAGTCTTCTTGTAGTGCCATGGTTTTTCGGTTGATAGGAAATAAAAAACAGTTGACAAAGTTTGTTCAATCGAACGGCTTTGTCAACTGCCTTCTGTTTAATAATGGATGTATTTATCGCTTGGCGATTTCTACATAAGGACGCAATTTCTGTCCAGTGTAGATCTGTCTTGGACGCCCGATAGGTTCCTTATTCTCACGCATTTCTTTCCATTGTGCGATCCATCCTGGAAGACGTCCCATGGCAAACATGACGGTAAACATGTCTACCGGAATGCCTAACGCGCGGTAAATGATACCGGAATAGAAATCCACATTAGGATAGAGTTTGCGTTCTACGAAGTAAGGATCTTTCAATGCGGCCTCTTCAAGCTTCATGGCGATTTCGAGAACCGGATCATTAACACCCAGTTTCTTTAATACGTCATCGGCAGCTTTCTTGATGATCTTGGCACGTGGATCAAAGTTTTTATAAACGCGATGACCAAAGCCCATTAGGCGGAAGCCACTATTCTTATCTTTTGCTTTGTTAATCCACTTCTCAGTATCGCCACCATCTTTCTTGATCTCTTCAAGCATCAGGATCACTTCCTGATTGGCGCCACCATGCAGTGGTCCCCAAAGTGCATTGATACCCGCTGAAATGGAAGAGTAGATGCTGGCCTTTGATGATCCCACCATACGTACGGTAGAAGTAGAGCAATTCTGTTCGTGATCAGCATGAAGGATCAGAAGCTTATCAAGAGCACCTGCTACCACTGGATCAACTTCATATTGTTCTGCCGGTAAAGCATATAACATCTTCAGGAAACGTGCACAATAGTCGAGCGAATTGTCGGGATAGTTAACAGGATGTCCGACTGCATTTTTGTATGCCCATGCCGCGAACGTTGGCATTTTAGCCAAAGAACGAACGATGCTTAGATAAACTCCTTCGACCGAACGATTTGGATCGAGTGACTCTGGATAGAAAGCTGTTTGTGCACAGAACATAGATGCCAACACACCCATAGGATGGGAAGTGGAAGGGAATCCGTCAAGTATTTTTTTGATATCCTCGTGAACCAGAGTATGCGTCTTGATGTCATTGGAGAATTTACCCAGTTCTTCTTTCTTAGGCAGTTCACCAAAGATAAGGAGGTAGGCAACTTCCAGGAAGCTGGATTTGTCAGCAAGGTCTTCAATAGAATATCCGCGGTAGCGAAGAATGCCTTTGTCTCCATCAAGGAAAGTAATTGCACTTTTTGTAGCGCCTGTATTCTTATAGCCAGGATCCAGTGTTACGGCACCTGCTTTTTCTAAAAGATCACCAATCTGAATACCCTGTTCATTTTCTGTGCCTTCAAATACGGGAAGTTCATATGTTTTTCCGTCCAAAATCAATTGCGCTGTCTTTGCCATGATAAGTCTATTTTGCTCTAAAGTAAATCGGGGTTTTTGTAGTTGGAAGTCCTTTGGGTTAATTATTTCCTAAAATCAAAGGCATTCCATCCTTACCTGATCCTATAATCACCACTTTTGAATTGGGAGATTTAGAAAGCTCCAAAGTTGCCTCTATACCTCTCATTTTCAATAATTTGTCAGACAAGCTGTTATTGATAATGTTATTGGCCCGTGATTCACCTTCAGCGGCAATTCTCTTTCTTTCTGCTTCGCTCTTTTCCTTATCAAGGCGGAATTGGTAAGCCAATGCCTCTTGTTCCTGTTGGAGCTTGTTTTCAATAGCACCTTTTATTTGCTCAGGAAGGACGATGGATCGGATAAGGACAGCAGTTGCGGTGACGAAGTTTGCGGTGAGAATCTTTTCAGTTTCATTTTTGATCGCTCCTTCAACTTCAGGGCGTTTCGTTGAGTAAATCTCCTCCGCTGTGTAACGGCCCATGACCTGTCTCACTGTAGAGCGAACCTCAGGAATTACAAGTACATCCACATATGACTGAGTGAACTTCTGATGCACATATCCGATTTGTTCGGGGATTGGAAAATAACGAACGGTGATGTCCACGTGAATGGAGAGGCCATTTTTATCAAGAATGTCCATGTTCTCATCAGAGGATTGCTCATTGACCTTATAGATATAGATCTTGTTCCAGGGTGCTTTCCAATGAATACCCTGATCAATTACATTTTCCTTGTCAAGTCCAATGGTAAAAGGGTAGAACATGACTGCTCTTTCGGTTGATTCAATGGTAAAGAATAAGCTTGAGGATACTGACATCAGAATTATGATGCCTACCACTCCGGCAATGATAATGGGTAATCTGCGGTTATTCATATTGATTAGTTAATTCCAGGTTAGAGGAGCGTTAAAGTTAGTAAAATTGATCGTTCAGAATAAGGAGACTTTGCCCTGGATCCTCAGGATTCTTTGGATTCTTCCTGACGGGGCAGGCCTAAAAGACGGCCGATGATGAGCATTCCATAGATGTTTCCCCAGACTGCTTCAATTGTGCTGATATTACGGATAAGACGTGTTGGCTCCAACCCTGGGTCAACACCTCCCAAAATGCAGAAGCTATAAGTAACACATTCAGAGTAGTTGGGAAGTCCAAGTTCAATGTCAGCGCCAAGAGAGCCAGGATTAATGATGGTAAGAAGATCGTAAAGGCTTCCGAAAGAGATTCCTATCATAAGAAAAATAGAGGCCGCTCCCCAGAGTTTATCGCCGGACATAAAGCCGCCGGAGAAGATGTCCCGGATGGCAAATGAAATGACAGTGACTTCAATTGGAAAGAGGAGACTATGGATGGTCAGAAGATACGCCTGGCGATTGGCAATGTGTATGGTTTGATAGTATGGGAATTCAACCAGCGATCCAACGACGACAATTCCCAGTAAAACAAAAAAGATCGTGCGGATGAGCGTCTTGTTGGTGGTGAAGTCTCTTAAAAGATCCCATAGTAGAAAAGCATAGGTGGCACCGAAGAAGGAGAAGACAGCAATGATGAATTTAGATGCATCACTTTTTGAATCGGTGAGAAGCGGTTCTGAAAGCGTGAGACCGAATACTATAATGAGGATCTGGATCAGAACGATGTTACGGTAGTCTTTTGTCTTTTCGCGCTGCAGCTCGCGTTTGGAAAGAACCCGGTCAAGAGAAAAATTAAACATAGGAAAGGATGTAGTGCAAGGTAGGTTTTTTTGACTATTTTTTTCTGCTGGCGGGAATGGAAAACGCGGCACGAAACCGGTTCCTGAAATATGGAATAAATGAAAAAAGCGACCTTATGGATCGCTCTTTTATGGTTATTAAAAGGAGTTACTTATCCTTTGGTGTATCCATCATTGAAATCCAGCTTTGCTTGCTCTACTGAATTTTCAACTGCAGTTTTAACTTCTGATGCTTTATCAACAACGGCAGTTTTCACTTGACCAGCCTTTGCAATCACATTCTTCTTAACAGACTTTGCTTTTTGAGTAACCGCTTTCTTAACAGTCCCTGCTTTTTTCACTACTGCTTTTTTAACTCCGGCAGCTTTCTTTGTTACTGCTTTCTTGATCGATTTCGCTTTCGCGCCGAGCTTTCTTGCAATAGATTTCTTTGCTTTTTTCACAGCCTTTTTAGCCGCTTTTTTCACAATCTTCTTCGCTTTTTTCTTTGCCATAGCAACTGATTTTTAATGGTTGTTTTCTGATTTAGTGCATCAGAATTTCTGATGTGGGTATAAAGTTACATAACTGTTTATTTCTAAAGTTATGATCTCTGATTTTTTTATACAACTTTAGGTGCTTATACCTATGCAACGAAAATACGTCGTACTCATTCTCCTCTCGGTGCTGTCGGTAATTACCTTCCTCGATCGTAACGCAATCTCCCTTGCCGGACAACGGATCACAGAAGAGCTTCAACTAACCGATGGTCAGTTTGGATGGATATTAAGCGCTTTTACCATTGCTTATGGTGTCTTCGAAATCCCAACAGGTCTTATGGGAGATCGGTTTGGTGCTAAACGCATCTTGATAAGGGTTGTATTATGGTGGTCATTCTTCACAATCATTACCGGATTTGCAGGAGGTTTTGCTTCCCTGTTTATCATCAGGTTTATGTTCGGCGCAGGTGAAGCAGGAGCTTATCCCAACACTGCTATCGCCATTCGTGGCTGGTTTCCTGCTGTTGAACGTGCAAGAGCTCAGGCTCTCATCTGGATGTCTAGTCGTATCGGGGGAGCAATTGCACCGTTTCTTGTCATTCCATTGCAAATGCACTATGGCTGGAGAGTTTCTTTCTATGTTTTGGGAGCAGTGGGTGTGGTCTGGGTATTGATATGGACCATCATGTATCGTGATGCCGAAGAAAACCATGAGCCTGTAACGAAGTCAGAGGATGGAGTGTCATGGAAAGTATGGTTGTCCAATGGCAATTTCTGGTTACTGATGATGATGTATTTCTGTTATGCGGGGGGTGTATTCTTCTTTATATCCTGGCTTCCGAGATACTTGCAGAATGGCAGGGGCATCACTGAAGATCAGCTTGCCTACTCTGCATCGCTTCCATTTTTTCTGGCCGCTATTGGCTGTCTTGCCGGCGGATCGATCAGTGATTTGCTTGTAAAGAAGATCGGAATGAACTGGGGCAGGAGGCTGGTACCTTTAATCGGATTGATATTATCGGGATCCTCCATGCTAATGGTAGCCATGATCACTGATAATTCTGTAGCAATCATATTCCTTGCACTAGGGCTCGCATTTATGGATGTCACTGCGCCCGTCTCGTGGGCAGTTGCCACAAGCATGGGAGGTAAGAATAGTGGAGCGATCACTGGCGCTATGAATACAGCAGGTCTGCTTGCCGGAACGCTTATTTCGGTGGGGGTAGGATATGTGGTCACATCATTTCATAGTTATACAATTCCTGTTGTTGTGATCGGAGCTCTATTAATTTTTGGAGGATTCCTCTGGCTTTTCATTGATGCCGATCGCAAGCTCTAAACCCATCGGTCCATTATAAAAGATTTGCATTATCTTTTCGCTATGGAAAAATGTCAATGCAGTCAGTGTGGGTCAACTGATTTCACAAAAGAAGATAATGAATTTCTTAGATGCAATCATTGTCATAGTTTGTTCCGCATGTTGAATCCTCCCTCGAATGCCAAACTGATAATCAATAAAGGAGCAAATGTCATTTTTGGAAAGACATCCAACGTAGTCATCAAAGGGGGAGTGGAGATCAAGGAAGGAGCCAACGTGGAATTTCTTGGCAAGCTTGAAATCATCACGAAATCTTCCGATGAAGAAATTGAAAAAGCAAAGCACCACCTCGCTCTTGTAAAAGAGAAAAAATGAGCTTTGCTCTAAGTTGATTCTATTTCTTTAAATCAATCTTTTCTTTCTTTCCGAACTTACCTCCAAAGAAATCATTTGGATTCCAGGAAGGGCGCGTCGTTTCCTGATTGATGAAATGCCCGATGAGGAAATTTACCTTAACGTGCATGGCTGCTGCATTGAAATCAAATGCCTGGCTCATATCATCCTGAGGTGTGTGATAGATTGTGCTTCGCCACGCCAGATCAGATTTTGAACGGTCGACTTTGTCTTCCGGAACGGTCATAAAGCCGCTCTTTATGAATAGTGCGGGAATTCCTTTCTTAATAAAACTATAGTGATCACTACGTACAAATACAACCTGCTCTGGAAATGGATCAGGACTGATCTTTAGATTGAGATAGGTTGCAGCTTTTTCTACCTGTTTTGAAAGACTGGAGTGCTGAGCACCATAAGGGACTATATCAAGAACAGGATGGAAGAAGAAAGGCATGTCGATGGCAAGATTAGCGACAATGCTTTCAGGTTTGATCGATGGATTGTTGATAAAATAATCTGATCCCAATAATCCATACTCTTCTCCCGTCACTACGGCAAAAATGATAGAGCGTGCTGGAGGTTTTGGATAATTTCGAAATGCCTGAGCGATGCCCAGGAGAATAGATACCCCCGAAGCGTTATCATGAGCACCATTGTAAATGGAATCTCCTTTAACTGGCGCTCCTTTTCCAAAGTGATCAAGGTGGGCAGCATAGACAATGTATTCGTCTTTTAGTTTTGGATCAGAACCGGGAAGTACGCCTACAAGATTTGATCCCTGAACAAAACTATGAGCGGTCTTTACTTTAATGGATGCTTCTGCATTCAGGGAGAATGACCCGGGCTTATCTGATTTTGCATTAAGCAATACAGTTTCAAGTGTTTTACCGGAACCCGTGAAAAGCCTGGAAGCAAATTCAGGATTAAAACTGACAGAAGCTTTTAGCTCATCAGCAGCATTAGCAGGTTTACCTTCCTTGTTCAGCCATTTGAATGATCCTTGTTTCGTTCTTCTTACCATTGCCTCCCATGAACTTCTGTTATCAGTGGGTGTGCTGAAAGAAATGACTCCAACAGCCCCGCGCATAATAGCCTCTGTTAATTTCGATGCAGAAGAAAAGTACGCTCTCTCGTTGGATGGAAATCCCGAAGGTGCTCCATTGAGATAGACGACAATCTTTCCTTTAACATCAACTCCCTTATAATCATCATATGATAATTCTGGTGCTGAAACTCCAAAGCCAACGAAGACCAGAGCTGCCTTGACTTCTGATTCTGTTTGAGGAAAGTATGGATTGACGATAAAATCTTTTCCAAGTGTCAGTGTCTCCTGCTTGCCTTTGATCGTTAATACAAAGCTGCTTCCGGCTTCATCAACAATGCCTTTGCGAAAGGGTACAGGCTGGAGGTAAGAAACGCCATCGACTCCGGGTTGCAGTCCAAGTGAAATAAACTGTGTTTCGATATATTTTGAAGCAATGGAAAATCCTTTTGTTCCAGGTTGACGTCCTTCAATGAGATCGTCGGCGAGGAAAGTCATATGGCCTTTAATCGCATTTGCATTAACATCGGTCAGTGTTTTTTCAAGATCCTGATCAGCCTGAGAAAATGAACTGCTGAAATGTAAGGTGAGGAGCGAGGCAAGGAAAAGTATGATCTTTTTATTCATGATAAGATAAGATTAAAGTGATACGATATTTAATTGCATCCAAAGTTGCCGGAAATTTTTCTGTTGATGTTCTTTTTGGTTTGGATATCCATCAAAGCTATGTCATTGAATGTGACTTTAAATTTTCCAGACACATTTTTTAATATCACAACTTGTCCTGAAAGTGCGTTGTAATTTTTACCATCAAATAACTCGCCGTTGACATGGATTAAGACCTGCCCTTTACCAATCGGTTCTTCAAAAACTGTGGTGTATGTGCCGCTGACAGGTTCCGGGGTATTAAACTGGATCTGACACATACTGGCGGAAACTGTGTTGAAAGCGGCGATGGAGAGACTTTTTCCATCGGAACTTAAGTCGGTAGAGCATTGAGTGTCGTCAATTTTAATTCCATTCTCGCCGTAGCTCAGTATGGGCATTGTTTGCATCAGGTTGTCTCTGGACTTGAAACCAGGAAGAGTTGCACTTAAAGCAAATAGAAATACCAATATCGATCTTCTTACTTTTTGCATTTATGAAGGTCCGCTTTGTTTTTTTAAAGATAATTAAAATGGTGTCTTATTGGATTCGCAATATAAACGCGGTTGTTATTGCCAATGACCGGCTGTATTTGGCAGATCACCGATAGCACCCTACCAAATAACGAATCGATCCATCCTTGATTAATGAACTTAAATAAATTATTTACCTTTGTAAAACAAACCAACATTCTATGAAAAAAATCTTATTAATGCTATTTGCAGTGTTGACTGTTTCGGCAGCATCTGCTCAAATTGAAAAAGGAACTGTGCTGGTGGGAGTTAATTCAGCGTTTTCGGTTACACGAAGCATTCCTAGTACAGGTTCGGGTTCGACAGATTACAATCTTAATCTCAAGGGCGGTTATTTTCTTGCTGAGAATTTTGTGTTAGGTCTTAACCTCGGAGTATCGGGTTATAGCACCGATGCATCAAGCGGAAGTTCAACTTTGGTGGGTGTATTCGGACGTTACTATTTCAACGGAAAGATATTTTTAGGTGCAGGTGTTAACTCTTCTTCAAGTGGTGGCTCCAGCTCAACCTCAATTCCTTTGGAAGTAGGCTATGCAGCATTTATCAATAAATTTATAGCTGTTGAGCCAGCAATAAGATTTGTGAAGTATGACAATGGCAGTACCATCGGTCTGGGTGTCGGATTTACTTTCTATCTGAACAGGGGAGAGTAATGGTTTAAAAGATAAAACCCGATGAGCGCATCAGCATTCATCGGGTTTTTTATTGGTATGAACTTCTGATTTCTAGTTAATAGCTTCGCCCTTCTCAAGTTTTTTCACCATAACGTCAATTGCAGTTTTAACCTGAGGATTTGTTTCAGCTTTGAAAGCATCCTGCATAAACTTCAATGCTTTTTTATTATCCCCATTTGCAGAATAACCACGCGCCATACCCGTCAGCGCATTTGCATTACCTGGATTGCGTTTGAGATTTGTCTCAAAAACTACCATCGCATCCTTGGGTCTTTTCTGAGTGATCAACGTCCGGCCATAATTTGATATTTGACCCGGAGTAGCATCTGGCAAGTTGATAGCTTCTTTCATCACGGCATCAGCTTCAGCTTGTTTCCCCTGCGCTGCCAGAACATTTGCTTTTGAATTATAGATCGGGAAATAGCGAATGTTACGGTCGATCAGACTTTGGTCCCAGGCAAGAGCTTCGTCAAGATTTAGTTTTTTGCCGGCAAAGAAGTTTGTTGCGGCAACCACATTCAGCCAGTTGAATCCTTTAGGGCCACTTAACTCCTCACGGATCTTCTTTACATATAAGTCATCTCCGTTTGGTACACTGATCTTGAAGGGAACGGCAATTTTCTCCCACTTTAATCGTGCTGTCGTACTGTTCTGCTGGCGATCAGAGAAATCATAAGTGAGCCACTCTGTAAACTCGCTTGCGGCTGGCTTTACATTTATCCGTAATACATCTTCAGAAGGAATATAGAAAAAACTTCCCCATGCTCCGGCGTTGCTTGAGAATATGATGATCCATTCATCCGTTCCTGGTGCCATGTGCAATCCATACGTTCCTGCTTTCAAAGGTTTGCCTTCAACTTCCACATCCGTAGTGAAAGTTATGGTTGTGTTTTCATTTGCACCGGCTCTCCATGGAGAGGGATTTGTATCAGAACTTCTGAATCCGCCAAGATTGGTCATGCCATAGGGAACAAGCTTGCCCCAGATCTCCCGACCGGCTACATCAGGACTGCTATACACAATGGTAACTTTAGATAAGCCCATGTATTGAGTCACTTCACTTTTTTGATTGTTTCCGCTCGGTGGCAAAGTCATCTGGGACCATGCGACGCTGACGACCAGGAAGCACAGAGCAACAAGCGAGAGTAATTTCTGTTTCATTTTTAAGAGGAGTTTATTTGATATTAAAGATATGGATGCTTCTTTTTTCGATGAGTAGAATTTATATGAATCGTGACATTAAGATTACTAATGGAATGAGCAACGGCAATATCCCATCAGGTGGGTTAGATTTATTAATCGATTGTCTTTCCTGAAAAAGCTTTATTAGCTTTCTCTTTTCCATGTTCGGTCCTTTTGTCAAGGAGCTTTTTGTTAGCTACCAGTTCGTCCCCCATAACTTCCGGGTCAGGTTGGATCAGAACAAATTTGAATTCCCTTAAAATATCCTGTGGTAGTCTCGATTGAGATTCAAAGTCATACGCTTTGATAGGTAGATTGATATTAGCTTCCCTTAGCTGGGCAAGAATGTCATTGATCTTCAGAAACCATTCAGAATCATTATTGGTGATCTCGTTTTGAGATATGCTGACAACAGACCGCAGTGCGATCTCGGCCATGTTGTAATTCTTTAATTTTTCCGGATCGACTGAATCTACTTTTGTGCTGCAGCAATTGACGATGATGATTGTATATTCTGAGGCAGCATCAAGTTTGATATCTTTAATTGCATCGCCAAGCGGAACTACTGTGCGAATGCCACCATCGACTGTATTACTAATAACGGTTCCGTTTTTAGTGGTGATCTTTTCAACGGGTTTCCAGATGATTGGCATCGAAGCAGACGCCAGGATTGCATTTTGAAAATCCTCATCTGTTGAAAAATCTTCAGCCCCAAAGGATTGATATTTACCCTGATCGTTGAGGGTTGCCAACCCACATTTAAAATTGGTCTTCACAGCTGCTCTTGTTACAGTGTCCTTAAGCTTCTGATGCAGGGGAGCTATGTCGGCTAGAGCCTTGGTTTCCTTTATCAGCTTTTTTATTTTGAAGAGCAAGATGATCTGTTTCCAGAAGGAGAATTTTCGAAACTCCAGCTTATCCGATTGTGATTTTGTATCAATGTATTCAGAGGTGAAAACCTCTTCTGCGCCGTTGTCAGACAACTTCTGCCAGAACTTTTCCAGTTCCTCAAACCTTTCCGATGCAACGAAGACCCCATTCAGCGCGCCGACGGAAATCCCTGTTACAATATCAAACTTCATAGGTGTACTATACGTGGGAAATATCTCTGCCCAGTGAGTGTTCATGTATTGCAGTGCACCCATTTGAAAGGCTCCGTTAAATGCTCCGCCACTCAGCACGAGCGCGATTTTTTTTGCTCCCATAAAGTTAAGTTGAGTTAAAAATTTTAAACGAACCCTTTAATTTACCCTATAATTTCTTTATTATCACGTCTCTGACCTCCCATTAGCACTTTTTTCTATCCGGTTTCATAAATCAAAAGAGCAAACCTATGTCTGCTGAGAAAGCAATTGTTTGGTATTCTTACTCGATTGTCGCCTTTTGTGTAGTCGGAGTAACATTTGTTCATATTCCTCCGGCGATGGGATATGACTGGTCATCGTATAAAATATTTTGTGATTCATGGGTCTGGGGAAGTCTTGTTATTCATTTTTTTGAAACACCTGTTATATTTTTTAATCTCTACGTTGCCTACTTCGGTCTCAAGAAGCTGACACCGGAGACCCGCGAAAATTATCTCTCCTTACTGAGCAGTTCATTCACCACGAACTTTGGTTTTTTTACGATCGAGTGCGTCCAGCTCTTTTTCAGCTTTCCGAATCACGCTGCCGGCTGGGAAAAGACTACCTACGTTTCAATTGTAGTGCTGATGCTTGGAGCACTGATCTTCCTGCTTTATGTGAAAAACCTTCTGCTCAACCAGAAAACGGGTTTTGGATTGGAAGTTCACATGGATGGATTTTATCATCCTTCTACTGAGGAAGAGATCGTTTATCTTGTAAAAGAGGCCGCCACCAGAAATGTTAAGATCCGGTGCAGAGGTGCTGCGCATTCACTATCTCACGCCATCTATGCAGGTCCATTGGACTATCCAAATAAAGTCTCTCTACCTCATCCATCCAGGTCAGAGCATATTAATATCATGCTGGATCGATATAAAAAATTCAGGTGGCTGGATGATAAGACCGGAGTTGTAGAAGTGGAAGCCGGTATTCATTTAGGTGATGATCCCAATGATGATCCTGGACAATCCAGCTTTGAGAATGGATTGCTGTATCAGATCAAGGCGAAGAACTTTACGCTGGAAGATCTTGGTGGCATCATTCACCAGACATTATCAGGATTTCTGATGACAGGAAGTTCAGGTGGATCTTTGCAATACAACATTATTGATAATATCGAAGCCTTCTCCATGATTGATGGTGAAGGAAATGTTGAGTGGTTTTATAAAGGTGAGGATCATTTCAATGCGCTTCTCACTTCATTGGGTGTTCAGGGGATCATGAGCAAGATCCGATTAAAGCTCAGCCCGATGTTTATCATTGAAGGTGAAGAGAAGACGGTTGCAATGAAGGAATGTGAAGTTGATCTGTTCGATGAAAAGACTTTGGACAAGAAAGTTCCTCTGATGGACTTCTTTAAAAAGAACGCCTATGCAAGATTGCTCTGGTGGCCGCAACCCAAAGTAGAGAGAGTTGTTATCTGGAAAGCAGATCGCCCACAAGACCCACCAGAAGATAACTTTGAGCGGCAGCCTTATAGTTCGTTGAGCAAGTATCCGTTCACGGCGCTTTTTCTTCAGACAGGAGGTTGCGTGATCTTCACCATGCTGAAGAACAGGTATTTTTTTAAGGCCTGGAAAAAACTTCTGCCTGTATTCATGGCCTATAAAAACAGTGTCTATCAGATATGGGGAAGCACCTTTACAGCATGGGTAGCAGCATGGATCGTAGTGTATTTATTGATGATCGTTTGCTTCGCGATTTCTATTTTATTCTTTATTGTAAAAATCTTCGAACCCAAATCCAATCCATGGCTTCCAACATGGGTTGTAAAGATGTTCCAGGGAATAACGAAAAAAGGTCAAACGAGAACGTTCTCAGATTATCCATGGGGAAGTCTGGCAATGGATAATGAGATCAACGACACAATTCTGGCAACTGAGTTTACGGAGATGTGGGTGCCGATTGAAGAGGCAAGTAAGGCAATGAACTTCATGAGAAGAAAATATGAAGAGAACCGATATAAGGCCTGTGGTTATTATGCCACTGAATTATATGCTACTGAGGAGAGTGACATTTGGTTAAGTCCTTCCTATGGAACCAAGGTCTTAAGAATCGATCTCTTTTGGTTTACGCACAATGAGGGTGACCCATCCGCTGAAACAAAAGGGGAGGATGGCTTCTTCAATCAATTCTGGGATGACATGAAAACTGAAGGAATCACGTTCAGATTGCATTGGGGGAAATTTCTACCGGGTCATAAAATAGCTGGAAGCACACAAACTACCTATCCTGAATGGGCCACTTATCTTAGCAAGCAGTATCCAAGATGGGATGACTTTATGAAATTGAGAGCGAAGCGCGATCCGAAGAATATCTTCATGACAGATTACTGGTCTCTTCATTTGTTTGGTAAATAATGAAATTAAGAGATCTTTTTTATTGTCTTGTACTGGTCATCACTTGTCTGGGGCAATCGTATGGACAGGTAAAGATCACTGATCCTACAGTGTTGTATGACAATTCAAAAGGACTCCAATATTGTCTTTCCAAAGGAGCAAAGAGCATTCAGCTTGATACTTCGGATTTTGTTTCAAATGTTCCTTCGCTAACAGAGAAGCTTAATAATATTATATGGGTGAAGGGCAGTTTCACTAATGTTACTCAGGAGAAGACTGTCCTGGGGGTATTGAATGCCACAATCGATAGTCTTATAGTTTATATCAAAGAGAATAACTCCCTTCGTGAACTTGCCATTACAGGAGATCGGTTTCCTTTTTATGACAGGAAGTACAAGACTGAGTGCTTTATGGTGGATATGCCTGCTTCTGACAGTGTGCAGACATTCTATCTGAAGATCAAGGTAAAAGAGCTGACGGAAATTCCTGTTTTTTTAGGTAGTCAGGATGCTTTTAAAGAGCGTTTCCATACTACTGATATAGGAGTAGCAATTTTTCTGGGAGCCATCCTTATCCTGATCATTTACAATCTCTTCATTTGCATTGCGACCAAGGAGTTGAACTACCTCATCTATGCAATGGCCAACTCTTTTGCCTTGCTACTCATCCTTACGTTGGATGGATATTCGTTTCATTACTTCTGGCCATCGTCGCCTGCACTGAATGACTTCGTTCCATCGATAGCGGCATTGAACAGTGCTTTGTATTGCCTGTTCTTTATATCATTCACCAATCTTAAGACGTATGAACCGAAATGGAGAACATATTTCGTCTGTGTTATCCTGTTCTTTGTTTCTCTCGTTCCGTTGAATCTCTTTTCTTACAATTATCTCGCCGCCTATTTGTATCAGGTATGCGCAATACCGTATATTTTTATTCAGTTGTATGTTGTGCGTAAAGTAATTCAGAAAGGATATACACCTGCCAGATATTTCTTCTGGGGCTCCTGTCTTTATTCATCTGGCGGCTTGATGTTCATCATGTATAATCTTAACATCCTTCCATTGGATTTTCCCGTTGGACTTTACCTGAAAGTCTCTCTTCTGCTGGAAGCCTGTCTTTTGAGCTTCGCCCTTGCCGATAAGCTTAACTTCCTTAAAAATGAAAATATCAGGATCACATCCGAATCCAATTCAAATCTTAAAGTAAGCAACACCAAGCTCAAGGATGCTCTCGAATCTCTGGATCTGTTTACCTACCGCTCTGCACATGATATACGTGGACCATTGATGAGACTCAAAGGATTGATTAATCTTTTGTCAACGGATCAACAGTATTTTGATACGTATGCTGATAAGCTGAAGCGCACCGCAGATAACATGGAGGCTATTCTGGACAAGCATATCATATTGAATACCCTCAAGAATTATAAGATCAGACTGTCGGATGTAAAAGCAAAGAAGATTATCGAAAGAATCGGAGTGGATTTGAATCTGCCACTTGACTCCATTTCATTTGAAGAAAAGGAGGATATTACTTTTTATTCTGATGAGTATCTGCTTTCTCTCATCTTCAAGGAAATGATTTCCAACAGTAAATTATTCGCACAGGAAAACGTTCCGTTAAGGATCAAAATAAGAGCAGCAAAGGAACGGGATAAAATACTTTTTCATTATTCTGATAATGGAAGCGGAGTAGAGGAAGCCAGCAGAGGGAAGATCTTTGAAATATTTTTCCGGGGATCCCAGGTATCTCAGGGGTCCGGAATCGGACTTAATATCGTCAGTGAGGCGGTCAGTCTTCTCAATGGAATGATCATTCTGAAGGAAAGCAAGATGGGATTAACCGTCTTCGAAATACGAATCCCGTACTCTGTAAATATCAGTGTTGGATATGCTTCCCGCGGCAGCGTTGAATCAACATCATAAATTCTATCATAATCTTAAATTCTGATGAAGATGAAATTAATTTTTACACTCTTGCTCATTTCAACTCTCTCAATTACTGGCTCTGCGCAACATCATTTCAAAGCGCCTGGAAATAAGATGCTGGTGGTAAGCGGTGGTGGTGCAAGAGGAGCGTGGGGCGTAGGACTTATCTCGGAGCTTTATAAAAAGAATGGTGGATATAAAATTGTATATGGTACCAGTACGGGAAGTCTGATGGCTCCTTTTGTATTGTTACAGAAATTTGATACCCTCAAGGAAGCTTACAGCAAGGTAAATCAGCATACAATTTTCAACATAAGTCCATTTAAGGTTAAGTATAATCCCACCACCAAAACGGTCACAACGAAGCTTCGTGTCCTCAATGGATTGTATCGCGGAATTTTTAAAAAGACGCTTGGAACAACTGATAATCTTAAGGAACTGATCGAGGATTGGTTTACAAAAAAACGTTATGACAGCCTGATTGATTTTTACAAAAGCAATAATATGATGCTGGCAGTGGCAGTTACGAATATGCGAACCGGTGCGCTTGAGATAAAGACGGATTCATCCTACAGCAAGTCGAAGGAACACTATGAGGAAATGGTAAACTGGATCTGGGCTTCTTCCAATGAGCCGTTATTTATGTCGTATGTTGAAATGAACGATCCTGCAGGAAAGAAATCATATTATGTTGATGGTGGGCTCAGGAGGGTGATACCCGTAGAGGAAGCTCTTCGCTATGCGATCAACCATAATATTGATACGATTGATGTGGTAATCAACAATTCAAAGATCCCTGAGAAGCAAAACTGGGATAAGGAGAAGGAGAGTCTCATGGGAGGATTGCTGAGGATATTGAGTATTTATAATTCAGGAACGGTCACATACAATGTCAACTATGCTGATCTTCTAAGAAATTATATTAATGACTGCGGCAAATTTCCACCACCACCTCCCAAGCATCTGAATGTATCGATATTGGCATCTGATGGTGTTGCATCTTTAGCAAATGCTGAGGAACGTGAAAGGCAGATCGTCATGAAATTTTACTGGATGGCCGATGATGTTGCAGCAAGATATCCTGACGAGCTCGGTTTTATTGAGGAAGCCATGATCGATTTAATAAGGGAAGGGGAGATCGCAGCTAAATCCAAAGACAATCGCATGGAGTTTATTATCAAGGAGAAGTCTGTGAGAGAAGTGATCAACAATACTCTCAAGTAAGCATTGACAATCTTATGGCTTCGTGCTCCAGTGTGTCAATCCTTCCTTTCTACCCTCTGTATGATCCTTTGCCAGTGTCCTGTTGATTTTTCCTGAACCGTCACTGATCCACTTCTCAGTGAATACTTTCTCATCGATTCCCGATCCTACATGTGGATGTATCCGATGCCGTATGTGCTCATCGCCCTGGTAGCTGGCATAGTAATCAATGGTTGCCTCTTCATGCTCCAGACTTATGACTGCATATCCGTTGTAACCAATATCCAGATCTTTGCCACAGATTGCACCTGGTTTCTTTAGAAAAGTGTCGGCAGTTCGTTTATCATATATCTCAAGATTTCTTGACTTCGCTAATTTCTCATCAAGATATCTTCTCTTGGAATGCTCATCAGGCATGCCGCCATTACCTATGCATCTTGCATATGTCGAGATTGAAGTTTCAGAATGGCTGAACTTTCCATACATGGAGAATCGATGTTCATGACCCCATATCCAGATGACCTCACGACCGGGTAAAAGTTCATGCAATTGACTTGCAGGATTTTTAAACTCATGCTCACCATGGAAAGCGCTACTGTTAGGATGGTGGGTGAGAACAATAATGCCTCGCTTGTTTGACTTTATGTTTACTTTTTTGATGAGCCAATCGATAACAGATTGTTTTAGCTCCAGATTTAGTTTATCCGGGTGAATATGAATGGGGATCAATCCATGTTTTAAAGAATCATATCCCGTATCAAGACCGAGTATGCACCAATGTTCTGTCTGCAGACAAAAGACGGGTTCATGACCCTGATTATTTATGCCAAGGTTCCTGTTGGTTGCTTTGATCAGATTATAGTAAGGCCGGCCCGATGAGAACATCTCATGATTTCCAGCAAGAACGAAAGTCCCTTTGCTGCCACGCGGCCATATTCCATCATCAGAATTACCTCTTCCAAAGCAGGCAGCAAGCTCTTCATCTGATCCGCAGTAATAAGTATCACCAAGATGGATGGTATAATCAGGTGCGGTTTTGTTTGGACCTTTTTCCCTGATACAATTCCCAATGAATTCTGATTGCGAAGTATTGTTAGCCCAGTCAGCGGCAATAGCAATCGTGATGGGATTGCCAGAACTGCTCTGCAACAAAGCAGGAGGATTGTCAATTGAAGAGGGATACTCATAAGATTTATGAACCCAGAAATCTTTCAGCCACAGGATGCTGTTGCGGAAATACCGTTCAATGGTCTTGCCTGCCTTGGTAAGTGCAGAAAGATCTTCTTTGACTTCGCTCGATTTTGATGGGTCTTTTGGAATTTCGTATGGATTCGCCCGGGTAGCTCTTTCGTTGGCGTAGGTCGACCTTGAAATTTGAAAGTATTGTTTCAGATTACGCTTAGCCATAAACGATGATATTCTTCAAGTTATCGAAAAGCGTTAACAAAAAGAATATCAGCAGAGCTGAAAGACTGTCAAATTGAGAATTTTATTTTGTGATTCTCCAGTACAGATTAGTGATTCGTATTTCCTGTGCTTTTCAAAGCCCAGTAGACAAGAACGGGCTGAAAGAATAATCGCAGGAATCTCTTCCGATCAGTATCGAGACCAAAGCCATCTCTCTTTTGTGTGTATTGAGAGATGTTACCTGGAAAGACAGTAATGAAAAAAGCAGCTGCTATTTTTCCAATGCTTTTTCTATGCTTTTGATTTGAAAAAGCAATAGCACTACCAAGCGCAATTTCTGCCATGCCGGAATACACAACGGTGTCATCCTTTTTTAATGGAACCCAATCCGGAACCTGTGCCTGAAATTCTTTTCTGGCAAAGGTAAGGTGACTGATGCCTGCCAGTATCAGACCCGCACCCAACAGGATGCGTGCTGCATTTTTTGTATTCTTTTCCATAATGATCGGGATACAAATACTATTCCATAGGGTGCCGCAGAGTCTGTTGAGACCCTGCGGTTAAACACTATGAACACACCCCAATTATAAAACCATGCTCACCGAAAAATTCATCGCGCCAAATTTCCATTGATCATCTCCAAGTCCATTGACCTCAACGCGGGTATTCAATTGCTGATAAATGATCTGCAGATCCACGGCCTTCGTTTTGTTTTTGAAAGGTGTCAATGAATATCCTGCACCAATGCTTGCTCCAAATCCTATTCCGAACTGATGAAAGAAACTCTGCTCACCTTCAGTGTTGGTGAAACGATTCTTGGTGAGCACCGATGCCAATCCTGCATCTCCTTTAAAGAACAGATTATTCTTCTCAAAGGGATAATATTTAACTGCTGGTCCCGCCGTAATGAAATTGAAAAAGTATCCTTCTTCATATCCACCCTGAGCCGGTTGTGATCCTGTTTGAGAGTTGCGCACCATTGCACCCAGCATAAGTCCTTTGATTCTTCTCAAAGGCTTATAAAATCCTACATGAAATGAGATGCCGCTCAGCGCTGGATATTTTCCAACACTCTTGCGATCTCCATTTGGGTTCCGGAAGTAGCTTAAACCCTGAGTTCTTAAATTTTCAGAACGCAACAGTTCCTGTCCACTCATTAAAGAGGGGATAGTAAATCCAAATCCTACCTCTGCCTGGGTAGTTTGTGATAAAGGATTTTGCGCAAGCAAAGAATGAGTTGACAGGCACAGCAATACCGCTGTGGCTGCTTTTGAGATGTGATGTACCATGATTTTTTGTGTTTAATGTTGGTACAAATCTCCCGATCCGGCCAGCCGATTTCGTTCACATTTGTTAAGAAAGGAGTTCTTTAAACCTTAATTTGAGGCTTCTTTTCTAAGGCGGCTCAGGGACTGAGGCTTAATTCCGAGGTAGGATGCGATATAATACTGAGGTACCCGATTGACAATTTCCGGCTTCTCTTTCATCATCTTATAATAGCGATCTTTTGCATCCAGTTGAGCCAGGTCAGCGTTATGCTGGACAATGTCCGTGAATGATCTTTCAACAAAAAAGTTCTTGGCGACCATAAACTTTGGCTGCAGGGTAAAGAGTGCCATCAGATCTGAGTGGGATATGCAAATGAGGACACTATCTTCCAGCATCTTTATTCCCATATCCGATACCGACTGATTGGTAAAGCTCTTGAGATAGGTCACCCAGCCATTTTCAATCGTGAAATCACGTGCGACCTCATCGCCATTGATGGTTTGATAGTGCATGGCCAGTCCTTTCTCAATAAAGGCAAGGCTCTTGCTGACTTTTCCCTCTTCAAGAAAATTCTCTCCCCGCGATAAGCTCAGGCGATCCAGCTTTGACTGAAACAGATCTAAGTCTTCTGTTGAAAATTGATCAACCGACTGGAGGCTTTCAATGATCCTGTTAAACATCTCTAAAGAAATTGACTTGAATTTACCTAAAAAGTATTGTGTTAAGCCAATCTCTAAAGGCTCAAATAGTTTTTTAGTTCTTCACCACCCTGGAAAGGATTTCAGCTTTCTTTTCGCGGCTCATCGGTAGCCGTTTATTTCCGGCAATGACTTCGTTGCCATCGATGGAGGAGATTGCTTTCACAGAAACGATGAACGATTTGTGAATCCTTATAAAGTCTGACGAAGGCAACGTGTCTTCGACTGTTTTCATACGCAGTAATGTCACGTATTTCTGCTGAGTAGTGTGGATGACTACATAGTTTTCCATTCCTTCAATGTAGAGGATGTCGCTGAAGAATATTTTCTCATAGCGATGATCGCATTTTATAAAGAAGTAATTCTCTTTCGCACTCTCACCTGATGTAGCGCGGGAGGTAAGCTCAAAGAAATCACGGGCTTTGTTTGCTGCTTTTAAAAACCTGTCGAAAGGAAACGGCTTGACCAGGTAATCCAGCACATCCATCTCATATCCCTGAAGGGCAAAGTTGGGATAGGCTGTGGTCATGATCACCATTGGAGGGTTCTTCAATGATTTTAGAAAATCAATTCCGGTGAGCTTGGGCATCTGAATGTCCAGGAACATCAGGTCGACTGGTTGTGTTGCCAGAACCTTGTTCGCATCAAGGGCATCCTCACAGACATGCTGCACATCCAGAAAATCCACATCTTTTATATAGGCAAGCAGTCCCTCTCTTGCCAGTGGCTCGTCTTCAACAATTATGGTTTGTAATCGGATCATTCTATTTCCAATGTTAGCACTGCCTTGTATGTGTTCCCGGAGTCGGTCAGTTTTAATTCATGCTTATTCTGATAAAGAAGATCCAGACGGCGCTTTACATTTTTATGACCAATTCCTCCAACCTCATTCTTTATATTATGATCGGTGCTGTTGGTGAATGAGGCAGTAAAGATATTATTCTGCCGGTCGAGATGAATTTCTATTTGATTCAGATGATCGTTCTTAGTTGACACGTATTTAAAAGCATTCTCCAGAAACGGAATCAGCAGGAACGGTGCAATCTGGAACCCGGAAAGATTTCCTGTTAGTCTGAAGTCAACACTCACTTTTTCTCCTTTGCGGATCTTCTCAAGGGAGATAAAGTTCTGAAGATATTCAAGTTCCTTTTCGATGGCAATCTTTTCATCAGAGCAATCATATAGCTGAAAGCGAAGCAGATCCGAAAGCTTGATAAGCGTCTCTGCGGCAAGATTGGGATCTTTCTTGATCAGAAAGTAGACGCTATTGATAGCATTAAAAAGAAAGTGAGGATTAACCTGCGCCTTGAGATACTGCAGCTCGCTCTCCAGTCTTTGCTGATCCATCGTACGGTTATGGCGATCATATTTTATCCTGTCAAAGATCAGTTTACCACCGCTCATCAGTCCCGCAAGGGGTACAACTGAGATCAACGATAACTGAAACAGAAGCTGAAGGCTGGCCATTTCCTTTGGAATATAATCCCAGAAGAAGGCATAAAGGGTGGCAGTCAGCAAGACGCAAAGTGCAAGGAGAAGTATTCCCGAGAGCAGAAAGAACAGAATGTATTTATTCTTATTAAGGAATCGGGGGAACAGGAAGTACCCAATGATGTAGAACGCTGCAGCATTGAATACAAAGTAGATCGTGATGGCCATTAATAAAATGGCGGCGCTTGGATAATAATCTTTATAAAAGACAAAAAAGAAGGCATAGTACAACACCCACATCAGTATGTGATGGAATTTGTACTTATAGAGCCATTCCCGAAGCGTAAGACCTTTTATCATGGAGCTAAAATTACCACCCAGGTAACGACTTTAAAATTTCATTGACGAAACGTAGAATATTCTTGAGCAATGGTAAGATACTGTTTAATAGTTGAACGTTCAGGAACACTTATTGGATTGAATTCCTTAATTCCAGTGAAATTCTACAAATAGTTTTGTGAAAAAAACAGGATGCCTGTCCATGAATTGACCGAATCTGCAGTTGGTCATTTCTTATATGCAGGTAGTCAATAAAAGTTCTCCATCACCTCACCATTACCGTTCCTTTGAGTATGTCAAAACACAAAAGACAAACCATTATGAAAAAGATAGCAATTGTTTTGCTGGGTATTATCGTATCACTGATATCTCTGAACTATACAGCCAAAGCTCAGAGTTACTTCTCAGTGGAAGTAAAAGGTAAAGGAAAACCAATGATACTGATTCACGGCTTGTATTGTACAGGCGAGGTATGGAAGGAAACGGTGGACCGGTATCAGAAGAACTACCAATGTCACATTATTACTGTGGCTGGTTTCGGAGGAAGCAGTCCCAACCTGAATGATCACTTTCTGGAATCTGTAAAAGACGACCTGATCACTTATGTGAAGAATAATAAATTAAAGAAGCCGGTTCTTATCGGACATAGCATGGGTGGATTTATATCTCTCTGGGCTGCGGCAAGTGCTCCGGGTCTTTTTGATCGTGTGATCTCAGTGGATGGTGTTCCATTCATGCCTGCCCTGCAAATGGCTGGAGCTACTGCCGAAAGCTCACGTCCAATGGCGGAAAACATGCGTAAGGGTATCAGTAATGCAACGCCTGAGCAAACTCTTCAGAATTCAAGAAGCTATCTCCCGATGATGATGCGCGATAAGGAGCGGGTAGAACAGATCGCCCAGTCAGCGATGAAGTGCGATGTAAAGACTCAGGGTGAAGTTCTTTATGAAATGTTTACAACCGATCTTCGTGAAACAGTCGCAGCCATTGACTGTCCTGCTTATATCATGGGAGCGTGGATTGGCTATAAAGATTATGGCACCACCCGTGAAAGCGCTTTGAAGGGTTATCAGGACCAGGTAAAGGCTATTAAGAATTGCACCGTTGAAATCTCAGATACTGCCAAGCACTTTATATTCTATGATGAGCCTGCCTGGTTCTTCTCAACGATGGATTCATTTCTGAAGTAACAACGAAATAATAATTCAATCACTCTTTAATTCTACACCATGGAATTCTTACAACAACTAGCTAAAGAGAAAAAAGATTTTCTGATCCGTGCCAATGGAGGTATCGGTCTGCCTGCTGCTGGAACAGTTTACTGGGTTGCTCTTGCCATTGCAGGAACAAAGTTAACACCTCAGCAATGGTATCCTGTAGCAGCGGCTGCATCAGGCCTGATCTTTCCTCTTGGTATTCTATTAGCCAGGCCATTGAAGTCGGATGTGCTGGCAAAGTCTCCGCTGACATCACTCATGCTGCCTGCTCTGATCGGCATGTTGATGTTCTGGCCTTTGGCAATTGCAGGAGCATCAATTGATGTTAGCTTTTTTCCTCTGGCCCTGGCAGTAGGGATGGGAATGCATTGGCCAGTAGTAGGATGGATGTATGGTGGTAAGATATTTCTGTTTCATGGAATCGCACGGGCAGTAGGTTGTACATTCCTTTGGTTTGCTTTTCCGGATGAAAGGTTTGTATGGATACCGATCTACGTAGCAGTGATCTATTTCGTAACGATCCTTGGAATCAGGAGAGAAGTAAAAATAGCAATAGCCGAAACCAGTCAGCAATAAATTTATTACCGCAGTTGTCTCCTCAGACGCTGCGGTAATTCCATTAAAAATAGGATGGCCGGTAAGGGTGGTTTTGAGTTCAAGTCGTTAATTTGAACACTCAAAACCTAATTCTATGAAGAAATTTCTACCCTCTCTCGCGCTGGCAGCCGCATTGCTTCCGGGTATCGCCTTTGGGCAAAAGCCAGAAATGGTCGATACTACCATCGTTTCAAAAATCAAGAAAGAAGGACTCGATCGTTCTCAGATCATGGATATCATGTCTATGCTCACGGATGTCAACGGTCCACGTCTTACTAATTCAACAGGATATAAGAAAGCAGCAGAATATGCAAAGACTACTCTTACAGGATGGGGTTTGCAAAATGTGGTGTTCGACCAGTGGAGTGAAGAGTTTGGTCGCGGCTGGGACCTGAAGAAGTTCAGCCTGAGCAGTGTTGGTCCAGTCAATTTTCCAATCATCGCGTATCCAAAAGCATGGTCACCGGCAGTAAAAGGTACGATCACAACGGATGCTGTTTATCTTGATGTTAAAACAGAAGCTGATCTTGCCAAGTACACCGGCAAGCTTAAAGGAAAGATCGTTCTCTTCGGTGCACCCGTACCAGTAAAACCTGGATTCAAACCGGATGCTACCCGTTTCAATGATTCAACATTGTTAGTCTTATCAAATGCAGGAGTAACAGAACCTTTTGGTGGCAATCGTTTTCAAATGAATGCCGCTATGATTCAGCAACAGAAGCTCACGTATATGAAGTGGGATCTTTGTATGAAGGAAGGTGCGATCGCTGTGCTGGAGCCAAGTCCTGCAGCACGCCTTGAAGATGGTACCGTATTGGTTGGAGCTGCTACCGTTCCATATCCTGCAGAAGTTGCTCAGGACAAAAGAGAGCGTGCACAGAATCTTAAGACTGCTAAAATATTACCACAGGTGATCGTTGCAGATGAAACATACAACCGTCTTGTGCGTCAGATCCAGAAAGGTCTTGCTGTTAAACTTGAAATCACTCTGGATGCTGAATTCACTAAAGAATCAACACCTGGTTTCAATGTCATTGGAGAAATTCCCGGAACAGATCTTAAAGACGAAGTTGTTATGATCGGAGCTCATTTGGATTCATGGCACAGCGGCACGGGTGCTACTGATAATGCTTCGGGTTCAGCGGTGATGATGGAGGCAATGAGAATTATCAAATCATTGGGCATCAACCCAAGAAGAACGATTCGTATCGGTCTATGGGCAGGTGAGGAGCAGGGATTGATCGGATCACGCTCTTACGTGACACGCGTTCTTGGTGTTCGCAATGATAAACGTGCACCTTATGATTCAATTGTAAGAACCGCAGCAGGAGAAAAGCTTTCTGTCTACTTCAATATGGATAATGGATCAGGAAAGTATCGTGGCGTTTATTTACAGGGCAATGAAAACGTTCGCCCAATCTTCCGTGCATGGCTGAAGCCTTTTGCCAGGATGGGTGCCTCAACATTAACGTCTCAGAATACCGGAGCAACTGATCACGTATCTTTTGATAATGTTGGCATACCAGGATTTCAATTCATTCAGGACCCACTCGAGTATTCTTCACGCACCCACCATACCAGCATGGATGTGTATGATAAAGTTGTGGAAGCAGACCTTAAACAGAATGCTGTGATCACCGCCGCGTTTGCGTGGCTTGCCGCCAACCGCGATGCGATGCTTCCTAAAAAATAGATTTGTTGGATTGTTTTTTTAAAAGAGCCCCTCATTCAGGGGCTTTTTTAATCCCTAACCGGTCATCGGGCGGATATGCCTTTCAAATAATGAAACCCGGCCTTGGCCTTTGTTATCCCTGAATTTGCCCGGGATGTCTATACCTTAGCGCACCGTGATCAGCTTTCTGTGAGCATTATAAAATGGCATGCTTTTGGAAAGTAGATCATTCATCAAAACTCAAACAAACAAAACAATTTAAAACTATGAAAAAACAAGCCTTTTTATTGGCCGCTATCGCGCTTATTGCTGCTGTCAGCTTTACGACGGTTCAGGCTCAGGACTGGAAAATTGCAGATGGTTACTCCGTAAAATTTGATGGCGGCGATCCTTCAGGAGAATTCACTGGATTGAAAGGAACCATTAAGTTTGATGAGAAGAATCTTGCCGCATCCATGTTCAATGTAACCATCGATGTGAACACGATCAACACCGGCAATGGTATGAAGAATCAGCATGCAAAAGGTGCTGGTTGGTTTGATGCAGAGAAATATCCTACGATTGCATTCACTTCATCTGCTATCACTAAAACAAGCACTGGCTATGAGGCAAAAGGAACGCTTGATATGCACGGTGTGAAAAAGGAGATCACATTGCCATTCACTTTCATGAATAACATCTTTGCTGGGGGCTTTGAAGTAAACCGTATGGATTTCAACCTCGATGATGGCAAGCACGCCAAGATGGCGCCTACATTGAAAGTATCTATTACCGTTCCTGTTACAAAGTAATTGTGACCCGGACAGTTTTTATTCAATCTTTGGTTGCTGGAATATTGGCTGCGATCGCAGCCAATATTTACAACCAGATCTATTTCTTCGCTACACAGGTTGATTACTCTGCCATTATCAATCCGCTCAACCTGGTTCTGATGAACCTTGTAGTTTCACTACTGGCAGGATTGCTTTCTAGCGGACTCACAAAACTTTTCAATGCCAGAGGAGCGATTGCGTTCAACTTTATCTACAGCATCGTTTCATTCGCCTCGCTCATCATTCCGTTGGCTATCACACTTCCGCTTTCAACTCCGTTTCCTGAGTTGTTTCCGGGACTGACTGTACCCATGGTCTTCTTCCCGGTGATCTCCTGGATGACAATAGACCCTCTCTTTAAGAAGGCTTTTTCTTCAGGATCAGCGAGCTGACAAAAGCCACTACCAATCCGATCGGAAGTACTTCAGCATAGGAGATAAGAACTACAAAGAGCGGATTCTTATACATTTCTTTAAACTCTTTCATCTCTGTCGCCTTCTCTGCCAACTTAGCTGCATCAGCACCATTTCGGGTGGCTGAACTCATAACATGCACGGTGTACTTGTCAATAAAATCGGGAATGAAGAGATAATAGTAGAACAACCATGTGACGACATAGATGGTTGACCCAACGAGTGCAATCAGTGCACCGGTCTTAAATCCCTGTCCGATGGAGATCACTCCGTTAAGCTCTTTGTTTCGGTAATTTCTTATTCCGAAAAATGTCAAAGAGAATACCACTACCATCGCAGCATACCCTACGACATCGTTACCCTGAAAATCAGGATTGTGATAGACAAGGTCGATCATGTAAACCATGTGGACCGCCATGATGGTCCCCAGGATCAGTCCAAAAATTAATACGTTTCTTTTCATAGATTTTTTCTTCAAACGTAGCTTCCGCTGCAATGGGCTGGTTCATACTTAAGTACCGATTTTCGATGAGGGTAGTCTTTAGTACCAAAGTACACCCGCTCTAATGCGTGATTTTCAGTCGCTTGGCTTTTTCCAATGCCTGAGTCCTGTTCTTCACTTCCATCTTCACCAAAAGATTTGATACATGGGTCTTGATGGTGCTGAGCGACAGGAAAAGCTTGTCTGCGATTTCCGCATTCGTGCAGCCTTGTGCCAGCAGTGTGAGCACTTCATGCTCACGATTGGTAAGATTCAGATTCTTAATGGCAGCTTCATCAAGAGCGACTCCAGGTTGTGGGAGATAGATCTCTTTCTCAACTACAATGGTCTGCACTTTGGGTTTGATCAGCTGACTGGCTCCCCACAATCCCAGCCCGGTGAAAAAGACAGATATCAATCCAATATAGATATCAAGGGAATTATCTGTGATCAGAAATTTCCATTGTAGCACCTTCAGCACAAATACCAGAAGGGCCATGAATGCACCGTAGAAAAGAATATTCTGGGATCTTGTAAATATATTTTTTATGAACGCCATTGGTTGCTTACTCTTTCACACATATTATTAAATGCACTTATTTAAGTTTCTCACTGAAGAAATCAACCGTTCTTTTCCAGGCGAGTTCTGCAGCGGCCTTATCATAACGGGGCGTGGTATCATTGTGGAAGCCATGATTGACATCCGGATAAACGAATCCCTGATACTCTCTTTTATTTTCAATGAGAGCTTTCTCATAAGCGGGCCATCCTTCATTGATGCGTGTGTCAAGCCCTGCATAGTGAAGCAGGAGAGGTGCTTTGATGTTGGGAACATCTTCTGCTGTGGGTTGTCCGCCATAGAATGGAACAGATGCTGACAGGTCAGGAATCCGTACGGCCATCATATTCGCGATCCATCCTCCAAAGCAAAAGCCTACAACTCCGATCTTGCCATTGCAATCTTTATTTGTCTTGAGATAATCAAATGCCGCGATAAAATCCTGAAGCATCTCATCCCTGTTGCGCTTGCTTTGAAGTTCGCGACCAGCATCATCCGTTCCTGGATATCCTCCCAGCGGAGTCAATGCATCCGGTGCAATGGAAACGAAGCCAGCCAATGCAGCGCGTCTTGCAACATCTTCAATATGCGGATTCAGTCCACGGTTTTCATGCACCACAATAATACCGCCGAGCTTCTTTTTTGTATCCACTGGCTTTGACAGCAATGCCTTGATCGTACCTGCACCTTTCGGTGAAGAATAATTTATGTATTCAGATTGTAGTCTCGGATCATCGGCCTGAACCTGAACCGCACCTTTATAGTCAGGCATGAGAAAGCTCATCAAAGAGGTGACGGTAACTCCACCCACAGCATATGCTGACAACCTCTCCATAAAATCCCGCCGGTCAAGACGGTTATGAGCATAGTCATCATATAGGTCAAACACTTCCTGCCTGACATCTTCTTTCTTGATTTCTTTCATGATATATCTTTTATGGTGTTCAAATATAATTCAAGGTCAGGATGGCTGTACCGCTTCTGCTTTCTTTTTGATGAGCTTCAGAATTTCCATCCGGATCAAACCACTGAAGGGCCTGATGAAAAACCAGTAGAATGAAAATTTGCGATGGGCTTTTTTCCCAAGACACTTGACTCGTGTTTCGGTTTCAAGCTTTGTGATCTCATTGTTCTCAGAAGTAGCTTTGAAATTCCATGTGGCTTTTAAAAAACCATCTGTGTTAAAATGGTTGAATTCATCAGGCGTGAGCTTTTTAAGGTTACCCTGTGGCTTCCAGAATTGTCCGACAAGCCCCAGAATTATTTCAGAACCCACCTGCTGTTCCAGCACTGTGAAATTTCCGTTGAGAATACATTTTAAATCTTGTCGGCCAGAACCCAGACCGCGAAGTGAGAAAAGGAAATTGATCAACCATGACTCCCGGATGTC
The DNA here is from genome assembly GCA_013141055.1 of Cyclobacteriaceae bacterium. Classification (NCBI taxonomy): domain Bacteria; kingdom Pseudomonadati; phylum Bacteroidota; class Cytophagia; order Cytophagales; family Cyclobacteriaceae; species Cyclobacteriaceae bacterium. The sequence continues at coordinate 349,278 of JABFRS010000001.1, read as the reverse complement.
GATCGAATCAACGAGTGAAAATATTTTAGCGGGTGTCTGATGTATAGAAATACTGTGGGTTTCTGTGAAGTCAAACTCGGGCAGATATTTCTCCTGGAACATGTATAAATGTATTTAATTTATTTCTTACCCTACGGCACTTCACCGAAAATTCAGAAGTGAAATTCTCAGGTTACCAATTTGTCGTTATATTTAGAGATAGTGAATATTTGAATTGAATACTTAACATTGATCCAATGCCGGACATTCGACACGAACTGCTTATCGGTGCACCTGCCGAAAAGATCTACAATGCCATCACACATCAGGAGGGATTAGCCGCCTGGTGGACACCTGCAGCGACGGCACAACCCGAACTTAATACCATTGCCCGCTTTCCGTTCGGCCCTGATTATCATAAGGAGATGAAGGTCACAGAACTGAAACCCGGAAAGCTGTTAAAGTGGACTTGCATTGCCGGCGCAGAGGAGTGGGTAGGAACTCACATTTCTTTTGAATTGAAATCAGGTGATAAAGACTCCATGAAGGATTCTGATTCTGAACTCTCAGATCAGCTGAGCCAGCAGAAAGATCAAAAGATAACGCTCTTAAGCTTTCATCACGACGACTGGAAAGGCCATACTCCGATGTTTGCAGAGTGTAACTATACCTGGGCATTGTTTCTGAGGAGCTTGAAATTATTATGCGAAACCGGTAAGGGGAGACCCTGGCCAAATCAGCATCGTGTTGAATAATCATCAGGTGAGGATGAAACTCTAATTCTATCCATGACCCCGCAATCATTATATCAGATCACATGGTGGATAAGTCTCGGCATCCTGCCCGTATTCTTTATCATGGAGATCTATTGGTTTGTCAGGATGCACAGACGCATGAGTGACATCCCAAAGCTGTTACGCGGCTTCTTTCTTTATAACCTGCCTGTTATTCTGCTGATCATCTCCATGATGTTTCAATCCATTCCTGGCCTTACCTTCAGCTGGATCCGGTTGAGCACACTGTTGATCATTGTCATCAGCGACTTATATCTTCATTGGATTGATGACAAGAGCGGCGAGATAACAGGATTGCTCCATGCATACTTACTGCTTGGATTTGTACCTCTTCTTATAATTCAGGAGATCTGCGTCCGCTTTATTGGATAGCAGTCTGATTCACCGGAAATTTATTTTCAAGATACGCTGTCGGCGTGAAGCTGGTGAATGATTTGAACTCCCGGATGAAATGTGACTGATCGAAATAGCCGCAATCAAACGCAATGGAAGTCAATGGTGATTCATTCTTTGAAACCAGCCTGAGACTGCGTTGAAACCTGCTGATCTTATTGACAAATTTTGGTGAGAGTCCCGTGTGCTGAAAGATCAGCTTGTGCAGGTATCGTGTTGTTATTCCAAAATGATCCGCTACAGCGGTAAAGCCGTTTTCAGAAGAAGCTTTTTTAACACTGGTCAGGAGATCGGCAATCTTTTCGACTTTGTTGATTTTCTTTTTGCTGACCGACAGCCTATGGATAAGAAATGTCTCCACCAGTCTGATCCTCATCGTGGCATTCTGGCAATCCAGTAACTGATGATGCAATGATTTCACTTCATTGCCCATTACATCCGCCAGGTCAAAGATCTGATTATTGAAATTTTCAATCTTGTCATGAAGGAAATACACGGCAGAGTGAGGGAAAAATCTCACACCGAGCATGACATGCTTTCCTTTTGAACGGATCGGCAGTGGTCCTGTCACTTGTCCCCATAGCTCAAGGGGAGGAGTCCGTTTGAATTTAGCTTTGCTGGAAGATTCCCAAATGCCGGGGCCGAGATTAAAGATCATCTCCATAGTGCCGCTGGGAAATACAACGTCACTGAATTCAGAATCTTTATCTGATGTGAACAGATAAAAAGATTCGACATATGATTTTAATGCCGGTGAAGGAACAAACTGCCTGAATTCCATGATCGAAATTTAGTGATTGATCCGGTTACTGCTGAACGAATCGCGGAACATTTTCCAGCCTTCAGGGGTTTTCTTCCAAAGCACCAGAAATTTACCGTCGTCGAATAACTTTCCATTGACGTCGAAGGATTGCCAAAGACCTTCTTCGGTAACATATTCTTTTGCGTCACCATAGACTGCAGTGGTAATGAACTTGCCATTTCTCATCCCGTAATCGGCATAAGCAGCTTTAAAGAAATCGGCCGCAGCCTGTGGTCCGCACATCGCAGCACTGTTGGGTGCCATGATGCATGCATCTTTAGCATAGCGTGCAATAAAGATGGACGGATCATTCTTCACAAAGGATTGAAAGTAAATATCATTGCTGACAGCGATTGCCTTCTTAGCTTCTTCCAGTGCAGGATTATTCTGTGCGTATGAGTTAAATATTGCAACTGAACAAAAGAGTATTAAAGAGATGATATTTTTCATAGATGTAATTTTTTAAAACAGACTTTTGAAACTTTTGTCACTTAAGATTCGCTCAACAGAGGATTCCATTTGTTTATAGACGTTCCTGCTGAGGAATGGTCCCATGCTGATTCTTTTCACTCCGGCATTTTTCATTTCATTGAAATCAGGAAGATTGGGCATGCACATGACATTGATAGGTAGCTTCGATTTTTGACAAACCTTTCGCATGTCTTCAATGGCCGTGATGCAGGGAACGAACAATCCGTGTGCCTGTGTACTTTGGTATAACTCTATTCTTGAAAGAACTTCTTCCAGTGCATTGGGTAAGCCGAGGATAAATGGATCACAGCGAAGATTGATGAACATCTTTATGTTGCCCGCATTCAGAATGCTGATGACACGACTTATTTTCTCTGTGAATTTTTTAGCGTCTACGATAGATCGGTTTCCATCAACGATTTCAGAATCTTCAAGATTCACGCCACAGACTCCCGCTGCATGCAGCCTTTGTAAATTGGCGGCAATCCCTTCCGGAGTATCTGCATATCCTGATTCCAGATCTACCGATAACGGAAGCTTTGAATGATCGGCGATATGTTTGACAACGAACAGATATTCGTCAAAGCTCATTGCCTCGCCATCAGCATATCCGAGTGTCTCTGCTACAGATGCACTGGATGTGCCCAGCGCAGCGAATCCCTGCTTCTCAAATACGATTGCGCTCGGAACATCCCATACATTGCCGATCAGCAATGGTTCTGATTGTTGGTGCAGTGCAAGGAACTCTTCAAATCTGTGTTTCATGTTTCTTATTTTTTGATAATTATGCTGCCAATATACTTACACTATACTTTATGCATGTAGATTACTTTCAGCACCAAAGGCGTGATCTACAACAATTTTCCAGCTGCCGTCTGACTGCTTTTTCATGAGCTCTATTCCTTTGGCGCTTATTTTTACGTCTTCACCATCGGTGATGTTCCATTCCGATCTGCCGACTGCCACATCTCCGGCTTCAAGACAATACACTGTTTTGATCGTCATCTTTCCCTTGATGGAAAGAATCCCTTTGATGGCTTCTTCCCACTTTTCTTTTCCGGTCACGGGTTTTCCTGGTTCCGGAACCATGATGCCAGTCGTGTCATACATGCTCATGACCGTTGCCACGTCGCCTGAGTTGAATGCTGCCGCTAATGTTGCGTGTGCTTCATCTGCTTTCTTTGGTAGTTTCATTTTCGATTGGATTTAGTTTCTGTTGTTTGATGATGGAACAAAACTATCCTGATCATACGGTGGTTAATTGTATGAATCGGAACTGAAAAAACTTTTTTTGACTACTCTGAAGAGGTGTTCAGGTGCGGTTTTTGGCGCGGCCGAACTCTTCGTCGATCATGGCCGCTTCAAATAGGAGAGCTTTAACGACGTCTTCCCTGATCTCACTCAGATTCTGAAAATACATCACGTAATTCTGCTTTCGTCCCTCACTTTGCAGCAGCCCTTTGTCGTTGGACATTTTATTGCCATGACAAAATCCTAATGTCAGGCCTTTTTGCTTTTGATTCTTAAGACCAGGTTTCATTCCGTAGAAAACTGACGGTGGCCAGATATAGCAGATCATCCGGTGATGGGAATAAACAATGCCCATATCATAGTATGATTTCTCTGCCGCTGCGGGGATGCACTCTTCAATGAGTGAGCAAAGACGTCGCACCATAACTTGCTCATCGCGCGGGATGCCCAGGATAAACTCTTCGGTTTTGCTATTCAATGTTATGGCTTGCCGGTAAATTTATCACTGTAAATGATTCTTTTTGACTGATTTTGCCAAGATTTGCGCCGCTGGCACACTTTTTACTCCCTTAATATATATGCAGGTTCTATATGCCGAAGATGATCTGGAAGATCTGGAGACCTTTTGCGAGGTGCTTAGTAAAATAGATGCTTCTGCCAGATGTGTTCACGCACGCAACGGTCTGGACGTCCTTGAAATTCTGGAGACGACTTCGGAGTTGCCGGATTACATTTTCCTTGACATCAACATGCCCGTCATGGATGGCAGGGCGTGTTTGCGGGAGATAAAAAAGGATCAACGCTTTACATCTATTCCGGTTGTGATTTATACAACCAGCAATAATCCTCAGGATAAAGCATTATGTATGGAACTGGGTGCAACGGCTTATATCATTAAGCCTAACGGAATAAACGAGGCGATAAAGAACCTTTCAGTTTTCTTCAAGAAAGATCTCTCGGTTTAGCAAGCTTCATAACAGGCCCGCCCTTTTTTGTGATCCATTCGTCATCGTCCTTGAAATCAAAATCGTAGATACGGCCGCTCGTTTTACATTCTACTGAAATATTCTCCGGCAACCACCCTGATCCAAGTCCATCGGAAAGAGCTTCGACTGTAAGACTTTCAATCTCTCCGATATCAAGCCCTTCCAATGTTAAATAGGTAGTGCTTCCTCTTTCAAAGATGTCTTTCGCATTCGCATGAAAGGGGAGACGATGCAGTAATTTTCCCGAAGTTCCTTTCAAAGTAAAGGAGAGCCATGCATCCGTCCCTGCAAAGGGCTCGTCTTTGGTCTTTATGTTCAATAAGTAGATTGGAATAGTAGAAACCAGGAAAGGGTTGTGTCCTGACTGTGCAAGTTGAAAAGCATGGGTGTATGGAGATTGATATATAATGGACTTTAAGTGATCGACAGCTTCCAGATCCACGATGATTCCATCGACATAGCTGTTAAGATATTTCTGCATGGCAACGGGACGAGCGAGTACCCAGGGATAAACGATTTTGAAACCTCCTTCTTTATTGGCGTCGCGTTGATGAAGTGCCTCGCGGGCATTTTTAAAGATCTGAGGTTTGTTTAATAGCGTGATGATACCGTCTCCGTAGATAAAATTATTTTGCCGGTTGGAGATAAATATTTTTGCAAGCTCATCCGGTGTTATGTTCGATTCATCGACTCCGATACCCACATTGTCATAGCTTCCATTATAACGACATACAAACCCACAATCATTGGCATGTGTGAATACCATTGCGATATTCTCATGGCCTGAGAAAGTTGTCTTAACAGTATTGATGAGCAGATTGATATCGAAGTTTGTGACTTTAATGTCCCAGATCAACAGAGCAAGATTGTATTGTTGAGTCGCCAGCAATTCCCTGAGGGCCTGTAAATACACTTCAACCGTCGGTATATCTTTATAGGATGACTGTGTTGAATGCGTGACATAGAATTTGCCCTGATCGTAGACAATATCCGGTGCCAGTGCATTGGCGCCTTTCTCTAAAAAGTCTTTGGCTTGTTCGCCTGTGTTGGGATTATGCCCAATGATGTAAAACTGTCTTCTCTGACGCTCCATTCAATACGTTATAGGTGTTCCGGGTAGGTTGACAAAAAATACAAATTGTTTGTATGATTCTTTACTCTGATATCAATTTTTATGCCTTAGGAGGATGATCAACTCAGTTTGTGGCATTCCTGACCGTGGAAATAAGTCAACGGAGAAATTATGAATACAGATTTTGGATAGTATTTGTTATTGCAGTAACCGTAAAAACCCTGAGTTTATCCGGTTGATTCCACTGGCATAGAAATCGTTTCGTGTTGTGAAAACCAATCAACTAATATTATGGCAACAACAACAATGACTAAAAAGTCTGCAGCAAAGCCTGCGGCAAAAACTCAGGGCAAAGGTGAATCTGCACTTCTGGAGTTTTTAAAGGATGAGATCAAGGATATCTATTGGGCAGAGAATCATCTTACCAAAGCTATTCCCAAGATGCAGAAGGCTGCTACTTCTCCGGAGCTTAAAGACGCTTTCGGCGCTCATCTTGTGCAGACAAAAGAGCATGTAGCGCGACTTGAAAAAGTGTTCAAGCTTCTGGGTGAAAAAGTTCAGGCGAAGAAGTGTGATGCAATGGCGGGTATCCTGGAAGAAGGAAACGGAATCATTGAAGACACTGATGCCGGCACTGCGACCCGCGATGTAGGTCTCATCATTGCCGCACAAAAGGTAGAGCACTATGAGATCGCAACGTATGGTGGACTTGCCCAACTGGCAGAGACACTGGGCCTGACAGATGTCAAGAACTTACTGGGTCAGACATTGGATGAAGAAAAAGAGACGGATCAGCTTTTGTCGGACATCGCGAAGGAGAGTGTTAATTATGAGGCGGAGAAGGAAGAGGCGTGATCATGTAACCTTATGCTACATGGCACGGATTCACGGATGAGAAATAAATACTTTGTTTCCGTTGTTGCGTACGGCACGCTGGTGGAACTAAACATAATCTTTCTACAAAGATTGGGTCCCGCTGGGACAGGATCTACCTACATGTCACATTGGGTTATTAATGGTCGTGTATCAAAATCACCTATGGCATCTCTTGCCTTTAGTTGACGGTCCAGGAGGGACCAAATATTTGTAGTTAATGCAATCCGATTACACCGGCGTGCCGTAGGTACGCAACATTTTTTTTATGAAGACATTGCAACTGATGATTTGGATAGCCCACGGTTTTAACCGTGGGTTATAAATTGATATCAACGCTGGTAACCATTTCAATGGTTTCTAAACGCAGACTAATTTTGAAACCATTAAAATGGTTGGGGTGAAAATATCTTATCATCATCCCACGGTTAAAACCGTGGGCTTATAGAACCCATCAGCGAAGCTAATAATCTATGGATCTGTAGCACTTTAAGGTACAGGGGACGCCATATAGCCTTTTAGTGCTAAATGGTTTCATTTTTAGCCTTTTTTGCTTGTTTTTAAACCTGGAATAAATCTGGATTATACCAAACTCCAATCAAAAACCTCCAAATCACCCCAAAATCGCCACTTTTAACACTCACCTCCAGATTTACACTCCATTTTCTTCGTTTTTAGCCCAATTTGAGGGTTTTTAGGGGTATTTCAGCTACGTTCCTCGTACTTTCCTCGTATTTTCAGCTACCATTGCATGGTTTCTCTGATGTTTCTCGGATCGAACACGGATAATTCTCGGATAAAAACGCTCCTTTCTCTGATGTTTCTCTGATTCGTCTCTGATGTTTCCCCTATAAAAACGCTGCTTTCTCTGATAAACCTCTGATTCGCCTCTGATCAATCCCCTATAAAACACTGTTTTTCCCAATCTCTTCCCCGATTCTTCTCTGATTCGCCTCTGATCACTCTCTGATGTTTCTCTGATTCATCCCTGATTCATCTCTGATTCCTCTCTGATTCAGCCCCTTTGGCTCTCTGATCCTTTCCGGACTCTACCCAGAGTCTACCCAGAGTCTACCCAGAGTCTACCCAGAGTCTACCCAGAGTCTACCCGGACTCTACCCGGACTCTACCCAGTCTCAACCCGGACTCTACTCAGACCTTACCCGGTCTCTGCCCAATGCCATGGCATGATAATGGTCATCGTGAATTCAAACAAACATGAAATCATATGGCAACTAAAAATGCTTCCAAAACGATAAAGAGAACTGCTAAAAAGAGAGTTGCTCCCAAAAAGAGAATGGCTCCAAAGAAGGTGGCACGTGCGCCGCGCAAGCTGACGGCTAAGAAAAAACTAACGCCTCAGGAGAAGAAGCCATCATGGGCTCCGTCGATCCGTCCTGAGATGCAGTCGGTGATGGAGAAGCTTGCAAGTTATAATGCACCACCTCTTGAGACGTTAAGTCCTGAGAGAGCGCGTCAGAATCCAACACCTGCTGATGCGGTAAGGGATCTGATCGCAGAGAACAATATTAAAGTACCGGTTCCCAAAGTGGTTGTTACCAACCAGCACATTGCTGTATCGGAAGGGGAGATCGAAGTGAGAATTTATACACCTGCCAAAAAGAAGAAAGAGTATCCTGGCATCTTATACATTCATGGTGGTGGCTGGGTGATTGCAACCATTGATACCTATGATGCTTCTGCTTCTGCGATGGCGGAGCAAAATGAAGCGGTGGTAGTTTCTGTGGAGTATCGCAAAGGACCGGAGCATAAATTTCCTGCAGCGCATACGGATTCATTTGATGCCTACCGCTGGATGCTGAAGCACAGTGAATCTCTGAAGATCAATCCAAAGAGAGTTGCACTGGTAGGAGAGAGTGCGGGAGGTAATCTTGCGATCAATGTTGCGATCATGGCGAGAGATCATAAGAAAGTTGAGTTGCCGGTTGCCCAGGTATTGGTGTATCCGATCTCTCAATCCAACATGAACACTGAATCATACAAGAAGAATGAAAATGCAAAGCCATTGAATAAGGCTATGATGTCGTGGTTTGTAAAGTATGCATTGCCATCAGAGAGTGCTGCGAGTGATCCGCGTGTGGATCTGACAAAGGCAGACCTCAATGGATTGCCGCCGACCACGATCATCACGGCGGAGTATGATCCTTTGCTGACTGATGGAGAAATTCTTCGTGATTTTCTTGCGGACGCAGGAGTGAACGTGAAGTATAAAATGTATAAGGGTGTTACGCATGAGTTCTTTGGAATGGCGGCCGTGGTTCCGGAAGCAAAAGAAGCCCAGGAGCTGGCGACGAAGAATCTGAGCAAGTATCTTAAAAAGTAGTTAACAGAGAAGTATTGAATACAACAACACCGGGCTTTGGTCTGGTGTTGTTTTTTTTGGGGGGGGAGATGTTGTGGCGTGTTATTTATGTTATAAATGATACCTATGAAAATATTTAAGCAGACTGTGCATATCCTCAACACTTTTAAAATGGATTGATATGCGATATATTCAGGATCTTTTAGGCCATGACAATTCGAAGACGACTGGATAGTGCATTCATGTCACAAAAAAGCGATTTGGGAAGCTTTTTGAGCTCTTTGGATAGTATGATGAGCAAGATTAACTTACTTCCTAATACGGATGTATAAGCCACTGGTGGCTTATAGCCAGACGTTGGCTGCAATTTTCATGAACACACGACACAACAACATAATACTCATCCTGTCATGTTGGACAATGACTTTCCATCTGACCAGTTGTGATAATTTGCGGACGGGCCGACAACTTTATGAAAGCGGACTTGAGCACTACAGACATGCGGACCATGGTGACTATCATGATGGAGAAGGTCTCAGTGAAGCGATCGAAGACTTTGAAAAGTCAATTCGAAAAGGGTACAAGGACAGGGACCTCTTTGAGAAGTTAGCTTTGAGCTACAATTTTCTGAACCAAGATCTGGCAAATGAAGAAAGAGTTTATTCATTGGGTTTACTTGCCCATCCAAAAGATATCGAATTCTATTATAGACGAGGTGATTGTAGAAAAGAACTAAGAAAGCACAGGGACGCATTTGAGGACTACAATAAAGCGGTAGTACTAGACACAGCAAGAATGAGCGAATATTTCAGTAGTGCACTTTATCAGCGCGGGGCAATGCGGTATATATTGGGTGACACAGTAAATGCCGAAATGGACAAGCAAATTGCGCAAAGTATAACTGACCACGACCTAAGGGACTATTCGGATTACTGTAGACTGTGGAGATAGAAAACTGCAGCCAACACAAGCTATAAGTCATGGCGGCACGGTTGATATTTAATTTTTATATTTCGGTGTGCCGCCACGCCTTATAGCAAGACGTTGGCTGCAATAGCATTTGATGAAAGACTCGATTAAATTAATTGGAGCATTCGCAATACTTCTCGGCAGGAAACCCAAATTTTAGAAAACGAATCTTGGACACTGTTTCGACAGCAAGAGAACTTCGACAACAACGTCAGAATCAAAGAAACGAACTGACAAACAAAATTGACAACTTTGAGACACTTTATCCCAACCGGGACAAAGTGATAACTAAATACAGAATTTTAGACGGACTAAGTGATTTATTGGACGTTGTCTTTGTGTGCATGGCAATACCGATTATCTATTTATTTAAGAGACGGTAAAGGCTACTGTGCACAACAAAGTGTATAAAACATAGCGCTAGTTTGGTATTACATTGTAGTTTTAGTTTTTTAATTTCGTTCGGTGTCGGGGACAAAACGCAGCAGGTCGCTAAAGCCATTCCTTCGTCATTTGGCTTTAGCTCCTAAACCGCGCTACGTTTTATACACTGACGTTGTAGCGCATTATTTTTAATCAATATGGAGACAGAGAAAATATTTAAGACTAAGACAGGATATTGCCACGTTACACCTGACAAAATAATCTTGACGCGAGACGGAGTAATTGGAAATATTTCAAAAGTGGCGGTGGGTAACAACATATCAAGAATTCTGATTATCTACGGAGCTCTTTCTATTGGTCTACTTTACTTTGCTTATAACAGCTATCTTAACGGTGACACAACCACGACCATTTTCTTCGGACTCATTGGACTTTACTTAATATATGGAATAGTTAAAAGCAGAAACAACTCTGCGACACCGATAATTGAAAGAAAGGACATTGTAAATGTGACATACAATGCTGGTGCAGCAGGATTGACAAGACCAAGATTTGAAATTGAATTTAATGAGGGCGGACAAATCAAAAAGAGGTTGATCATGTTACCCGGGACAATAGCCGGTGGACAAAATGAAGGAGAAAAAGCCGTACAGATAATGAGAGACGAGAAATTAATGGGGTGAAAACAACGCGCTACAACAAAAGATATAAGTCATTTTGCTTCGTTGTTTATTTTTAAATTAAGGTAAGGCAAAACGCCTTATATCAAAACGTTGTAGGTAACCAGCCAGGACAACCATGAGACTTTTAGTATCAACAATAATTATTTTGCTCTGTTTTAGTTGTAGTCGAGACAGGACAACTGCTGACAATCAAGCTCACCACACTTATGACTCGACACTTGCGAATAATTTAATCATGGCCGACTTCCTTACGTATGCAGACAGCCTTAAAATTGATTCCCTAACAGACCAAGTGAAAAAGTCTTTTGACATTTATGACGATAGAAACAATAAGATACTTCATGTGGACGCAGAAGAATTGGCGGAATTTCAATTCGATTTTTTCTTGCCTCGACTAAATGTTATTTTAAACAAACGGAATTTTAATTTAGAAGTAAAAACGGCTGACAATTATGAAACTTCCAATGAAGTGTTTTTGAATGGAGAAAAAATACAGCTCTACACAAAACCCGAACTTGAAAATAGTGATTTCTGGGACAAGGCTTCAAGGACATTTTTCAAGAAGCTTAATGAGTTAATGAAGAAGAAAAGTATAAATGAATCTTTCTTTTTGCTGTACAATGGTAATGACTTACATGCACTTTTACTCACGGACATACAATTTAATATCATTGCGGACAAACTTAAAAATGAACCCAAAGAAATACCGTATAGACCCTAATGAAGGAGACCGACAGAAGAACTGTGCGTGGCTGGCTACCTATAACAAAAGCTATAAAACATATGCTGTATTGTAGGTTCTTAAAGTGTGTGCAGTTAAATTTTCGTTAGCAACGTGGGACAAAGATGCAGGTATTTACACGCATACGTCTTATAGCTAGGCGTTGGCAGTAATGCACAAATGAAGAGACGACTACTAATAATCGGGACACTTGCGACATTTTACGTGTTGAGTTACCTGGTTTTCAGAAATAAAAATGTCGAGACTTGGGACAAAGACGGTAAGCAATATGTAATCTTTCCAAAGGGACAGACTTGGATTTATTATTTATACAGACCATTGACTTACATCGATAGTAAAGTAACAACAATAAATTTTCACATTGGACTGCATGAGTAAATCGACAACTTGGCTGTATGTTATACTTCTGTGCCTCCTGACAGGTTGCTACTCCTTTGACAAAGGAGTAGCTCTTAAAGAGTTTAAAGAATTAAAACCAAATTGCGAGATAGTTAAAATGACAGACTACGAATGTGACGGGACACTTGGAGCATGTTGGTACATGGAATTTAATTACAAAGACAAAGACACGGGGACAACTTCAGACACGACTCTACAATATTGGAACGTTGACGACAAATGGATAACGAGAGCTGAGAACCAAAAGAAATACCCTTGACTGTGCACTACTGCCAACAAAGTGTTTATGCCATTGTATTATCGGTCTGACGTTTATTATTTTTTAGCAACACAACGTCATAAACACAAACGTTGTGTGCAATTTGCCTCGACAGACAATTGACTAAATGACAATGGAGATACCAAGAATTAAACTTGTAACACAACCAGAGACTCAGGAGGCTAAGGATATAGTTGGATACAAGTGGAATGACGTTGCCGGTACTAGACATTTTCTTGGAGGACAACCAGACGGACTTGAAAAAAGTGAATTCCCGACTTGTGACGACTGTAAAAAAGCAATGACGTTCTACGCTCAAGTGGACTCAATAGGTGAAAAATTTGACCTTGCGGACTGTATGGTCATTCACAACTTTGTATGCTTTGACTGTTTTACGGTAAAAGCTATTTTGACTCAAACAATAGCGTGACGGCAACTGCACACAACAAAAGCTATAAGGCGTGGCGGCAATCAATACATGGACAAAGAACTAATTGATACTTTGGAGGCTTCTGTTTCGCCATACCTGAATTAGGGATAATGCTATCTAAAAGCTTCCTACCCCGGGGCTGGCACAATATTTACACTCCTGATTACTTAACCTAACAACCCCTCAGGCTACGTAAATTCGGCGCCCCCAAATGAAAATCCCTAAAATCAGAAAAGGCCTTTTATATACCGCAGGAGCCATTGTGCTCTTATTTATAGTGATATTGATTATCCTTTCGCCCCTTGCAAAGTACTATGTCGAGAAGCACGACGTGGATCTCATCGGAAGGGAGGCAACCGTGGGATGGGCCTATGTCAATCCACTTACCGGTTATGTTCACCTGCATGATGTGAAGATCTATGAACTGCAGGGCGATAGCATTTTCGTGTCCGCAACAGGAGCCAGTGCCAACTTTGCCATTCACAAGCTTCTGTCAAAGCAGGTAGTGATCGAACAACTTACCGTGGATCATCCATGGGGAAAGATCGTTCAGAAGAAAGATACACTGAGCTTTGACGACGTCATAGATAAATTATCAGGAGATAAATCAGACACTACACACTCCGATGCCTGGCACGTCACGCTGCTCGATACCGAGATCATAGGAGGAGAATTTCACTACTATGAAAAGATCATTCCCATCAATTATTATATCAAAAATCTCAACGTCCTGGGTCCCGGTAAGACGAAGGATGTAGATACGCTCTCTGCAAAGTTCTCTTTTGAGGATGGAAAGGGAAAAGGCGGCATGCAGGGAGATTTTACCATCAATGTGAAGAACCTCGACTATAAGTTCGGTGTGGCTGTGAAAGCCTTCGATCTTGAAATCATCCGCCAGTACATCTGGGAGCTCATCAACTATGGAATGTTTCATTCCACACTTGATGCACAGATCGTGGCAACGGGAAATTTTAACTCTTCTGACAGTATCAGTGCCACCGGCCGATTATTCCTGACTGACTTTCATCTCGGTAAAACGAATGAGGATGCTTACATAGCTTTCAAGAAACTTGCACTCGTGATTGAAGAGCTTAGTCCCGCCCGTAACAAGTATCTCTTTGATTCTATCACTCTCAATGCCCCCTTTATCAAGTATGAGGTCTTCGATTCGCTCGACAATGTTCAGGCTTTGTTTGGTAAGGAGGGTATGAATATTTCTGACGTAACGAGCCAGTCAGGACGGTTCAACCTCGTTATTGAAATTGCACGCTACCTGAAAGAGATCTCACGTAACTTCTTTGTCAGCGACTTTCAGATCGGCACGCTGGGGATCTTTGACGGAAACTTTACCTTCAATGATTATTCGATCAGTGAAAAATTCTCCATGCAGGCGGGCCCGCTTACCGTTCGCGCAGACTCTGTAAACAAGAGAAACAAGCGTGTGGGGATTACTTTAAAGTCGGACATACAGCCCTATGGTCATGCAGACTTCTTTATAAGCATCAATCCGAAAGACAGCGGCGACTTTGATCTAAAGTATAAAGTAGAAAAGATACCAGCTGCAGCATTCAATCCCTATCTTATCTCCGTCACTTCTTTTCCATTGGACAGAGGCACGCTGGAAGTGAATGGACTTTGGAATGTAAGGAACGGTATGATCAATGGAAGCAATCACGTACTTGTGATGGATCCCCGGGTCACCAAGCGTGTGAGGAACAAAGACACGAAATGGATACCGATGCCATTGATCATGTCCCTGGTGCGCGATCATGGAAATGTGATCGACTATGAAATCCCGATCACGGGCAATCTGAAGCATCCGAAGTTTCACCTGAGTGATGTGATCACCGATGCCATCAAGAATATATTCGTCAAGCCTGCCACGACTCCATACAGAATGGAGGTAAAGGAAGTGGAAGCAGAGATCGAAAAATCGCTGACGGTGAAATGGGAGATGAAGCAACGTTCACTATCGGATCATCAGCTTAAGTTTGTAAAAGATATTGCTGAATTTCTGAAGAGTAACCCGAATGCCTCACTTGTCGTGCATCCTGTTGAGTATGAGATCAAGGAGAAAGAGCACATTCTGTTCTATGAGACCAAGAAGAAGTATTTTCTGATCACACATAATAAAAAGGCGAAGGACTTTACCGAAGATGATTCATTGGAGGTTAATAAGATGTCTGCCAAGGATAAAGCGCTTGTGAAGTACATCAGCAGGAACCTGAGTGATACAGTGATGTTTACGTTGCAGGAGAAGTGTTTCAATTTTGTCGGTCATGAGGCAGTGAACAGGTCATTTGTCAATCTCGTCAAAGATCGGAAAGCATCGTTTCTCAATTCGTTTAAAGAGAATGGCACCGTCAGTCAGGTGAAGATGAAGGCCGATGAGAGTGCTATTCCTTATAATGGCTTCTCCTTTTTCAAGTTTGATTATCCGAATGGTATGGATGATGACTTACGGGAAGCCTATGAAAAAATGAGAGAGCTGAATAATGAAGCACCAAGGAAGAAATATCTGAAAGAGAGAAAGAAAATTGCAGCAAAATAATTTGCTATAAGATTAGTCGTCGTAAATTTAACTTACACCATAATCCCATTTGTATGCCTCAGTTCAAAGCGATCGCTATCTTCGTTATTGCCGGTCTCTTGGAAATAGGAGGCGGCTATCTGATCTGGATGTGGCTGCGTAAAGGTTATGGCATCGGATATGGTCTGATGGGTGCAGTGATCCTGACGGCCTGCGCCATTGCTACCACGTTTCAGTCTTCGTCTTTTGGAAGAGTGAGTGCCACCTACGGTGCATTCTTTATCGTGATGTCCCTGGTCTGGGCGTACTTCTTTGACGACTTCACACCTGATAAGTATGATGTGATTGGATCTGTCGTTTGCGTGACGGGAGCGATGATTATTTACTACGCGCCACGAGCATAACCTAAAGCACCCCTGAAGTAAAAAAGCCTGAAGGCTTTATACTTCAGGGAAGTAGTTTCTCTTTCCTGATATAACTCAATGATGAATCAACGGCAGCGTACACATCACCGTCATACTTATCCATTTCGAGGATATACCATTTGACACCGATCTCTTTTCCCTTCTGGAAAACAGATTTGTAATCGATCTGTCCTTTTCCAAGCGGAACCCAGTTTTGGGCAGGCATGTCGGGAGGCATGAAGTCAGAGCCATCAAACGTTCCGGTGGATACATTGCTTGCCATGTTCTTCACATGTAGCAGTTCAACGCCACCCTTGTATTGTTCCATGAATTGCACCGGGTCTTTCCCCGCATACGTTACCCAGAACACATCCATCTCCAGTCGTACACAGCTATAGTCGATACGACTGACAAAGCTGTCGAAGAATGTCTTCCCGGTTTCCAGGGGTTGCAATTCATATCCGTGAATATGGTAGTACAATTGAAGTCCGGCTTCTTTCGCCAGCGGGCAGGCTTTGGTCAGCATGTCAGCAGCTTCGTTGACGATGGCGAGTGTTACGGTATCGGCTTTTGATTCTTTCAGCCAGGCAATACCAGTGTATTGTGCGCCAAGTTTTTTGGCCGTGTTGATGATGATGGATGGATCTTTTCTCCAGTCGGCAAGAGTGTTCCAGTGAAGAGCAAACATTTTCAATCCTGCTGAGTCGAGCTTTGCTTTGAAGTCGTCCGGATTGCCTACGATGTAAGGAGCGTCAAATCCTTCGACATAGGTGAAGCCGAGCGCTTTGATCTTTTTCAAAGTCCCGGGTACATCCTTTTCAAGGTCGTAACGGAAGGTCCAGAGCTGAGCGGCGATGCGATTGTCCAAGGGAGGATTTTCAGCAGTGCTTTTTTCGCGAGTGCCACAGGAAGCTATAACAGTCACGATGAGGATCAGAAGAATGTTTTTCATGTACCAAATGCATTTGGGTGGATGACATTTTGTTTTACTAAATCTAATTCATTTCTTTCTAACAACAAACAACGATAGAGTTGCACGGATCATACGCATGACTACCAAAGTTACAGTTACCACCATTTTTCATTGCTCGCTGGAGAGGGCATTTAAGACGCCCATCCTCTGTGATGTTTCCAAAGTGCATACGGGATATGGTCCCATGCCTAAGGTCACACATTGTACCGATGATGAGAACTGGGGTAAGCCAGGTTATTCCAAAAAGGTCTTTGTTGCCAAATCACTTTCGCAAAAAGGAGGGTGGGCATCCAATGATAAGGTGCTGGAGCGAATTGAGAATCAGTACTGGAAAATTGAAGTCAGTAACTTTCAATGGGATTCTCCAAATTCATTGGTGAATGGAAAACCACAGAACAGGCACGGGAAAGAATTTTAATTGAATACACCTACACGCTTCATTCTGATATTACATTACTGTATCCGCTGAACTGGTTATTTACCAAGCTATTCTGGAAAAGGTATATGAAGAGGGCACTGGAAAATATCCGTCGGTTGACCACCGCCAAAGAACCTTACCAGTACCCTTGATCTAAGATAAAGCAGCGTATGCTAAGGCTTAGCCTCTGATACTTTGTTGATCGACGCAATGAGGCTCTTATCAATTTCTTCCGTCGCACCGATGTGAACCGAGCGGATGATTCCACTTTTGTCAACAATAAGGTGAGTAGGATAGATTCCCAGCTTCAGCTGATCATTCAGTTCTTTTGATTCTGCAAGGATCTGATAATTGAATGCATGTTTTTCTAGAAACCTTGTGAGGGCATCGGGCTTGTCGAGGGCGGGAGCAAGGAATACAACGTCGTTGCGGTCCTTGTAATGTTCAACAACCTTGTTGAGCGATGGCATTTCTATCCTGCATGGGACACAGCCTGTGAACCAGAAATTGAGCACTACTATTTTCCCGGCAAGGGAAGAAGACTTGAACTCTTTTCCTGCTGCGGTGACCAGCTTGAATTCCGGAAGCCTGACATTTAACAGGTTGTCTTTAGCCTCTTGATGGCTGGTCGCCTGATTACGCTCGGCTTCTTCTTTTGGTACCAAATAATAAGTGACATCGGATCCTTCGGGTGACATATTGTCGATGGAATAGCGTGATGCGTATTTCCCGGACTTCACTTTCTCTTTGAATTCTGCCGGAGGCATGTCTTTGCCTGCTTCATCTTTATAACTCTTTTGTCTTATCAGGGGTTTTGTCATCGCTGTACCGGTGCTATCACCGGTCCTGGGAGCTGATGAGGTTCTTGTGAATGTCTGATTACCTGCAGCGGCAGCATCATTGCCTTTCATAAGCTCTACTTCTACAACCTGAACACCATCTTCTTTTGTGAAATTGTAAGTGACCTTGTTATCGTTGGCTTTCGCAATGCTGTCCACCTGGGCTTTGGTGATATATTTTTTACTGTTCTTCATTCTGAACAGGGGAGATGTCTGTGCAAACATCTCGATGGTAAAAATCAAAAGGAAAATGAGGAAGTAAATAGACTTGCTTTTCATAACTGGGTTTAGTTTGCCGGCAAGTAAGGCAGAAGCATAAGCGACATGAAGCAATTCATGTTAATTATGGTTAACGAATGTTAAACGGAATGAAAAATACTGCCAGAGGAGGGAGGCCGGGCAATAGAGATTTAATGCCTGTTGATTTTAAATGCAAAATGCGCAAAGATCGATGAGATCCTTTGCGCACTTCGCGTGATGATGTGAGATATTCTTAGCTTCTTGAATTTTCTGTGCGGTTTGTGTGCTCCAGAGCAACATAACGAAACAGTAATCCAGCGACAGCGAATAAACCGGCAAAGAAACTATTGACGGCAATGACTTCTGTAACAGAGCTGTCGGTACGCTGATAAATATTGGTGACCAGCAGGATAGCAGCAATTACGATGAGTGAGCCTGCCATTAAATACATGGCACGTTCCATTCCACCAGCAGTAAAGCGGGAGAGGATCGTTCCGACAATTCCAACAGCGATCACTCCGATATACATGAGATTGGCAGCATTAGGACCTGAACCAATAAGACCTACTGCGAGGTTTGCCCAGATCAGTAAGAATGTGGATCCGAGTGCCATGGCAACGGCAATACGGTATACCAGATTAGTTACATAG
Organism: Cyclobacteriaceae bacterium; assembly: GCA_013141055.1. Classification (NCBI taxonomy): domain Bacteria; kingdom Pseudomonadati; phylum Bacteroidota; class Cytophagia; order Cytophagales; family Cyclobacteriaceae; species Cyclobacteriaceae bacterium. The sequence goes on along the minus strand of JABFRS010000001.1, from coordinate 330,414 downwards.
CGGGTGATCAGTACATAAGAGAATCCGATTCCAAATATGAGTGCACCCATAACAATAAAGTCGGCAGCACTCCAGTCAACTTCATTGGAGAATTGCATTGCAATTAAGGGAATGGATAACAGGACGCCTGTTACAATGGCAACGATGAGTACGGATTGTGAGAATGTTGTTTTCATTTTTACTGGATATTTTCTGTTAGTTGAATACTTATTTAATGCGTGCTTTTTTGACACCCTGAATACGAGCGACCAGATACCATCCTGCGCCAGCAATGATCAGTAGCAATGGAATCGCGCCCGGTTCGCTATCAGCATATATTTTGAATGCCATTAACAAAACTCCAATGATCATGATCAGTAAGGGGAGAAGAGTCTTCATTTTAATGTTTTTAGAACTGTTTACCTGCAACTCTCAATTGCTGCAGGGCATGGCAAAGATAGATAAAAGTACTTTTAATTTGAAAGTGAAATGATAAAAATATTATCAGATCACGATCTGGAGCCTGATTTAGGCCATAAAGGAAGCGTTGATGGTCCAGGGATGGACACTTTTATAATAGTCTTATAATATGTGCCCTGCAAAATGTCAGGATGAAAGAGCCTACCTTTCGCGGCGCTATGAAACACTTTCTGTTTATCGTTCTGGCACTAGTCTTGTCGCCTTTCGTAGGAAAGGCAGGGGATAGGTATTCAAAGGGCGCAGATGTTTCATCTGTCGGATCACTACAGGCACCTTCTGAAAAGGTATTACACCTTACATTTATAAGTCAATCATCTTCCGACTCACAAAAAGCAAAGGGAGATGATGCAATATTAATTTGCGCCTCAGACGACCTGATTCAGGCATCGGTTTTTGGGTTTCACAACAGATGTCAGGCGTTGAACAATGCGTTTGACTTTGATGATAGATTTCGCTATTCCTACACAATCAGTTTTCCACCAAAACAGTATTCACTCCTTAGAATATTGTTCCGGGCAATAATTGCCGCTAACGCACCTTAGTAACGGGCAGGATTCTATTCTTTCTTTTTGATTCCATTCAGAGAGAACTTCTTGTCACTTGTTCAATTGAAAAATCACTGACCATTGGAAATTTATATCATCATCATTTTTGTATTTGGCTATCTTGCCATTGCACTGGAACATTCTCTGAAAATAAATAAGACAGCCACCGCACTCGTGACCGGCGTTCTTTGCTGGACATTGTTCGCGTTGAAAGTTCCCAATAGTTCTTTTTTGGAAAGTCATCATTTCATCGAGTTCTCGCGCAACATAAAATTTGAAGGTCTTCCGATATCAGACATCTATCATTCATTCATCAATAGTGAGCTGTCCCACAACCTGAGCCAGATTGCGTCAATCATTTTCTTTCTCATTGGAGCAATGACGATTGTCGAGCTCATTGATGCACATCAGGGATTTCGCTTTATCACTGAAAGGATCAGGACCAAAGACATCAGGCAAATGCTCTGGATCATCTGCTGGGTAACTTTTTTTCTCTCTGCTATCCTCGATAATCTTACAACAGCCATTGTAATGGTGTCGCTGGTGCGAAAACTAATCCAGGATCGGGAGCGGCGATTGCTCTTTGCGGGGATGATCATTATCGCTGCAAATGCCGGCGGTGCGTGGTCACCCATCGGTGATATTACAACTACAATGTTATGGATTGGCGGACAAATCTCACCCGTGGCAATTATTAAGTCCCTGCTGATTCCCAGCATTGTAAGCCTTCTTGTTCCTGTCATCTTCCTAAGCTTTACACTGAAAGGCACAATCAGTAATAGCGAGGTCACGGAGAAGAACGATTCAGATTCCAGGGGAGGAAAGATCATGTTGCTGGTGGGTGTTGGTGCTTTGGTATTTGTTCCTGTGTTTAAAACATTAACTCACCTGCCACCTTACGTAGGCATTCTTCTTGGGTTAGGAGTTCTCTGGATTGTTTCTGAAATGATCAACCCTCATCTCGATGAAGACGAAAGAAAAAAATACTCGGCCGGGAATGCTCTATCCAGAATAGATACATGCAGCGTCTTGTTTTTCTTTGGTATTCTCCTGGCAGTAGGAGCACTCGAATCAATGCAGACACTCCATCATTTTGCGGAGTACTTGGAGCACATGATAGGCGACAAAAAAGTGATCATTACTCTCATCGGCGTGTTCTCTTCCATCATCGACAATGTACCGCTGGTGGCAGCATGTATGGGCATGTATTCCGTTGAAGCATATCCGATGGATCATATGATATGGGAATACCTTGCTTATTGCGCGGGTACTGGGGGAAGCTTGTTAGTAATAGGCTCCGCGGCGGGTGTTGCGGTAATGGGAATGGAGAAGATGGACTTCATCTGGTACTTCCGGAAGATCACCTTTCTCGCATTGCTAGGGTATGCTGCAGGTGCCGCAATGTTTTTGATTATGAATTAATGCCTGAAATCAATGGATCATTTAGACAGTTGAATTGATAACTTTGTCTAAATTTTAAAAATTGACCTCTGTTTTAATCATTGATGACGAACAATCCTTGCGCGGACTGTTAGCACGGATCATCCAGCTGGAAGGGTACTCTGTCTTTCAGGCAGGATCAATCAAAGAGGGGATGTCATTCCTGCATAAGGAAATCGTCCAGGTGGTTATCACGGATGTGAAACTTCCCGATGGAAATGGAGTTGATCTCACGGCCAGAATCAAGCAGGAGTTTCCGGCGGTGGAGATCATTGTTCTGACTGCCTATGGTACCATTGAAGATGGAGTTAAAGCAATCAAGAATGGTGCCTTCGATTATCTTACGAAAGGAGATCACCAGGAAAAAATTCTTCCGATCCTAAGCAGGGCTTCAGAAAAATCTTTGCTACAGCAAAAAGTTATCAATCTTGAAACCAGGCTTCATGAGAAGTTTGGCTTTGACAATATCCTTGGAAATAATAAGGCGATCAAGAGTAGTATTGAACTTGCAAGACGCGTAACGGTTACCGACACTACTGTCCTTTTACTGGGTGAGACAGGTACAGGCAAAGAGATATTTGCTCAGGCAATTCACTATGAGAGTCCAAGAAGTGGAAAGGCATTTATCGCGCTGAACTGCAGTGCTTTTCCAAAAGATTTATTGGAGAATGAGTTGTTTGGTCACAGCGAAGGTGCCTTCACGGGCGCTCTGAAATCAAAGCGAGGTTATCTTGAGGAAGCTCACGAAGGAACATTATTCCTTGATGAGATTGGAGAGTTGAATATTGATCTGCAAGCCAAGTTGCTTAGGGTGCTGGAGACAGGAGAATTTTACCGAGTTGGAGAAAGCAAGCCGCGTAAAGTAAACGTACGGTTTATTGCGGCCACCAACAGAAATCTGGAGGAAGAATCGGGGAATGGAAATTTCAGAAAGGACCTGTATTACCGGCTCTCCGTTTTTATAATCTCATTGCCTTCTTTGCGTGATAGAAGAGATGATGTGCCACTGTTTGCCAATCATTTCATTACCCAGTTTTCATTGAAGACAAACAAACGGGAGCCATCCGTCGCTGCTGATTTTTTAAAGGCCCTTCAGCAACACAACTGGAAGGGGAATATTCGGGAACTTAAGAATGTCATCGAACGATGTGTCATTCTCTCAGATGGAATGCTTACATCTTCCTTGCTTCCCGCTGACTTTTCAGGTGAAGAATCAGTGAATTCTTTTGAGCTATCACAGGTCGAGAAGAACCATATAATTAAAGTATTAAGACATACCGGAGGAAATAAGACAGAAGCTGCCAGGCTTTTGAATATTGGTCTTACTACCCTCTATCGTAAGATCGAAGAATACAAGATTTAAATTCTATCCGTAAGAGATAAAACTCTTCTCTGTAGTGGCTTAGTTTAGGCCTCATCCCACACCATTCCATTTTGAAAATGTACCCTTTCATTTCGGTAGGGTGTATTACCCCGCATTTCTGGTTCTGGTTTGTAACTGCCTGTTATCCTTATTGATACATCATACCTCTGTTATCGGTACAAGGTTTGACTATTGACGCCTGACCAAGTAATCGATAGTACTTAATATGATAACCTCACTGATGATCCTGTTGGCGTTTGTTGCATTTGCAATCCTTTATAAGTCCATAGATTTTTTCGATAAAATTTAACGCTATGATCTTCCTGTTAATGATATGTATTGCTGTGTTTGGATACTTAGTGTATGCACTCATCAAACCTGAAAAATTTTAATGCATCGCAATTATGAATACTGAGATTGCTGGCGTTATCGCCGTTTTTATATTGACCGTTGTAATTGCCATCCCGTTAGGTAATTATTGTTCAAAGGTGTTTAAAGGTGAAAAGACCTGGACGGATTTTCTGTCTCCTCTTGAGAATTTGATACTTCGGATGAGCGGAGTAAATGGATCACAACCCATGGACTGGAAGCAAAGTATGAGGGCGATGCTTGTGCTTAACCTGGTATTCTTCCTCTGGGCCATGCTCATATTGATGACACAGTCCATTCACCCATTCTGGAATCCTGATGGTATATCTTCTATGGAAGCTACTACCGCTTTCAATACAGCGATTAGTTTTATGACCAACACCAATCTTCAACATTACTCCGGAGAAACCGGTGCGACCTATCTGTCACAGATGGTGGTGTTTTGCTTTTTGCAGTTTGTCAGTGCCGGAACGGGCATAGCGGCAATGGTGATTTTATTCAAAGGTATCGTTTCAAGACAGACACGTGATCTTGGAAATTTTTACAGACTGTTTCTTCAAAGTTGTACCCGTATCCTTCTGCCGCTCTCTTTGATAATTGCATTGATACTATCATTTAAAGGAGTACCGGCGACATTCAAGGGAGCCGAAAAGGTTATTACTCTTCAGTCGGATACAGTATCCGTCGCGCGCGGTCCGGTAGCGCCAATGGTAGCGATCAAGCAGATTGGTACCAATGGGGGAGGATACTTCGGTACTAACTCAGCTCATCCATTTGAAAATCCGGATTACATCACAAATACTGTGGAAAACATTTCGATTCTGTTAATTCCTATTGCTTTGATTTTCGCTTTTGGATTTTATATCGGAAAACCAAAAGTAGGCTATGCTTTTTTTGGAGCCATGACAATCATTTTTCTAGCATTCGTATCGGTGTCGGTGTATTTCGAAATGAATGGAAATCCGCAGCTGACAGAAATCGGTGTTAATAATTCTCCTGGAAATATGGAGGGAAAGGAGGTGCGCTTCGGCGTTGCTGCAAGTTCGCTTTGGGGTGTATCGACTACATCAACTTCCAACGGTTCTGTTAACTCCATGCACGACAGTCATACTGCATTATCAGGTGGTGTATTTCTGCTCGATATGATGATCAATGCTATTTACGGGGGAGTAGGCGTGGGATTCATTAATTTCTTTGTGTTCGTTGTGATTGCCGTATTTATATCAGGGCTTATGGTAGGGCGTACTCCGGAATTATTTGGAAAGAAGATTGAGTCGAAGGAAGTGAAGATTGCTGCTATTGTGGCCTTGGCACATCCTTTCCTGATCCTTGTCAGCACAGCTATTGCCACGCACCTCGCATCAAACAATTCAAACATAGGCTGGTTGAACAATCCATCCTATCATGGATTCAGTGAGATGTTGTATGAATTCACATCATCATCCGCTAATAACGGATCAGGGTTTGAAGGACTTGCTGACGCAACTCCCTTTTGGAACATTGGCTGTGGCGTGATCATGTTGTTGGGACGATTCATTCCTATAATAGGACCTTTGGCAATTGCCGGATCACTGGCAGCAAAGAAATATAATCCTGAAAGCGCAGGTACATTGAAAGTAGAAAGTTTCGCTTTCATCGCTGTCCTGCTTTCCGTCATTTTAATTATTGCTGCCCTTTCATTTTTTCCCGCACTGACGATTGGACCAATCGCAGAATTTTTCTCAAAGTAGTTTAAATGTAATCTGTATGAAGAACTCAGTATCCGCCAGACTTTTTGAGCCCAGCCTTGTGCTTGATGCAGCAAAGCAATCTTTTGTAAAGCTTAATCCGGCACAAATGATCAGAAATCCTGTGATGTTCTGTGTTGAGATAGGCACTTTAATTATGGCGGGTGTTACCGTGTACTCGTTTTACAATAGCGATCAGGGAAGACCTGGTTATAACCTGGTACTTTTTATTGTCTTATTGAAGACATTGCTCTTTGCCAATTTTGCCGAAGCAATTGCAGAGGCAAGGGGCAAGGCACAAGCTGATAGTCTTCGAAAGACAAGAGAAGAAACTCCTGCGAATGTTTTGGTGGATGGAAAGATCATGGTAAAGAGCTCATCTGCACTCAGGAAAGGAGATGTCTTTGTATGCGAAGCCGGCCAATTGATCCCAACCGATGGAGAGATCATTGACGGTATTGCCACTATCGATGAAAGTGCTATTACAGGTGAGAGTGCTCCGGTTATCAGAGAATCTGGCGGTGATAAGTCCAGTGTTACGGGCGGTACAAAAGTTCTTTCAGATAGAATCAGGGTTCTTGTTACAACGCAACCAGGAGAAAGCTTTCTCGATAAGATGATTGCCCTCGTTGAAGGTGCCAGTCGTCAGAAGACTCCCAATGAAATTGCATTGACGATCCTTCTATCAGGTTTCACCATTGTGTTTTTATTAGTCACTGTAACACTTAAACCCTTTGGTGATTATGCTCAAACACCGATTACGATAGGAGCCCTTATCTCACTTTTTGTTTGCCTGATCCCTACGACTATTGGTGGATTACTGTCTGCTATTGGCATTGCAGGAATGGATCGGGCATTACGTGCCAATGTCATTGCAAAGTCGGGCAAAGCTGTTGAGACAGCAGGTGATATTGATGTCTTATTGCTGGATAAAACCGGAACGATTACGATCGGAAACAGGAAGGCAACAAATTTTTATCCGGTACATGGATATGATCAGGAGATGTTCCTGGAGTTGGCAACACTTTCCTCACTTGCGGATGAAACGCCGGAGGGAAAATCCATTGTCGAGTTCGCGGCCAGCAAAGGCTACAGGCACCCGTCTGCAATAGGTCAGAAGTTCGATCTTCAGATAAGTTTACCCGGAGCGACCATCATCAAATTTTCTGCGGAGACAAGAAGTTCCGGCATTACAACAGCAGATGGAAAACGTATCCGAAAGGGAGCATTTGATGCAATCAAAGCGATCACGGAAAAGGCAAATCACTTTGTACCACACTATGCTGAGGAAATGGTCAGGCAAATTTCTTCCAATGGAGGAACTCCGCTGGTTGTTTCTGAAAATGAAAAGGTCATTGGAGTGATTGAGCTGCAAGACATTATTAAACCTGGTATCACTGAACGGTTTGAACGTCTGAGAAAGATGGGTGTGAAAACCGTAATGGTTACCGGTGATAATCCTTTGACAGCAAAATACATCGCTGGTAAAGCTGGAGTGGACGACTATATCGCGGAAGCAAAGCCTGAGGATAAGCTGGAATATATCCGTAAGGAGCAGGCTGAAGGGAAGCTGGTAGCCATGATGGGTGATGGTACGAACGATGCACCCGCTCTCGCACAGGCAGATGTTGGCGTTTCCATGAACAGTGGAACGCAAGCAGCCAAAGAAGCCGGTAATATGGTCGATCTCGACAATGATCCAACAAAACTTATTGAGATTGTTGAAATTGGTAAGCAACTATTGATTACAAGAGGCACACTCACAACATTTTCAATTGCAAACGATGTAGCTAAATATTTCGCTATTGTCCCGGCTCTGTTCATTGCCTCCATCCCAGGATTGCAAGCCATGAACATCATGAGACTTACAAGCCCGGAAAGTGCGATCCTTTCTGCTGTGATCTTTAATGCAATTATTATCCCGCTGCTGATTCCACTGGCATTGCGTGGAGTAGAGTATAAGCCTATTGGAGCTTCTGCGTTGCTTACCCGTAACCTCTTGATTTATGGAGTAGGGGGTATTATCGTCCCATTCATCGGGATCAAATTAATAGATATGTTGATCACACCATTATTATAATAGTAAAAATGAAAACTTACTTGTTTCCTGCTATCAGACTTACGTTTCTGACCATGATCCTGTTCGGCATTTTCTATCCTTTCTTCATCGTTGGCGTCAGTAAGTTGATAGCGCCTGAAAACGGAAACGGTGAAATCATTGTAGTGAATAGTAAGACGGTGGGATTCGATCTGATCGGTCAGTTATTCACAGATGATAAATATTTTAATTCAAGACCATCAGCCGTTAATTATAATGCCGCCTCCTCGGGAGGATCCAATAAGGGTCCATCCAATCGCGAATATTTAAACCTTGTTCAGGAACGCCTTGATGATTTTCTAGAAAAGAATCCAGGTCTTACAAAGGATGAAGTTCCGATGGATCTGATCACAGCTTCGGCAAGTGGTCTGGACCCACACATTTCAAGGAACGCCGCCCTTGTGCAGGTTTCGCGAATTGCGAATGCAAGAGGACTCTCAAAGGAGGTTGTCCACAGTCTTGTGGATCAATACACTCAACCACCATTATTTGGCTTGTTCGGACCATCCACTGTTCATGTCCTTAGAATTAACATCGCACTTGACAATATTAAATAGTATGAAAAAAATAATTCTTGTCGCTCTTTTAATTTCTGTAGCCTTTGGTGCTCAATCACAGGATTCAACAGTTGTTCATGCGCCCTTTGAAGGAATGGACTTCACCTGGCTGAACGGTAATAACCGTCAGAGCGTAAATCTTCTTACTTATAAATATTTTACGGGTACGATGATTATGGATACGTATTGGAATTATTCATTCAATAATCCAATGGATAATACGATCAATAGTTCTTCCATCATCGGACGGCACAATGAGGTAACCTTGAACATGGCCAGCATCGGTGGGGAGGTTATGTACAATAATGTGATTGCCCGTATCCATCTTCAGGCCGGATCAATGCTAAGTGTGATCCAGGAAACTGATCCAACGGTTACGCACGGAAGAAACCTGAGAACGACTGACTTGAAATTTATCAGGGAAGCGGTAGTGGGATACCAATGGAATAAGTGGAACACCATTCGGTTTGAAACGGGAATTTTTATGTCATTTATTGGCCTTGAAAGTTATATCGCGCAGGAGAACTGGAGCTATCAGCGTTCAATGGTTTGTGACTTTACACCCTTTTATTTCACAGGAGCCCGCTTTCAGATTCATCCTGACAAGCGATGGAAGATTGAGCCCTGGATCATGAATGGCTGGTATTCGTATGGTAAATTTAATAAGGCTGCCTCTGTGGGTTTGGCAACATACTTCAGGCCTAATGAAAACACAGCGTTTGTTGCGAATTTCTATTACGGTACGGACACTAAGAATATTGATGGGAGGGTTAGATTTCATCATGATAATTCTGTGATGATACGTTATAAAAACAGACCGGCGTCCCATGGTATAAGTCGAATGGCTTTCAGTCTGAACTCTCACTATGGATTTGAAAATGGAGGATCATTAAATGGCATTGTTTATCCGTCATTGAATGAAACCTACTTTGTAGGAACGTCTCTTGCCAACAGGATATGGTTTAAAGAGAATAAATTTGCCATCACGATCAGGGGTGGATACCTGACCAACCCCGGAAGGTACCTTCCTGTAAATCCTGCTCCTCTGTATAATGATCCTGTTTCAGGAGCTGCGGGATACACGGATATTAAACCTGGTGATCTGGCGCCGAAGTTCGAAGCATGGGAACTAACGGGTACTTTTGATTACATGCCTAATGAATTTATAACCCTTAGAATGGAAATGTTAAACAGGCATTCTTCCGTACCTTATTTTGCTGGTCCGGGAGGTACTACTTCGGTTGATGGATGGCAAGGCACAACAGACCCAAACCTTGGTACCCCACAAGCCTGGAAACCAGATCTTCGTACGCTTGAAAACAGAATGATCATCGCCATAGTTGCACGATTCTAATATAATGATGTCTGACAAAGAGCAATCGGTACAGCATTTCCTTGATCTGATAAAAAAGTCAAGACGGGGAAAATTTAAAGTCTACATCGGGATGAGTGCTGGTGTGGGTAAATCTTACCGTATGTTGCAGGAAGCCAATAGTCTCCTCAAAAGTGGTGTGAATGTCAAAGTAGGTTATATTGAAACTCACGGGCGAAAGGAAACAGAGGAGCTATTAGTTGGAATCCCAGTGATTGAACGAAAGAGAATTTTTTACAAAGGAAAGGAACTTGAAGAGATGGATGTTCAGGCCATCATTAACAATCGCCCGGAGATTGTGCTGGTGGATGAACTGGCGCATACAAATGTCATGGGCAGTAAGAATGAAAAGCGATGGCAGGATGTAATGGAGTTACTGGAGGCGGGAATTAACGTTATCAGCGCACTGAATATTCAGCATATTGAAAGTCTTAACAAGGAAGTTCAGCAAATCACAGGCATTGAGATTAAAGAACGTGTTCCTGACCGGGTTTTGCAGCTTGCCGATGAGGTAGTCAATATTGATCTGACGGCAGATGAACTTATTGGCCGATTGAAAGACGGTAAGATCTACCAGGCAGACAAGATTGAGGTTGCCTTGCGTAATTTCTTTCAGGCTGAGAAGATTCTGCAATTACGTGAACTGGCATTAAAAGAGGTGGCATCGCAAGTCGAGCGAAAGGTTGATGCAGAAGTGACACTTGATCATCGGCTACGACATGAACGATTTCTGGCTTGTATTGGTAGTAATCACGAAACCTCTAAAATGATCATAAGAAAGACTGCCAGGCTCGCAGGGTATTATAATTCGAAATGGTATGTGCTTTATGTTCAGGCGGACAAAGAGGGGCCTGATCGTATTAAGCTCTCGCTACAGCGGCATCTTATTAACAATTTCAAAAATGCAACTGAGTTAGGAGCGGAAGTGATTCAGGTGAAGCACAATAATATACCTGCGTCTATTGCAAGAGTGGCGGAAGAAAAACACATTACAACAGTTTGTATTGGAAAGCCCCATTTGAACCTGCTTCAAGTAATAATGAGAACGAATGTTTTTAACCAGCTTTTAAAGCGGCTTGCTAAATCTGACACTGACCTGATTATTCTCTCCTGATATGAAAATAAAAACCAAAATAGCACTGGCGCTGGTGGTCCTGTTTGTGGCCATATTGAGTGTTATCGCTCTTAGTATTTTCTATCTGAAAGAACTGTCAGTTGATGCCGAAAACATTTTAAAGGATAATTATGAATCCCTGGAGTACACCAAGCGTATTATTGAAAGTTCTGACAGTATCGCTATCGATTCCTCAAGGAGCTTTGCAATAATTGAGAAGAACCTTCTGCTTCAGGAAATGAATATCACAGAAGTGAGTGAGCAGGAACTGACACTTCAGCTAAGAAGGACGTATGAAAAAATCAGAAATAAAGGAATTACTGAACATGAGATTGCTGAAATGCGAAGGCTATGCCTTTCGCTTCAGGATATTAATATGCGTGCTATTATTTATAAGAACGAAATAACCACCGAAACGGCAGATCATGCATCAACATACCTGATCATTTTAGGATCTGTAATTTCTCTTGTTGCTTTTACTTTCATTATAAATTTCCCGGGGTATGTGGCTGGTCCTATTGTATTATTAACCAATAGCATTAAATCAATTGCCAACAAGGATTATGAAGAGCGACTGCGCCTGAACAGAACAGATGAGTTTGGGGAGTTGGCAGAAGCTTTTAACCTGATGGCTGAGAAGCTGGATGAGTATGATCATAGTAATCTGGCACAGATCTTATTTGAGAAGAAGAGAATTGAGACGATTATCAATCGGATGTCAGACCCTGTCATTGGTCTGGATGAAAACAGAAAGGTAGTATTCGTCAATGATACAGCACTCACGCTATTGAATCTTGACTCAATCCAAACAATTGGCAGATACGCTCCTGATATCGCGGTAGAAAACGACTTGTTCAGAAATCTGGTGAGACTGAATGGAGAAGAGAGCAAAACAGATTCTCAATTGATCAAAGTGGTAATCAATGGCAAGGAGAATTACTTCTCAAAAGAAAATATCACTATCATACTTAAGTCTACAGGCGAGAAGGATGCTCTTCCCATTGGGCGTGTGATTATGCTTAAGAATGTAACCCCCTATAAAGAACTGGATCTTGCAAAGACAAATTTCATTGCTACCATTTCTCACGAATTGAAGACTCCTATTGCTTCACTAATGATGGGTATAAAATTGCTTCAGGATAACCGTATCGGTGAATTAAACAAAGAGCAGGTAGATATAGTGATTACACTCAATAACGAGACGTCACGATTATCCAAAATTTCAAATGAATTGCTTGATCTGGCACAGGTGGAGACCGGCAATATCAAGTTGAATATTCAGCCAGTAGTTCCGGATGACATCATTCGGTATGCCGTTGAGGCCGTGAAATTTCATGCGGAACGAAAGAAAGTTGTTATTTCCATGGAAGCGTCATCAGGATTACCAAGTATTAAAACTGATCTCGATAAAACAACCTGGGTGCTTGTCAATCTTCTCACCAACGCCATTCGATATAGTCCTGAGAATGGAGAAGTAAAACTTACCTGTCATCAATTGGTTGATACTGTGGTTTTTTCGGTAAAGGATTTCGGGCCGGGCATTGAAAAGAGATACGTCACCCGACTATTTGAGAAGTTCTTTCAGGTGCCTGGGTCTCCATCAGGATCTGGTCTCGGTCTCGCTATTTCAAAAGAGTTTATTGAAGCGCAGGGCGGAAGGATAGAAGTAGAGAGTGAGCCCGGAAAGGGTAGTATTTTCAGTTTCTCATTGCCGGTCGATAAGTAATGATACTTCAACTGACTTAATCTACCTGGCTGGCGACTTTACTCGGCTCAATATGTATCAGAATATTACCCAGCGAAGGAATTTGTTCATGCAAAGCATCTTGCAATCTGTGGGCCAGACTGTGTCCCTCTTTCACAGTCAGTGAGCCATTGACGATGGCATGAAGATCAACATGGTATTTCATCCCTGCTTTGCGGACAAAACACTTTTCAGTTTCAATGATTCCAGGAACTGTTACTGATACCTTCCGGATCTCTTTGATCAGATCGCCATAAACATTCTCGTCCATGATCTCTCCCAGTGCGGGACGCAATATCTTATAGCTATTGAATAGAATAATTCCTGAAGCAAACAGTGCAGCCCAGTCATCGGCAGATTCATATCCCTGTCCAAAGTATAGCGCAATTGATATTCCAATAAAAGCTGCTACCGACGTGATAGCATCACTTCGATGGTGCCAGGCATCTGCCTTTAAGGAAGAGCTGTTTGTTTCTTTACTTTTTCTGATAACAACCCGGAAAGAGATTTCTTTCCATACAATAATACCAGCGAGGATGTACAGAGTGAACGGTTTGGGAAGGTCGTGTGGCGTTCCAATGTTTTGAATGCTTTCATAAGCAATGATGGTAGCAGAGATGATCAGAAATCCAACCACCAGAAAAGTTATCAATGTTTCGGCGCGGCCGTGTCCATACGGATGATCCTCGTCTGCGGGTTTGCTGGAATATTTTATACCGATCAGAACGAGAATAGAGGAGAAGATATCGGAAGTTGATTCAATGGCATCTGCAAGAAGGGCATAGGAATTTCCAAAGAATCCAGCGAGTCCTTTTATTAAGGCAAGCAGCGCATTTCCAATGATGCTGAAGTAAGTTGTTTTAACGGCAGTTTGTTCGTTATTCATCAGCGAACTTTACCGTATAATCTTATACCCGAACCCAATCTGAAAGTTTTGATTATAGAACGACATGGTTTCAGCAGAACCGGGATTGGGTCCTGAATTGTAGCTTATTCGATCTACTGCCGTGAAGCCACGATAATATCGCGCAATGATCAGGAACTTGTCTGCGATGGTAACGTGTACACCTCCGTTAATACCCAAATCAAATTTCGCATCATATATGGATGAGACGTTGGATGCTATCTGATAGGATGCGCTGGGCCCAATGTCTATGCTGATGATTTTTGCCACCTTATAGGAAGCCAGCACCGGAATCTCCAGGTAACCAAATGTTATATCGTTCCCTACGTTGGTTCCTCTCTGTGTGTACAGTAGTTCTGATAGCAATGAAAATTTCTTGGCCAGAGGAAGCTCTCCGAAAACACCCACATGAAAACCAGTGGTGTTTTTATAGACATCTGAAATCAATGACTGATTGTTTGAATTGGCAAAGTTACTGACGTTCACGCCTGCCTTTATTCCCGCGCTGAATTGGGCAAGTGCCGGAATACAAAGGCTAATTAAAATCAAGACAAGTAGATTCCTTTTCATTCTAAGTTTAATGGCTGGAGGTTTTAATTTCCGACTTAAACTTACAATAATTCTTATCTATGTCATTCTTATTGCAGGCTTTTGCGCACTGACCAGAAGTAAAAGATTGGGAAAATCAGCAGCGTAAAGATCGTCGCTGAAACAAGTCCCCCGATAATAACAATAGCTAATGGCTTCTGGGATTCAGATCCGATTCCGGTAGACATCGCCGCAGGCATAAGACCAATGGCAGCCATTAATGCAGTCATCACCACGGGACGGGTCCTGACTTTTACTGCCTCCGTGATCGCTCTCGTTAATTCGAACTTCTGTTTCAGGTTGCTTTGAAATTCGGAAATTAAGATAACTCCATTCTGAATACAGATTCCAAACAAAGCAATAAATCCGACGCCGGCGGAAATGCCGAAGTTAATACCCGTCAGGTGCAAGGCGAAGATTCCTCCAATCAATGCAAAGGGAACATTCGCTAACACAAGTGATGCTTCCTTAACATTGCCAAACATGATCAGCAGCAGTACAAAAATCAGGATAAGGCTGATTGGAACAACCTGTCCCAACCGCTTGGTTGCCCGTACCTGGTTTTCGAATTCTCCGGTCCAACCAATGGAATAACCTTTTGGGAGTTCAATGTGTTTCATAACACTTTGCTGGGCTTCCCGGATCGTGCTTCCAAGATCTCTTTCCCTTACAGAAAACTTTACGCCGATGAATCGTTTGGTATTATCACGATAAATGAAAGCCGGGCCAGTGACAATATTTACAGTTGCAATTTCCTTTAATGGTATTTTTTCTCCACGGAGTGTTGGAACCATTAAAAGCATGATCTCACTTTCATCCTTTCTGTACTCATACAGGTAACGGATGCGGATATCGAACTTGCGGTCCTCTTCATATTTAATGGTAGCAGTTTTTCCACCGATGGCCATTTCAATAATGCTTTGTGCATCCGATTTGAGTACACCGTAGATCGCCATCTTCTCTTCATCAAGCAAGACGCTTATTTCCGGTTGACCAATATTCCGGAGAACACCGACATCTTTTATTCCTGGAACGTCTTTGATCTTGGTGACAACCTGCTCCGCCAGATCATTGAGTACAGTCAGATCATTGCCATAGATCTTTACAGCATTGGATGCGTTGATCCCGGCAACGGATTCTGCAACATTGTCAATGATAGGCTGTGAATAATTATATACAATACCCTGATACTTTTTCAGCTTGCGATCCATCTGCTCTACAAGCTGATCAGTTGTGAGCTTGCTTTTCCACTCTTCCCGGGGTTTAAGATTTACCTGCATCTGAACATAGTAGAATCCACTGGGGTCTGTGCCATCGTTGCTACGCCCGGTTTGTGAAAGAACACCATTTACTTCCGGGAATTCTGCAAGTTCCTTTCTAAGGGTTGCAACCATCTTGACAGTCTCTTTCAGTGATGAACTCATGGGTAATTTTGCTTCGACCCACAATGCTCCTTCATTGAGCTGCGGTAAGAATTCAGTCCCCAGCCATTGAGCAGAAAAAAGTGAAACCCCAAGGATCGCAAGGGATGCAATAAAACTAATCATGCGATGTCTGAATGTGATCGCAAATCCTTTTTCCACTATCCGGTTAAAGAAATTAACAAACGGATTATTTTTCTCCCGCACATTCTTATTCAACAGGAGAGAGGATAGTACAGGTACCAGGGTCAGCGTGAAAATCAAAGCTCCGATGAGTGCAAATCCAAGGGTGTACGCCAACGGTGAGAACATCTTGCCTTCCACCTTTTGAAAAGCAAAAATGGGAAGCAGGGCAGAAATGATAATAAGTTTAGAGAAGAAGATTGCTTTTCCCAATCCGACACCTGTTTTCCTGATCAGACCAAGCTTGGAGAGTTTATTGAATCGTTCAGGGCCAACACGATGGGCAAGGTGATCCAGTGTAACAAATAGTCCCTCTACCATGACTACCGCACCGTCGATGATGATTCCAAAATCCACGGCCCCCAATGAGAGTAAGTTGGCGCTCATTCCCTTTAGTGACAAACAGAAAAAAGCAAAGAGCAGTGACAGTGGAATAACAATAGAGACAATCAACGTTGTGCGCCAGTCGGCCATAAACAGGAAGACAATGGCGGTAACGAACAATATTCCTTCTGCCAGATTGTTTAAAACGGTCCGTGTGCAATACCTCATCAGATTATCGCGGTCGTAGAATACTTCCATCTTCACGTCCTGAGGAAGGACGACGGTATTCAGTTCGTCGATTTTTGATTTTAATCTCTCCAGTACTTCACTTGGATTTTCTCCTTTGCGCATCACAACGATTCCTTCCACCACATCATCGTTGGTTCCTAATCCCACCTGGCCTACACGCGGCGCACTTAATTCCAGTACCGAAGCAATGTTCTTTACCAGTACAGGGTTGTCATTGTAATCAGCGACAATAGTATTTTCAATATCTTTTACGGAAGTCAAAAGTCCCAGGCCTCTTACGACATACGCCTGTCCATTCTTTTCAATAACATCTCCACCGACATTCAGATTGGCTTTTGTGACAGCTTCAAACACCAGCAGTGGTGTCAGGTCATATTTCTGCAGCTTGACAGGATCAACGGATATTTCATAGATCTTCTCTTGTCCGCCGAACGCAACAACATCTGCGATACCAGGCACTGCCCGTAGTTGCCGGTCGATGACCCAGTTTTGAATGGTCAGTAATTCCCGGGTGTCTCGGGTGTCGCTCTTTAAAACATAGCGATAGATCTCACCAGTAGGACCATATGGAGGCTGAACATCGGGCTCCACTTCATCCGGAAGTTTTACATTCCGGAGTTGGTTGTTCACCTGCTGTCGCGCAAAGAAATCTTCAATATTATCTTCAAAGATGATTTTGATCACTG
The DNA here is from genome assembly GCA_013141055.1 of Cyclobacteriaceae bacterium. Classification (NCBI taxonomy): domain Bacteria; kingdom Pseudomonadati; phylum Bacteroidota; class Cytophagia; order Cytophagales; family Cyclobacteriaceae; species Cyclobacteriaceae bacterium. The sequence goes on along the minus strand of JABFRS010000001.1, from coordinate 313,271 downwards.
AAAGACCGAACATTGTAATGCTTCTGACATTGGTTTTGCGCTGAACAGAGTTCATTGCAATTTCAATGGGAGTGGTGACAAAGCGTTCTACCTCTTCAGCACTTCGTCCATTCCATTCAGTAACGATGATGATCTGTGTGTTCGTTACATCCGGAAAAGCTTCGATGGGAATATTGATATAGCTGATCGTTCCAGCCATCGTTAACAAGCCAACCCAGAAAAAAGTAAAGATCCTGTTCTTTAATGAAAATGAAATAATGCTTCTGATGAATCTGTTCATGGAGAGTTGTCGTCCGTTAATCGTTAAGGGCGTCGTAAATCATCAGGCCGTTTTTTGAGATGACGGTTTCTCCATCTTTCAAACCTGAAGTGAGATAGGTGATCTCTCCGAGGTTATTATAAACTTCTACCTGCCGTGTTTCGATATGACTGCGATCAGTGTATACCATCACCCAGTTCTTACTCTTGTCAAAGATCACAGCGGAAGAAGGGATGGCAATGAGCTTTTTGTTTTCTGAATAGCTTACAATAATCGTAGCGTTCATCTCAGGCTTCAGTTCAAGGTTCTGATTCGGGATTCTTACCAGCACTTTCATCGCCTTTGTACCCGGGTCGATTGCGTTGAAGATCCTGTCGATCTTGCCTTTGAATAACTTGTTAGGATAGCTGATGGTCTTTACAGAGGCATCGTATCCGACAGCAACTTTTGATATGTCAGACTCATTAACATTTGCCAGAGCCCATACTTCGTCTATCTGGGCAATGGAGAAAATGACATCTGATTTGTCGCTCCGCAGTTGCTCATTCCTGTTGATGTCCTTCGATACAATAAATCCACTGATGGGAGCAGTGATATTGAAGATTGAGCCTTCCTTGAGATTATAAATTGAGTATACCTGTGTGATGCGTTCAAGTTCTGCTTTTGCTTTCTCAAGCTCTTTGGTTGCGGCAGTTACATCGCGCTCGGAGTTAAGTTTTCCTGAATACAACTCTTTGGCGACCTGCAGATTCTTCTCTGCTACCGCAGCATCGGAGCGAGCGTCCAGCAGTTGGCGCTGAAAGTCTGCGACCTCACTGCTCCGGACGGAAGCAAGCACCTGTCCCTGCTTTACAAGATCACCAAGCTCCACGCTGATCTGTAGAACGTTTCCGCTCACAACAGGATATACCTGTGCCTGACGTGCGTTATCTGCCGCTATTTTTCCGAAAAGCCTGAGTTCATTCTTTGCCTCTTCGACATGAGCAACGGTGAACTCGCTTCTTTGCATCATAGCCTCGCTCAAAATGAATGGCGGTTCTTTCGCTTCATCATTCTTTTGTGTACAGCCCATGAGAATAATACCTGTAGCCAGGACTGGGAAGATTTTCATTTTCATCATTAATAGATTTTGGTGCCGGTCACATAATTGATCTCTCCTGTGGCAATGGCCAGCTGCGTCTTTACCCTTGCATACTCGGTTAGGGATTCGTTGTAAGCTTCAAAGAAGTCTACAAATTCAAGTATGGTAATGTTTCGGCGTTTGAAATTGATATTGATTCCCTGGAATACCTGATCGAAATCATCCGTGTAAATTGCTTTTATCTTTTCGTATTCATTCATACTGCGCAGGAGATTTTGCCACGCACCTCTCACATCTGTCTCAACAATCATTCTTGCCTGCTGCTGATACGCAACCGATGATTTGAGATAAAAATCTGCCGCCCGTCTGTTTCCACGGTTACGGTTCCAGAGGGGCAGGGGTATCGTGAGTCCGGCATTGATCTGATTCTGAAAAGCTCCTCCTCGCTGATCATAAGAAGTTGTGGCGATAATATCGGGAATGGCAAGCTTGTGCTGCAACCTGCTGTTGAGCCCTGAAAGGGTAACCTGTTCTTCAGCGATCTTCAGGTCGGGCCGGTTTTTTATTGCTGTTTCCAGCAGCTCATCAAAAGAGCTTGTCACCTTTAGCTTATCGAAGAAGAGATTGTCAATGCCGGGAAGGATATAGTAAGGAGATTGAAGCAACAATTGCATTTTTTTTGTCTCCTCAACATGCAGTGATGCAAGCGCGGCTTTCTCGTTGTTGATCTTGAGATAAACAGATTTGAGACGTATGGCATCCTTCATGGGAACGTTTCCACGTCGTGCCTGAATATCGTAGGATCCAATAAGGGTGTCGAGCAGTTGAAGCTGGCGATGATATTTCTCCAGAACAGAACGTTGTTGGTAGAGATTGAAAAAGCTGTTTCGTAATTCCTTTTGAAGATTCCGGAGAAGATCGGAGAACTCAGATTCGGCAACAGATTTATTCTGCTTCGCGATTTCAATTTCCGTTTTTCTTTTCCCTCCAAGGATAATCAGCTGTTCAAGTCCAAATGCCTTCTGACCTGTATTATCTACATGAAAGATCTTGTTGTTCTCGTTATCGATGGCATTTACGTCGGCCGTGAAAATAGGATTAGGATATGAACGAGCCTGGAGTATCAATGCTTCACTTGCGGCAATATTAAATTGCTGAGAAAGCAGTGAAAGGTTTTTTATAAGAAAGATACTGTCCGCCTGTAGAAGGTTGAGACGCAAAGTATCCTGACACATTCCATCCATGCTGACAAAACAAGTCAGCATGATAACCAGCTTTAATTTTCGTAGCGTTTTGATAGGGGGCATTGCGAGGGTTAACTAATGAGTAGGGCACAAGAAGATCCTTATGATTAAGCTCATTATCTAATGGTGTGAAAGTACACTATGTTAGTTCACGAACCATCTCATTAATATATTTCTAACCTTGTTTTAATCTTTCTTTATGCATGGCAGGCTATCGGTATGTGTAATGCGTAATAAAATAGGTGAAACGCCTATCATATGATTGAGTAGTTATTGAAGAGATATCCAATCGAAGTTGCTCTTTCTAATTCCTTACTAAAAGACTGGATTGATCTTTCCCTCTGTGCGCTACTAAAATTCCTTATCTTGAACAGCAGTGAATTTTTGTAGGAATTGCTATCATAGAGACTTCCAGAAGCGACGGATTCTTGAAGCTCCCAAACCAATAGAGGGGCAGCAAAGGGCGTCCGATAGTGTCTTTACCTGCCGCGCCGGTATCATACTTTGCTATGAGTGAATGAGCATTCCGGCATTCAAGACCGCGATTTCAAATCCTGTTGATCCATTAAGACAAGAGTAGGGCAATTTTAAGGATCAGTGGATATTATTTGATTAATACTTAAATGAAGAACGTCTTGCAGATAGAATCAATTTTTTGTCGGGTCAGTGGTTTGGTAGTGTAGGATTTGACAAAAGGGAACTCGCTGGCTCTGGTGCGGTCGTCAATATTGTCGGAGGTAGTGAGCATGATAATAACTGCATACTCCCGTAATTTGATATCAAGCTCGCCATATTTTTTCAGGAATTCCCAACCATTCATTCCTGGCATATTGATGTCAAGCAAGATCAGGTTTGACAGTGGGAGAGTGCCCGCGCTGATATATTCCAATGCCAGTTCGCCGGAGTCTTTAACAACGACAAGCTGATTTGAATCTGATTTATTGATTTCCCGTTCATGAAAAAAATTATCATTGGCATTATCATCAATCAACATGATGCAACTTAGTTTCTTTGTCATTGTTTTATTTTTAAATTTCCTATAGTAAAATGAAAGGTCGTTCCCTCATTGATAACTGATTCTACGCTCAACTCACCTTCATGCAGCTGAACGATCTTTTTGCAATTCGCCAGGCCAATACCATTTCCGTCATATGTTTCCTGGGTGGGAAGACGCTGGAAGATATCGAAGATCCTTTCAAAGTGAGTGGAATCAATTCCTATCCCATTATCACTTATTGAAAAACTGTACAGCTCATCCATCTTTCTTGATGAGATCTTTATTTTAGGACGGGTTTTCTTCTTCTGAAATTTTATCGCATTGATGATAATGTTCTGGAATAGCTGCCTGGCCTCAATTTCAAATAAGTTTAATACCGGCATCTCTGAAACACTGATATCAGCACCGGATTCTGTGATCATCGTTTGAAGGTCTGCAATGACCTCGCTGATGAGTACATTGCAATCCACTGATTTTAATACAGAGTTTTTACCGAGCCTGGAGAATGCGAGTAAGGATTTGACGAGGTTGCTCATTCTCTCTGTTGAACTATTGACAGCTGCCAGATAGCCCAATGCCTTTTTATCCAGCAGAGGCATGTAATCTTCTTCAAACACCTGCATGTAATTTGATACTGTCCTCAATGGCTCCTGTAGATCATGGGACGCCACATAGGCGAATTGTTCAAGTTCCTTGTTATGCTTTTTAAGTTTTATCTCTTGTAAAGCCAGTTCGCTGTTGATAATGATTAGTTCGGCAGCGCGTTTCTCTTTTTCTTCATTTTGAAAAGCAAGTTCACGGTTTGCAAGGATCAACTCGGCGGCCCGTTTCTCTTTTTCATTATTTTGAAATGCCAGCTCTTCATTGGCGATCGCTAACTCAGCAGCTCTTTTCTTTCTCTCTTCATTCTGGTAGAGGAGCTCTTTATTTGCGATCACTAATTCAGCTGCCCGTTTCTCCTTTTCTTCATTCTGAAATGCAAGCTCCCGGTTTGCCAGGATCAATTCTGCAGCACGGGTTTCTTTTTCCTTATTCTGAAAGATCAACTCTTTGTTTGCAATGAGAAGTTCTGCTGCTCTCTTTTCTTTTTCCTGGTTCTGGAAAACCAGCTCTTCATTTGCCTTCACAAGCTCTGCCGCGCGCAATTCTTTTTCTACATTCTGAAATAACTCTGTCTTGATGCTTACTCTCTCTGCTAATTTTCTCTCGGTTATATCTCTGACGATTTTTGAGAGGCCGATGATCTTTCCCTCTTCGTTTTTCAGCGGTGAGATGGTGAGGGAGACAAAGATCTTTTCTCCGTTCTTCCTTAAGCGTACGGTCTCAAAGTGATCAACCGTTTCGTTGTTATTTATTCTGGAGAGAAGTTTAACTTCCTCATCCAGATATTCCGGCGGAATTAGAACAGAGACATGTTTGCCAATGGCTTCGAGCGCTGTGAAACCAAACATCTTTTCACCGCCCTTGTTCCAGCTGCTCATAATGCCTTCCAGGGTTTGCGAAATGATGGCATCATCAGAGGATTCCACAATCGATAACATGTGGTTAATGTATTCCGGTGAGATCTGCTGATCGCCGGTCTTTTTTGGAACACTCATTTCATTCGGCCCTGTATTATGATGATTACCCAATTGTCAGTCCTGGTTGAATAGCAGAAAATGTCAAACAGCTTATATTTTAAGCCTTATATAAATTAACAAAAGCAACATTTGACGGGATTAGCCGAGATCGTTCGCTAGTGAATGTCCAGTAGGGTTGTGATGGACGGGTGAAAAACGGTAAGCGATTCTATAGATGTCGAGGGCCCTGAATCGATACTGGTAAGATACACATAATCCATGTATCTGGCCTTAATTATAAATTGAACTACCCTTTACCTCGGTAGCGGTACGAACTCTCTGACTATAAGAAATCAAAAATATTGTGTTTGCCTCAAGTTGTCGTATTACCAACCTCACCATTATCGGCTCATGAAGTATAGGCGAAACTGAACCAAGTAGGGGCGACATGTTTATAAAAAGAGGCAGTTAGTAATTGTCATAGCTCCTTAGGAGCGGCCTGTTTGTATTACTCTTATAAAATATATTTGCTCATAGAATAGGGGTGCAAGCGTAATTGGTTGTCTTTAGGGCTGAATCAAACACAATTAGATTGAAAGCATCTGTTTATTTATGTATGGGATTGACAATACTATCCCTTTCTCTTCATGCAACCCCACCTGGAAAAATCTGGAAAATCCGTAAATATTTGGATGATGCCACTGCACAGGGCCTGACAGGTGTCTCCGTCTATGTGCGTACAAAGGACGGGAGGGAGTGGACCGCTACTTCCGGATACTCCAACATCCGGACAAAAACGCCTATGAAAAAGGATGATATTTTTTCACTGGCCAGCATCGGTAAGATGTATAATGCTGTAGCAGTTCTAAAGCTGATGGAAGAAGGAAGGATCAAACTGGATGATAAGATGTCTCAATATCTTTCTGACGAGATTGTCACGAATCTTCCCAATGGAAACGATATTACAATAAAGCATCTGCTGGCACAAACAACGGGATATGTAAACTATGAACACGATCCCCAACTCTTGAAATTATACTTTTCAGATGCGCTCAATCTTGACACCTTAAGCAGGACAAATGCACTCAGGCGTTATGTCTTTGGAAAGCCTGCCTTGTTTACTCCCGGAGAACGTTATGACTACAGCAGCACCAATTATCTTCTGCTTGCTTTGATCGTCGATAAGATTGTTCCGGAAGGACATTCCGAATACCTGAGAAAACTTCTCAAGCAACATGGATATCTGAATACCTCATACCGACAGGAACCTGAATCCAATGCGATATCCTACTATGGCGATATGGATCAGAATGGTGTGGTGGATGACCTCACGCGTGAGACCATCGAAACTACCAACTGGCTGGAGGGAGATGATGGTGTTTATGCACCGGTTGAAGAAGTCGCTCACTTTCTGGAGGACCTTATGCATGGGAAAATACTTAATGAAGCTTCATTAAAACTGATGCAGACCTGGAACAATGATAAGTCGCCTGACTACGGACTGGGGTTGATGGCAGATAAAAGTTTCCCGTATAGTTTTTTAATGGGACATTCCGGCAGGGGAGTTGCTGTTACCACCGATGCATATTATTTTCCGAAGCAGGACATGACGGTTGTGATTCTTTGTAATACCGGATTGCGTGAAGCCGCACCGAAATTCAAAAAGGCCTATCTTAAAATGAGAACACGCATTGTTAAGAAGTTGTTTTTGTTTTAGTTCAATCTCTATGGTTGGTGTTTTCACCAATCATGTTATAGAGGCTTAGGTCGGTGAAAATACCGGCCTAAGGCAAACCCATCATTTGGTAAGCAAAAATTAAATGAAGGATAAGCTTCACTACGGAATCTTTCTAAGCTCCATAGGAGCGACCTGTTTGTAGAAAAAATATATTAGTAATTGACCAAGCTCCATAGGAGCGGCCTGTTTATTTTATTGCTTGCTAACCCATCATTTGGTAAGCAAAAATTAAATGAAGGATAAGCTTCACTACGGAATCTTTGTCTCGGGTTGGTGTTTTCACCGACCCATGTCTTGTCTATGATTGACGTTTTTCACCAACCCTGTGATAAAACTAAAGCTCATGCTTTTTTAAACTCCATACCATAATCGAAATTCCGAATATGACCAATGGTATGCTTAATATCTGTCCCATATTTAGCACCATGCTCTCTTCAAAAGCTACCTGATTCTCTTTTACAAATTCAACCAGAAATCTCTGCACGAAGATCAATGAAAAACCAAGTCCAAATAAAAAACCTTTATAACGCTCCACCTTCCCTGATTTCCATAAGAGAAACAAGATTGAAGCCAGCGCCAGGTAGAACAAGGCTTCATAGAGTTGTGCGGGGTGTCTCGGAACCTCATCGATCCTGGTAAATACAAATGCCCAGGGTCCCTGCGTGGGTATTCCAATGATCTCTGAATTCATCAGATTGCCGAATCTTATAAAACTTCCTAATAATGTTCCTGCAATGGTTAGCTTGTCCAGCGTCCATAAGAAATCTTTCGTATGCCTCTTGCAATAGAGATACAAAGCAAACAAAGCACCCAAGATTCCTCCGTGACTAGCCAATCCTGCAAATCCTGTAAACTGAAATGTCGGATCCATCCGGATGGGAAGAATCTCAATCGGATGATTCAGATAATAGATCGGATCATAAAAAAGAATGTGACCGAAGCGGGCTCCAAGAATAGCGCCAACGGCTACATATGCGGTAAGCTTATCCAGATCGGCTTGCGAAAGACCTTCATGCTTATAAATTCTTAGCATGACCTGATATCCTGCCAGCATTCCAACGGCCCAACAGAATCCATACCATCGTAAAAATTCTAAACCAGCGAAAACCCGTGGATCTATATCCCAGATGATGTAAGCAATCATCCTCCCTGACAACAAACCGTTAGGATGATAAACATCAATGTGTTGATCAGTAATCCTGGCAATCTTCTTGCTGACCGGATATCGGCCTGTTCAATAATAGACAGGATATCTTTTTGATCCATGGATTGCATGGAATTAAAAAGTACGAGCTGTCTCCACGCGGGTTTGAGATTATTTAAATTCATGGAGATGATTTTTGAATCTTGCTTTTAGTTCTGCCTTCACTCTATTGATTCTGGTACTCACGTTAGTGGGTGTCAGGTTTAGTATCTGTGAGATTTCTTTGTTTTTGTATCCTTCCAGATACAAAATGACAATTGCCTTGTCGAAGTCTTTTAAGGACTGGAGTATCATGGTCAGAAGTTCTTTATCATCATCCGCCATGGGAGTCGACCTGATGATAAGATCCGACGCCACTAATGATTCCGTGATAATCTTGTTTCTGTCTTTCCTCACCTTGGCGAGCAGGGTGTTAAGACTTACCCTGTAGATCCAGGTACTGATTTCCGACTCTCCGCGGAATGTATCAAAGGATTTCCAGAGTTGTAGGATTATATCCTGATAGGCGTCTTTTTGATCCTGATAGCTGATGTAGTAAGCCTTACAAAGACTCCTGACAATCCCCTGATTGTCATTGATGATCTTAATAAAGTTCTGCTTTTGCAATTCCACTTGAGCTATGTTCTTTATTCTATTAGTAGCACAATTTTAAGAATTGTCACAGGCAGGAGATAATATTTCTGACCAATTTACGATTTTGATGAGAATGGAATGTCTAAGGTGGGTGTTTTCACCAACCTTATCTAAAAAAAGTCTGAGGTGGCGTTGAGGTTGGTGAAAACACCAACCAAAGGCAATTCAAGTAATAAGTTCGTCGTTGAGGTTCTGTCTAAGGTTGGTGTTTTCACCAACCTAATTTTGTCTACATGTTTTCACCAACAAAAGGTAGTAAGCTATTTCACTGCCTCTTCATCGCAGTACTCAACTCCGTCACGTAAGCCTCACTCACAGGGATCGTGACTTTCCCAACAGTAACCTGATGCTTTTCAATCTTGTCGATTTTGTCTATGCTTACAATATAAGAGCGATGCACCCTGATAAATCTTCCTGCAGGCAATAGATTGACCGCTTCTGCGAATGTGGAACGGGAAAGAATTTTCCTCTCTTTCAGTACAAAGGTTACATAATTACCGGTGGCCTCAAGGTAATAGATGTCGTCATACATAACTTTTACCTGCTCATAGCCTGTTTTAAGAAAAAGATGATCACTGCTTTCCACCTTCTGCCTGAAGTTGTGAAGCTCATTCGCTTTGTTGCAGGCTTTGATGAAGCGCGAAAGAGAGAATGGTTTAAGGAGATAGTCGACTGCATCCAATTCGAAGCTGGTAACCGCGTGTTCCGGGTAAGCCGTAGTGAAGATCAATAATGGTTTCTTACTAAGACTATTAAAAAACTCGATGCCGGAAATGTCGGGCATCTTGATGTCGAGGAAGAGAAGATCAATGCTTTCCCTTTGCAAATACTCCAGAGCTTTGAAGGCGTCAGTAAAACATCCCTTCAATTCCAGAAAGGGAACTTTAGAAGCATGTGAACTAACGATCTCAAGAGCAATGGGCTCGTCATCAACGGCAATGGCCTTCATAGTGAGCGTAAAGATAGAGACAATGACAGGTAGACCAAAAACGATGTAGGTGTTTCCATGATCTCAAGCTTGTGCATACCCGGATAAAAAAGTTCCAATCGCTGTCTTACATTATTAAGACCTACACCGCTTTTCCTGGCTTCCGGGTCGTTAGCTATTTGCGGGTGCCGGCTATTCTGGATCTCAAAATCCAGATTTTCTCCACGGACAGCAAGTCGGATCCTGATGAAGGAAACTTCTCTGAAACTGATTCCATACTTAAAGGCATTCTCAACAAAAGGAATCAGAAGCATCGGTGGTAAGAAACCAGCAGCCTGCTCTCCATCAATACTGGTTTCGATAACAATGTCAGGATTCACATCCGTCCTGAGACGCTGCATCGCGATATAATTTTTCAGATATTCCACTTCCCGCGCAAGCGGAATCTTCTCCTGCATATTTTCATGCAACATAAATCTCATCATGTCACCAAGCCGTTGGATCGCCTCGCCTGTGCGGGATGCATTTTCCTGTATGGACATTCCATATAAGGTGTTCAGCGAATTAAAAAGAAAATGTGGGTTGATCTGCGCACGCAGAAAATCAAAGTTCGCTACCCACTGTCCAAGCTCCTGTTTAAGGGTGGTTATTTCTTGTTTGTTACGGTTGTATCGTTTAAATACGATCCATGAAAAGGGAACCGTTACTCCAATCTGAAAAAAGAAATTGATCAAGCTGATGGATGACGGCAATTCTCCGTCGCGTGTTATAACAAACGCGAACACACCGGCAGGAATAGTAAGTATCAGCAATGCCAAAATCGCTGTCCAGCAATAGCGAAGAAATGGCCTGCGATGTTTCAGTGATTTCGGAATGAGGGTATAGAATGAATAGGAGTAGAGAGCGATTCCAACTGGAATCAGCGTGACCCATGTGGCGATGATATCAGCCTCCGTGTCGTCAATAAAAAAGAAGAATAAGCTAACCAGCCAAAGCACGACAGCCAAAATCACCCCTGGTGAAATGTACAGGTACTTATCTTGAATAGAGTCCCCGTGTCGCCAGATATAAAGTCCAGTATACTTAATGCAGGTATAGATCAGAAAAATAAATGGAGGTATTATAAGAATATCTTCTTCACCAATTGCGATGGCGGGAGTGATGATAGCAATGACTACGATAGCAATATTTCGAAGTACAAACTTTCTTGCAATCAATTCCGGAATACAAATGAAATTAAGTATGAGGAACCCGATGAGGAACAGAACCAGGCCTGCCATATGGCGGAAGAAAAGAAAGTTGTATCCGTCAACGGCTTCTTCTGCTACAGTAATCATACCGATCAGGAATAAGCATGTGGGGAACAGGACTTCAAACCTGCTGAGGATGGTTGGCTCGCGATGCCAGATTCTTTGCAATAGATTTTTCACACTGTAATGCTAATACAAAGTATGATGCACGTGATTCAAATGTGATGAAACACATTAAAAGTGTGATGGAATTCTGATCAGATAGCTGCATTTCACACTGTACCCTTCTGACCATCACCTCTGATCAGACCAGCACATCTTCCTGTGATTTGGTCACAATTCGCGCACGCGCACTCAACATCAGACTAATCTTGCATCATGAAAACGCAAACAAATTCATGACACACGCATCTTTAGCTATCAAAACTGTTGGTCTTAGCTATCAATTCTCGACCGGTGTCACCACGCTAAACAACCTTGACATGGAGGTGAAGCGCGGTGAGATCTATGGTTTCCTTGGACCCAATGGATCGGGTAAGACAACAACGTTGAGTCTTCTTCTTGGGCTCATCCGTCAACAGCAAGGAAGCATTGAACTGTTCGGACAATTACTTTCAAACGACCGGATGAAAATCCTGAAACGCGTTGGCTCCCTCATCGAAGCCCCTTCGTTGTATGGACACCTTACCGCCCGTGAAAACATTGAGGTCTATCGCGGTATTTATGGAATGCCTCCAACGAGAACCAGTGAGATTCTCAATATTGTTGGTCTTGCCGATACAGGAAGTAAGAGGGTGAAGAAGTTTTCGTTAGGAATGAAGCAGCGACTGTCCATTGCACTCGCCCTATTACCTAACCCCGAATTACTGATCCTCGATGAGCCCACAAATGGTCTTGATCCCAATGGAATGATTGAACTCCGTGAGCTGATTAAAACTTTGAATAAGGAACATGGGGTGACGGTTCTGATTTCAAGCCATATTCTTGCTGAGGTTGAGAAAATTGTAAGCCATGTAGGAATCATAGCGAATGGTCGCCTGGTATTCCAGGGATCGCTTGACGAACTTCAGCAGCAGGCCAAATGCAAATTGTTGATCCGCACATCTGATAATGAAAAAGCGGCTGCAGTCCTTGAACATTATAAACCGGAAAAGGTTGATAGCATGCTTTCGATTGATCTGATGGACGACTTTCGTACCGGACACATCAACAGGATGCTCATCGACAACCAACTGCAGGTATTCTCCATGTACCCACAGAACAACAACCTTGAACAATTATTTCTGGATTTAACCACAAAGTCATGAATCTCCTGATAACCCTTCGCGCTGAATTTCTTAAAATAAAAAGAACGTCGCTGATCTACTTTACGATACTGGCATCTGCATTTGTTCCGGTTGTCATGCTCCTTGAAAATCTGGATGGAACGCCCAATGGAAACCTTGAACGAATAGATCCGTTTCGGACCTATTACGCAGAAGGGTGGATGTTCATTGCCTTCCTGATTCTTCCGATGTTTATTGTACTCATGAGCACACTGCTTCTGCAGATTGAACATAGGAATAACACCTGGAAGCAGGTGATGGCATCTCCGCAACAAGTGCACACGCTTCTTGCTTCAAAGTTCCTCGTGTTGCAAGCTTTCATTATTATGATGCTGATCATGCACAACGTCCTGATGTTGATCGCTGCCGTGCCGATCAACATAATGTATCCGGACTTTAAGATTTTCGACTACCTCAATAGCTGGGATATGATACTATCGGTCAACGCGCGAACGTATTTTGCAGCATTAGGCATCAGTGGCCTTCAGTTCTGGCTGGCATTAAGATATCGGAATTTTATCATATCCCTTGGCATCGGCATCATACTTTGTACGGTTGGCCCGCTTCTGGTGTTCGAGTTTAACACTGAATCTATCCTTACCAGGTTTCCTTTCGCTCTCTCAATCCTTGTGAATATTAAAAAGTTCAAAACTATTAGCGTAGGGATTCAGTGGCTGTCGGTTGGTTACATGATTGCTTTTCTTACGATAGCTTTTATGGAATTCAAAGGAAAGAGGGTAAGGTCTTAGGTCAAATACTTAAATATGAACAAGGAGCAATCGCCAGATCTCATGATAAGAATTTTTAAGTATCAGCTAAGTCCGCTGAGCGAGCTGCTTGTAGAAAAAAATATTGTCTTAGGTTGGTGTTTTCACCAACCTATTAGATAGAAGTGACCTATTTGATATTATTTACCCGTGGTCGGTGAAAAACACCGACCTAAGGCATTCGAGTAATAGGAAAGGGCTTGTCTTGAGTTGGTATTTTTACTTTGTCTTAGGTTTGTGAAAACACCAACCTATATATAATCTTTAAACAATAACCTCTCTCTTCCCGACATTCCACGGCCGGTCGTATGCTACTGCTATGATCCTCGTACTTTTCAACGTTGGGTTTACTGCAACAGTTTTATATTTCCATCGGTTGACACGCATCTTGCTGTCATTCACAGCTTCACCTTCTTCAACAACCACTCCGTCAGCATCAATGATCGTAATGGTAACTTTTATTACCTGGAAGTCGTCGGAAGCATGTACATAGATAATGTTACCAATGGCTCCACGATATTTAGCAGCTTCAATAGCACTTACAGCAGGAGGGTTGAGGAAGTCTCCGATCGCTACCGATTGAGCTGACTCATGTTTTCCTTTGACACGAGCGGCGTATAATGCCCGCAACTCGTCATCTTGTGCAACGCTCTTTGCGTACTGCGCTGCTTCACTCAGTCTTTCACGATGAGCGATCTCTTTTGGCGTTGGTGCCCCTCTCTTTTTCTTAGGGCGATTGGTAAAGACAAGTCTGCCATTCACTTTCCGGACGCTTATGCTTTCTCCGAAAACGCCGCTAAGCTCTGTTTGATCCTTCAATTTTCTCATAACAATGGGATTTTAAGCTATGAAATGGATTTGGAGCGGGCCTTTTAAGCCGCTCACTCTGATATGAATTTAATCGTTCTCTGAAAAAGATCCATCACGGAGCTAAGAAAAAATTAGATGGAATATCATTAAGATATATTAAGTACTTATGTCTAACCTAAGTAGAACCTAATTGGAACCTAATTAGAACCTAGTTAGAACCTAATTAGAACCTAATTAAACTTCGATAAATCTCAGATAACTCATTGATAATCTTCGAATTAGTATTCCTACAGAGAACAGGGACCTTGAAAAACTGCAAATTCAGGCGATTTGGAGGGTTTTTGAAACGGATATGATCTGTTCAGGGAGGCCTTTTTTGAGAGGATGTGATATGAAAAGTCCTTAATAATTGAGAGGAAGATGATTGGAAGGCGTTACGATCATCGGCACATTTCACCTTTCTTTTGTCGTGTTTGCACCCCACAGATGTTGCTTTCTACTTTGATCTTTGAGTCATGATTTCAGACAAAGACAAGCAACAACTTCGGACAGCATTGGTAGCTGCGTTTGATAAATTCATTTCACAGTTTTCGTCATTTCAGAACGACGAAGTAAATAAGCACTTTCCGTCTTCCGAATGGACGCCTGCTCAGGTGGCCACTCATATTATACTCGCAACGGATGGAGTGCCGGATCAAAGTACGCGTGAATCAGATCGTGCGTATGATGAGATGTTTCCCAGAATCCGTCCATGGTGGGAGGATCTCAATCAGAAGTTTCAGTCCCCGGAGCAGCTGCGTCCGGATAACAAGCCTCGCGTAAAAAATGATTTGCTGAGTGAGTTGAAGCGTGTCAGGGAAAAAGATCTTACCATCATTGATAACAGTGATCTCTCGGTTATCTGTGCAGACATAGAACTGCCAACGATAGGGTACCTAACCCGGTATGAATGGTTGTGGTTTATTGAAATGCACCTGAAACGACATGAGTTTCAGTTAAGTAAAATGAAGAAGTGAGTATTTGATATTGCCAATTAGCTTTCGTCCGGCAGCGCATCGAACGCCTTACGCTTCTCATCCATCCATCCTTTCATTGCATCCGGTGAGGTCATGTTCTTGCGCATTTCATTCATGGCATTGATATGATCCATGTCACCCTTCTCTACCATTCCCCGAGCGTGCATGCTTACCATTTTTGCAATCTCGTCAAAGGTGTTGGCACTGAAGGTTTGATCGCAAGCTCCTCCTAATTCCTCGCAGGTCATTGTTTTCATAGAATGTGTTTGGTTACAATGTGAATTTAGTAAGGTTGATGAAAACACCAATCTAAGACAAATAAATGAAGGTTGGTGAAAAACCCTGGTGAGGTGGGTGAAACACCAACCTTAGACAAGGTGAAGTTTGAAGAAAAACACCAACCTTAGACAAATTACTCCGTTCTCAGACTGTTCACCGGATTTGCCAGTGCTGCTTTGACAGCCTGGAAGCTCACCGTCACCAGCGTGATCACTAATGCTCCACCGGAAGCAGCAGCAAAGATCCACCATGCGATCTCTGTGCGATAATCATATCCGCTGATTCCATTGTAAAGAAAATAATAGGAGGAAGGCACTGCAATGAGACAGGACACAATGATCAACACTACAAATTCACCTGATAGCATTCTCCATAAATTCGGAACAGATGCCCCCAACACTTTACGTATTCCAATTTCCTTTGTGCGCTGTTCCGCCACAAACGACGCCAGTCCGAATAATCCAAGGCAACTGATGATGATCGCAAGTGTGGTGAATACCACAGCAAGCCGGCCTACATTATCTTCCGTTGCAAACTTGGCTGCATACTCCTGAGATGCAAACTTATAATCAAACGGTGCGCCTGGAATTACTTTATTAAAGGTTGCTTCTATTTTAGGTAATGCTTCGGCAGTGCTCATTTCCGGATTGATCCGAAGATACATCCAGCCAGCGCCACCCATATTAAGATAAATGGCTGGATGAACCGGTTCGAAAGGTGAGTTCATTACCATGTCCTGAATGACGCCAACGATGTGAAAGTCTTTATCCATGTTCCACGCGAGGTTTGTCCAATGCACAGTTTCGCCAACAGGATTTTCAAGCTTCATTTGTTTGGCGGCAGACTCGTTGATGATGATCGCTGATGAGTCGCTCGCGATATCACGTGAGAAAGTCCTGCCATCTTTCACCTGCCATCCGACGGTCGTTCCGAAATCTGCAGAGACATTGAGGGTGCTGAAATTATTATCTGCCAAAGCATCAAAACCTTTCCAGGAAAAGCCGTTGTTGCCAGACCACGTTGTGGTGATCGCTCCACCGGCATCAGCAATCTCCAAAACCGAACCCGAACTCTTGAGTTCAGTGCGAAGTGTTTCGAATTTCTCATAGAACTCTTTGCCCTTCTTCTGCATCATCAGCAGTCCTTCGCGTGAATATCCTACGGGTCGATCTTTTACAAACATCAACTGATGGTAGATGACACCGGTAGAGGCGATGAGCATGATGGATACGGTGAACTGCACAACGACCAGTGCTTTACGTGGTATCGAAGCCATTCTACCCGCACGGTATGAGCCTTTCAGGATATTAAGAGGATTGAATGATGACAGGTAAAGTGCAGGATAGCTTCCGGCAAGAACTCCGGTTAAAACCAAAAACAGAATGCTGGCAATCCAGAATGTTGTTGTGTTCCATGGAAGTTGCATTGCTTTTTGTGAGATCGTGTTAAACCATGGGAGGGATGCAATTACTAGCAGCAAGGCAAAGCCGAACGCGATGAAGACCACAAGAAATGATTCTGCAAAAAACTGAGCGATGAGTTGCTTGCGACCGGATCCAAGGGTTTTGCGCACACCGACTTCCTTAGCTCTTTTTTCCGAACGTGCAGTGCTGAGGTTCATGAAATTGATACACGCAAGCAATAGCACGAATGCGCCAATCGATCCAATGAACCAAACAAGCTGTATCGGACCGTTCTGCAAAGTGCCTTCTTTATAATCAGAATACAGGTGCCACCTGCTCATGGGGTTAACATGGACTTCAGCATTATATTTCAACCAATCCTTCATGTAATCGAGATTGCGTGTAGCATTGATTTCAAGTTCTCTGATATTTGCCTCTACACTTTCGAAGTTGGTCGTGGGTTGTAACTGGACATAGATCTGAAAGAAGTGATTCTGCCATCCCTGATCCTTGACCCATGGATTGCTTAAAAGATAAGCTTCCCAGGGACGGGCAAACTGGATACCATACTGTTCTGAGTTCTTTGGAAAATCTTCAAAGACCCCGGAGATCGTAACCTCTTTCTCGTTGTTAATTTTTACGATCTTTCCAACAGGATCACCTGTACCAAACAATGCATGAGAGGTCGACTCTGAGATCATGATTGACTGAGTATCTTTTAAGCCTCCACGACCACCATATAACATTTTCCATGTGAACATCTCAGGTCCGTCTTCTCCGATGTTGGTTCCAGTCTTGGAGATTTTCTTCTCATCAATGGAAAGGATGGCATCGTATTTTCCTTGTCGCGGGACGACATACTTGAAGTTCGCGCCGTAAGTAGTCCGTAGTTCATTGAGCATCGGGTACTGAAGATAGTTTTGACCTGAATAATGTTTTCCCTGAAAAGTGCCGGCTTTCATAATCTGTCCAATCTGATCATAGTTGTCGTGATACTTGTTGAATGAAAGTTCATCGTTTACCCAGAGACCGATAATGAGTGCGACTGACATGCCCAGAGCAAGTCCGCCGATATTGATAAAGGAATAGCCTTTTGTTTTGGCGAGGTTTCTCCAGGCGATCGTGAAGTAGGCTCTGAGCATGAGAGGAGTGGTTTGGTGTTATGGTTGAAAGCGACGATTCTCTGACCAATATTTTAATGATACCATTCCGTCAGGGAAAGGTTACATATTAGACGCAGGAAAACAGGGATGGTTACAGGGGGGGAGCCCCGATAAGGTAAGATTGGTGAAAACACCAACCGATGGCAAGCGCAGCCTGTTTTCTCAAACACGCAAGATCCGTCTATTCCAACCTTTTAATTCGCTTTGACTCCAGGAAATAGCTTACTGCAATCAGGGGTAGGACAAGGAAGATGTCCATGGTCAATTGATTGAATTCAATTCCCAGGATCAAAGGAGGCTGCAAATGGTTTCCTGTTGGATCGGTAAGCATGGTGCCTGGAAAAAGAATTGCGGGGAGTTGGGAAAGCCAGTATAGAGAAACGATGCACACCGATTCATTCAGACTTTGCCTGAGTGACACCGCATTTCTGAACCATGTGCAATACAACGTGACCAGTCCGAGCATAGCGCCCAACACCATCGTTTGTGCATTATGAAATTTTGCATGAGGCGGCCATGCAGGATTATAGATATGAGTTTCATTCCAATCTGCCAGGTACGGTGAAATTGCTGTAAAGAGTCCCAGGATGGTGAGAAGTATTCTTCCGGCGGAGAGTTTTGAAGGGTAGGGTGTATTCATTTTTTATTGTTAATTAAATATAACAATAAAAGAATTGGTCGCCGTGGGACCATGGAGCTTCTGTACGAAGCTAGGTATTCTTAAAGTTTAATCCTGCCGAAGAAGAGCATCCCGCTAGGGATGAAATCTTTGTAGAAAAGAATATGTTAAGTAATCCCGTCGCCCTGTAGGGGCGAAACATTTCTGTGTTTTCTGTAAAATTGAAATGTTATAATGGATCCTTAAAAATATATCGTTCATCATAATCAATTTCAAAAGCTTTGAGAAGCTCTTTGTATTCTGTAATGAAATTTTTCTTTTCGTGATGCTTTTTTTGATTTAAAATGTAATTGTAAACTCGATCAATTTGACTTCTTCCGTAAGAGAAAGCACCGTATCCTTCCTGCCATGCAAATTTTCCTTTTGTAAATCTGGACTCATTAATCCAATCCGTTGAACTCACTTTCGTAATTTTCATAATGGAAGAAATAGATTGCGTAGGATGGAGGCCAACAAATATGTGTAAATGATCGGGCATGCCGTTTATAGAAATCATTTTATGACCATGGTTTTGAATAATTCCGGTAATGTATTTGTGTAATTCAATTTCCCATTGTGATTCAATGAGACTTGCTCTATACTTTACAGCAAAGACAAATTGAATGTATAATTGGGTATAAGTGTTGGCCATTACGATGTAAAATTATTGAATGAATGGTTTTGAAGTTGATTATTACTGTACGGAAAACAGAACTTTTTACAAAAGATGTTGATGCCTACGAACATCACGTTAGGGATGGAATCTTTGTATATAATGTATGTCAAACTGTTCCGTCCACCCTATCGGGGTGGTATATTCGATTTTAAAAATTTCGATTATAAATGATGTTGCGTACCTACGGCACGCTGAACAAATACTATGTCAGATTTCTACAAAGATTAGGTCCCGCTGGGACCAGTTCGAATCTTTATGAAGGAGAATCAGGTTACGGTTTTTCCATCCCTTTAGGGATGGAATCTTTGTAAACAGTTTATGTCAAAACTAGTCCGTCGCCCTGTCGAGTAAAAGTATTCGGTTTTTTAAAACTCTAATTGTAAATGATGTTGCGTACCTACGGCACGCTGAACAAATATTATGTCAGATTTCTACAAAGATTAGGTCCCGCTGGGACCAGTTCGAATCTTTATAAAGGAGAATCAGGTTACGGTTTTTGCATCCCTTTAGGGATGGAATCTTTGTAAACAGTTTATGTCAAAACTAGTCCGTCGCCCAGTCGAGTAAAAGTATTCGGTTTTTTAAAACTCTAAATGTAAATGATGTTGCGTACCTACGGCACGCTGAACAAATATTATGTCAGATTTCTACAAAGATTAGGTCCCGCTGGGACCAGTTCAAATCTTTATGAAGGAGAATCAGGTTACCGTTTTTGCATCCCGCTAGGGATGAAATCTTTGTAGGGGCGATACATTCCATCCTTTAAAGTTCCATTATTAATGATTTGTTGATATTCCACCCTTACTTTGCATTTAGGAAACAAATCCCCGACATTCGCGTATACTCTACATTTAGGAATGAAATTATGAAAGGAACGTATCTCGGCGAGTTTGAAGAGCTTGTACTGCTCACCATTGGGGCTTTGAAAGACGACGCCTATGGCGTATCCATTAAAATGGAAATAGAAACCCGCGCCGGAAGAATACCCAGCATCGGCGCACTGCATTCCGCCCTCAACCGCCTCGAAGAAAAAGGCTTCATCAAATCCAACGAATCAGGTGCAACCCAGGAAAGGGGAGGAAGACGTAAACGCTTTTACACCATAACAGCTTATGGACGCCAGGCTCTCACTCGCTCTCATAGTCTTCGCAATGAACTGTTTCGCCTCATCCCAAGACTTAAGCTCAACACCAAGTGAAGAACGCTGAAAAAAAAACAACTCCTCCGCGCTGGGCCGATCGGTTTCTTGAATCCTTTTGCTCTGAAGATCAACTTGAAATCCTGCAGGGAGACATTCATGAACTGTATGCACACCGGCTTACAAAAATGAGTCGCTTCAAAGCCAATATTCATTACATCAAAGACGTGCTGGACATGCTCCGGCCTTTCGCCATTAAAGGACGCTCCAATTATAATCCTGCCCCTATGTTCAATAACTACTTTCGCATTGCCTTGCGCACGTTCGCACGTAATAAATCGCCATTCTTAATCAATCTCATAGGAATGAGTATTGCCCTGGGCTGTAGCATCACCGCGTTTGTCAACTACCAATACAATGTGGACTTCGACCGTCAGGAGAAGAACGCAGCCAGTATTTACCGGATAGGATTTTGGGAGACTACTCAAAAAGGAATGGTTCCCTATGGAGTTGCCCCAATTCCTGTGGCTGGATTAATCCGTGAAAGTCTTCGCGAAGGAGAAGAGGTGATCCAGTTCATGAGCAAAGACGGACAGTTTCGCATCGGAGACGAAATGTTCCAGAAACAACTGGCATATGCCGAGCCTGCCTTTACGCGCTTGTTTACATTCGAGCGATTGTCCGGTTCACTTTCACTCGAGGATAAAACTACTATTCTGATCAGCGACCAGTTAGCGATCAACTGGTTTGGTACCACCAATGCTGTTGACAAGATGGTAACGCAGGTGATCAACGGAGAACCGCGCGAACTTACAGTCGGAGGTGTGTTCAAAAAATTTCCAATGAACTCAAGCTTCCGCTTTGATCTTATTACCGGGTATGACAACTATTTTGTTGACCCCAGTCAGCGATCTACTATAGAAAACAATTGGGCGAGATGGGCTACGACTTTTCTCTTCCTAAAGGATAAGACTGTAGCAGACCGATTACCAAAACAGCTGGAAGCATATATCAAAACACAAAATGAAGCAAAGCCCGATCTGAAGATCAGTACATTCTATGTTGAATCATTCGTGGGCATGTCGCATCGTGCAATAAAGGAGCGCAATCAGGGTCATTGGTTTGGAGGACCGATGCCACCCGCCGCGGTAATAGCGCCGTTCGCGATGGCTGGATTTTTATTGCTGGTAGCGTGTTTCAACTTCATGAACAACTCTATTGCAATAGCAGGCAAACGTCTTAAAGAAATTGGCATACGCAAAGTGATTGGAGGCCGACGCAAGGAATTGATTGTGCAGTTTCTTTCCGAGACGATGATCTTTTGTTTCGCTGCGATGATCATTGCATTGGGTCTGGCAGAGTTCTTTACAGCAGGATGGAATGGCATGTGGAGCGGAGTGGAGATGGCCATTACATACCAGAATAATATTCGGCTGATTGTTGCTATTGCGGCACTGGTTATATTCACTGCAGTGCTTGCAGGCGGATACCCGGCATTCTACATTTCAGCGTTCAAGCCAATTCAGATTCTCAAGGGAACTACACGCTTTGGAGGAGCAAGTATGCTGACCAAATCGTTGCTGGTTTTTCAGTTCAGTATCTCTTTAGCAGCAGTCATATTTGCTCTGGCATTTTATTACAATTCAAAATTTCAGAAAGAGTATGACCTGGGATATGCATGGCGCTCTGTTATACAGGTACCTGTAGCCAATGAACAGCAGTTTGAGCAGTTAAGAAACAGTCTCCAGAACAACCCGGATATTCTTTCAATGGCAGGCACGGAGCATCACATCTATTCCAGCTCATATAAAGTTGCGGCAAGCTTTGAGAACAAGGAAAAGAGGGAAGTGGCAGTATTGAATGTGAGTGATGAGTATTTCGATGCTGTCAATGTCCGTCTTCTTGCTGGCCGTAATTTCAAAAAGGATCAGGCGTCTGATCTTAACGAGGCGCTTATCGTCAATGAAGAATTTGTCCGGAAGTTTAATCTGGGTGAGGATGCGATTGGCAAGCGTATTACATTCAACGATACTACGCATTTTTTTATAACCGGAGTTGTCAAGGATGTGTACCTGGGAGCTCTCTTTGAGCCGCTCTCTCCGGTAGCTTTTCGCTACACGGCAACAAATTATAAATATCTCATCGCGTTAACGCATCCTGATCAATTGATGTATGTAAATGATCAGATCAAAACTTCGTGGAGTAAGATATTTCCTACTCAACTCTATCCTGGCAGGCCTATGGAAGAGAGGATGATGATGGCATTGGAGCATTTCGACAGCGTAGTGATATTGTACACATTCCTTGGACTTGTTGCCATCATTATGTCTATATCGGGACTTTATTCATTGGTTTCTCTCAACCTGCAGAAGCGCACAAGAGAATTGGGTATCCGGAAGATCATGGGAGCACCCTTACGACATATTATCTATCAATCCGGAAAATTATTCCTTGTGGTAATGCTGATCTCGTTTGTTGTGGGTACTGCTCTGGGCACTGTGATGGTGAATGCCATGATGGACAGTGTGTGGGAATATTATGTGGCAGTGAATGTTGAAATTATTTCGCTGGCTGTTTTGATACTTGCTTGTATTGCATTCGCTACGATTGCATATAAGATCAAGGATGTTGTAGTCGCCAATCCGGTGGATTCATTGCGACATGAATGAGAATAACATGCTTGCCTGGGGTTGGTGTTTTTGCCAACCCTTAATTAATATAACGGTTTAGAAAAATCTGTCTTGTATCGATGTTATCACCAATACATCACCAGACATGTATTAAAAGAATTTAACAGGCCGCTCCTATGGAGCTTGGGCAATTCCCTATTAATACGACTTCTACAAACAGGGCGCTCCTATGGAGCTTTATGCTTTGGGCGAGCTTACATTCAATTTACAATTCACCAGCCCTGAGATTCGTAGCCCCGTTAGGGGCGGCCTGTTTGTAGAAAAAATGTTCAAATAGTTATGCAAGCTCCGTAGGAGCGGCCTGTTTTTATGAGGCTTTGTCTGGAGTTGGTGTTATCACCAACCACGCAATGATTTATGACCGATATTGATCATTATTGACCGCAGTCGAACGTATAATGATACAGAAATGCCTGTTTATGACTCAAATTGATTCATTCTGATCTGGCACATCAATTGGAATGTGCAGATCATTAACCCTTTCCTATGCTTGCCAGTTATTTTACAATTGCCTTCCGGAATCTCCTCAAGAACAAGGTCTATTCTTTCATCAACATTTTTGGACTTGCACTCGGCCTTGCCTGCGTTTTTCTGATTCTGCAATACCTCAAGACAGAACTTAGTTATGACAGGTTCCATGACCAGGCGGAAAACGTTTACCGTATTGTCTGGGATGGAGATAATCCCCAGACACGCGTACCGCATCCTATCGCTCAGGCAATGGTGCGCGATTTTCCTGAAGTGGAAAGTGCAGTGAGCTTAAGTCCGATCTGGGGACCGGGACTGACGCAGCAGACATTCTCCATCCGCAATCTTCAAAAGGATATTAAATATGATGAGCTCAATGTGCTCTCGGTCGATAGTACATTCTTTGATGTCTTTTCGTTTCCATTGATCAGCGGAAACCCACGAACGGCACTCTCAAAACCTATGGGCATGCTTCTCTCCGAATCCATGGCAAAGAAGTACTTCGGTGATGAAAATGCTTTGGGTAAGCAACTGGCGGTTAATGATGATCAACAACTTGTCGAAATCACAGGAGTATTCAAAGATGTTCCAGTAACGTCTCATTTTCATTTTGATTTCCTGTTGTCGTATGTCACACTGAAGAGAGGAAACACCGGCGATTATTATACATGGAAAGACTTCGGGCATTTTAATTATATCAGACTGAAGCCGGAGGCGGACAGCAAACTTCTCGAAAGCAAGATGCTTGACTGGTCCAACAAGTATATTGAATGGTCAGCAGAGGATCTTCGACATCTGAAAGAAAATGGTTATGGATTCCAGCTGCAGCCTATCACTGATATTCATCTTCGGTCATCATTGCGGTGGGAACTTGAGTCGAATGGAAATATCGATTACATCTACATGATGACTGCAGCGGCACTTCTCATCTTGATTATTGCAGGTGTTAATTTTGTAAATCTTACTACAGCTCTTTCGTCGGAGCGTGCTAAAGAGATCGGTATCAGAAAAACACTGGGTGCTTTCCGGAAACAGCTGGCATTTCAGTTTGTGGGAGAAGCAATGCTGGTTGCACTGTTTGCGATGGTCATTGCGGGAATAATGATTGAAGCATCGCTGTCATTCATAAATGTATTTACGGGAAGTCCTATCGTAATTAATTATGAGGATTTAATTCCCATGCTGGCCGGACTCAGTCTGCTGGTTGGACTTGTTGCCGGAATCTATCCCTCTTTATACTTGTCATCTATCAAGCCTGGTCAGATGCTGAAAGGTAAATTTTTACAAAACCCAGGAGGTGTACGGATCCGCCAGACCTTCATGGTATTTCAATTCATTGCTTCGATGGTGTTGATCTCTTCGAGTGTTATCATTTATAATCAGCTTGGTTTTATACAACATAAGAGTCTTGGGTTCAATCAGGAGGAATTGATTGTTATCCCTGTAAAGAACCGGAAGGAAATGAATCCGAAGATCAGCGAGTTGAGAACAGAGCTGCTTTCAATACCGGGCGTGGCGTCAGTATCCGCAACATCGAATATACCAGGCCGTTCATTTAATCAGAATGGAATCTTTACTCCTGATCATCCTGATGAAGACATTGATGCGTCAGAGGTTTATGTCGACTATGATTTTTTTAAAACACTTTCCATTGAGTTTACAGATGGCAAAACATTCTCTCTTGAAAATCCAGCCGACCGTGATGCGTTCATCATCAATGAAACAGCAATGAATAGTCTTCATATGAAGACCGGAGTAGGTGAGGAGATCGTCTGGAATGGTGATGGAGAAAAGACAAGGGGAAAGGTGATCGGAGTAGTAAAAGATTTTAATTTCCAGTCATTACACCGACCTATCGGTCCGCTTATTTTCAGATTATCCACCCACTTCAATTATGTAGTAGTCAGGGTCAGGACGGATGAATTTCCGGCCACGATAGCCTCCATCGGACAAGCATGGAAGAAATTTGACGACGACTTCACTTTTGAATTTACCTTTCTGAAAGAGCAATTGGATCAGCAGTATAGATCTGAACAGAATATGGGAAATGTGCTTGCTTCCTTTTCATTGATTGCGGTTGTCATTGCCTGTTTCGGACTATTGGGAATAGCGGCGCTCAGCTTCCGTCAGAAGACAAAGGAGATATCCGTGCGTAAAGTATTGGGTGCATCGCTGATGGGTCTGATCGTATTGCTGATGAGAGATTTTACACGGTTGATCGGCTTGTCCATTGTGCTTGCGGCACCTCTTACGTGGTGGATGATGAGCCGATGGCTTGAGAAATTTTCTTTCAGGACAGAGATCAATCCCCTGGTATTTGTGGGGGCAGGTGGCGTGCTGATCCTGATTGCATGGGGGACTCTTGCATACCTGACATTGAAGATTGCTAAACTGAATCCGGCGGAGACGTTGAAGAGTGAATAGTAAAGCATGTAGTGAATAGAGAATTTAATAACAGGCCGCTCCTATGGAGCTATGGCGATACACATGCAATTTCACTACAAACAGGACGCCCCCTATGGGGCTTTGTCTTGTAGTGTTGATATCGCCAAGATCCCAATAATTTATTGAACAAGGAATTTAACATGCCGACATGAAACCTCAATAGTTACTTTCGCATTACTGATAGCGGGCGGCCTGTTGCGTTGCCTCGTATTGTTTGTCTGGGATTGTGTTATCACCAACATATCAAACAGATTTGGTTACGTTGCTTTTTGCTTTTGTTTATCAGGCAACACGATGCTAAAGATGGTTCCCGTTCCAGGCTCAGATGCTACGGCCAGGTTGCCCAGGTGATTACTTACAATGCGTTTGCATAGCGCAAGTCCTATTCCCGCGCCTTCATAATCTTCACGGTTATTGAGCCGCTGAAAGATTTCGAAAATACGATCACTGTACTGGGTCTCAAATCCAATTCCGTTATCAGAAAATGATATCTTATAATATTGTGCATAAGGCAAGATCGGCGACACATAGGTTTTGGCTTCATCTTTTTCAAGAACCTGACACTGAATTGATACTTTAGGAACAACATCAGGCCTTGAGAACTTGAGTGCATTGCCAACCAAGTTTTGAAACAGCTGATGCATTTGTATGGGGATCGCTTCAACGAAGGGGAGCGGATCGATTTCAATCACTGCATGTTTTTCTGCGATCATTAATTCAAAATCATCTATCACAGTTGCAACAATCAAATTAAGGTCAGTATTGGTTCGCTCACGATGAAGCTCCAGTAATTTTGAGAATTCCAGAACGTTCTGGATCAGCATCGTCATTCTCTCCGCTGATGTATGGATCTTTTTTAATAAGGATTGCGATTCCTCAGGATCAATTTTAGTCAGAAGCCTGCTGGAAAATATCCGGATCTTCCGAAGAGGCTCCTGAAGGTCATGACTTGCAATGTATGCGTACTGCTCCAACTCCTGATTCGATTGAACCAAATCAGCATTCGTGCTGGCAACCTCCAGTACTTTCTCTGCAAGCTTTTCGTTGGAGGTCGCTAATGCCATGGTACGTTCCTGTACCTCTTGCTCCAGTGCGATCTGAAGTTCTCGTTGTATCGTAACGTCTTGAGCAGTGCCGCTTATTTTGATAGCAATGCCGGCATCATCGAAGAATACTTTTCCCTGAGAGTGGACAATTCTCTCTTGAGAAGTACCGTATGCTTTTATTTTATATTCAAGATCATAACGAAAGGTGCTTCCCTTTTTAATTGCATTGCTTAACGAATAATCAAGCAGTGGCCAGTTTCTCTTATCAATCGCACCTTGCATTTTATAGGTGGTGATGATCTCATCCTTCTTAAAACCAAACCATTCTCTTAGTCTCTCTGAATATTGATAAATGCCGGTGGTCAGGTCTAATGTCCAGGTGCCAAGCTCCGCCAGTTCTATAGCTCCAAGCAAAGCAGTTTCTGTCTCCTGTTGGATGAGACGAAGCGATTCATTGTTCTTTAACTCTGTAATGTTCCTTGCGATTCCTGAGAAGAGCGTGTGCTTGCCATATTCATCCGTATAGGTCTTGCCAATAAGATTTATCCACCGGATACCATCCTCCAATGAGAATATCCTGAAAACCATATTATAGTTCCCGGAATTATTTCCCTTCAATGCAAGGATAACGGCTTGAGTTACGCTCTCAAGATCTTCCTTATAAACGATCTTTAATGCTTCAGAATATGAAATGCTATTGCCTTGTTTAACTCCGAACAATAACCTGCACTCATCATCCCAAAAGATTAGATTATTATTAAGTCTAAACTCCCATGTGCCGATGCCTGCCATCTGCAGACAACTATGGAGCGAACCTGTGTCGCGCAGGAATTCAGGACTAAAGCCGGTGAGAATACTGGTTTCTTCTGTCAATTATTGAGGGTTCGTTGGAATATACGAAATATATACGAGAGGACTGATGCTGCTCTCGTGTCCAAATACGCAAATCTGCGTATAGACCTGGAGCAATTTGATTTCGAATTTTATAGAATAATGCACAAGATCATCACCAATTAGAAACACCATCTATAAAAATGAAAAAGATAACAACCCTTATTATCTGTCTGATATTTTTTGGAATGACAGCGCAGGCGCAAAAAGTGATATTTACCAAGACCCCAGAGGGAAAGCGCGGGCTTCAATTTGAAGGCGGCGCGGTACTCATACCCGCCAAGTACGATGACTTTCGCTTGCCTCAGGAAAATATTTCTGCAGTAGTACTCGATAAAAAATGGGGATTTGTGAATGTGATGAATGCCACCGAGACTGTGGCGCCCAAGTATGAAAATTCAGGCGATTATGTTGAGGGTATGGCTGCCGTTGCCTTAAATGGTAAATGGGGTTTTGTAGATAAAGCCGGAAAAGAGATTGTGCCGCCCAGGTATGATAACGCTATGGACTTTTATGATGGTGCAGCAAGAGTTATGCTTGGTGGTAAGTGGGGCTTTGTCGATAGAACAGGCAAGGAAATAGTATTATTAAAATACCAGGCTGTTGATAATTTTTCTGAGGGTATGTCCAGCGTGCAGCTCAATGGCAAATGGGGTTCAGTAGATATGACGGGTAAAGAGATTGTAGCACCCAGGTATGACGATGGTGCTAAGTTCAGCGATGGGATGATGCGTGTTTTGCTTGACGGCAAACAGATATTTGTAGACAAAACAGGAAAAGAGATTTTTGTGTCGAAGTATTTTGGCACCGGTGACTTCTCAGAAGGATTTGCGATCGTAAGTGCCAATAAGAAATTCGGCTTCATTGATAAGACGGGAAAAGAGATTGTGGTGATGAACTATGATTTTGCTGATGATTTTTCCGAAGGACTGGCGGCTGTCGGGATGGGAGGGAAGTATGGCTTCATCGATGCAACGGGTAAGGAAGTTATTCCGCTAAAGTTTGGAAGCATCTATCCCATTGATGAAAAAGCAGACGATAAAAAATATGGCTTCTATGACGGCGAAGCAAAAGTCTGGCTTGATGGCAGGGCCTTTTACATCAACAAGGCCGGGGAGGAGATAAAATAAAATTCGTCAGTGGTTGACGCAACGTTTTTGAAAGGTTGATTATATCGTTAGCAATTAAACGTGGGAGAGTAAAAATTCGGCATCGATTTTGAGCTTTCTGTACAACGCCTTTAAAAAAATAACATCGGGTTCCCGTTTGCCTGTCATGATTTGTGATAATTTCGGAGCGCCAATTCCTAGCTTTTTTGCAAGCAGAGCTTGAGTCAGTTTTTGTTCAGCCATTTTATATTCAACGGCCTCTTGCAGGGTCTTTGGTTTTATAGGCATTAACTGCAATGTATTGTCTTCATAGTTTTCAACAAGCCTGGAAAGTTTTGCCAGCATTCCAGACTCCTCTTCCGAAAGCATGTGGAAACCACCTGAATCAGTAGCTTTCTTCAGAAGCGTTTCAATAGTTTTCATGGCTGCCTTGTATTCTCTTTCTGATCTGATCTTGGTAAGCATCGTTATATAGTTTTACAGTCAATTTTATCGTAAGCCGTGTGAGTATCAATGTACCGGATGTATAGTGTTCTTATATCAAAGAATATCATAGTGACAAGCCTATACCTATTTCCCTTAATATTGAATACATACCGGTCATTGCCTACATAATCTACCGAATTAAATGTTCTTTTAATATCTGCCAGAGAAGCCCAGTCAGCTTTCTTTGTCTTTTCCCACCAATCATTGACTGCTTCTATGGCATCAGCGTGTTGTTGGCCGAATTCAGTTAATCTGGTTTTTGATATAACTACCATTCAGGATATTAGGTTTCAAAATTAAGAATATAATTTCATTTTTTGAAATATCTACAAAACTGAAAAACGGAAGCTTTTTAGGTCGAACCTCGCTTTTTTAAAACAGGAAATACCCACAGACTACCGCATCGATGTGACAGGAGTATCAAATATCAATACTCTTGTTGCAAATGCTGCCGATCTCACCAGAAAAGTCTGTACCCATTTGCCAGAAGCGTGCAATGATTTTACATTCGTGAGCATGGAAAAAGACATTCAACAAAAGGAACGCATATATTATTTAGACTGGCTGCGGGTTTCGGCTTTTGGCATTTTGATACTGTTTCACTGCTGGCAACCGTTCACCAATTTCCATTGGCTTTTATCAAGTGAAAACAAATCGATTGTCGCTGATATTTTCAGTGTGTTTTTTCATACCTGGCGATTGTACCTGATCTTTTTCATTTCAGGCATCGGCACCTGGATCGCTATTAATTCAAGAGGAAGTAATTTTTTAAAGGATCGTTTCTCAAGACTCATCATTCCTTTTGTATTTGGAGTAATAGTAATTGTGCCTTGCCAGTACTATTACCAAATGCTTCAGAAAAGTTCTGAGGTTACTTTCCTTGATTTTATGAGCAATTATCCTAAAACTATAATTGGTCAGGTTTCAGCCTTCGATCCTTTTTCATGGATTCTTGAATTCGGAATTCACTTGTGGTATCTACCTTCTCTGTTTATAATGACTTTGATAACGCTTCCGCTGTTAAAACGAATCAATATCAATGGACTTTCAGAAGCATTTATGATTAGGATTAAGGAATCTCCAAAACTGGTGTTGCTCTTCTCATTGCCGATTATTATCATCATCATTGTATTGAAACCCATTTTTCCAGACTACACGAGTGTCACAGACTTTTTAACATATGCGTGTTCTTTTGTCTATGGATTTATTTTCATTAAAGAGCATAGTCGTCTGCTGCCGGTTGTAAATAAAAACAAAAGTATCCTGCTGGCGTTGGGCATTCTAAGCTCTTTGACAATAATTGCTTTTCTGTTAGATGAGACATTCAGAAATGCTGCCTTTGATCCGAAATACAATATTTATCATGTGATCGTATCAGTGCCGCTAGGCTTGTCTGCTTTTGCATGGACCCTTTATTTTGTGTCCTTGTTTTCGCGAAAGTTCAATTTTAATGTTCCTATTCTGGCTGAACTGAATAAAAGTATTTTGCCTGTGTATATCCTTCACCAGAGCATTATTGTAGTCGCAGGCTATTACATTATAAAATACGTTGAGAATGGCTTGCTGGAATTTGCATTGATTGTTTTAATCACCATCATCTCATTGATAGTGATTTATAATTTCATAAAATTATTCAAGGCAACAAGGTTCCTGTTTGGGATGAAGAATTAAAGATATTGGCTTAGTTAACTCCAACTCTCTTCCGTTCCTCGTCCTGCCCATTCCGTTTGCGCATGGACTCTCCGGTCTTACCTATGTTGTAACTAAAGTTGATCCTGACAACGCGTGTTTCATTGTGGTATTTATAATGCATATCGAAACCGGGGTACACCACACTGCTCTGAATCTGGTTGGTAAAAAATATATCCGTAATGCTTAAACGCAGAGAGCCTTTTTGGTCCAGTATCTTTTTTTGCAGCCCTGCGTTCACTGAACCTAATGGCCAGTTGTTAATAAGCCCTGCCACATTAGGAGCATTGTATACTGTTGTGATTTCGCCGGTCAGATTCCACGGAAGTGTTATGGTTTGTGTAATTGTAGCGATGCCGCTGAATTTTCCGGCGTCATAATCTTCATTCAAAACCTGAGTTTTAAATTGATTGTAAAATAAGTTGATGTTGCCATTGATCATCCATTTCTTGTTGATCTCTAAGGGAGCACTAATATTGAGGTAATAGTTCCGGAACGTTTCAAAATTCTTCTTCATAGCATATTCAGAAATCCTGTCTTCATTCAGTATTATAACAAACGCCATGTATTGTGAGCTATTACTATAGCCGAGATTGATAGCAAGATCTTTTCCAATCGTCTGCGAGAATTGAAAGTTGTGTGTAAACTGAGGAAGCAATGCCGGGTTTCCCTTCTGGGTACTGAAAGGATCAAAATAATTGATATAGGGATATAGATCGTTGTAGGCAGGGCGGTCAATACGATGACTGTATGCAAAGCCAAACTGATAGTTCTCGTTCAGGCTATTATGAAGGCTGACATTCGGAAACAATCTGAAGTAATCCCGTTCAATGGACAACTGAGCTTTTTTCGAAAAGCCATCATAGTGAGTCTGCTCTGCGCGCAATCCCAACTGGGTATCGAATCCTAACAATTTTGTTTTCAAAGTAACATAACCAGCGCCCACCTTTTCTTTATAGTCAAAATCGGTTGATCTTATCAGATCTGCTTCAAATGTCCCGATCAGATTATTGGTAAATGTTATCTCGTTTATGGTATTTACGTAACTGAATTTGACGCCCGTCTCCAGCGAGGTTAGCTTATTGAAGCGATGCGTATAGTCCATGCGCGCGGTATAGATATAAAATGATGAAGGCTGATCGCTCAATATATTGTACTGGTTTTTGAGAATGTTCGGCTGCTCAAATTGTTTGATCGAAAAATTATCATTGAAGTTAAATTCATAGTTTGAGTAATCCAGATCAATGGAGAATTCACTACCGGCGCGGGCAAAGAGATGCTTGTACCCAATCGAGCTTGAAATGTTGTGCCAGCGATATTCCTGGTGGTTGGTCAGAATGAAAGTTGAGTCCGCTTCATTACCGGGTGCTGACTTTAACTGTGTGAACGAGTCATTATCGGTGGTTCGTTCATTGTAACTACCTGAAGTAGTAACGGAAATTGAGTTTTTGGAATTCCATTGCCATTCTGATCCGCCCTGCCAGGAGTGAGAGGGTAACTTTTGAATCCGATCGAGCTGCTGAGAATAGTAAACAGGGTCAACGTTCCCATTGCTATCGGGATTTAAAAGGGTAATACGTTGGGTGAATACATTGGTATACCGTTTATTAAAAGTATATCCATAGTTGAGAAAGTGATTCCATTTGCCGGTGCGGTAGTTGAGATTGATGCTTCCGTTGGCTTTGCCATAAAGACCATAACCAGCGCCTGCGGTGATAGAACCATTGAACCCTTCAAGAGTGTTCTTTTTTAACTTGATGTTGACCACTCCGGCATTACCGCTGGCATCGTAGCGTGCAGACGGATGAGAGGTAACTTCTATGGTTGCAATGTTATTTGCATTCATACTGCGAAGGAGGGTGGCGAGTTCTGCTGGAGGCAGATAGGTGGGCTTGCCATCAATCATGATGTTGACACCGCTTTTCCCATTGACAGATATCTGATTGTTTTGATCAATGCTTACCCCAGGCGCACGCTCTAAAAGATCTGCAGCACTACCTCCTGAAGCGATGATAGTATTCTGCACGTTAAGGATGAGTTTATCACCTTCTTGTTCAACCAATGGTTTCTGTGCACGAATGACTACTTCGCCAAGAACCGTTGCGTCCACTTTTAAGATAATTGCCGGGACTGTGTATATGCTGAAGCCCTCTTTTAGTTCGAGGAGTAATGATTGTTTTTGATATCCCACGAAAGTCAGGGTAAGGATATAATTTCCAGTGGACGGAGATTCGAATGAATAACTCCCCGCCGCATTGGTGATCGTTCCGGAGATCATGGAAGAGTCTTGCGGGTTTTGCAACAATACTGTAACATATTGTATTGGTTCGCCCTTCTCATCTTTGACGCTTCCTTCTATTTTAGATAATGCTGATTGAGCAACGGAGCAAACCACGGCGGTAATCACCAATACTGAAGCTGAAAGATATCGATACATCGTTCTCATGAATTTCCCTGAATTGATTTCCAGGTAAATTTCAGAGAAGAAGGGTAGTCACTTGTATTCCCCGATCAAGTTTAACCTAATCGTGCGTCTTTACCGCTTGATTTTGTTTCCGGTACTCCGTTGGAGTTATACCTGTAAAGCGTTTAAAGACTGTATTGAATGTTACTTTGTTGTTGTAGCCAACAGTATAGGCTATTTCTATAATGTTGAGTTCGTGATCACCGCTAACCAACAGTCTCTTGGCCTCATCAATTCTGTTTGCGTTGATGAAATCAAAAAAGCTGGTCTTGTAATATTGATTGATGACCTGCGATACAAAGTGACGGTTGCTTTTTAACTTTTCGGCAAGAGTCTCAAGCTTTAGATTATTTTCTTTATAGAGTTGCTCCCTGGACATAAGAAGTCCAAGATCCTCTGCGAGTTTTTTGGCAAGGGAATCCGGCAGACCCGAGTTTTTATATTTTACATCAACTTCTTCAGTGGAAAGGATTTGATCTGGAAGTGGGCTGGGTGATAGAGATGCATCGTTCCATTGAGGCTGATGTTTTAAATGAGGCCATAGAGAGTCGATGATTGGCTCACCCTCTTTCATTTTTTCATAGCTGTCCCCAAACCATGCAAGAAGAATAATTGAACCGCAGATAGCGATAGAAATAAAATAGTCGGCGAGTAGAGTATTTTGCTGAGCAATGACAATTAACCAGTATAGAACCGTGAGTGCGATGAATGAATTGTAGAACGCCAGTATCCAGTTAGCCCATGGACGCATGTAACCGATGTGTGGATGCGAACGGATTAATCGGAATAAAATGAAGCCATAGATTGAAAGATGAGCGATCTTAATGATTTCCGCATAGTCAATATGACTATTTATTATCCAGGAAAGCGGCACTTGCTCTGGGTGCAGAATTTTCATTTCCGGTGAGCTGAGATAGAAGGGCGCCTTCAGTCCCAGCATGATCAGGAAGGGTAAGAAATGTAGACTGTATTTAACGAGAGGTTTAGGATTTTCAAATACGGCATCGAAGTAGATGACAAGCAGCGGTCCATACAGCAAGGAGAAGAGAAGGGTAGAGGCATAGAGTTCTGGGACACGATAAAAGTAATTCGTCCAGAAAAGACAGGACTCTAACAGGCCAAGAGATTGTAAAATAAGATAGAGCCCAAGAGCTTTGGATGCCCGGTTATTCAGGCGAGGAACTATAATTAACTTGATAGAAAAAAATAGTCCGATGAACGAAAGTCCGATGAAAAGGAAATTCCAAAAATTCAGGACTAGCTCGGGCAATTCCTTCATGATGGGAGCCAAATTCCAAAAAAAGAAACACCCGAACTAATGGAGTCTTCGTTTTTTATGGCATTTGAAGGCAGAATGGTTTAACCCGATAATGTCTTACCTGATACAATAGCCTTGCTACATGGAATAGAAGAATTTTTCAGAAATGATCTTTCCGTTTTTCACTTCATAGAATCCGATCTCTTCCATGGTGGTTCTGGGGCCGCCTTTGGGTTTGAAATCCATGGTCATGTAGCACGTAAAATAGTTTCCGGCAACAACGGGAGTGGCGGTGGTGCCACCATACATTTCGTCGGTACCCTCAGCCCATTTCTTTCCCTTTTCGTAGATCTCTTTCATGCCGTTTGCTTTCTTCCAGTCGGAGCCGGGGCTTTCCTCACTAGTGGCATCGGGACTGAACAGTTCGGTATAGATCTTATCGAACGCCCCTTGCTGCATGTATTCATGAAATTTGGTAGCTACTTCCTTTGTTGTCATGATTTCCTGGATTATGATGAATGAAGGCTAAGGTAATAAAAGAACCTGACTATAAATTGATGATCGCCAATCGTCGGGAGCAATAATCATTCAACTTTCAACGGCGGGCCCACCACGGACATTTCATTGTCTTCGAAGATCTTCGCCATCTCTTCTTTGGTCGGTTCATGATCCAGTGCTGCGGTGGTGACGAAAAAGCTTTCCATTTTTCCAGCAGGTTGAAAGGTTACTGTCATCTTTCCTTTTGTTGATACCTGTGTCCATGCGTGAGGGACTTTCATGGGCAGAAAGATGGTATCTCCGGCAAAGGCCCTGAATTTCTCATCACCGATCTGAAAATAGTATTCGCCCTCAACTACATAAAACACTTCATCTTGCTTGTGATGAACATGTAATGGTGTTCCGCGTCCTTGTGACAGTGAGGTCTGTTCGAATATGGCAAAGCCTCCATCGGTGTCATCACCGGAAATTTTAACATCAAGTATATTGGAGTTGACGCCTTTCAGTTTTATGTGGCCATGGGTTTTGCCCTCACCGGCTTTGGTAACAAAACCTTTATCAGTTCTTGTCAGATATTTCTGATGTTTGGAAAAGGCTGATAATGGAGCGATGGATGCTGCCGCGAGTGTCGCGAGGAATCGATTTCTTTTCATAATTACTTCAGATTTGAATATCCATTAAGGAAGAGAAAAAAAGTGTATAAAGAAAGCGTTCCGTGCCGGGAGGACAATATTGGCGGTGAGTTATTGACTATTGCCGGTATTTATTAACGTCTATTTTAATGAAACAAGTCGTAGGAGTGAAGTATGGGTCGTTTAAGATTAAGAGGAATTGTATCAGAATTCTACACTTTCGTATAAACTTGCAGGCATGCTCCCATTCTAGTTTTGTGTCATCAACAAATAATAAAAACACAAACAAATGGGAAAGACAATTTTTATTACCGGAGCCTCCAGGGGGTTTGGTAAAATCTGGGCTAAAGCATTTTTAAAACGCGGCGACAAGGTTGCGGCTACCGCGAGAAATCTTAATGATCTTAATGACCTTGTAAAAGAATTTGGAAGCTTAATTCTTCCGATTCAACTCGATGTAAATAATCGTAAGGATGTATTCACAGCGGTAAAAAAAGCAAATGATCACTTCGGTAGCATTGATGTGTTGATCAACAACGCCGGTTACGGGCTATTTGGTACTGTAGAAGAAACAACTGAAAAAGAAGCGCGCAATCAGATTGAGACGAATGTTTTTGGATTGCTGTGGGCTTCGCAGGCGGTATTGCCGATTATGAGAGCACAAGGTCGCGGGCATATAATCCAGGTGTCAAGCGTTCTGGGCATCGTCACATTGCCAGTCCTTGGAATCTATAATGCATCAAAGTTTGCTGTTGAAGGACTCAGTGAAACACTTGCATCAGAAGTAGCAGGTTTCGGTATCAAGGTCTCGCTTATTGAACCAAATGGTTTCTCTACTGATTGGGCTGGCGCATCCGCCGCCGCTACTACGCCAATGAAAGAGTATGAAAAAGTACGGGCAGATTTCCAGGCGGGATTGACAGAGGATATTTTCGGAATTCCGGACGCAACCACCGAGGCAGTGGTGAAGCTGGTCGACTCACCAAATCCACCATTGCGCCTTTTCCTTGGCAAGATGGCGCTTCCATGGGTGAAACAGGTAACTGCAGCGCGCATGGAAACATGGGAGCAATGGGCAGATGTTGCAGACAAAGCACACGGAAAGTAGATCGTAATAAACTTATTTTAACCGGAATCGGTTAGCATATACAGCCTTGACTGGATAACGTCAAGGCTGTAATCATTGGCAATCTATGAATCATTACAAAACAATATCCGAACTTCATCAATCCAACGGGTTTCCTGCACCTGAAAATCCTCTGATCAGCATCGTCAGCTGCAATCCATCACGCGCTTGCTCTATTGGCACCAGTGAGTTCACGACTGATTTTTATATGCTCGGATTTAAGAAAATGAGATCCGGAAGTATTCTTTACGGTCGAACAAAATACGATCACAATTGTGGTAGCTTATCGTTTGTCAAGCCGAGACAGGTGATAGAAATAAAAGATGTTCAGCTTGAAGAAGATGGGTTTCTGATGTTTGTTCATGAAGATTTTTTCAATGGACATTCCCTCCATTTTGACGTCAGGAAGTACGGTTATTTTGAATACGAGATAGCCGAGGCTCTTTTCCTTTCACCGAAAGAAGAGAGGATCATTCGTGCGATTATAAAAAACATTGAATTGGAAATACAGAATAATCAG
This sequence comes from Cyclobacteriaceae bacterium, assembly GCA_013141055.1. Taxonomy (NCBI): domain Bacteria; kingdom Pseudomonadati; phylum Bacteroidota; class Cytophagia; order Cytophagales; family Cyclobacteriaceae; species Cyclobacteriaceae bacterium. Next base: position 275,821 of record JABFRS010000001.1, on the reverse strand, counting down.
GATGAATACAGCCGCGAAATAATACTTGGTCATATTGATTCATTTCTAAAGTATTCTCAAAGATTTTACAAACGACAGTTCATCAACCGAAATGATCTCTCGGGTAAGACTGTCTCCAGGTTCAATGAGCTGTTAAACAATTATTTTGAGAAGAAAGCTCTTAGGGATAATGGATTGCCGTCAGTAGCGGAGATGGCATCTCAATTAAATCTATCCCCTCGTTATCTCAGCGATACGCTGAAGCAGGAAACAGGAAAGACAGCAATGGATCTGATTCACATCTTTTTGATATCAGAAGCAAAGAACTTGTTGAAAGTAAGGGAACAGAATGTTTCTGAAATCGCATATTCACTGGGATTTGAAAATCTACCCTATTTTTCACGATTGTTTAAAAAAGAAGTGGGGGTTAGTCCAAATCAATTTAAGAAAGTGCATTTGAATTAATAGTACTGGATTCCTTAGGTTAATTTTGAATTTTTGATCGTAGTAGTATTGTCTATCAAATTGCGATCTTGGGAGAGTATATTTATCAATGAAGATTATGGCGACCAGTAAAACCCATTTTGCTCCTGAACTACACATCCCGAATGGAACCGTGAATATTGATTTCTATATAAGGTTTGGGACGGTTGAGCATTTTTGTTTGAGGAACGATGACGGCAGCATTCATGTGGCTGAGCTCGAGATCAGCGGTGCAATTTTTCATTTACATGAAATCACACGAGGTGTCAATGCTCTTGAACCCAACACTGCTAAGGGAGTGACATCGGTGATTGGCTTGTTTGTCCCCGATGTGGATGAAGTGATGCGTAAAGGTATTGAAGCAGGGGCGACGCTGATCAATCCTGCTACCGATCACGATTACGGGTATCGCCAGGGTATGTTTAAAGATCCTTTCGGTCACTATTGGCAAATCCAGAAGAAAATCTGATGATAGGTACAAGCAAACCCGTATCAGTTACCAATGATCTAAGCTAATTTTTTTCGTCCTGATCGAATACAAAAACGGAGTCAGCTTGTATTTTGAAGATCCTGTTTTCAAGCGGCCCTGCAAAAGCTTTCATAAAATGTATGATTACGGTTCTACCGGTCAGAGAATCAAACTTCTGGGCGTCTAATGTCGTGTACGATTTGAGCCAGTAATTTTCCCGGGAGGACTTATCATAAATAAAAACAACGGGTCCGGTAACCGTGATGCTGTCAATCTTAATCTGCTTTGTCTGCATTTTATCCGCCTGAGGTTTCGATCGGTTTATGATCAGAAAGATGGCGAGCAGACAAATTGATAAGATGCCGATTGCAAGTACTTTTTTGAGCATATGTAGTCAATTTGAAAAGTTCTTCAGTAAATATTCTGTTCGTAGCTGTTTTCGGTCTGGCAAAGGTATTGTTAGTAGTTAGTAATGTGAAGCTGTTTGAGCCTATCAGATTTCCGATTACTAGTTCATTACATTATTTAATTTTCTATTTGCCGATGCAGAATCTTCTCTTAATTGAATGTCAATACGTTACGCCGGATGCGTTGCAGGATTTTAGAAGTGTTTACCTTACTACCGATTACCAAGCATTAAAAATACACAATATCTTCTTTGATAAATTTGCGGCTGAAATCTAACTATTCCTTCGTCTCTAACTCATTTTCAATGGCAGTGATCGTTTGCTGAACATCTCGAATAAGCTTTTTATAGTAGGTAAGCATGTACTTGCGAAGATGGATATTCATTGTCACCGCATTCTTTAGAGGATAATTGTTAAGTATTTCGTCCTGGTTAATGGGTCTTCCTACTTCCACACGGCAATGACATTGATCGATTTTATGACTTCCGGCAAAAGTATTCCGAACTGAAACTGATGGTCATCTTTGGACTCAAAATCAATGACGTTTTTGTAGCCGAAATCGTAAAGTGTGGTGATACGTTGCCTCAGTGAATCGTTTGAAATAATATCCAAACCCTTTGACTTTACAGTTTCGTACGTACTGTTATTAGGAAGAGTACGTGCGGAATATGGCAAATTGCTCAGGTGGAAACCGATAGAATCAGAATAGGGGATTTCTTTGTTCAAGTACTGAAGTACGACCAGGTTCGATCTCAACCTCTTTACATTGAAATCAATATTGAACTGGATATCGTTTAGATCAAATTTCAAATTATTTTTGATCTCTGTGAGATACTTGACCTCGGTCTTCTCCAATTGATAATTGGTGTATGTCGTGTCGATCTGTAAGGCGATCAGGATCCCAAGGACTACAAGAATAATTTCACCTAAGGCATACCTGATATACTTTTTAACGTTCCCATTTTCCGCCAAACTTTGCCGGGCTGATCTGAATATTTTTGCCATTGATTATGTCCTTGTTTATTTGCTGATACAGAATCGTAGCATGATATTAGCAAAGAACACCTCACTACAAATGAGTAAGCATAAAAATACACAAAAATCTTTTTTGGAAAGTGGCGATCGAAATTTATCCTATGAAGTTTTCTCTTTCTTCAATTTTGTTGATTGAAATGACATCATGGTCTTATTTACATCCGGGCCTTATCATTTTTATCCTTTAAATCATTTATAAAAGGTTGGTTGTAGAATCGTTTTCCAGTAATTCTATATAACGCATTAGCCACGGCTCCAAAGACCGGAGGAAACGGTGGTTCACCCAGACCAGTAGGATCAACTTCACTTTTAACAAAACTTACCTCAATCTTCTTCGGCGCCTCTTTGTGTCGGATCATCCTGTAGCGATTGAAGTTACTTTGTCCTGACACACCATCCTGATGAGTCAAGCCTCCGTAAAACGCATTTCCAATTCCATCCACCACGGCTCCCTGTACCATATTAGCGGCTGCATCGGGATTAATGACGACACCACAATCAACTGCACTGAACACCCGCTCAACGTATGGCATACCATCCTTGGTGACAACGTCAACAACATGAGCAGCATAAGAGTTGTGACAGAAATAAGCTGCCACTCCACGACTGTATTTTTTATTTTCAGAATTATTCCATCCCGATTTTTCTTTAAGCAAGGTTAACACACCTGCATATCGCTCAGCATCATACTCATTATTTTTTCCAACCGGGTTTTCTTTGGCCCGTTTTAAAAGCTCAATCCTGAAATCGATAGGATCTTTACCAGCCATTTCCGCCAGCTCATCCAGAAAAGACTGTTCTGCTGCTGCATTGAAGTTTGATCGTGGCGCACGGAAGGCTCCGATCGTTATATTGGAAGGTATTGCCCAGCCTTCGGCGAGGTAGTTGTCAATTGCTCCAGCGGGAAATCTATTTGGATGAACAGGATGCTCCGGTATTCCACCTCCTTTAACATGAAACGCGATCACATTTTTATTTGCATCCAATGCTGCGCGATAGGTGGCAGTATACATTGGGCGATAGATTCCGTATGTCATGTCATCTTCACGAGTATAAACCAGTTTTACAGGAGCCTTTACCTTTCTTGAAATAAGAGCAGCTTCTGTCATATAGTGGCCGTATGCTCTCAGTCCAAAGCCTCCGCCCATCCGGGTCATTTGAATTTCTATTTTATCAGCTGGAAGCTTCAGGATTTTTGATAGGGTAGGCTCTATCCATCCTGGCGCCTGATGCGGTCCTATTAACAATGCCTTTTCATCGGTTACATGCGCATAGAAATTCATGGGCTCCATGCAATTGTGTGCAAGGAACGGTGCCGTGTAAGTGCGTTCTAAAACTTGTGCAGCTTTTGCGAAGGCAGCCTCCGGGTCTCCATCTTTTCTTAACTCCTGACCCGCCTTCTTAGCACGCTCTGCCATTTTTTCTAACTGTGTGGTTGTAGATTCAAGCTCGGATGGAATTACCACTTCCGTTTTACCACGAAAACCTGCAATGGTTTCTTTTGTTTCGCTTATCTGTTCCCATGTTGCTTTTAGTTTTTTACGTGCGTTCATGACTTCCCACGTAGTTTTGCCTACAACAACCAGAAGATCATTAAATGTTCGTGTATCAAAAGCAGCTTGTTCGAAGCCATCCTCATATAATTTCAGTGTAAAGACGTCTTTAATTCCAGGCATCTTCAAGGTTTCCGTAGCATCAAATGACTTAAGTTTTTTGCCGAAACCAGGAGGATGTTCAATCATCGCGATCAGCATTCCTTCCTCCATGCGATCCATTCCAAAAAGCGGTTTACCTGTTACGATTTTTAGTCCTTCAACATTCTTGCTTGAGTTTCCAACAATGTTGAAACTTTTTACATCCTTTAGCTTTAATTCCTTGGGAATAGGGTTAAGCGCAGCTGTAGAAGCAAAGTCACCATAACTTCCAGACTTGCCAGTTTTTTCATGATAGAGCATTCCAGCCTTTGTTGTCACTTCATCAACAGGTACGTTCCAGGATTTCGCTGCGGCTTCTCTTAACATCTGACGAGCTGCTGCACCGGCTTCACGAAGAGGTTTCCAGTACATCCTTACGGAATTGCTTCCGCCAGTAAATTGCGGCCCGAGTTTCACATTGTCGTGTGGACCCATTTCAACAATCACTTTTTTCCAATCAACGTCCAATTCTTCTGCGACAATCATCGGAAGTGAGGTCATTACATTTTGCCCGAATTCCGGATTCGGATTAAGTATCTTAATAATATTGTCTGAGGTTATTTTAATATAACCTGTTAGCTCTTTCCATTCTTCTGAGGAGTCGAATAGATTTATCTTATCGTCTGATACATATTTGGCCAACCCGGTAAAGCTAATCATGAGCCCACCGCTTGCAAGAATTGACGACTTTAAGAATGATCGTCTGCTTTGTGAAGTCTTTATAATATTTTCCATTTTAGTTCTTTTAGAAACTGGCTCAATTTATTTTTGTGCTGACGCAGACCTGATAGCATCGTTAATGCGCAGATAGGTTCCGCACCGGCAAATATTACCGGTCATCGCCGTTTCAATTTGTGCATCGGTTGGATTAGGGTTCGTCTTGAGTAATGCTGCTGCGGACATAATCTGTCCTGTCTGGCAATAGCCGCATTGTGCTACATCAAGCTCGAGCCAAGCTTTTTGAACCGGGTGATCACCATTCTCTGAAAGGCCTTCGATCGTAGTAATCTTTTTATTGGCAACTGCCGACACCGGTAGTGAACAAGATCGCACCGCAGTACCCTCCAGATGAACTGTACAGGCACCACATTGTGCTATACCACATCCGTATTTAGTTCCGACAAGATTGAGATGTTCCCGAAGTACCCATAAGAGTGGGGTCTTTGGATCCACATCCACCGCTAGTTTTTTGCCGTTGATGTCCAGGTTGAGAGTTGCCATGCACTAAGAATTTAAATGTGTTTATAAGTTACAAAAATCTTACTGTTGATTTCTAGATTCCCTTCGATTGAATCTTTTCGCGATTTTTCTTAAATGCTTTTTCAATCACATTCAATCTGGCTTTACGTGGATCGGGTTTCACCACAACGTTTCCGTCCAGATCAATGTCAAGAATTTCTTCTTTCATATTGTCGTAAAGCGGCCATACTGGTAAGTCTTTTCCGTTTGGATTACCTGTCCTGGCGAAATTTGCCCAATACGTGTTCATCACTCTTGCAAGTTCTTTTTCCTGAGTTGTTGGTTCACCAGGAGCGCCCCATCGCGAATTGAGGGTATTGAATGCAAAGGATATGTCTGCTCCATGACCAGCCCCATACCGTGAGCGTTCCCGGCCAGTTGGAGAAACATAACCGAATTGAAATATATAAGCTGGCTGACGTTTGGCTACATACGTTCGCGCAGTCATACGTGCCGGCTCACCCCATACCCAGTCCGTATTAAACTTTGTTTGCACTTCTGCGAAGTCTTTATTTCCTTCTGGATCAAATGCAGCTTTTGCCTCTGCTTCATTTTCACCGAACTGAGCAAACAACGCTTCCTTTGAAGTAGCATTACTTACAAATGATCCACCAACTTCGCCGCTGCAATTGCCGATCATAATGGGCACGTGTGTCTCTCTTCCGGCTTTGTATGCACTTTCTGCAGTTTCTACTACCAATTTTCCGTCGAGGATGGGTCCTGAATAAATTCGAAGACCAGAGCTATCGTTTTCCTGACCACCGTCCAGTATTTCTTCAACGCTTAAAGAACGAAGCTTTGCAAGGGCTTCCGCATCGGTGCTTTTGATCTTATGCTTTCGTGCGAAGTTTATCCCAGTTGTTTCTGCTGAAACAGGATAGAGCGGATCGGCATTTTCTTTATTAATCGGTCTGCCAGTAAGGACACCATCACGACCACCACTTGAATGACCTATCGCTTTATGAAAAAGTCCTTTCGCGGCTGGAATTGTTAAAAGTGTGTGGATTGATACGCCTCCAGCTGAAAATCCGAAGATCGTCACGTTATTAGGATCTCCACCGAAGGCTGCAATATTTTCTTTTACCCACTTCAGTGCTGCAATCTGATCCATGTAAGCATAGCTGCCTTTGTACTCTTCGGGATGCTCTTTGTTCAATGCAGGAAATGCAAAATGACCGAGACGGCCAAGCCTGTAGTTAAAGTTTACAAGGATCACACCTTGTTTGGCAAATGAAGTTCCGTCGGATCCACGATCAGAACTACTCCCTGCAACAAAAGCACCACCATGAATCCAAACCATTACGGGTAGTTTTGATTTCTGTGTAGCCGAAGCCGGCGTCCATAGATTTAGAAATAGACAATCTTCAGAAGTCTTTGCGGTCGATCCTGGCCAAAGCCGCTGAGGACAATCAGCACAATACTTACTGGCGTCACGAACATCTTTCCAGGGTTTTACCTGCTGCGGCTGGCGCCAACGAAATTCGCCGACCGGAGGTGCTGCATACGGAATACCTTTATAATATGAAACGTCTCCCTCTGTTGCTCCACGCACAATGCCCGCGGCAGTTTTAGTTTCCGGTCCATTGCTTTGCTGGGCCTGAAGAGCCGTAACAAAAAGAAACAGCGCAATTCCGATTGAAAATTTTTTCATTGAAGGGTTCAGTTTAAGGTTTCTATTGTTTCTGTGATAGATGGATTATAAATCGAGTTTTCTGCTTGTCAACCATTTGACCATACCAGGGTCACGATGATCGAAGAATGCACTGCTGTTCTGATCAAGTGTCTGAATAGTTTGGATGTCTTCTGTACTGAGCTGGAAGTCGAAGATGTTGAAGTTCTCTTCCATTCTTTCCTTTCTAACCGATTTTGGTATTGCTACTATGCCTCGTTGTGTTAACCACCTCAATACAACCTGTGCAATGGTTTTATTATACTTTTTTCCAATGGAGGCCAGTAATTCATTCTTAAATAGATCATTTTTTCCCTCTGCAAAAGGCCCCCAGGATTCTATCTGTATATTATTGTCTTGTAGAAATTTCTGCGTTTCTAATTGCTGATGAAATGGATGGGTTTCTATCTGGTTAACGGCAGGGACGATTTCATGAAACGCAATTAGATCCGCAACTCTGTCTGGATGGAAATTACTGATGCCGATGGCGCGTACCAGGCGTTCCTTATATAATTCCTCCATCACTCTCCAGGCGCCGTGAACATCATTGAATGGTTGATGGATCAGGTACAAATCGAGATAGTCAAGCTGAAGCTTCTTAAGAGACTTTTCAAACGCCTTTTTTGCTTTATCATAGCTTACATCCTGAATCCAGATCTTTGTAGTGATAAACAACTCTTTACGTTGCACACCGCTTTTTCTGATCGCATTTCCAACAGCTTCTTCGTTCATATAGGAGGCAGCGGTATCGATCAGGCGATAACCTGTTTGAATTGCATCGTTAACACTTCGTTCGCATTCACTCAGATCAGGAACCTGAAATACTCCAAAACCCAGGACGGGCATCTCTACTCCATTATTTAGTCTAACAGTTGGCGTGGATATATTCTCAGATAATGAGTTAGCGCTTTCACTTTTCGTTTTCATATTTATTGATATTAACTAGTTCTGCCTTTTTCGCTCATTCATTTTTGCGACAGGGCACCAGCAAAAACCTTTCGAGCCGCGTCAGCGTCTGTTTTACTCACCGATTTTTCAATCGTCACAAATACTTCTTCAATTTGATTTTTGGTAATGCCTTGCTTCATCGTCAATGCCAGGTGGGAGGCAAGCATTGGCTCAACACCTGTGCCGAGAGCGATCAGTACCGAAATAGTTGTAAGCTCACGTTCAGCAAAAGTCAAGACATCCCGTGAAAAAAGATCAGCAAACAAATGCTCTTTCAGAAAAATATCAATCTCCGGACTAAAGGCACCATAGCCGCTGGTTGGTTTTTCTATCGGACCATCGGTTGAACGACCACCAAGTCTTGCCAGATTCTTCCAACCGGTTTCATACTTATGCAAGTCGTTGACAGGAGTGGCTTCGCTTCCGATGTTGTCGTTGATCCCCCTTGTCTTTCTTTCATCGAGCGTTGCCATTAACGTTTGAAGGCCACTGATACTTCTTGGGAAACCGCAATAGGCATACAAATGAACTAGCACTTCCTTACATTCATTAATAGTGAGACCAGCGTCAAGTCCTGAGTTGAGTACTGATTTTAGTTTGATCAAATCACCTTTCGCGGCGAATGCTGAAATTAAAATGATCGATTTTTGTTTTTCGGTCAGCGGTTTGACCTCTGATCGAGTTTGTGCCTGTGTAATGTCATGCGTTTGCGATGAGCACATGAATGAAGGCAAGATGAAGAGTATCGTCAGTAGTTTCATTTTCTGTCTGGATTTTGTTGGCCTGATGGTTATTTATCCAGTTTCTTCTCTTTTAACCATTTTGACATAAGATCGGCGACTTCAACGTTGTTCAGGTCAGAGAATGGAAAATGGGTGTTTCCTTTTATTCCAACTTCCGGGAGATGAACAACAGTGACATCACCACCATGCTTATTTACAATATCACGCCAGCGTCTTGCCATTTCCAATCGTGCCCTCCATCCATCTGTACCAGGGTTTGGATCTGGCTTGGAGGGAATATTGTCGCCATAATAAATAATGATTGGAATCTTCGTCAACTTCATAAAATCATCCATTGGTCTTCCAACTGCCGTAACCGGACCTGCCGAACTTTCGATGGATGATGGAATTTCACCGTCTGGGAAAATGAAAGCACTTCCCGGTTCGTATGAAACTATTGCTTTGATTTTACTATTCTTGACTGCGGTGAGCCAACCGAAACCACCAGCGTGCGAGTGAGTGACAAGTATGCCTTCTCCAATTTGTTCAAACAACTTTGAAACAGCATCGGAGTTGACATCATAATCAAATCCCCCAATGTTCGGAGCCATTTGTCTGAAGTACTGGTTAAGTGTTTCGGGGTCTTTCGCAAACTGCACCCCCGGAAAGTAATTTGGCCAAACCCCAATACGAAATGTGCCGAACCATGTTTGTTCGTCGGGAATAGGAATAATTTTAACGGAATCCATACTGCGGCTCGCTCTTCCTCTTCTCGGTTGATCAATTATGTAAACACCAAAGCCTCTCCTTAAAAATATGTTTTGATAGCCCTCTCGTCCATCAGGTGTTGTTTCCCATGTTTTTGAAAACTGACCGACCCCATGCCACAATACAAGAGGAAGTTTTCTTGGGGTGACGGGAATCTGATAGAACACATAAGCGTGATCACCGTGAAATGTTTGTCCAGCGGATGTCCGCTTGATTGGATCAAAAGTGCCTGGATTAGTTTTTACGGTACCCCCGATGGCAAAGCTTCCCTGGTCCTGAATGAGGAGTGGTTTTTTTTGTGCGTAGCCGAAGCTAGAGGACAAAGTAAATGCTGTGAGAAGAATGAACTTAATTTGTCTGTGATTCACCATGTTGTTCACTTAATTTCTTTGGAATTAATTTTTGTATTCAACTTCCGTTACTTCCTGTTGCCAAACTGTTTCACCCAGGTGACGATTTGTTATAGCAATTTGTACAAAGGCAGTATCAACACTTGCTCCATGCCAATGAAGTACGTTTGCAGGACATTTTACGACGTTACCCTTTCGAATTATTTTCTTTGCTTGTCCTTTCTCCTGGTAGTATCCAACTCCGTCCATCACCAACAGAATCTGGCCACCGGGGTGCAGGTGCCATTTTGATCGTGCACCGGGTTCGAACGTTACGTTACCAACAGAAGTCGGATTAAGACTATCCGCGTCCATCAGATTTTGCAGATAGGCTGTGCCAGTGAAATTGTTATTGGTGATCTTGTTTCCCTTTGGAAATACACTGTTCGTCAAGGATTGATGAAAGTCGTGCTTATCCTGCGTGCAGGCAGTTATCAAGAAAAGGAAGATAGCGAATCCTGAAATTTTCTTCATATGATCTAGTTCGACTGTTGAGTATTTAAATTCTTGTTAAAGAAGTCAGTCAATTTGATTACTGCTTTATTTACATACTCGGGCTTCCAATAACTTTGAATGTGTGTCGCTCCCTCAAGTACAAACATCTCCTTGCTCTTTGCGTTGGTTGCTTTAGGAAATGCTTCATCTGACATGTACTTGGTATCCGCCTTGCTTCCAACAATCATCAATAGCGGTTGATTGATTAGATCCATACTTGTTGCAGCGTCCCATGTCATGAGGTCTAGCAAACTACTCATGGTATACAGAAAGGTTGAATTGGGATGTGCATGAGTTCTATAATAATACTGATATCCTTCCCGGTACAAATCAGTTGAAGTTTTAGCGATCTCCTCGTCGGTAATGCTGGCTACACCAGCATATATTATTTTACCACCTGTGGCTTCCTGAGAGCGTGCGTCTGAAGCTTTTTGCAAACGCTCCTGAATGGTTGATAGCTGAGAGTTTTGAAAACCGTTGCGCCTTACCTCTCCAGAGTTAAACATGCTCAATGTGGAAACGGCTTTAAACCTCTTATCAGATTGGGCCGCTTTCAACGTGTATCCACCGCCGCCGCAGATACCCAATACCCCCATACGACTTGCGTCAACTCCTGCATAGCCAGAAATAAAATCTGCCATTCCGCGAATGTCGTCAATGCGGTAAGCTGGTTTGTCAGTGTGACGTGGCTCTCCACCACTTGCACCCTGGTAAGCAGCGTCAGCAGCAATAGTAATATAACCAGATTCCGCAAGACGCTGTGCATAAAGTCCGGCCGCCTGCTCTTTAACTCCACCGTTAGGATGAGCTACAACAATAGCAGGGTATTTCTTTGATTCATCATAATTAGCTGGCGTGTAAACATTAGCGGCGATGTCAATTCCGTTGAGCCTATAGATCACCGGATGGATGTTCACCTTACCCTTAATGTTTTCTACTATCGCTCCCTGATATACTAGTGTGAATGGATTAGTTGTAGAAGCCTTTTGCGTCGTTTGTGCATTAACAATAGTTATCACCGTCATCGCTATTAGTATGGTTGATTGTATTCTTTTCATTTTATGGACTCTATTTTCCGCTTTAATAACGATACAAAGGTGTGGCCATTTTGGGGTCACGGAAGTATATGGATTACGGGTTCACCTACCAATTTCACTGATTTGAACATAGAATCGCCGGAATCCGGTCGGGAAACCATAATTTTGAACAATTATCGATAAGGATATGGACGAAATATTGAAGTTTGAAACGATCAGTCAGTACAACACATTTAACAGAAATGAGACCCTGCATCCGCTCGTTAGTGTCGTTGATCTTTCAAAAGCAGCTCCACGCCAACTCAGGCGAATGAGCTACGGTTTTTATGTTGTATTTCTGAAGGAAATAAAATGCGGAGATCTTAAATACGGCATCAGTAACTACGACTATGAGGAAGGCACCCTTGTGTTCCTGGCTCCGGGACAGGTGATCGGATCTCACGGTGATGAATTCTACCAGCCTCAAGGGCTTGCACTTGTATTCCACGCCGATTTCATTCATGGTACATCTCTTGGACGTCACATGAATGACTACTCGTTTTTTTCCTACACAACCAATGAAGCACTTCACCTTTCCGAACGCGAAAGACAAATTATTCTGGACTGCTTTTCGAAAATCAGATATGAACTTGAGCATGCTGTTGATAAGCATAGTAAGACGTTGATTGCATCAAACATCGAATTGTTCCTGAATTATTGTGTGCGGTTTTACGACCGGCAATTCATCACCAGGGACAATACAAACAAAGGGATACTCGAACGTTTTGAAACATTACTCAATGACTTCTTTTCATCTGACAAACCTCAGGAAATAGGATTGCCATCCGTTGCCTGGTGCGCGAGTGAATTGAATCTGTCAGCAAATTATTTTGGTGATCTCATTAAGAAGGAAACTGGTAAATCGGCCAATGAATACATTCACCTGAAACTGATTGATGAAGCAAAAGCAAAGATATTCGATAAAAAGAAATCAGTGAGTGAAATTGCTTATGAATTGGGTTTCAAATACCCGCAGCATTTTACCCGGTTGTTTAAGCAGCATACAGGAGTTACTCCGCTTGAGTACAGAACTTCGATGAATTGAGTAGAATATGTTATCAAGATCTAACTGACCTGAAAAAACATAGGTTACCCGTATATATTTGGGTTTCTAACTGTAGGCTATTTCCCGATGCAGAATCTTCTCTTGATTAAATGTCAATACGTTACGCCCGATGCGTAGCGGGATTTAGCAAAGAACACCTCACTACAAATTGACAAGCATAAAAATACATAAAAATACTTTTTGGAAAATCATCAAGATAAATCTCGCCCATGATCTGTCCATCTCGTTAACATTAATGATTAAATTATTTCACGGTGAAACGATCCACCAGTTTCTTCAGCAATGGTACAACGGTGAAGCCTGTCGGAATTGATAACCAAAGATCCACCACAAAATAATCCCAGAACCATATCGTCATAAAGTCCGGCTTCCAGCCCATTCTGACCAATAGTAGCCCGAAGCTCATAATGGCAGACATCGCTAGAGAAACTAAAATTGTAAACACAATAATTCCTTGCACTTTAGATAGCTTCATTTGTTTGGTTGTTAAAATAATTCTGTCCTGATAAAAAAGCCGTAGTTGTTAACGTTGATGTTAGTCGGTCCATAGAAGTCATGGTTTGAACCTAAGCCGAACTGAATATTTTTATATGAAACTCCGAGTCTTACATAGACACTACTTACCTCATGGAAATCGAGTTTTGAATTGTAATTATAAAGACCTTGCAACCTGGTATACAGACCCCAGTTTTTTGAAAACATCGGCTTATACTCTATGACTGAGAAAGTTTCGAAGTTGTAGGTTTGAGTCAGGTCCATTCGCGGTAACACAACAATTAGAAAGTTTCGACTAGTAAAAAGATATTGCAATCCAGCTGTGGGCCTCACACTTGTTCCACCAGCGTCTGAGGAGCCAATTGCTGAAACTCCACCGGTCAACGAAAATCCTTTCCATATGTTTGCACTTAACAATGATTGAGAAAAGAACTCAGACGTTTGGTGGTCCTCTTTATAATCACCAGTAAAGTTGGTCACATTGAAGAATCCGAATCTTGACTTTGGAGAAAGTTGTTTGCTAACGATCAGCTGAAAGGCGAGTGCCTGATGTCCCGCAAAGAGTTCGATAGGGATGGGCGCACTTTCTTCTGCGACACTTTGTACTTGTAACCTGTCTTGCGTTTGTCCATGACCTCGTATGATCACAAGAAGTAAAAAGCATACTAATGGAAACTGGAACTTCATTATTAGGTTTTTAAATAATGGAATTAAGAAGAAGCTAATTGATAGCGTTTGTCAGCTTACTATTTTAAAGCTCTTCACTTTTGTAAAGTATATGTATGAGACACATAAAAATAAAAGTGACACTGCGGGGCTAATTGCTTCCGGCATTCCTTCTACTACGAGATGTGCTGTAATAGCAGACGCAAATACGATAGCAAACCCTGCGTAGGTCCATTCTTTAATTCGATGAGAGACAGTAGGGATAATGAGGGCAAGCGCCCCGATTATTTTGGCAGTGCCCAATTCAATTCTGAAGTAATCCGGAAATCCCAGGTGAGTGAACTCCCTGGCTATGTCAGGACTTACGAAATAGATAACGCCTGCAGTCAATCCCATAATTGCAACAAGACTGGTCGCAACCCAATACATTATTGTATCTCTCCTCACTCTGTCTGTTATTTGATCTAAGCAAAGATATTTGCGATAGATCTTGAAAGTCAGGACTGATGAGGCAACTACTCGGACAATTCAATCATCTTCCGGTATTCATTGGGAACGAAACCGGTATGCTTTTTAAAAAAGCGACCAAAGTACGAAGGGTCGTGAAATCCCAATTCGAAAGCAACTTCACTTATACTGGCCCGGCTTTCTTGCATTACTATTTTGGCTTCTACAACTAAGGTTTCATCGATCAACGAAGATGCGGATCTACGTAAAGTAGCTTTAACCGATTTGTTTAAATGATTGGTTGTAATGTGAAGCTTTTCTGCGTAAAAACCGGCTGACTGATGGTTCCTGATATTATAGTTCAACAGCTTTTTAAAATCAATAGTTATTCTTTCGTGGGCAGGCAAATTCATTCTCATCTGAAAGTCAATTGACTGCTTCATTTCGGCAAGAAAAGTCTTCAGATACAATTTCAGGATTGCTGTATTAACTCCACGTTCATTCAGTCTTTGCATGCGATGAAGCAGTGTTGTCAGATGTTTCACTTCATCTTTTTTGAATCGGATTACAGGCCGTGTCAGCCAGTCGGAAAAATCAAGATTTGTCTGGGACAGATAGTTTGTACCAAAGTGGAGATAATATCCTTCAATATTGGAGGACATCGATAAGAGACTTGTTATTTGACCGGCTGGCACAACGATCATGCTGTTCTGATCAATTTTAAAATTATCAAAACCAGAACTTGAGACAAGCGACCCCTTGGTTACCAGGATAATTGAATTGTTGGTCTGACGGTGAGGTGGTAATGGGATTTTTATCTCATAAGTCTTATCCGAAAGCCCATGGATATAAAAATCATTAAAGTTTTTTTTACTGTATTCGATAGGATCGTAGTAGGACATGATGATCTTAAAGCCATCATTCGAAAGAGTCGGAATATCTTTTATCTTATTCAAGTTGTTCTGAAACAAATGATTTACCATTGTCTTTTAGTTCACAGGTTACTTGCCGATACAAAATCTTCTCTTTGTTGAATGTCAATGCGTTACGATGAATGCGTAGCAGAATTTTAGCAAAGAACACCTTACTACAAATGAACAAGCATAAAAATACATAAAAATACTTTTTGGCAAATCATGTTTGGTGATCACGCCGGTAATGCCCGTCATGTAATCTCGAATGACCGATTTGATACATTATACTGGACGCAGTTGTCCAGTTGGAATTCGTAGCGAACGCAAATAATTCTGGTTCAAGATTGCAGAGACGAGGCCCTGCTGTACAAACTTCCTTTAAATATCAGAGTAACTAGTTGGTCTAAAGAAACGTGTAACATTCTTTGAAACATTATGCTGATACTCGGGCATCGAAGATAATTTTTTCCACTGCGGATCTTGCCCGAATGCCTTCCAATGCTCATCGCGCGATGCCTGATTCTCAAAAGAGGTCATGTACATCAGATTGGGCATCGTACTGCCAGCAAGTACTTCTCCGTAGAAAACCGCATTGAATCCAAGACGCTTGAAAAGCCCTACTTCGTCACCGGCATTGAACATCTGAACTTTGTTGCGGTAAATCTTTTCTGTGTGACCTTCATAACTTCTCAATTCATATATACGCTCGTTCACTGGCAATTTCAAATCCGGAACCGCTGATATCGGCATTTCGGAAAATGCTTTTAGGATTATGGTTTCAATTCGGGCATAAGGCGGGTTGTCAAAGACTGCATCGATATAATCCTTACCATCTTCAAGATATTGCTTGTCCTTGGCAAGTTTTTCTGCCATCGACTCAAAGTCATCAAATGAACGGAAGGGAATCAGGGCAATTAATTTTTTCCCATAGGTACTATCGGTCTCAACAGGCTTGAATACTCCTACTCTTTTTATGCCCAAACGATGCAAGCTTGGCAGTAGCGCTTTTTGTAAATATGTCTCAACTCGTTCCTGCTGCGCGATGCTGGTAAAACGGTAAGTCCGGAGTTCGTAATATTCGCGCGAGGGAGCCGCCAACGTTGCACACGTAATCAGCGAGAAAAGAAAGATGAGAATAGATGACTTTTTCATATTTAGATTTTCTCAAAATTATAATATGTAAGCCAAATGGAAGGATTTATTTCAAAACCGTCGTCCACAGTAAAGCACGACCATGGTTGGCAATATTTTCCGTTTTACTTCCAAAAACCAGGTGCGAAAGTCCCTTTCTTCCGTGTGTACCCATCGCAATCATATCGGCATCGATCGATTCAGCAAATTTCAGGATACCGGTTTCTTCATTGATCTGATTAAAGATATTAACAGTATAGTCCTTGAGTTTGAACTTTCGTGCAACTAACCTGATCCGTTCATGATTCACTTCATCAAGGGTAAAATTTGTTGGGGTATTTACGGATAGAATATGAAGATGTGCTTTGAAAAATGTCTGAAGTGCCTTGATCTTCAGAAAAAAGTCAGGATAATTCTCCTGGTCGGTCATAAAGGGAACGACGATATTTTTGACCGGGCCTTTGTAAAGGCTTTTTACAATAATGACGGGCACAGGTGATGTTCGGACGATCTTCTCGGCGTTGGAGCCAACGAAATATCCTTTCAGCGCGCTTACACCATGCGACCCCATTAGAATGAGGTCGATTTTATTTTTCTTAGCAACCTTCAGTATAACCTTCGAAAGAATTCCAAACTCTACAAAGAACTCAATGCGTATGTTTTCTTTATTAAATCCTTTGCTCACTTTATCGAAATGAGCTTTTGCTTTGTCACTCATTTCGTTTCTTAGTGCTGTTCCAAATGTGACCGCCGGTGTGAATACCGAATTAGATACGGCCGGAAGCTCAACCACATTCAGTACCTGAACTTTCCCCCTGGACAAAGCGGCAATATCCAGCGCAAGCCTGTAGGCGTTCAACGCAGTCTTTGAAAAGTCAAATGGCACCAGGATATTTTTCATAGAGTTATTTAATGTTATTTTTCAATACTGATCCAGATCGGGAAGTCAATATGATTGACAAGATCCTCGGCAATACTGCCGGTCATCAAGTGTGATAAGCCTCTCCTTCCATGCGTTGACATAGCTACCAGATCAGCGCCAATTTCATTGGCAAAATTGACAATCCCGCTATGGGGGTCTATGTCATTGAATACGTTGAGTGTAAAGTCTTTCAGCATGAATCGTTTTGCAAAAGCTTTCAGATCCTTTCGTGTTTGTGGGTCTCGACGGAAATTTGCTGGAGTATTGATGTAGACGATGTGCAACCGAGCTTTAAAAAAGTTCTGTAGTTGCTTAACCTTTGTCACGAAAGCTTCGTGTTCTTGTCCCAGCGTATTTGGAAACACAATGTTACGAATGGATGAAGCTTTGACATATTTCTTAATGGCGATGACAGGTACACTTGAACTGCGAACGATTTTCTCGGTATTGGAGCCAATAAAAAACTCTTTGGTTCCTGAAGCACCGGCAGTACCCATTACAATCAAGTCCGCTTTTTTCTTTTTTACATACTGTTCAACAGTAACGCTCACTCCGCCATATTCAATGAAGCTGGTTACTTTCACCTTTGGATCCTTTACCCAATTGCTTTTAAGGGCATTGAAGTTTTTCTGTGCCGCCACCTTCATGTCTTCGAACATTTGTTCTTCGAAATAAAGCGTAGGCATCAATATAGTGTCCTGCATAAAAGGTGTTTCAATAATATTTAACAGCATGACCTCCCCCTTGGAGATGGTTGCAATATCAAGAGCAACCCGGAACGCATGGATTGCCGGTTCGGAGAAGTCGCAGGGCACTAATATTTTTTTCATCGGATTTTTTATGAAGGTATCCACTGTTCTTTCTGAGAATGATGACGGAAATCAGGGCAACGGATGATATACATCACAGAATGTTGCCCTTCGTGAAAGTAACGTCATAATATCGAACGTTGCTAGGAATCAGTGACTTGTGTAAACCTTTCCAGAACTTATGCAAGGTGAGGGGCCAATGAAGCAGGACATTTATGATTAATGTTTTTACTTATCTCTTCGTATTCAGATTGCATTCAGATTCGTAATGTTCATTTGTAGCAGATCCATGAAAAACGCCGTAGCAATCGCTCTAATGCTCCTTTACTTTTCGGCCAATACCGAATTAAAGGAAATCGCGCGAATTCAGATCTTATTTGAGCACTTCGGTGAACACAGGGCTGACAATTCTGAACTTTCGTTTTTTGATTTTATTGCCCTGCACTATTTCAGTGAAGAAATCAATGATGGTGATTTTCAGCGTGATCAGGAGCTTCCATTCAAGGGAGACCACTGCGAGAGTCCTGTACTGTTTGTTGCTATACTAACAGAACGGTGTACAAATCCAATACCCCTGCGAGGTTTCACTGAAAAGGTAATAATGCCATACGCTTCTTTATTTAACTCCTCACTGTTTCAATTTACGATCTGGCAACCGCCCAGGGCTTAGTCAATTTATTTTTTTATCGATTGTCTTCGGCCACGTGTATTGGCTGAAATACTTTCATCTACCATTAACAAAATAAAAATTAAGCGCATGCTCAATTCCATTATTCAATTTTCGATACGTAATAAATTAATTGTCGGGCTGTTTATAGTTGCGCTCATAGGATGGGGCAGCTACTCTGTTACTCAACTCCCGATTGATGCTGTCCCTGACATCACCAATAATCAAGTCCAGGTATTAACGATTGCACCTTCACAATCTGCACTGGATATTGAGAGACTTGTCACCTTTCCAGTCGAACAAACGATGGCCACTATTCCGGGCATTCAGGAAATTCGATCATTCTCACGGTTCGGGTTGTCGGTCGTAACTATTGTTTTTACAGACGCAACAGACGTCTACTGGGCACGTCAACAAGTGAGCGAACGGCTCACGGACGCCAAGAAGCAAATACCCCCAGGTGTTGGAACACCCGAACTGGCACCAATGACTACTGGATTAGGTGAGATCTATCAATATATCGTTAAAGCAAAACCCGGTTATGAAGACACCTATTCAGTGATGGAACTCAGAACGATTCAGGACTGGATCGTACGAAGGCAATTACTGGGTACTAAAGGTGTGGCTGAGGTCAGCAGCTTTGGGGGTTATCTTAAGCAGTTTGAAATTGCCCTTTCGCCTGAAAAGCTTCGAAGTCTGAACCTTTCCATCACCGAAGTGATGGCAGCTCTTGAAAATAATAATCAGAACACCGGTGGTGCTTATATCGAGAAGAATACCAGTGCCTACTTTATCCGAAGCGAAGGTCTTATAACATCCATTGATGACATCGGCAATATTATCGTTCGTTCATCCACATCAGGTATGCCGTTGCTCATGCGTGACGTGTCCACAATCAAACTCGGAAATGCAATTCGTTTCGGAGCGATGACTCAGAATGGAAAAGGCGAGACCGTGGGTGCAGTGGTAATGATGCTGAAAGGAGCTAATTCGTCACAAGTGATTGCGAATGTTAAGGAACGTGTTGCAGTGATTGAGAAGACACTACCGGAGGGAGTGACCATCGAGCCTTTTTTGGATCGTACGAAATTAGTTAACAATGCCATTGAAACAGTCACCCGAAATTTAGCCGAAGGCGCCCTGATCGTAATCTTCGTCCTGGTCCTCCTCTTGGGTAACCTGCGCGCCGGGCTAGTTGTCGCTTCAGTGATTCCTCTGGCTATGCTTTTTGCCATCATCATGATGAACTTGTTTGGTGTATCGGGAAACCTGATGAGTTTGGGTGCCATCGACTTTGGACTCATCGTTGATGGAGCCGTAATTATTGTAGAAGCAACGCTTCATTACATTGCAATTTCAGGAGTAACTGGAAGACTTTCACAGGATCAAATGGATGAGCAGGTTGGTTCATCAGCAAAAAAAATGATGAACGCCGCTGCGTTTGGCCAGATCATTATCCTGATTGTTTATCTCCCGATCCTTTCTCTCGTAGGCATTGAAGGTAAAATGTTCAAGCCTATGGCCCAGACCGTCATCTTTGCCATCATCGGGGCCTTCATACTATCCCTCACCTATGTTCCCCTCGCGTCTGCATTATTTTTAAGTAAAGCGACGTCTCATAAGAAAACTATATCGGACAAAATCATTGCAGGAATTCAAAAGGTATACACACCTGCATTACTCCTTGCTCTCAGAAAAAGAACAGTCGTGATGGTAACCGCAGCCGTAATGCTTGCAGCAAGTCTGTTTATTTTTTCAAGGATGGGAGGAGAATTTTTACCTGAACTAGATGAGGGAGACTTTGCGGTAGATACCCGACTTCTTACCGGTACCAATCTTACTTCAACGGTGCAGGCAACTTTAAAAGGTGAGGAAGTTCTTTTAAAGAATTTTCCAGAAATCGAAAAAGTGATAGCCAAGATAGGTTCAGCTGAAATACCGACCGATCCAATGCCGATCGAAGCTGCCGACATGATGGTGGTGATGAAAGATAAATCGCAATGGGTCAGTGCTAAGACGAAAGATGAGATGATTGCAAAGATGCAGAAGGCCCTGAGTGAAAATGTGCCCGGGGTTTGGTTTGGATTTCAGCATCCGATTCAAATGCGATTTAATGAACTCATGACAGGTGCCCGGCAGGATGTGGTTGTAAAAGTATACGGTGAGAATCTCGATGAATTAACCGCCTATGCCTCCCATATTGGTAAACTGGCAAATGCCATACAAGGGACCGAAAGCCTTTTTATTGAGAATATGACTGGATTGCCACAGATCATCATCCGTTTAAAACGTGAGCAGCTTGCCAGATTCAATCTTACCGTGAAGCAGGTAAATCAAGTGATTAATGCATCCATGGCAGGACAAAGTGCAGGACTTGTGTTTGAGGGTGAGAAAAGATTTGATGTAGTTGTCCGGCTCGATAATCAAAGCAGAAAGTCAATTGATGACATCCGAAATCTATACATACCCTCCGTCAATGGTACTCAAATACCATTATCGCAGGTAGCCGATGTTACGCTGGAGGTTGGTCCCAATCAGATTCAGCGCGATGATGCCAAAAGAAGAATCGTGGTAGGGTTTAATACACGGGGGCGGGATGTTGAAAGTATTGTAACCGAACTTCAGGGCAAGGTAAAGTCTGACGTAAAATTCGCACCTGGTTACTATGTTACCTATGGAGGTACATTCAAGAATTTGCAAGAGGCAAAAGCGCGATTGCTAATTGCCGTACCTGTATCACTGGTGTTAATTTTTGTTTTGCTCTACTTCACCTTTCATTCTGTCAAACAGGGACTGCTGATTTATACAGCCATACCATTGTCAGCGATCGGTGGTGTGTTTGCATTATGGCTTCGTGGAATGCCATTCAGCATATCAGCAGGGATCGGATTCATTGCACTTTTTGGCGTGGCGGTTCTGAATGGCATCGTGCTTATCGCTGAATTCAACCGGTTAAAGGAGGAAGGTCTTACCAATTTGATGGACATCATCATGAAAGGAACGGCAACAAGATTGCGTCCTGTGATCATGACCGCGACGGTTGCTTCGCTTGGTTTTTTACCCATGGCCCTATCGCATGGTAGCGGGGCAGAAGTACAAAAACCGCTTGCTACCGTAGTGATCGGCGGTCTGTTGACAGCCACTTTACTTACCCTCATCGTCCTGCCTGTGTTATATATGGTCACAGAAAATTTTTCCATTCGTTCTTTGAAACCGAAGTCAATCGTGGTGATGTTGATTTTCATGCTGGTTGGATGGGGAAGCCAATCACAAGCCCAGATCGTCACAATGGATGAGGCGGTAAAACTAGCGCTGGAGAAAAATCCATCGATCCAGTCGGCTATGTTGGAAACATCCCGGCAAACTGTGCTGAAATCTACCGCCTTTGAAATAGCCAAGACGGACGTTTCCTTGATGTATGGCCAATATAATAGTATTGAAAAGGGCGACAACAATCTTACCATAAGTCAAACCATTCCGTTTCCAACTTTATTTGTAAAGCAAAATGGCTTGAACAAGGCGATGATCACCGCTGCAGCACTGAAAGAAAATGTAAGTAAGAATGACCTTACGTTTCAAGTCAGGCAGGTATTCAATCAGCTATTGTACCTCAAACTTCGGAATCGCTCTCTTCTCCAGCAAGACAGCCTGCTAACGGATTTACTTCATATCGCAACTGTTCAGTTTAAAACAGGAGCGGGGACGTTGCTTACAACCACGTCTGCGGAAACGCAACTCTTTGAGATCCAGAATATGAGAACACGCAATGAAGCAGATATTCAAATTGCATTGAATCATTTGCAACTGCTGTGTCAGACCTCCACGGTATCCGATGTGCAGGGCGATTTGGAGACACTGATGGTTACCCCTGAAATGCCTTCCGAAGGGTTTAATCAAAATCCCTCATTTGCCTTTTCAAAGCAACAGATTGAGCTTGCCAACTGGCAAAAAAAGGTTGAGGTATCCCGGATGTTACCTGATCTGCGTTTTGGATATTTTAATCAGACGTTGATCGGTATACAAAATGTCGGTGGTCAGGATCAATATTTCGGATCCAGTAAGCGCTTCCAGGGATTTCAGGTTGGGCTCTTGGTTCCTCTTTGGTTCGGCCCTCATCGAGCCAGGATTAAATCAACGGCCATCGCTGTTAACATTGCCAGGAAGCAAAACGAAACTGTTCAGCTCAGTCTTACCCAACAATACAATCAGGCCGTTCAGGAATTACGGAAGAACCAGAATAGTCTTGACTACTATAAAAATTCGGCATTAAAAACAGCAGACCTGCTTATCAGTCAAAGCCGTCTGGCCTTCAGGAGTGGAGAAATTGACCATACCATCCTGTTACTTAATCTCCGGCAGGCACTCGCAATTCGCGAAGGATACTTCATTGCCATGCAACAATACAATCAAAGCATCATCATCATTGACTTCTTAAACGGAAAAATTTAACATGAAAAATATATCACTCCTTCTGATTGCTACATTATTGGTATCAGCGTGCGGAAAGAAATCACCAGAACAAAACTCGGCTACAGTCGATGCCAATGTAATTATTCTTTCCCCTGCCCAGTATAAGGCCTCTCACATCACGTTGGGTAAAATTGTAAACAGACCTGTGTCGCGGAAAATTGTTGTGAACGGAAAACTTGACGTACCGCCTCAAAGTGTGGCCATCATTGCTGCTCCTATGGGAGGATTTGTCCGATCAACAGACCTGTTAGTTGGAATGAAAATTAGAAGGGGGGATGTATTGGCGACCCTTGAGAATCAAGAATATATTCAATTGCAGCAGGATTACATCGATAATCGAAGTAAGCTGGAATTCCTTTCCGTGGAATATACACGACAACAGGAATTGGCAAAGGAGAATATTAATGCTCAAAAATCATTACAACAGTCGAAGTCCCAGTTTGAAAGCATGAGCGCGATGGTGAACGGCCTGGAAGCAAAACTTGCCATGATCAACGTGAACGCCTCCCTGGTAAAGAGTGGAAAAATAAAATCTACGATTAATCTCTATTCCCCGATTGATGGATTTGTTACCGCCGTGAACGTTAACATCGGTCAGTTTGTAATGGCCACTGATATTTTGTTCAGAGTAGTTAATCTTGATCACATGCATGCGGAACTTCAGGTATATGAGAAAGATATTAACCGGGTTGCGATTGGTCAAGGTGTAATCTTCCGATTGGCCAACGATACGACTTCTTACAGCGCATCGGTTACCCTGGTGGGGAAAGAGATTAGTCCCGAACGAACCGTTCGGGTTCACTGCCACCTGAACAAGGAAAGTAAGGCGCTCCTTCCGGGCATGTTTGTAACCGCCAATATTGAAGCATTATCGGTAAATTCCGACGTACTACCGGTTTCGGCTATTGCCACTTACGAAGGGAAGGACTATATCTTCTTATCTTCGGGAAGCAACGAGTTTAGATCCATCCATGTCACAACGGGAAATACCGTTGGAGCATTTACAGAAATTTTAATTGATGGAAAGGTGCCCCTGGATGCTTCCATCGTGACAAGCGGAGCGTTTGAACTCATGGGATTACTGAAGAACAAGCAGGAATAATGTCTCCGAATCAATAAATTATTAAGATCATGTCGGCATATTCTAATCAGACAATAAAAGGTTTGACCTCTTCACAAGTGCTCGAAGCCCGCGCGCAACACGGTCGTAACGAGGTTGTCAAAAAAGGCAATAGTTTTCTCTCTACGTTGAAGGGTGTGTTCAAAGATCCAATGTTGCTTTTATTATTGACGGCATCACTCTTGTACTTCATCAGTGGAGAGATCAGCAATGGCATTTTCATGACCTGCGCTATTTTCCTCGTCACCGGGATTTCGCTCTATCAGGAATCAAGAAGCCAGAATGCGTTAGCCGCTTTGAAATCGTTAACACAACCTACCAGTAAAGTAATTCGTGATGGCGCGACCATCGAAGTCCCGCGAGAAGAAATTGTAATGGGTGATTTCATGATTGTGGAAGAAGGCTCGTCGATTCCAGCGGACGGAATGATCGTGCAATGCAACGATTTTTCTGTTAACGAATCCATTCTTACCGGTGAATCAATGCCAGTACTTAAAAATACTGACAAGGATAGCAATGAAGTTTTTCAGGGAACTGCCGTAACCGGTGGACTGGCGATCTGTGAAGTGAATGCCATTGGCGCGTCTACGTCGCTTGGTAAAATCGGGAAAAGTCTTGAGTCCATTGAAGCGGAAGACACCCCGCTCCAAAAGCAGATTGGCAATTTTGTAAAGAAGATGGCTCTGGTGGGAGCGATTGTTTTCTTTATCGTCTGGGGAATAAATTTTTTCAGGTCACACGAGGTGTTGAGCAGTTTGCTCAAGGCCCTTACGTTAGCGATGAGTATTCTTCCCGAAGAAATACCGGTTGCTTTTACAACGTTTATGGCTTTGGGCGCCTGGCGATTAATGAAGCTTGGAATCATCGTGAAGAATACCAAAACGGTAGAAACCCTGGGAAGCGCCACAGTGATTTGTACCGATAAAACGGGAACAATCACAGAGAACCGCATGAGTCTTGCCAAGCTGTTCATCCTGACGAGTAATAAACTCGTTACCCCTGAGAATGCCAATACCGACGAGAGAGAATTAATTACCACAGCCATGTGGGCAAGTGAGCCAATCCCGTTTGATCCGATGGAGATCGCACTGCATGAATCGTATGGTAAATCAACGTCTGTTGACCATCGAAAGGAATATCATATGGTGCACGAATACCCATTGGGAGGCCGACCACCGATGATGACACATGTTTTCGCCAACACGGCTGGCAATAGAATCATAGCAGCAAAGGGTGCACCCGAAGCAATGATGCAGGTAGCGGACTTAACAGAGGAAGAAAAGAAGAATATCTCAGTAGCCATACAATCATTGGCTGAAGAAGGATTTCGTGTATTAGGAGTTGGGATATCAGATTTTAAAGGAGATGATTTCCCTACTGACCAGCAACAACTCAAGTTCCGGTTCATTGGTCTTGTTGCTTTTTATGATCCACCGAAGAAAAATATTGCCAGCGTGTTTGATGCCTTCTATAAAGCGGGAATATCTGTAAAAATCATTACTGGGGATAATGCAGCAACGACTTCTACCATTGCGCGGCTGATCAATTTCAAAGGATATGACAAGACCATGAGTGGTGAAGAACTTCTTCAGTTAAGTGAGGAAGACCTGAAGAAGAAAGTAAGGGAGGTTAATATTTTCACCAGGATGTTTCCAGACGCAAAGCTGAGAATACTGAATGCATTAAAAGCCAATCAGCAGATTGTCGCCATGACGGGCGACGGAGTGAACGATGGACCGGCATTGAAAGCAGCACATATCGGGATCGCGATGGGGAAACGAGGAACTGAAATAGCAAAGGAGGTTTCGTCCCTGATCCTTAGCGACGATGATTTCTCAAAAATGGTTGACGCTATTGCCATGGGTCGAAAAATCTATTCCAACCTGAAAAAAGCAATTCAATACATCATCTCGATCCATGTGCCCATCGTATTGACCGTCTTTATTCCTCTGGCGCTTGGCTGGATTTATCCAAATATCTTTTCGCCGATCCATATCATTTTTCTTGAATTAATAATGGGACCAACCTGTTCTATCATTTATGAAAATGAACCGATGGAGAAAAATGCTATGAATCAGCCACCGAGGCCCTTTACGACAACTTTTTTTAGTGTCAAAGAACTAGGGATAAGTATCGTTCAGGGACTAGTCATTACGATAGGAACTTTGTTTATCTATCAATTGGCCGTACATAACTTATACAGCGAAGAGGTCACCCGTACAATGGTGTTTGTTGCATTGATTTCTGCTAATGTATTTCTGACACTCGTTAACCGATCTTTTTTCTATTCGGTGCTAACGACGCTGGCCTATAAAAACAATCTGGTATTGCTGGTGATCGGTATTACAATCACACTGATGGCATCGATTTTACTGATTGATCCCTTGACGAGATTTTTCCAGTTCGATCACATCAGTGCTTCCCAGATATTGATCAGTATTGCGGTGGGCTTGATTTCTGTCGTTTGGTTCGAAGGGTTTAAATATGTAAAAAGAAGAAGTGGCACAGTAAACTGAATTGATCGTTGAAATGTCTGGAACGATATTAGAAGTAAAATTCATATTCAAATAGAACAAGATGCTTAAAATTTCCCTCGCAGCCTTCGCAATTTATGTTTCTACCGTTGTAGCTTTTTCACAATCGGTCGCAGACTCGTCTGTTTATAAAAATAGAAAACTGAAAGCAGAGGAAGTAAATTTTGTTTCAAGCTATTATCAACAGGATGGAAATAATTCCGCCGTGACGGGCGGTATTGGAACGGAGCACCTCACTGATTTTGCAACGGCTATTGATGTAAAGTTTTCAAAGTACGATTTTCTTAAACGCAAGCACACGCTGACGGCGGAAATCGGCATCGACGCTTATACGTCTGCCTCGTCCGATAAAATTGATCCGAATACAATCTCGTCTGCCTCCGCCAGTGATCAACGGATCTATCCCTCTGTAACCTATGCAATCACAAATGAGCAGAAAGGATCAACGATCAGCATCAACGGATCGCTGTCTACTGAATATGATTATTTCTCTAAAGGGCTGAGCCTTGGATGGTCGAAGCTTTCGAAAGACAGAAACCGCGAGTTCAGTGTAAAAGGTTTGGTCTTCCTTGACACCTGGACCGTAATACTTCCCATTGAACTCCGAACGAACGGAAGAAAGGAAAATGGAACCAAGCCTCGAAACTCCTACAGCACAACCTTCACACTTAGTCAGGTTTTGACAAAACGATTACAGATGCTCTTACTTGCCGATGTGGCCTATCAGGATGGTCAGCTTGCAACCCTATTTCATCGGACCTATTTTACCGATGGCACTCATAAAGTAGAAAACCTACCCAGTACGCGGTTTAAACTTCCGCTGGGAATAAGGCTGAATTACTTTCTCGGTGACCGGGTTATTTTTCGGTCCTATTACCGGTATTATCAGGATAACTGGGGACTTGTCGCCCATACTGCTGAACTGGAAGTTCCTATCAAAATCACCCCCTTCTTTTCAATAAGTCCTTTTTACCGCTACTATAAGCAGGAGGGCGTGAAGTATTTCGCTGGCTACCAGCAACATTCGTTGAACGAGGAATTTTATACGAGTGACTACGACTTATCTACACTCACCAGTAATATGATTGGCATGGGGATTCGGTATGCGCCACCCGGAGGGTTGATGGGCGTGTCGAAATTTAATGCCCTGGAATTGCGCTATGGAAGTTACCAGCGTTCAACCGGATTGAACTCAAACATCGTTACGCTTTTGTTAAAATTTAAATAATACAAAATGAAACTCATCATTGTCAGTATCCTATTGTTATTCTTTACACCTCCAGAGTGGCTGGTTAATTTTGAACTGGCAAAAGCTAGTGCCGTCAGGGAGGACAAATACATTTTGTTGAATTTTTCAGGTTCCGATTGGTGTGGGCCCTGTATCAAGATGAAGAAAGAAGTATTTGAAAGCGAACATTTTGCAACGGTTGCTTCAAAAAATCTGATTCTGGTTCGTGCCGATTTTCCAAGATCCAGGAAAAATCAACTCTCCAAGGACCAGACAAAACATAATGAGGATTTGGCTGAACGATATAATCCGATGGGCAAATTTCCGCTGACTTTATTATTGAATGCAGACGGAACGGTCCTGAAAGAATGGGATGGATACGTATTTGCAAGCCAGGATAAATTCCTGGCAGATCTGAATCAAACACTTTCAGGAAAGTAAAGATGGTCACGGACATGACTCAAGTCTTCAGCAAGGGATTAAAACTCATGGGAAATCATTTTGAGTTTTCAGCCGTGGCAGACAATGAGGCACTTGCTCTTGCTGCGATTGATGAAGGTGTGAAAGAGGTAAGGCGTATTGAAGCATTGTTCACAACCTACAAGGAGAACAGTCAGACTAACAGTGTTAATGCCAGTGCAGGGATAAGCCCGGTGATCGTCGATCCGGAATTTTTTGGTCTCGTAGAGAGGTCCCTGCGAATCTCTGCTTTGACACAGGGTGCTTTTGATATTACCTATGGCTCTATGGATAAAAGTCTTTGGAATTTTGATCGCAATATGACATCGCTTCCGGACAAAGGAACCGCCAGGAAAATGGTTCACCTGATAAATTTCCGAAACGTAGTCCTGGACCGGGGAAGGCATACTATCTTTTTGAAAGAAAAAGGAATGCGTATTGGCTTTGGAGGAATTGGAAAAGGATATGCCGCTGACCAAGCAAAAATAGTGATGAAAAAGGCCGGCATTACCAGTGGTATTGTCAACGCGGCAGGTGACCTGACGGTGTGGGGTGCTCAACCCGGGGGACATCCATGGACCGTTGGTATCGCTGATCCGGAGAAAAAGGATTATCCCTTTGCCTCCTTGCAACTGAAAGATACATCGGTAGCTACGTCCGGAAATTATGAGAAGTATGTGGTGATCGACGGGGTTCGGTATTCTCATACGATTGATCCAAAAACCGGGTATCCTGTACACGGCATCAGGAGCGTTACGGTGATCTGTGCCAGCGCTGAAATAGCCGATGCAATGGCAACGCCGATTATGGTAATGGGGATCAAAGCCGGATTAAGCCTTATTAATCAAGTAAAAAATATTGCCTGCATCGTGATCGATGAAAACAACCAACTGTATACTTCTAAAAATATTAACCTAACTGCGTGATTGTATGAAAATAAACAAGAAAACTATTGTTGCCGTTGCGCTTCTGTCTTCGGGTCTTACGAGTTGTGTATCCGTGAAAGAATACCAGAAGGCGCATCTCAATGATTCGGAAATGGAGCTCGCCACGCGAAAAATTCAAAAGTTCGAAACGAGCTTTCAACTCTACAGGGAAGGGGCCTCAGGCGCAAATGGCGGCAAGAACGGTGGTGGTTGCGGCTGCAACTAAATTCAGATTCGTTTCAGAATTGCGCTGTTCCTTTATAGTCATGGATCATTTTTGGTGTCCACTCGTGTGTAAATGCATCATGAGGAACACTTAAATGACGTTACTTACTGCGAATCATTATGAAAATACTTATCGTCGAAGACGAGCGTGAAATGGCCAAAAGTATCGTCCAATACCTGCGGCAGGAAAGTTATGTGTGCGAAGTAGCGTACACCGCTGGCGACGCTAGAGAAAAAATTCTGGCGCATGACTACGATTGTATTCTATTGGATATTTCTCTTCCAGACGGAAATGGATTGCAGATTTTGGAAGAGCTGAAAGCAGAAAAGAAGATGGATGGTGTCATTATCATCTCAGCCAGAAACTCTTTGGATGATAAAATAAAGGGTCTTAACCTCGGCGCGGATGATTATATCCCCAAACCGTTTAATCTTTCAGAACTGGGGGCACGTGTGTCAGCGGTCATACGACGACGACGCTTTGATGGGAACAATACTATTTCAGTACACGAAATTACCATTGATCTCCTCAGCAAGACCGTCAAGGTAAATAAGACCGTGGTGGACGTTACCAGAAAGGAATATGACCTACTTTTATTTGTGATCTCAAACAAGAATAGAGTCGTTACCAAGAATGCCATTGCAGAACATCTATCGGGTGACGATGCAGAAGTATTCGATAATTTCGATTTTATCTATGCTCACATGAAGAACCTGAAGAAGAAACTTACCGAAGCACACTGCCCGGATTATATTAAAACCATCTACGGTCTGGGGTATAAGTTCGAAGCATGAAGTTGTTAAACCGCACTATTAAAAACTATCTTCAGTATTCAATACTCCTGGTATTATCGTGCACCCCGTTATTTTATTTTTCAATTAAATATTTAATTGAACATGACAGGGATGATGAACTCATTGCACATAAAAGAGATTTTAGCCAATCCCTGGCATATATAAATACGAAGGAAAGTATTGAGTTCTATCGCCTCATGAATAAGGAATTTACGCTAGTTCCTGTTGAGGTTCTTCCTGCTAATGATTCGCTCTTCACGCAAGGACGGTATGATAGTAGTGCCGCAGCGGTTGTCCCTCATCGGATATTCAGGACAGGCGTTACCGTGGATGGTCGTAACTACGAACTTCAAATAAAGGAGTCGCTACTCAATAGCACTCGCTTGATCGGAGCCATTATGAGTATACAACTCCTCATGCTTGGTTTACTGGTAGGTGGCCTTATTTTTATCAACCGTCGCCTTACTAAAACCGTTTGGGGTCCATTTTATCTGATTCTGGATCGTCTTAAAAAATATAAAATCGATCAGGGCAATGCATTGGAATTGCCCCCAAGTTCTACGGCAGAGTTTAGAGATCTTGGTCTTGTATTAATGCAACTTGTCCAGAAGAGCCAGGAGACTTTCTTTAGTCAAAAGGAATTTACCGAGAATGCGTCACATGAACTGCAAACACCTTTGGCTATCTGCAAGTCCAAATTGGAGTTGCTCGCCCAAACGAAAGAGCTTACTGAGGAACAGGCCGAACTGGTAGGTTCCTTGTTCGATGCCCTCGATCGCATCACGCGTCTTAACAAGAATCTTCTATTGTTGTCAAAAATTGAAAACAGGCAGTTCTTTGACCTGGAAAAAATTGAGCTTGCTAGCCTAATTGATAAGTCTATTGAAACCTATCGTCGGCAGGCTGAGGAAAAGCGACTCCGAATTAAGATAGACATTGTTCAACCCTTACTACTTACAGCGAATCCGATTCTCCTGGAAGTATTAGCCAGTAACCTTATTTCGAATGCTATTCGTCACACGCCCGAATCTGGCTCTGTAACAATCGAGGTCTCTGCTTCTCAACTCAAGGTCAATAACAGTGGACCCCCACTGGAGCAGCCAGATAAAATCTTTCAACGATTCCACCGCGAGTCAAAAACAACCCTGGGCAGCGGACTTGGAATGTCGATCATTAAGAAAATATGTGATGTCAGCGGCTTTCGGATTGAATATTCATACATCAATACCACACACTGTTTCACCATTCAGTTCCAAAACTAAACCCTTTCAAGTATGGCCAGTGAAAATACCCATGAAGTTAAAAACGAAATTTCATTCAACCAGCCTTACTCTGGAGTACTCCGGCTTTGGCACTGGTTAACAGCCATCACCATCACAGCTTCGATCGTTCTTGTGCTGTTCGGATCCACCATGTTCAGGACACGAAATAATATAGAAATGGTTCAGGAACAGCTTCAACGAAAAGGAATTGAAGTAACCAGCGATCAGGCAAGGGCCGTGGCGCATGAATACAGTGACAAGCTATGGATGGCTCACAAATGGGTCGGTTATGGATTGTGCTTTTTGCTGCTATCAAGGATCATAATTGAAATCGCCCGTGCAAAAGACGATCGGTTAGTTAGTAAAATTAAGAATGCTCTTGGGGTCATTCCGAAATCTTCCGAACATCAGGATCGGCGCCACTATCTTTCTGTGAAATCCGGCTATCTACTATTCTATATCATTTTCTTTTTAATGGGATTAACTGGTTTGGGACTGGCGTTTGAAGATGCCGGCTTTCTCAAGCCTTTTCACGAAGCGATCAAAGAGGTGCATGAATTTCTTCAATACGCAGTCTATGCTTACATCCTCATTCATCTCATTGGCGTCATCATGGCCGATATGGGAAAATATCAGGGTATTGTTTCCAGAATGATCCACGGGAGAAAGTAAAGTTGACATGATACAGGATATCAGTTGCTGAATCCATGTCCCGCGTTGACCCAATTGATAATCAATTGCTTTTCGGCAGTAGTCAGATTTGCCTGAGGAGATATCGGCATTTTGTTTAGTGTCCCCGTAATGGTTGATCCATTGATGCCACTCCAGGCATTTACAATCTTGCAGTCCGTATCAAAATTGAAGCCCTTTTGTGACTGCCCATTGGTATGACAACCACTGCCGCTACATCGTGTTTGAATCAGTACTTTGACGGCTGCAAAATTAACTCCTGGCGGAACGGTACCAACTGAAACACTCACCGAGGAGGTGCAGCCGTTGACATCTTTTGCCCCAACCGAGTAAGTGCCAGGGCTGAGCGAAGCAAACAAACCTGAACTTTGATAGGTCCCGTTATTAATGTTATACATGAATCCGGTAGATCCTGAAGCAGTGGCAGTGATAGTGCCCGTACCAGGCGTCACGCAATTGTTGGAAGCAACCACCGTGCTGGCGATTGTCAACGAAATCGCTGCACAGGGATTAACGCTGCTGATGGTGAAAGCTGCTGAGCCGAGGCAACCGCTTGAATTCTTTGCTCCAATAGTATAATTACCCGCCGGTAATCCAATGAAGGTTCCATTCGTTTGGTAAGATCCATTATTCAGATTAAAAGTGAACCCTGATCCCCCTGCGGCAGATGCCGTTATGCTTCCGTCAGACTGACCAACGGTGGCACCCGTTACAGTACCTGTTACCATAACCGTTACGCCAACACATGGATTGGTAGAGCCAATCGCAACTTGAGTTGTGCCGGTACATCCATTGGAATTTTTTGCGGTGATAGAATAATTTCCCGCAGCAAGGCCGTTGAATGTTCCGGTAGTTTGAAAGGCGCCCCCATTAATGCTAAATGTAAATCCGCTACCACCTGTAGCCGAGGCAACGACTTGACCATTACTCTGGTTCAAACCTGGACTGGTGGAGGTTGCTGTTACAGCAACAGTAAGACCTGCGCACACATTCACATCGGCGATAGTTGCCTGCGAGGTAAAAGAACATCCGTTACTTCCTTTCGCCGCGATGGTATAAATTCCTGCTGGAAGACCACTGAATTGTTTGCTTGTTTGAAAAGGACCATTGTTTAAGCTGAAGCTATAGCCTGTTCCACCCGTCAGTGTTGCGGTAATACTACCATCAGATTTGCCAAGCGAAGCGTCGATTGCAGATGTGCTGAATACGACACCCACGCACGGATCCTGATAGACTTTCTTGATGGCAATCGCAAGATGGCTTTTACATCCCCAGGAGTTCTTCGCGGTGACGGTATAGTTCCCTGAGTCGAGGCCTGTAAATTTATTGCTCGCTTGAAACTCCGAGTTGTTAATGCTATAGGTGAAGAATTTTGCGGGACCATCAACAATTACAATGATCGTTCCATTGGTTTGCCCGGGGTCTGCATCTGTTTTTATTAATTCAACTTTGAGTTCCACTCCTTCGCAGGTAGGAGCCGGCTCATGAAGGCAAGCGCCAAGAGTCAGTGAAATCATGAACATTGATACACGAAGATATGTTGGCTTCATAATCATAGGAGGTTAGTAGGGTGATCACATTGCCTTCGTCTGTCGATAGCAACGATGAAGCAAATCAGCAGACTTGCTTTTCAAATCCAATTCAGGATTCGGTTGAATGAATAATATTCAGGTTAAGATGAATGAATGGAATGATGAATGAATAGACCTGGGTCAATATGAATACTTTGATCGTTCAGGAAGTCTTCAGGATTGCAAACGTTATTGTATGAATAACACTCTCACGGATCAAAATAAGTGATTGATTAGAAATTCAGAAAGCATTCAGAATTGATCTGAATTATTTCTTGAAATGAATTCACTTCATCGCTTACTAATGTAGACTGGCGTCTATTTGCATTTTATTACGGGAGTAAAGTAATATTCAATTTTCATTTAGAGTTATTGCAAAACAATTCGGAGGATTATATGAAGATGACACTTTCAATTATTGCTGTTGCCACGATGGTAGTCGTCGTTATCGGTTACAATCTCTATAATAAAAAACATCGCTCTCTTTTTGAAAACACGGCATTGATAGTCACGGCCCAGGAGTTATTCACTCAATATGTGAAGGATGAACAAGGAAGTAATCAAAAATATCTGGATAAGATAGTAGAAGTGACCGGTACGGTTGGGATGCTGTTTGAAAACAAGGATAGTAAGCCCGTCATCGTGCTGAAAGGCAAGGATGATTTCTTTGGTGTTAGCTGTACGCTTGAACACTTTGAGAATGTTCAAATGGGTTCAACCATCACCATTCGCGGATTTTGCATGGGGTACCTCTCCGATGTTGTGATCAGCAGAGCGGAGATTATTAAAAAATAAATAATTCAAAATGACAATCGATTTTCATTCGAGAAGCGTACAGGGTGTATTGATTTTCACGCTGCTGTTTGTCGTAATCCTTAACTCGTGTATTCATCAACCCTTTATCGACCCCGCGGCGCTCAATGGAGGGCAGGCAACTACCCCGGGCTGTGAGACAACAGGGTCGATTTGTTTTCAAAGCAGTGTGCTACCCATTTTTCAATCTTCGTGTGCCAACACGGGATGCCATGACTCCAATTCAAAACGGGAAGGTTATGTCCTGGATAATTACGCAAACATTGTAAGGCGAGGAATTTCGCCAGGCAATGCCAATGGGAGTAAACTATATAAAGTACTTTTTGCTTCAGGCGAGGAACTGATGCCGCCAGGAGCGCCGCTTTCAAAAAGTCAAAAAGATTCAATTGCCGCATGGATCAATCAGGGAGCCAAGAATACAGTTAACTGCAATTGTTCATGCGATCCTGCGAAAAGCAATTTCGCAACCATCATTCAACCCATGCTGCTGACGAGCTGCGTCGGGTGTCATAATTCGAGATCACTCGGCGGTAACATAGATCTCGCAACCTATGCCAACATAAAGACCCAAGTATCAAATGGAAAACTGATAGGAAGTGTAACCCAGGCTACAGGCTTTTCAGCGATGCCAAAAGGCGGCAAACTTTCGGATTGTCAGATTACCCAACTTAAAAACTGGATTGCAGCAGGGGCCTTAAATAACTAGTATGAGATATCAATCGTCCATGTTCTGTTCACACTTATTAGCAGTATTTCTTTTTATGCTTGTCTCAGGATGCTATTACGACAAGGAAAAAATATTGTATCCCGGTGAGGCAACGTGTGTAGCAGTTACTAATCCAACCTTCAATGCAACAGTGCTACCCATGTTGACGACCAACTGCAACAACTGTCATGGAGGAACATCGCCGTCGGGTGGCATTAAGCTGGACACTTATCTGGAAGTATCCAAATATGTCAAGTCGGGAAGCTTGATCGGCAGCATCAATTATACAGGAGGCTTTTCGCCAATGCCGAAAGGAGGAAATAAAATGTCGGCCTGTCAGATTAAGCAAATACAGGACTGGATTACAGCAGGCGCGTTAAACAATTAAAAAAAGCCCAACATTAAAAGAAGAATAATATGAAAAAGGTAATATTTCTATCGGCTCTCCTGATTCAATGCGCTACCGCATTTGCTCAATTATATATGACCCGAAGTGCCAAAGTCTCTTTCTTTTCAAAGACCAACATGGAGAATATCGATGGCACCAACAACGAGGTAACAAGCATTTTAAATACGGGTACAGGAGAGGTGGGGTTTGCTGTTTTGGTAAAGAGCTTTCATTTTGACCGCGCGCTAATGGAGGAACATTTTAATGAAAATTATATGGAGTCCAACAAGTTTCCAAAATCTACTTTTCAGGGTAAGATCACAAACCTTGCAAAAGTTGACTTTAAAAAAGATGGACGTTATCCTGCCACAGTGGAAGGCGACCTCACCATGCATGGAGTGAAACAGCACGTGCAGACAGCGGGTGAACTCACGATTCTGAAAGGCTCAATTTCACTCAAAGGGTTATTTACCATAAAACTTGCCGACTACAAGATTGAGATCCCTGCGCTTGTAGCGGGAAAGATTGCAGAAACCATTGAAATTGACGTCAACGCTACCTATCAACCTAAACCATAATCATGAGATGTTTTATTCTTCTGCTGCTTGTTGGCGGCTTATCTATTTCTGTACCTGGCGTCTCACAGGACGACATGATGAAAATGTTGGAACAGGAGTCAGAGAAAGACAGAAAGCCGGACTATGCGACGGCAACATTTAAGACCACCCGTATTATCAACGGACATTCCATCGAGAACGTGGCAGCGGGAGTTCTTGACTTGCGGATCTCCCATCGATTTGGATTTATAAGCAGCGGACCCTATGAACTTTGGGGTTTGGATCAGGCTACTATGCGGATAGGCCTAGACTACGGCTTGACAAAACGATGGATGATTGGGGTTGGCAGAAGTACTTATCAAAAGCAATATGATGGATTCACAAAGTATAAATTAGTAAGACAATCTTCCGGCAGCAGGAATACTCCTGTTTCCATAAGTGCCACTGCATCGGTCATGTACAAGACACTGAATTTCTCGGACCCGACACGAATCAATTACCTGGAATCAAATTTGTTTTATTCCGGCCAACTACTAATCGCAAGAAAATTTAGTGAGAGCCTGTCTTTGCAGATTATGCCCACGATCATTCACTATAATCTCGTAGAGGGAGCAACGGATCCTAATGATATCTACGCCATTGGAGCGGGTGGCAGAATTAAGTTAAGCAAGAGAATTAGTCTTAATGCGGAATATTATTACCAATTGCCGGATTATAAATTACCGGGCACCTATAACTCCTTCGCGATCGGGTTTGATATAGAAACGGGTGGTCACGTCTTTCAATTGAATTTCACCAACTCTGCCGGCATGACGGAGCGAAGTTTCATTTCGGAAACCAATGGTGACTTCTTTAAAGGAGACATACGGTTTGGCTTTACAATTTCCAGGGTCTTCACGATTGTTAAGCCGAAAAATATCCCACCAGGTAAATCAGTGGGCAGATGATATCTGAGTGCGTTTCAAATTGTCAGATACGATTTTGTCACTAACACCTCGCCGGTAGTCAAGCCGTTCTGACTATCACTTGCCGATGCAGAATATTCTTGTGCTTGAATATCTTTTTGTTACAATCACAAAGTAACAAATTCGTACCAGTTATTACCGAATCATCTCGAACGATCCCTAAACAATCCGAAGCTGATTGTTTTTCATTACTTAACAAAGTTAGTTATTCAGTTCATTAATGCAAGTTGAAGAAGATATTGTATCGGTCGTTGATGTGAGTGGTCTCAATCTTCCGTCAAAAGGTGATAACCGTCATTTTCATGTCCTCAACTACTCTATACCTGACATGATTTATGTAATTAATAATATTCGTCCCACCAACCTATAATTGATCCAATGTAATTAAGGATCGGCAAACCTTAAGAGCGTTTCCTGATGAGGATATCTTTCCTTTTTAAAATTATTGCCTGCAATTTCTTTTCATTCTTATCAACCCATCGTCCAAGTGATGAAATTATTGGTATTAGGGTTTGACTAAATGGAGTAAGACTATATTCAACTGTAATTCCAGCGAACGAAATAATTACACGTTTTCGTTTTGTGACACATTATCTAACCAAGCTTTTCGTTCAGTTGAAAGTTTAATTCCAAGTTCAGACAGGATTGGATTGATGATTTGTTGACAAGCGTTAGGAAGGCTCGGATCGATATATTGAATAACTTTGATTTCTTTTTCAAGATCTTCTTTTTCGCCAATAAAGAATTCACGCCATGCAAATATCATTCGATTCTTGACAAATGGTATAATTAAGTATTTGTTAATGCTCTTTCGATTAGTTTGTAGTATTATCGGACAGACATTTATGAGTTGCTCAACGATAATTTTAGGATCTTTCGACAATGAAATTATACCTAAACACGCAAGCATCTGAAAATTTCTTTTATTGGATTGACCAAAGACTTTAATTTGTTCAATTAGTTCAGCAATGGAAATTTTATTATTGAGAATATTTTCAGTGATGTTGGCTAGTGATTTCCAACTTTCTTTGTCTGATGCTTTGGACTGGTATCCATGTACCATCTTAAGGAACCTTTTTATTTTGATCTTCTTGTCCGATGCGTTCTCAATTGATAGCAACAAAATGCGAATAAACATTGGAGTTACTGCGAAAGTAATTGTTGTGTCTTCGGCAGTGTCCCATTTTGGATCTGGTTTTTTGGAGAGAAAAGTTGTTAGATCAATTTTTTTAAGCGTTTCATAGCGCTTATCCGAGCTTTCCTGAAAATGTGATGAAATAGCGGTTGCTAACAATGTCGATTCGAGGGCCTCCTCGAATTTGTCATTTAAAATGAAATGGTGGGAACAGGTTGTTGACACCATCGTGAGCATTCGATCGCTTTTAATTTTTCTCGAAAGATCAAAAGCTTTAACTGACCAGAAATATGCTTTTGGCATATTTCCTAGACCTTCAGCAAAGAAGGCCATTTGAACTAATATGGCAGGATCATCAGCCTCGTTATATAGTTTAGCTATTTCATTATTTTTTGTCATGAACATCCCTTGATAGGGCTTGAAAAAAGGCTCACCATTAAGAAGAGGAGTTCGTTTGTCCAATATTAGCGCGGCGATGTAGCCTAAGGAATGTCCGATCAGCTGGTAAAATCTTTTCCAATCATAGGTTTCAATATTTTTTAGGTCGAATAATTTCTCTACTACTACCTCAAATACCTCAAATGACGCCAACAGGTTATCATTAAGCCAGTAGCTTATTCCTAATTCGCATTGTACTCCTAAAAAGTCTAATTCTGAATAATACTTAGATTTTGAAGAGATCTTTACGGCTCTTAGGCAATTGGCAACGGCCTCTCCCGGTTCAGAAGAAGAAATAACGGAAGCATTAAAAATGAGTAGTTCAGGAAAATCTGACGCTGTGATTGAATTTGTTTCAATTGCATTTCTGATCCAGGAGGCGCTCTTTACTTTCTCCTTAGAATAGAAGTAATACGTCCCCAAAGTTTTAAATATGGTGTATTTTGCTTCTGGATTTTTTAACTTTGAAAGGATCTTTTCGGATCGGGATATTGCGGCATTTTCGTTACCTAACTTTTCAACGTGAAAGAGAATAATACTTCGATTAATGATTGCGTTTAATGTCTCATCTTTTTCAATACTTACAAGAGACGATAATTTCTCCAGCGTTTTTAAAACTTTGATTTTTTTTGGTTCATCGTCGTCTTTATTTGCCCGATCACTAATTTTACTACAAATCATGACTATTCCTGATTTAGCAATTGAGTCCGTGGTCAGATTAAGTGCTAATAGCTTTTCAAACTTGAATATTAGCTTTAGCCATTTAATAATATCGGTTTCTAAAGTTATGAATTGAGCTTCGCTCCATAGAATTGGCATTAAGGTGTTAGTTGATAACAGGTTTCTGACTTCTGGAGAATCCGTGAAATTTATAGTTGCCAATTCCTGAAGTTTGTATAGAAAAATTTGGGGTGATGATTTAATATGATTAAGGCACATCAAAAGAACAATTGCCTTGGTCGAGGCTGTGTTGCCAGGGTCATTAGAAAGTTGAATTAATTTGTCTACTAGTTTTTTGGTATTATTTTTCAAAAGGGTTTGTGTCCTAATTTGTTCGTTAATAATGAAACATCGTAGGGCGACGTTCATATTGGATGGAAATGGTGTCGTCATCCAGTAGTTTGTAAATCCCCATTCTTTGAGTGTTTTTATTTCGTTAGCATTTTTTGCGGACCTGTATACGTTGATTAATATTTGTCCGGCCATATCAGTTTGATCAGCTTGAATAAAACAGTTGATGGCTCTACTGGCAGTTACCGTATCAAGTAGTGGTCCGGATATGATGGATTTGCCTAGCGCAAAATAGATGTTTTGAACTTGATCTTTGCTCAGGACTTTCTTTCCAAGATCATGAATAATTGGAGAGACATAATAGAAGTTTGTAGTTTGCTGTTGAATCCATGAATTGGTAAGATCGATTAATTTATCTCCTGGTAGATTGATTTTAATCTCGATTTCGCATACAGCATCGATATCCTCAATGCGGAAATCCCAGGTAATTAAACTTAATCTGTATAAAAGTTCTCTGGAGTACTCGTTAGTGATAAATTTCTTTATCGATCTTTGAGTATCTTCAATTATATCATGTTGAAATTCT
This sequence comes from Cyclobacteriaceae bacterium, assembly GCA_013141055.1. NCBI lineage: Bacteria > Pseudomonadati > Bacteroidota > Cytophagia > Cytophagales > Cyclobacteriaceae > Cyclobacteriaceae bacterium. The sequence continues at coordinate 235,452 of JABFRS010000001.1, read as the reverse complement.
TTTTTAATTAATACTTCGAATAGATCAGAAGAATCTTTTCCCCAATTTATACTTTTAAGGTGTTGTATAGCGGAATTAATTAACCTAGGGTTCTTGTGGCAAATTGAACATATGAGAGAAGAATAATTTAAGACTTTGTCGTCTGCGCCATTATTTATTAGGCATTCTCGCACCTCCTCTGTATCAAATGAAAAATCATCGTATTCAACAATTCTTTTGGGATTGATTTTCTCTTTTATTGCTACGGGTAATCGTGAATTCGAAGTGGTTAAAAGGTTTATACCTGACTCTTGAAAAGCGTTAGTGAGGTGGACTAGTAAATCACCCAACGAGTCATTTGATAAAGTGGGTAGATCATTAAATATAATTACCGATCCGGCGGGTATTTTTTCTTTTACTTTGTTAAGCCAGGAAGGTAAATGGGTTTCCAAAGGAACTTTGGAAACCCATTCCATGAAAAGTAAAATTTGTGAAGTAGACTTTTGATAGTCGTCTTTAAACCCTCGTAAATCGAGCCACCAATAGCTGCTGGATGATAAACAGATAAGTGCAGCGAGTTGAGATTTTCCCGTTCCATTAATGCCATGAAAGAAAATCCAAGTAGTTTGATTTTTTAGTATGTTGATTTCTTGAACTTTCTTCTCTCTACGTGACCCATTTTGAATTTCAAGAGGTAATTGAGAGGAAAAATTTACGCGCAGTAAATCAAACTTACCAATTTGCGTATTTGCATTGCTTAGTCCAGATTGAAGTGATTGAATGTCAACTGACTCTAAGGCCAGTTTTTCCTCTAATTTTAATACTCTGCGATTGAGGGTCTGAAAGGTTTCTGTGATAAAGCTAAAAATTGCTAGGTCGCCTTCGCTGAGCGTGGATTGAATGCAACTTGTTAGTTGATTTCTATTGAGAGACTTTAAACCCTTCTGGGATAATAATTTAAAAATGAATACGAATAAGTTCTTGTATACATTGTTGATGTCTGCTCCTTCAGGAACTAATCTTTTTTCTGCGAGGATCTTTTGAATTTCATCAAGAAGTGTTTTTTCCGCTTTGTTATTCAGACTCCATTCAAAGTCACGGATCAAGTCAATGAAATTAGATTTTTTTGAAATGAAATCTAAGGCTATCCTAAATTGGGATTTTTCTTCTTTTTTTTCGTTACTTCCAATTGTTTCCGTGAGAAGCGATTGAAAGTGATTATAAATGGTAATAAATCTTTCGTCATCTGGAGGAATGGCTGCCAGGGATCTAAGTTCAATCCAAGTTTCGATTCCGCCTTTGCCATCTAGAAAAAGTGCTGGCCTCTCTGTTGAATAGTTCGCGTTTGTGACATACCTGAATAGAATTTTTGTATCTGGATTATTGATGCGGTGATTGCAAAAATTCACCAGCAATTCAATTACAATTTCGGAATTAAGAGTAAGATTTGATTCTCTAAACTTTATCTGCTCTAACTGTCTTTCAGATTGGCCATTAATATTGGCACCTATGATATCGATATCCTCCCCAGCCTCAAGTTCAAGTATTTGATCTTCGTTAAGACAAATCCATCTCAGAATTGTTATATCAACCTGATATACGAACCCTCTGATGGAGGCCCAGGCGTCCCGGTTCTGAATTGGATCGAAATTAGAATCTGTCAAGGTGGTGGGCAGAAGGTTGATGATAGCGTTTGCGTCAATTCAACTAAAAAATGATTTTAGTGGTTGCCGATTGACAATCTAATATCTTGATTTTTAGCCATTTTATAATCTTTCTCTTAACAACTGTTCTCAGGTTCTTGGTTATTGAACTAATTCGATCACTGGTTTGATAAATGATCTAAGGAAATCCACAATAAACCTTTCAAGTTCATTGATTTCTCTTCTCAATAATATCTCCAGTTGTATTTCCTTCGGATGTCCCATCTGGGTTGTTCAGGATGTAATCAAAAATTTGTGCTTCATCGAAATTCACGATAGCTCCAACCTTTAGGTCCTTGATATTGAAAGGCTCATTTTGAAGAATTCCGGTATTCTCTTTATCAGACCACGATGTCACTTCTACCCACATCCATTCATTGCCCACTCCGTCATCAACCTTGAATGGAAGTTTGATCATTATCGCATAACCTGGTTTTAACCCATCGAGAAACATCTGCTTTAATTCAGGAAGACGCTTGCGTGCTTTTTGGCTTGCCGAAATTAATTCATCATCATGGTCGGTATATTCAATTGCATCTGTGGATCCAAACAGGCTGTCCACGACTGCATTTTGTGCTTCATATGAAGACGCGTAAGTCGGATTGTCAAACATGAAAACAAACTGAGGCGAATCATTATCTCCTTCCTCTGGATCAACTGCCTGTAATTTTATAGTTGCGGCTTTCTTCGAGTTAGCATAAAGATCAGTCATAAGATGCTCGCGGACATGTTGATTCTTGATTTTTGTCAAATCTATGTCTAAAGTCAAATCGTCATTTATAATTGGATTTTCAGCCATTGTTTGCGCCGCGGCATTGATAAGATTTCCAAATGTGTTCTGATCTGAACACGTAAAACCCTTTATGGACAGTTCCGGTAAACAGAATTTATTCATCCCTAACGTTACGGCTCTGCACAATTGATTTTCATCGCGATATAGATGTACTGTAATCTGATTTGTTATATCTTTTATCGAATCCATGAAGTTGGAAATTCGATGCTTATTCCACTCTTCATTAGAATAAAATTGAAATGTGTTTAGGTCGCCAATAATTACCTGTTTACCATTGGTCAATGATGCTACTGTTTTAGAAATCAAAAGCTGTTTTTCAATCACATCTTCAGGTGTTCCAAAGAAAGTGAGATCAATCGCACCCGACGATTTTTGAAGAGCTTTTAATTCGTCTTTTGATAAATATTCCTTAACGTAGATCATAGACGTGTCGGGTATAAAAAAGCCTTCATCACCACTTGCAAGGATTCGAACATTGTAGCCATCGTGGAGTATTGAATCCGGAAAGGCTTCAACATGCTTAAATCTCGGCAAGCTTAACGTCAGCGCATTAATAACCGTTTGTTCAGTTAGATTTTCATCATCAATAAAAATCATTACTGCACTGTAGAAATTAGTATTTAGAACACTGATCTTTTCTTTTTTAATTGTCGTTTTTGATTCATTGGAGGAGCATGAAATCGAAAAAAAACAGAGGGATGTTAGACAATAGGCGATGTAAAGTCTTAGCATGATTATGGTAATTAATTAAAGTTTATCGTCGTTAGATTTTTGTTTCTTGAGTGTATTTAGATATAGCAGTCTCAAACTTCTTATGAATCCTTTCCCTTAGTCGTTGAGGCTTCAATACCACAATCGAATCACCAAACCCCAATATCTCCCTTTCTAATTCAAAGTTTAAAATGACTTCAATTGTAATCTCAATGCCGTCAGCGGATTTGGCCACAACTTTTTGTGTGTGATGCAAGGGCTTGGTGATCACATACGGCGCGTTAGTTCGATCAATAGCAAGATGAACGAGTTGAGGACGGTTTCCTTCATTTACGGTAACTCCAATCACATCTTTATAATACTCATCTGCATCAAACGCAAGATTATCAATATATTTTACTTCTTCAGCAATCTTGATTTCTTTAATTCGGTCCAGGGCTAAATTCACTAGAGGTTCTTTACTGCTTTTTCTTCCCAATACGAACCAGCGATTTCGATATTCTTTAAGCAGATAGGCATGGAAGCTGAACACGTTTGGTGTTCTTGCTTTAAATGATTGGTAAGTTAATAAAAGTACCTGCTTATTCTTTATCGACTGATAGACCGAATCGATAAATTCAATTCCTCGCAGGTTCTCATTTGTCTCCAAATGTACAATGGACTTTCCCTTGCCTTTCGCGCTGTTGACTTTGTCCTCCAGACGATGGATCATCCCAACCATTTCCTGAAAGTGAGAGAATCGTTTAAAATGCCTGAGGATGTCAACCACTTCCGTGAGCTTGTCCAGGTCTCCGCCGGAAAGCGGATTATTGGTGATCGAGAATTTGGGATCACTGTAGGAGTAATGCTTCTTATTACTTACCACAATGGGTGCATTGTACCCGAGCTTATCACTTCTCATAAGCTGGATGTCCATCTGAACGGTCCTGGTACTCACGCCTTTGTCTATGCCCTCATATTCGTATAGTGCCTCCGAACATGCCTCAATCAAATCCTCTAAAGTCCACTTTCGGGCCGAATTTCGAAGACAATTGTCAATTGTCCTGAATCTGATGAGGGCGTTTCTGTTTACAGGCATGGAGAAGATTTTTATGAAATAAGTGAAAATATATTCAACTACGCAAAAAGGCTGCGTAGTTGCCTCCAATATTTGAATCGTCAATTGGCAAGCGAGGCAAAAAAGCTGCCCACCCCTTCAAAAAGAAGGGGTGGTTTTGACAAGAAAAAAAGAATATGGAACCACAACTAACCCTAAAAGAACGGATCTTCATGACTATTGAAGAGGAAATTCCCCTTAAAGAATTTGAGCAATGGCTTTATTCACAAGGGGACCTGCTGGATAACCTTAATGATGAACTTGCACTAGCTGTGTTTTCTTTTAATTACAACCAAAAAGGAGCCCATTACGAATTCAATAAGATATTTGTACCGCATTTTGATGAGAATGAATTTATGCTTTGGAAAATCAAGGCAAATCTTAGAGCCCTCATCATGGGAAAGGAAACTAGGGATCGGATTCTTCACGATTTTTATTACGATCTTGGCTATGATGACTATCCATTTCTCCAGGGGATCGGATATTACATGTTTGACTTTGAAGAACCAGAATATTCCGGACGGTCTTTGTCTGATTTATCGAGTGAACTGAAATCCGATGCTCAGGAACTCTTAAATGAAATTGAGCTTCAGGAGAAAATGAATCCGGATTTTCAAATTAAATCGTTTCGAAAAATTGAAAGCGAGTTGATCACGTCTACTGTTGTCTCAAAGAAGAAGTGGTGGACCGTTTTGTATAGTAAATTAATGAATTGAAATGTTACTGACTATTTCAACGACACATAATAACGCAAGAGATCTCAGTCATCTGCTTCATAAGCATCCTGATAAGTTGCAAAGTGTGGATTTATCCAATGGATTGGCGCATATCTTCTATCCTCATGCGACGGATGAGAGATGTACTGTCGCGTTATTGCTTGATATCGATCCGATCGGACTTGTTAGAAATTCCGGCAGGAGCGGAGATGATTCATTCTCATTACAACATTATGTGAACGACAGGCCCTACGTGGCTTCGTCGTTTATGAGCGTAGCAATTTCCAAGGCATTTTCCACTGCCATGAATGGAACATGCAATAAACATCCTGAGCTGGTAGATCAGGTGATGCCATTTGAGATTGAGATATCCGTGATTCCTGCTCCTAAAGGTGGGGATGTCATCATCAGGAAATTCTTTGAACCACTTGGGTATGAAGTTGCTCTCGAAAGGCATGAACTCGATTCGAAATTTCCGGAGTGGGGAATGAGCAAGTATTTCACCTTGAAGCTCTCAGGAAATTTTAAGCTGAAGGAAGTATTAACACACTTATATGTTCTGATTCCCACACTCGATTCAGAGAAGCACTATTGGGTGGGAAAGCAGGAAGTTGAAAAATTACTTGATAAGGGTAAGGACTGGTTAACGTCACATCCCGAAAAGGAACAAATTACCAGGCGCTATCTGAAAGGTCTTGGTGGTTTAACAAGAAATGCACTCGACAGGTTGGTTGAGGTAGATGAAATAATAGAAGACAGGATAGAAGATGAAAACGAGGGAGATATCGTAAAGGAGACACTTCACTATAAGAGGCTGAGAAATGTGTTAAACGAGATCGTTGATTCCGGTGCAAAAACGGTTGTTGATCTCGGTTGTGGCGAGGGTAAGCTGTTGAGAATGTTATTATCGGAGAAACAGTTCAGTCGAATATTAGGAGTTGATGTCGCTTTCCGTGAGCTGGAGAAAGCGAGTCAGCGTCTGCGGATTCAAGAAATGGCTCCAAAGCAAAAGGAACGAATTGAATTGATCCAGGGAGCGCTTACCTATAGGGACAAACGATTAGAGGGCTTTGATGCAGCAGCAATTGTGGAGGTGATCGAACATTTGGATCCGAATAGATTGAAAGCACTCGAGAGAGTAGTGTTTGAATTTGCTCGACCTAAAACTGTGATTATTACTACTCCCAATCGTGAATACAATATTCTTTTTGAGAAAATGAATGTGAAGCAAATGAGACATACTGACCACCGATTTGAGTGGACAAGATTTGAGTTTGAGAAGTGGAGTAATAGTGTCGCTGTAAAGAATGGATATAATGTTGAATTCAAACCGATAGGTGAAGAGGTCGAAAATATTGGAGCACCATCGCAGATGGCAATTTTTAAAATGATAGGAAATGAGTAATACTGAATTAAAGATACCTGAACTTTCACTTGTTGTACTGATCGGAATTTCTGGTTCGGGTAAGTCTTCATTTGCCAGGAAGCACTTTAAGGAAACCGAAGTACTTTCTTCAGATAAGTGCAGAGGGATCGTGTCTGATGATGAGAATAGTCAGTCAGCAACTGACGATGCATTTGATGTATTGTATTACATCGCTCGTAAGCGCCTGAAGAATGGCTTGCTTACAGTTATTGATGCAACCAATGTCCAGGAAGAAGCGAGGAGGCCATTAGTTCAATTGGCAAAAGACTTTCATTGTCTTCCTGTTGCAATCGTTCTGGATGTACCGGAAAAAATATGCGAAGAAAGGAATGAGCTTCGTGCTGACAGAAATTTTGGTAAGCATGTTGTAAGGCAGCAACGAGTTCAATTAAGACGGTCGATTAAGAAACTGAAAGGCGAAGGCTTCAGGCACATCTTCGTTCTGGATTCCGTTGAGGAAATTGAATCCATTGACCTGATCAAAAGAGATAAGCTCTACAATGACAAGAGAGATGTTAAAGGGCCATTTGATATTATCGGCGATGTTCACGGATGCTTTCAGGAACTTACTGAACTGTTGACCAAGCTGGGTTATGAGATTCAACGTGTACCAGAAGATCAAACGAATTTCGGTTTTGCAGTGATCGCACCAGAAAGTCGAACCGCGGTTTTTCTTGGTGATCTTGTTGACCGAGGACCCGATTCACCTTCTGTGTTGCGATTGGTGATGAGCATGGTGAATTCCAGAGTTGCCTATTGTGTTCCAGGAAACCATGACATGAAGCTTCAGAAATTTCTTATTGGAAAAGATGTTCAGTTAAAGCATGGCTTGGCTCTTACTGTAGAGCAGTTGAGTAAAGAGAACGATCATTTCAAAAATCAGGTGAGGGAATTTCTATATGGTCTTGTCAGTCATTATGTATTTGACAATGGAAGGCTAGTTGTTGCTCACGCTGGTTTGAAAGAAGAAATGCAGGGCAGGGGTAGCGGAGCAGTTAGATCTTTCTGCATGTTCGGGGAGACTACGGGCGAAACCGATGAATTTGGATTGCCGGTTAGATTTAACTGGGCATCTGAATATCGTGGGAAAGCTATGGTTGTGTATGGACATACACCTGTGCCGGAACCTCAATGGTTCAACAGGACAATTGACATTGATACTGGCTGCGTGTTTGGAGGAAAGTTGTCAGCATTACGCTATCCGGAAGAAGAGCTTGTTTCTGTTGATGCGAAACGAGTCTATTGTGAGCCCGCAAGGCCGTTGAACTGGAAAGCAGCCAGCTCGACGTCCCAGCAACATGAGCATGATGATCTGCTGGACATCGATGATGTTATTGGAAAGCGTATTATTAGTACGCGTCTGAGAAACAACATCACGGTAAGAGAAGAAAATTCAATTGCAGCATTGGAAGTGATGAGCCGTTTTGCGTTAAATCCGAAGTGGCTCATCTACTTACCACCCACGATGTCTCCGTCAGAAACAAGCGAGTTGGAAGGATATCTCGAGCATCCTTCGGAGGCACTAAAATATTTCAGAGGTCAGGGAATCGAGAGAGTCGTATGCGAAGAAAAGCACATGGGATCACGCGCAATTCTGATTATCTGCAAGGATGAAAAGACCGTGCTCAAGAGATTTGGCATTGAGAATGAAGGAATTGGTGTCTGTTATACACGTACGGGAAGGAATTTTTTCAATGATACAGAATTAGAGAAGCAATTCATTGGACGTGTTAACGCTGCATTGACCAGCTCCGGATTTTGGGACAAATTCAACACGGATTGGGTTTGTCTTGATGCAGAATTAATGCCTTGGTCTGCAAAAGCCCAGTCGTTGTTGAAGGATCAGTATGCTTCAGTTGGTGCGGCCGCTTCTTCGGCATTGAAGAACGTGGTTAGTCGCTTAAGACAAACTGCCACAAGGAAGATTGAAGGCATTGGAACTTTGTTGACAAAATTCGAAACCAAAATTGAAATGGTTTCTGATTTCGTGGATGCTTACAGAGGCTATTGCTGGCCGGTAAATGGGTTGAATGGATATAAGCTCGCTCCTTTTCACATATTAGCGACTCAAGGAGCGGTGCACATTGATAAAGACCATGTGTGGCACATGAGTGAGATCGAAACAATCTGCAAGGCTGATAGTGAACTATTAATGGCGACCCCTTATAGGATTGTGGATATTAACAATGAGAACGATGTGAACGATGTTGTTTCCTGGTGGACAAATCTGACGGAAGCTGGCGGTGAGGGAATGGTAATTAAGCCATTTGATTTCGTTGCGCGAGGCAAGAAGGATCTTGTTCAGCCAGCGATAAAATGCAGGGGTAAGGAGTACCTGAGAATTATTTATGGACCTGAATATTCTGCGCCAGAAAATGTAGTGAGGTTAAGGAGCAGGGGACTTTCAGGGAAGAGGTCTCTGGCATTGAGAGAGTTTGCGCTAGGAGTGGAGTCTCTTGAGAGATTCGTAAAGAAGGAACCTTTGAGAAAGGTACATGAATGTGTGTTTGGGGTATTGGCATTGGAGAGTGAGGAAATTGATCCGAGACTTTGACTTTAATAGCTATGGAAATGAATGAAATAAAGATTAAGAGAAGATTCTGTTACACAGTAACTGATGATGTAATAAATTCTTTGGATGGCCAAACGCATGCACCCTTAGATTCAAATCCTATTGAAAATAATAAAAAGCAGATTAATCAAATTCCTGATAAGAAAAAGCATAACAACATTGTTCTGATTGATAAAGATGCAAAAGAATTACTACTAACCGTTCCTTTAAGATTTAAGAATTCCATCTACTCAAGTTATTTACCTGACCCGGTTACGCTCTTTCTTCATTTAGCGCAGAGGGAGTTTGTTAGTCTGGCACAATTAGAGGAGTTTCTTAAGCAGAATTATCAGGCTGGAACTTTCGCATTAGTTACATATGATAACAATTTCCATCATAAAAAATTTACTTATGTGATCTCTTTAATAGTTTTTCTTATTATGACCATCGAGGCTCTCGTAAATGAAATGCTTCCTGACAATGCACTTGTTGATAAGCAAGAAATGGCTAAAGAAAAAATGGAGAGAGAGCTGACATTGGAGGCAAAGATTAAAGTTCTACAAGATATTGGCTTTAAGCTTAAGAGAGAGAATTACAACAAAGTAATCTATTTAAAGAAACTGAGAAATGACATTGTTCATCTCAAAAGTTTTTCAAAGGATATCAACAAGGTAAAATCTGTATATCCTTTCGACGAAATTCTAAATCTCGATGTTAAGAAATACTTCAATGAGATTTTGTCCATAGTCGAAACTTTGTCGCCAGGAAGAACCGAATACTTAAAATCAGAAACTTAAGATTATGCAAATCCTTAAGGAAAATCCTTTAACAAAAGGTCTTCATTCTCTCTGGAAAAATCAGATTTTAAATCAATTGTCAATTGAAACGGATCATTTGTCATTAATTCATTATGTCAATTCGAGTCCTAAGAAATTCTACGATAGGAACGCATTTGATGTTTATTCGAATTTTTTAAAGCTAGCGAATTCAGAAAACCCAGAAATTCTTGAAGTCATAATTAATGATCTTGGACAGGATATTAATAACGCTAACTACATCCTTAATGAGATTGATGTGAAGCCGATTCATGACACAATTCTACCAGCTAATGATTTAGAGACCCTGGATTTTATGGACACTCAAATTCATTTTAACCTTTTGAGAATTTACGAGTCCCCATTTTACTCTTTCTTATTTATTCCAGCAAAGTATAAGCGGATAAAAAGAGGCGCATCGGCAGAGGGATTGGATTTGTACAATGTTGTCGAGGAGTTGAAGAAAACTGAATTTAGTTTTATTCAAGATGTGTATAACAGCTTACTCCGTAACGGTATTGGTCACGGTAAAACGCTGCCGTCTCAAAATAGTATTGTTTACACTGACAAGAAGGGGAATAGTGTAGAATTCCAGATAAGAGATGTGATTAGGATATTTGACGACTTGGTTGATATGACCAATGCTTTTTGTTTAGCTCTTAGGATATTTCTTTTTTCTAAATCCGAAAGCACAACAAAGCCAAGATTCAATATTCCAAGGGCTTTTCTTACTGAAGAGTTAAAGACAACTTGCCAAAGCCCCGGATGGCAGGTGTTGAACACATTTGAAGGAACTGCAATTGGTAACAGACGGCAATTAACGGTTTATGTAAAGAATGAGAATAGAGATTTTGACAAAGTCAGATTTTATTGCTTTCATACAGCATACCTGGCCGAATCTTTGACTCAGGATTATGATAGAATATTTATTTCACTGCTTTCTAGTCATGCATTGCCAGGATGGGCTGCATTTAATGGGGTTCGTTTAAGGGAGCTTAGAGAAGTGAAAACCACAAATTTGACTGACTATGCTAATGTACTTGAGGATAACTTAATTGCTTTTCGTCCAAATGTTAATTTACCTAAAATATTCTACAGAATTGGAGGTATGAGAGACGCCTTTCTGATCTCCTTCGGATTACAAATGCAGAAGCGTTCGCCAAGATTTATTGAAGTTCGAGATTCATACCATCATTCAAAAGGCTCGTATTTGGTTATTGGAGATGCAAGTGTTGTTTTATCTCATGTGCCGCAAGAAGATAAGGTATTTTTTATAAGGCGGAATTTGAAGGTGATAATTAATGAGGTTAAGAAATTCACTACTCGACAATATTCTGTATTTTCTGTAAACAATTATCTTCCTGTAAAGTATGCACGAATTTTTATTTATGACTCAAATAACAGGGTTCGTAACCTCAGACATTCAGGGTTAATTCCTGAGTTAATTGCTGCAATACATATTAACACCGCGAGAAATATCAAAACGATAGATTTAATTAATTGTACAGTTGAGCAAACAGGAGCAATTAAAATTTATTGGCACAACAATTGGCGAGGGAGAACAAGAAATTAGTTTGATTGTTATGATGAACATCCGACACATAATAGAATCTCAATTAATTCAAAGTGAAATTGGTCACAATGTAAGTATTTTGTATGCTGCTGAATCTGGCAGTCGTGCTTGGGGTTTCCCATCACCTGATAGTGACTTCGATGCTCGTTTTATATATGTTCATAGTAAGGAATATTATTTGAGTATTGAAGAACAAAGAGACGTCATCGAGCTTCCAATAGATGCGGTTCTGGATATCAACGGTTGGGACCTTCGCAAGGCGTTAAAGCTATTTCGGAAGTCCAATGCGCCAGTATTTGAATGGCTTCAGTCGCCAATAGTCTATAAGTCTAATCCTGAGTTTCATGCGGAGATGAATTCGCTGATGCCAAGGTATTTTTCGCCAAGGGGAATGTTTCACCATTATCTGAGTATGGCTAAATCGGTGATTGCCGGACCGGATCTTTCCGGAGCAGAAGTGAAGCTGAAGAAATATTTCTATGCATTAAGGCCATTGCTCGCGTGCAAATGGATACTTGACTACAATGAAGTTCCTCCAATGGAGTTTGGAAAGCTTCGCATTCTTCTCGATGAAGATTTACAGGGTATTGTGAATGATCTCTTGGATCAAAAGTCTAAGTTAGATGAGACGTTTACCATTAAACCGATTAAGGAGTTGAATGCCTGGATTACTAATAGCCAGGAGTACAATGAGAATCATCAACCATTAGCGCGCGCTGTTTCGGATGATCATGAAGACCTGAATCAACTATTTAGAAAATTTCTGAAATGACATTGCAACAACTTAACGATAATCCTTCGTGCCTTTTACTGAAATGTATCAGCGGTAGTCAGGCGTACGGATTGTCGCTGCCGCATTCTGATATCGATTTGAAAGGAGTATTTGTTCTGCCGAAAAATGAATTCTATGGATTAACATACTCTGATCAGGTAAATAATGCGAGCAATGATGAGATGTATTACGAGTTAAAAAAGTTTGTGGACTTACTGCTCAAAAACAATCCTAATATCATTGAACTCCTGAGTACTCCACAGGACTGTATTATTCATCGTAATCCAGTGATGGATCTGATTCGTCCGGAGCATTTCCTGTCACGATTATGCAATCAGACATTCGGACAATACGCTTACGCTCAGATAAAGAAAGCGAAAGGGCTGAATAAGAAGATATCAAATCCAATGGAAAAGGAACGGAAGACAATTCTCGACTTCTGTTTTGTGATACAGGGGCAGGGATCTGTGCCTGCTGAAAAGTGGTTAGATGGCAAGGGCTTTAAGCAGGAGGAATGTGGATTGGTGAGAGTTGACCATATGCGGGATATTTATACATTATTTCATTCCTCACAAGCGGGCAGTGGCACTTTGTTTAGTGGAATCTATTCTGGTGACGCCGCCAATGATGTCTCGCTAACATCCATACCCAGAGGGCTGCAACCTTTCGCCGTTATGAATTTTAACAAGGACGGTTATTCTATTTATTGCAAAGATTATAAGGAATATTGGGATTGGGTGGAGTCGCGTAACGATGAGCGTTATGAGAATACAATTAGTCACGGGAAGAACTACGATGCTAAAAACATGATGCATGTATTTCGCCTGCTTAATATGGCTGAAGAAATTGCCAGGTATAAACAAGTAAATGTAAGGCGTCCTGAAAGAGAGTATCTTTTAAGAATTCGATCTGGGGAATTTTTGTATGAAGACCTTGTCAAGGATGCGGAAGAAAAAATAGTTCGCATAAATGAACTATTTACTTCATCTGATCTTCCGGATCAACCCAGTGCGAAGCACGCTGAACAGACTCTTATCGAATTACGAGACCATATTTATAGAATGAAATGACCAAATTTATTCCACTTGAGCGCGATCCGAAGTGGTCGGCCTTCAATGAACATACTTGGGAGTCGTTCCAGGAAAGCTATCTGCCAAAATGTGATCTTATTCCAAGTGTAAACGAGGAAGTCAGGAAGCAATATCGTGCAATACGTAAACTAATGGCGTATAGCTATTTTGAATATGAATTCTTTGATATTGCTGCTGCGCAAATGTCTATGCTCATGGAAATGGCAATGGCATGGAAGTATGAAACCGTAACAGGTGAACCATGGAAGAAAAAGATTAAAAAGGGTGAGCCACGCCGGGATCTAAAGAATCTATTCGAGTGGCTTGGCTCAAATGGTTATTTTGATAAAACTTACTTTGTTAGTGCTGATTTGCTCAGAGGTACCAGAAACTATTATGCGCATCCAAAAAAACATGGATTTGCTGGTGGTATTAATTTGACAAGAATTAATGAATTGATTTTTTTAATAAATGAGCTATATGATCCAAATTTGAATAAACGCAATGTATTAGCTATTGAGCTGAATACTTGGCTGACGAAGAATTGTAAGATGCGAATGACATTGTGCACGCCCGCCGAAACTATTCCATTGGCCGACCTAGCAATTGCATATATAGATTGCTCAACGGGAGACCCAAGATATTATTTGGGCTGTTTCCCTTTGTTGAAACTTCAGGAGATTGATCAGGATAGCCACTATGCTCCTCGGACTTTAATGTTTATTCAACTGGTGGATTTGAAAATGAACGATGGATATCTAGCTGGCACCGAAATTTTTGGGGGCCAGGAAGTTCGAATAGAAGTAGCTAATGAGGCGAACACGCTGCTCATTGATCAATGGTATAATCAACTTGAAACTATGGTGCATGTAGCTGCACAGATGCCTGCTTGGAGATTTATGGAACTATTTAAACTAGTCGGAGAGCTAAAGACAAAATATTTCATAAACATGTCTGAAGGTTTTAAAGTAAATGAAATCGAAGAATTAAGCTAAAAAGTTTACTCATTTCAATGCCACTCGATCGATCAAAATTTCAAAAGACAAAAGCAATAGCATTGTATAAGCAGTTTATCTTGTATGAATTTCGCGAAGTTGGTCTGTTTTTATTTGAAATGGATAATGCGTTAACAGCTAAAGTTTCCGAAATCGAAGATTTTGCAAAGACAATGATTGATAGCTCAGATCGTGAAGATACAAGGAGTGAGTTTATTGACAACCTTTTGGAGGATCCCTATCAAATGGGCACTACGTTTAAACAATTATTATTTAATAGCTCGTTTATTTCTGTCTTTGCTATGTTTGAGAATGCAATACAGGGTATTTGTCGTCACTCTCTGGGCGAAAAATTTCAAGTCAAACATAAAAATATAGTAGTCGGTTATAAAAAGGATCTTGAGAACTTTTTTAAATGCAGCCTAGATTCAGATGTTTGGAATGAAATCTTGCTTTTTAGGGGGGCACGGAATAAGCTCGTTCATAGTTCGTTGCAACTCACTTCTACAAAAGAAAGTCCTATGGGTGATGAATTGAAAAACTTTCTTAAGAAAGTTGGTCATATCAAGTTTAAGGAGGATGATAATTTTGTTGTGTCGGATCGACGTTTTTTGGAGAAGTTCTGTAATGTCGCGGAGACCTATTTGAAATTCGTTTTCAAGGAAATTGGATCGCAAGCACGAAAAATTGACTAGAGGGGTTGGAATTAGGTCTGGAACAGAAAGTTATCCCTCTTCGGTGGGTATTAGTGAAAGTTTGTTGATTGCTTCAATTTTAAGATTATCTGTAATATGTGCATATCGCTCAGTTGATTTCAGGTGCCTATGGCCAAGTAACTTTGAGACAGTAGAAATATCAACACCTTTTGAAAGTAGCAAAGTTGCGTGCGTATGGCGACCAGCGTGAAAGGTGATTTTCTTAGTGATGCCAGCTTTTAACATCCACCGGGAAAGACAGACGCTTGTTTGAGAGCTGTATCTCAGGAAATTAAAGATGCGCTCAACAGGTTCTTTACGCTCTCCAAGCAATTGTAATGCTTCGTTTGTAATAGGCAGAACGAGATATTTATTTGTTTTCTTTTGCTCGAGATGAATGTAGGCTCCATTTTCGTTCTCATGGATTTCATTCCACGTAAGATGAAAAATATCGGACCACCTTAGGCCGGTTAGAACGCTGAACAGAAATGCTTCCTTGAGATAGAGTTCTTCGCACGGTGCTTCTGCAAGCTTTCTGACCTCGGTGATTGTTAAAAATTCCCGTTTGCTTTCTTTAACCCGAATGGCTGACACCAGGGCTGCGGGATTCTTCTCGATGAGATTGCGATCAAATGCATTTGTAAGGGCTGACCGTACTTTGTTGAAGTAGGAGTGGGCGGTGTTAGCCATCAATGATCGCTTACCTTTTTCTTTATGTTCCTCTAGTAAGTAATATTTGAATTCCGTCAACCACGCATCATCGATTTCATCTAACCGTGGGTTCTTATTTCCAATGAACGTTGTCAGGTGTTTCAATGCCCCTGCCCAGTTCTCTGAATTATTTTTGTATTTGGCGCGCTGATCAGCAAGTTCAGTAAAGAATTCCAGGAAGCTTGGACGTGGTAATATGTTTGAAGGGCCATACTTAACCATCCGAAGACTAAGAATTCGTTTGTGTTTTATCTGCTGAGCGATTTCGATAATTGGTTTGTTCTTTTCTATCGCTGCCTTTCCCCATTCACCGCTCAGATAAAGTTTCAAAAACTCGTATGACCGTTTGCCATTCCAATACACGTCCAGGTAGAGCGAGTAGTCACCGTTGCGTAGCTTTTTCCGTCTGAGTCGGACGGGTTCTTTGCCGTTGAGATCCATATCCTTTGTTCGCATGGCTTATGAAAATTATGTGCACAATTAGACGAGCTATTGATGCACAAGTTTAGTGTTCAAATTTTGTTACTCAGCTTCGGGAGTAACAAACGAGTAACAAAAATGAACTGCGCCTGCTTAAGAATCGGGCCAATCGGCGTGTCAACTAGTTGATAATCAATAAAGCCTTCAACATTCACTTATTATTTTGTTACTGCCTAATTCCTTCATCCTCAACGCCTTCCAAATCCTACTTGCCATTGATGAAATCTTTATTTTAGTTCAAATCAGTCCGAATCTGATAACATTGTACAAGACAGAACATCGTTACGCTCGAAACGACGTCAGCGGATAATCCTAAAAGGCATTACTTAATAGTGCATTTTTTCAGCCGGGAATTTCACAAACTGGATTCAGTCCGAAGAAGTTTAATATCCTCTACAAGCCGGTCGACATCGCTTTCAATCGTGCCGTCATACTTGCCACGAATCCTGCCTTTCTTATCGATTAGAAGGAAAGCTCCACTGTGAATGAACCCATCCGGCTCAGCTTTGTCCTCCATTGCCGTTGCGAAATAGCTAGTCTGTGCAATCCTATAGATAGAATCCTTCTTACCGGTGACGAAATGCCATCGGTTAGTTTCAACACCTAACCGCTTGGCAAAATCATGAAGCAATGCGACCGTGTCATATTCCGGATCAATAGTATGCGACAAAATGAGGACATCAGGCATGTCTTTCGTTGCCTTGTACACACGCAACATCTGTGTTTTCATGATAGGGCAAATAGTACGACAGGTGGTGAAGAAAAAATCTGCTACGTAAATCTTGTTCTTGAAATTATCATTGGTGATAGTAGCGCTGTCCTGGTCCACAAACCGGAACGGTGCGATTTGATGGTACACCGTGTCGGCGCCGTTCACGGCACGCTGGCCGAAGATGGGAAGTGTTTTGTCCTTTGAGGAACAGCCTGACATGATAACAAAGGCAGCGATAACGATGAAAAATACTATTTGGCGCATAAGTCTAAGGTTCCAGAGAATGGTAAATGGTATTATATGAAAGATACTCGATGTGATTAAAATAGCCAATAAGTTGCCTTCTCCGACGATAACAGTCGAGAAAGCACCACAGTTCGGAGAATAATTTGCAAAAAAATCCTACTTTTGATCCGTGAGAAAATTCGCCAGCTATGTTATTATCCTGAGCATGACGCTTCATTGCGCAGGCAGGCTTGGCGCCCTTTCTTATCTATACGAGCAGCGCCACCAGATTGCTTTCTCCCTGGGATTGACGGCTGAAAAAGTCATCGCCATGTGTAAGGGGGATTATCAACAATCGCTTGTGATCGTCACGGAGGACAATAATGAGGAAAAGCGTTCTCCTGTTCCTACAACTACAGAGATCAATCTTTTTTTTGCAGTCATTGAATCTGGCATTCCTTCAGGCATCCGGTTTGAATTGAGCGTTTCAGGTACTGGCTACCACTCTGCATCCTACACTTCACCTCCGGGAGACATCTTTCATCCACCACTAGTTTAGTTCATTCTGACTGATCTTCTCCGATCAGATTTCTGGTAATGCTCATTACCACCATTAGTCTATTTTCAGAATTTATAAACTTAATTCATTTATGAAGTCTTTAAGATTTTCACTTATCGTTATTTCTATATTTTCAATTTCCGTATTGTTCACTTCCTGTAAGAAGGATGAAGTGGCGCCGGGTCCGGGTACGTTGACATTGCATTTTGACAATGTTGCCGGCGATGCGGATCTGCAAATGAACACCGCCAACACGCCCTATGTAAATTCAAAAGGAGAGGCATTCAAGATCACCTGGCTTACCTATTATATAAGTAACGTTAAAGTTAAACGTTCGGACGGCACCGTCTTCACGGACGAAATAAAATCGGACGGGTCAGCGGGATATTATCTTATTGATGAAACAGATGCTGAATCACAGGACATCGTGCTGAAGAATGTTCCAGCTGGAGATTATACAGAAGTAACGTTTACGGTAGGTGTTGATGCAAGCCAGGTAAACCAGGGTGCCCAAACCGGAGCGCTAGATCCTGCAAAGGGTTTATTCTGGAGCTGGAACACCGGTTATATCTTTTTTGCAGTAGAAGGTGTGTCACCCGTATCCACTCAAACTGACAATGTGTTTCAGTACCATGTTGGTGGCTATAAAGAAGATGCATCGAGTAGCATCGCTGCTAATAATGTCAAAACGTTAACGCTTGGCTTCAACGGGGATTCTGCACCGGTAAAAGTTGGTCATGAACCTGAAGTTCATTTGATCATGGATATTAAAAAGTTCTTTAACGGTCCTGGTGTTGCTCTGACGTTTGCGACGAATGCAAGTCGTCATACACCAAAGGCCTGTGTGGACCTTGCGGGTAACATTTCCAAGGCGTTTACGGTGGATCACGTTCACGCGAATTGATCTAAAGGAGTGATTATCGGGCAATCCATTGCCACGATATTCTCCGCCATCGATGAACAGAATTTTTACCATCGCTCTACTGGCAACAGTAATAATGGGCTGTACACCGGAGAAAGTTTCTCCGGTGGCAGATCCCTATGTTTTTACCACACCATCCAATTTCCCTAAAGCCAGTTACACATTTGAAAATAATCCTGTTACGAAAGATGGTTTTGAACTAGGACGCGCATTATTCTATGATCCCGTTTTGTCGTCCGATAGTTCCATTGCGTGTGCTAATTGTCATCAGCAGGTGACGGCATTTGCTGATCCCGTACACCGTTTTAGTAAAGGTGTGGGTGATGTCAACGGAGTTCGCAATGCACCGGCGATTCAGAACATGGCCTTTCAAACTCATTTCTTCTGGGATGGAGGAGCCAACCATCTCGACTTCGTCCCCATCAATGCGATTACCAGCAATATTGAAATGGCGGAGAAGCTGGTGAATGTTTTAAAGAAGCTGGAACGAGGCAAAACGTATCCGGAAAAATTTAACGCAGCATTTGGATCAAAAGAAGTTACGAGTCAAAAGATGCTGTACGCGCTTTCACAATTCATGTGTATGTTGGTTTCATCCAATTCACGATATGACAAATACGTTAGAGGTGAAGGCGAGATCCTGACGTCTCAAGAGTTAAACGGGCTATCATTGTTTTCACAAAAGTGCTCTTCCTGTCATGCCACCGATTTGTTCACGGATGGATCGTTTCGTAACAATGGACTCGATGCTTCTTTCGCTCTAGACAGCGGAAGGCAACGGATCACAGAAATTTCGGGCGATAGGGGAAAGTTTAAAGTTCCGAGTTTACGTAACGCCGACGTGACGAAACGCTATATGCACGATGGCAGGTTCAATACACTCAAAGAGGTGCTCGATCACTATGGTAGTAATGTGATTGTTTCAGAAACACTTGATCCGATTTTGAATTCCAATGGCGTAAAAGGCATTTCTCTTTCCGAACAGCAGAAGCTGGATATCATCTCCTTTATTAAAACCCTTACAGACACCGAGTACACTCACGATAAGCGATTTTCAAATCCATTTCTCAAATGAAAAAGATTATAACAATAATATTTGTAATACTTGCTGTTCAGCAGGCACACGCCTGTGAATTCTGCGGATGCGGTGTCGGAAATTTCTATCTTGGAATCCTGCCTCAGTTTCACAAGAATTTCGTTGGCGTTCGCTACCAGGTGTCTGATTTCAATTCACACGTGGGTTTGCATCCAAGTCTAGCTACTAGTGAACACTTTCAAAGCACAGAGCTTTGGACCCGTTTCTACATTACGCCCAAGCTACAGGTGATATCACTGATAGCTTACCATTTTAATGAGCAGACTACCACGACAGGGAAAGTTTATCTCAATGGGTTAGGTGATATTCCCATACTGGCGAATTACAATGTCATCAACACGACCGACCAGCCATTGCGTGAGGTGAATCACAATTTATGGTTGGGGGGAGGCATCAAACTGCCTACCGGAAAATATCAGTTCCAGGATTCACCCGATCAGGTAGCCAATCCCAACTTTCAGCTCGGTACGGGGAGCCTTGATTTCATGGTGAACACAATCTATACCGTGCGTTATAAAAAAATTGGATTGAATTCCGATATCACCTACAAGATCAATTCAGATAATCAGCAACGTTATCATTTTGGTAACAAAATATCCGGCACCGCGTCATTCGTTTTTGTTCAGCAGGTGAAGAAGGTTGGACTCATGCCATACCTGGGAGCCTACTACGAAAATTCAGGTGTGAATGTATCCGATGGAATTACGATCTCTGATACCGGGGGCACGGCACTGTTTGCTGCCGGTGGATTGGAAATGTACTGGAGCAGGTATTCAGTTGGATTCAACTACCGAAATCCTGTTTCGCAGAACCTTGCTAATGGAAGAATCAACGCACATGAACGGGCGATGATTCATATGACGGTTTTATTTTAATCAGGAGCTTTTAAAATCAAGAAATATGAAGCAATCAATTTTTCTATGGCTGATAATTACAATTATTTTATCATCCTGCAATAGCAAGTCAGATGACACTAAGACCGGCCCATTGTTGGACCCGACCTTGCAATTGATCGGAGATGCTCCCAAAAAGAAAATCAGGACCGTCGGTATCTTATTATATGATGGTTTTGCGACGCTGGACGCGATGGGACCTCACCATGTTCTGAAGGAGATGATGGGAACAAACGTATTTTTTATCGCCAAGCAGAAAGGAACGATCACCAACGGTGGCGGAATAAAAATAGACGTACATCGATCCATTGAAGACGTCGACAGCCTTGATATCCTCGTTGTTCCCGGTGGCTTCAAAGAAACGTATCTCATGACGAAAGATACAGCCGTTCTGAATTGGATACGAAGAATAGACAAGACAACTACCTATACCACCAGCGTTTGTACGGGTGCCTGGATCGTAGGGGCGGCGGGATTATTAAAAGATAAGAACGCTACTACACATTGGTTTGGAAAAGATATTCTTAAAAATGAGTTCGGTGCTAAAATACATGACAGGCGATGGGTGCGGGATGGTAAATACTGGTCTTCTGCCGGAGTGACAGCGGGAATGGATATGAGCGTTGCCCTGGTTGCCAATATCATGGGTGAGCCTTATGCCAGGGCGGCATTGCTGGACTTGGAATACGATCCCCAATCACCCATCGAAGGAGGATCAGAATTCAACACGGATAAGGAAACAGTTGACATGATGCGCAAGATGTATTCAACAGGAATGGAGGAAGTAAAATTGTCGTTAACCAAACGGCCGAAGGTCGAGGCGGCAAAGTTGGTATCCTTCCTTGATCCGGTTTGCAAGATGAAAGTCAACTATGCTACAGGTGATTCTGCGGTATACAAAGGAAAGACCTATAAATTTTGTAGTAAAATGTGTAAAGAGTCCTTTGAAAAAGATCCTGGCTCTTTTGTCGCAAGTAAATGACTATTAAAAAAATATACCCATGAAACACTCCATTGAACTCCGACGACGACGGCTGGAAAAGCTACTGGATGACAAGGCACTCACAAGAGAGATTTTAATAATTCTATTCGTTTTCTTTCTCACCGTGATCGCTTTTTTTGCATTGACAGGTTCTGTCTTCACCTGGTGGTGGATGCAAAAGTGAGGGTCATTAAATATCCAGGATTGTATCTTTAGCTTCTATGATAAACAAACTGTTCTCTCTGTTGCTCTTTTTTCTTGCCGTGGGTTGTTCTTTGGAACGGAAAGAAGATGTCGGAGCGATTATTCGTCAACTGCCCTCTCCCGCAAAATCGGAAAGCGGAGAGCCATTTCTGACGACCAGTCATGAAGGTGTTGTTTATCTTTCATGGATTGAGGCCAGGAACGACAGTTCCTTTTTGAAGTATTCCTATCTGAACGAAGATCAATGGGCAGAGCCGATTACAATCTCCTTAGGAAGGAACTGGTTTGTGAATTGGGCGGACTATCCTGTTATAGCCATCAATGACAAAGCGATCATGGCTCATTTTCTGGAGCGAAGCGGAGACAGTCCCTACGCTTATGATGTTAAACTTGTCGCTTCTTCAGATTCGGGTATTCACTGGACAACGCCCTCAAGATTACATGATGATGGAAAAGAGGCCGAGCATGGGTTCGTCACCATTCTTCCTTATAAAGAAGACTTCTTCATCACTTGGCTTGACGGACGTAACACAGTCATGGAAGGAATGGAAGAGCATGAAGGACATCATGGAGTAATGACGTTACGTGCGGCTATTATTGACAGGACTGGCAAAAAGTTGAATGAATGGGAACTTGATGATCGAACCTGCGATTGTTGTCAGACAACGGCCGCCATCACCGCTGCCGGACCGGTGGTTCTTTACCGCGATCGCTCTGGAGAAGAAATCCGGGATATTTCAATAACGCGTTTAGTCAACGATCAATGGACAACACCTGAAGCGATCCATCATGATGGATGGAAAATAAATGGATGTCCGGTGAACGGACCACACGTAGCAGCGAGTAATCAGCTCGTGGCAGTGGCGTGGTTTACTGCTCCTTCTGATTCATCGCGCGTCAATGTCGCTTTCTCCAGGGATCAAGGGAAAACATTCGAAAATCCAATTCAGGTTAATGACAGCACAACCATCGGGCGCGTTGATATTGAGATACTGGATGAGGAATCAGCATCGGTAAGTTGGATGGAAGGTGACAAAATTAAAGTAGCGAGGGTCTATTTTGATGGCCGTAAAGAAAAACCACTCATCGTCGCAACCTCATCGTCCACACGTTCCAGTGGGTTTCCGCAGATGACACGACGTGGCGATCAATTGATATTTGCATGGACAGACGATGATGTGAAAACGGTCAGGCTTGCAACGCTCAAATTCTAATACAGCGGGTTAGTTAATTCTGTCACCCCTCAAAACGAATTCCGATTTCGGTGGATAGAATAATAAAGTCTTCAAATGTTTATGACTTCCATCCAGGATCACGATTTCACTTGTTCGGAAACCGTAGCCTGCTTTCCAGGTTTTAAGAAGAGGTGAGATATCGCTGTGAGCATGTGCGTTAGGTAGATCTTTCTGTGCCTCAGGATCAGATCAAAGCGATTCAAAAAAGAGAATTCCAATCCTTTAGGCTTTCATTTTTCTGTGTGACATCAATCACAGATTGCCAGTGATAGGCCCCATAGCTTTGTGGGAAATAACAATAACAATGCTCAACGGAAGGAATTCGCTGCTCACGACACTGATATTTTTCTTATTAGTCAATGGATTACAGGCTCAAGACGCTTCTGTGTCGATTTCGCTGGAAGAAGCCATCCTTGAAGCATCAGGTAATAACAAGTCGATACTTATTTCCCGGACGGACGAAAAGATAGCGGAAGCCAACTACCGCCAAACCAATGCCGTATTTCTACCTCAGGCCAGTGTGTCGTACACGGCCATGACCACGAACAATCCATTGAACGTTTTTGGCTTTAAGCTTCAACAGCAGTCTGTAACGGGCAATGATTTCAACCCGGCCCAGATGAATAATCCGTCCGCTACTCAAAACTACATGACGCGTGCCGATGTGCAACTGCCGTTGCTAAACATCGACATGCTCTATTTGCGCAAGGCAGCTCAAAAGCAAATCGAGTTCTCTCAACTGAAATCCCAACGCAATCAAGAATACATTCAGTTTGACGTCCAGAGCGCCTATTTACAGGTACAACTTTCGTATGAAACCGTTGCGGTTTTGGAAGAAGCGTATGTGGCCGCGAAGGCAACCTTTGATTTTACGGAAAACCGATTCCAGCAGGGACTACTTCAAAAACCGGATGCACTCAATTCTAAAATTCATTTGGCTACGGCTGATCGTCAGCTTTCAGAAGCAAAGAGCAATATTAAAAATGCGTCCGATTACCTCAGTATACTCATGGGCAAACAACCTGGTGTTGTCTACCTCGTGGATAGAATGCCGGATGTAAAATTTGAAACGGTTAGCGCAGCAAGCGAAGTTTCTGACGGACGTGCCGACCTACGTGCACTGCAAGTGGCCATTGAGTCAACAGGTTACGTGAGCAAATCCAGCAGTATGAGTTACCTGCCCAAGCTCAATGCGTTCGGCGTCTATCAGCTGAATGATAAGGAAGCGCTTGGCTTCAACTCGAAGTCTTATTTAGCGGGCCTTCAGCTCTCCTGGGATATTTTTAAAGGCACGAAAACAAAGCATACCATCGAGGCAAAAAATCTGGAGAAAGATAAACTGGTTCGTCAATTGGAAGAGCAGAAAAACCAGAGTCGTAGTGAACTGGAGAAAAGCTACCGACAGTTGACCGACACCGAGCTGGCCATTCAACAATACAGGATTGCTATCGAGCAGGCTGAAGAAGCTGAGCGCATTTTAAAGGATAGGTATCAGCAAGGTCTGGTAAATACAACTGATGTATTGATGGCCAGTTCTCAGTCGGCGCAGCAAAAGCTCGCCTTGTCACAGGTCATTTTTAAACACCATGTGACGATTGCTTATCTGAATTTCTTGACCTCCACGACACACTAATTCTAAATCAACATTACAATGACCTATACATTTAAAGCTGTTATCCTGTTAAGTTCAGTGCTTCTGGCGAGTGCATGTTCAGACCCTGCCAAAACCGAACAAGCGCCATCATTACCGCCTGTTAATGTTACGTTAGCCACGCCAACAATTAGTGGCCTTCAGGGAATCAGTGCCAGTGGTCGGGTTGAAGCAGGGCAGGCTGCCATGATCAGCACGCGCGTTATGGGTTATATCAAAAAAATAAATGTCAGCGTGGGAGACCCGGTTAAGAAGGGTCAACTACTGGCCACGATTGCCAACGATGACCTGATGGCAAAAAAAGCGCAGGCTCAGGCAGCACTTGGTCAGGGGCAAGCTGCCTTCTCCAATGCGGAGAAAGATTTTCATCGTTTCACCGAACTGCATCAAAAGCAAAGCGCTTCTGATAAGGAACTTGAAAGCGCAACATTTCAATACGCTTCTGCAAAGGCCCAACTTGAATCTGCCCGACAGATGCTAAGCGAAGTAAACGCAATGTTAACCTACACCAATCTCATAGCACCACTCTCAGGCGTCGTCACTCAAAAGATGCTGGATCCCGGAAGCATGGCAAGCCCCGGTATGCCCATTCTGGCCATTGAGCAAACTCAGGGACTTCAGGTACGAGCGAACATTTCAGAAAGCGATATTGATAAAGTTAAGAAGGGAACCTCGGTGAATGTAGAGATCAAGTCGATCGGCAAACGCCTTAGGGGAATACTTTCAGAGATCAGCCAATCATCAAACTCAACCGGGGGACAATACCAGATCAAGATTGCCTTGCCCGACGCTTCCGATACAGGACTTTATTCAGGAATGTATGTCAAGGTATTGATCCCTGTCAATCGCAAGACCGGTATAGCGGATGTGGGCAGTCCACTCGTTCCAATCACCAGCATCATTCATCGCGATCAGCTAACCGGAATTTACACCATCAGTGATCATCATACGGCCTTACTGCGATGGGTGCGACTTGGAAAATTATATGGTAATGACGTAGAAGTTCTCTCCGGACTTGATAAGAATGAAAAATTTGTTCTTAGTGCCCAGGGCAAGCTTTATAATGGAGCGTTGGTAAGGGAGGTCACGAATTGAGAAATGATTGCTGAAGATATATGACAATCGTATATCCATTTCAATCACAGAAATTTTAATAACTGAATTTTATGCAAGAAGGTTTTTCCGGAAAAATAGCGAGTGCTTTTATTAACTCGAAACTAACCATTCTGTTAATGGTTGCATTTCTGCTGATCGGTGGATATAGCACGTTTCTCATACCCCGTGAGGAAGAGCCTCAGATTGAGGTGCCGATTGCGGATATTTTTATTGGCTTTCCCGGTGCCTCATCGAAAGAGGTAGAGACCAAGGTGACGGCCCCCCTTGAAAAGATTGTGTCCAATGTAAAAGGTGTTGAGTATGTCTACTCCACCTCGATGAATGGCCAGGTCATGCTGATCGTGCAGTTCTATGTGGGCGAAGATGTGGAGAGGTCTATTGTAAAGCTTTACAATGAGATCATGAAGAACATGGATCGTATGCCGCAAGGTGTTACGCTGCCCCTGATTAAAACGCGCGCCATTGATGACGTTCCGGTGCTCGGCCTGACGCTCTGGAGTGATACGTATGATGATTATCGCCTGCGACAGCTGGGCGAAGAGCTAACCAATGAAATAAAAAAGATTCCCGATGTTGCAGCCGTTACGATCACCGGTGGCCGGAGTCGTGAAGTGAAAGTGATGCTCGATAAAGAGAAGATGGCCGAAAGTCATGTGGATTTTCTCTCCATCGATAAGCAGATCCAGGGAAGTAACTCCCAACTCGCGTCGGGCACGTTATTAAGGAGTGATACCGCTTTTTCTGTAGAGACGGGAAATTTTCTCAGCACTGCCGAGGAGGTAGGAAATCTGATCGTTGGAGTAAATGACCAGCGGCCAGTCTATTTAAAGCAGGTCGCCACCGTCGAAGATGGCCCCGCCACCCCAAGTCAATACGTTTTCTTTGGACATGGGCAGGCCGATCCTGCAGCGGCAACGTCATTTAATTCTGAATATCCTGCTGTTACACTTTCTATTGCTAAGAAGAAAGGTGCGGATGCCATGCATCTTTCTGAATTGATTCTTCATAAAGTGGACTATCTCAAAAAGGATTTAGTCCCTGATGATGTCCATGTTACGACCACCCGCAATTATGGTGAGACTGCCTCCGAAAAAGTTGGTGAATTATTGTTCCATCTATTTGTAGCCATTATTGTCGTTACGCTTTTTGTGATGATGGCTATGGGATGGAGAGGAGGTCTGGTTGTATTTCTTTCGGTGCCGGTCACCTTCGCACTCACACTGTTCGCGTACTACATGATGGACTATACCCTCAACAGAATCACACTTTTTGCACTTGTCTTCATTACAGGAATTGTCGTGGATGACTCCATCATCATTGCCGAAAATATGCACCGCCATTTTAAAATGAAACGCCTTCCATTATTGCAGGCCGCCATTTATGCCATCAATGAGGTGGGAAATCCTACCATATTGGCCACGTTCACCGTGATTGCTGCCGTATTGCCGATGGCATTCGTGTCAGGATTGATGGGACCGTACATGAGTCCCATGCCGATCGGCGCTTCCATTGCGATGATGTTATCACTGATCGTAGCGTTAACGCTTACGCCGTACCTCGGATATATCTTTCTTCGTGAGAAGGAAGGGCATCATGAGAAACCCGTAGTATCACTGGAGCAATCACGCATTTATAAAATCTATTATGCGTTCATTAACCCGATGCTGGAAGTTCGCTGGAAGCGATGGACGTTTATCGTCAGTATTGTTGTGATCCTGGTGGGTTCGCTGTCGTTGTTCTATACCAAATCGGTAGCAGTAAAGATGTTGCCGTTTGACAACAAGAACGAATTCCAGGTTATTATTGATATGCCGGAAGGCACTACCCTTGAGCGAACCGCTGCGGTAACACAGGAAATTTCAGCCTACGTCTCCAGGCAACCATTGGTTATCAACTACCAGGACTATGTCGGCACCGCTGGCCCGATCAGTTTCAATGGGCTGGTACGCCATTATGATTTACGTAAGGGCGACAACGTAGCAGACATACAGGTGAACCTCGTGGATAAAGGAGATCGAAGCATTCAAAGTCATGATATCGTGAAGTCCATGAGAGCTTCGATTCAGTCGATCGCCAAAAAATATAATGCGAATGTAAAATTGGTTGAGGTGCCACCCGGACCACCCGTGCTTTCAACGCTCGTGGCAGAAGTATATGGTCCTGACTATGACGCGCAGATCGCGGTAGCAAAACAGATCAAAGCTAAAATCGACGCCGCGGCCGACGTGGTGGATACGGACTGGATGGTGGAAGATGATCAGCCGCACTATAATTTTTCGGTTGATAAGGAGAAGGCCATGCTGTCGGGTATTTCGCCGGCCCAGGTTGTAGCGACCATGAACGCGGCACTCGCTGGAAAGAATGTCGGGACGCTTCATAAACCCGCAACATTCGAACCCGTCAATATCGTATTGCAACTAAGCGATGTTGATAAATCCAGCATCGACGACCTGCGCAACCTGAAGATAATCAATCAACAAGGCCAGGCCATTCCAGTGGGTGACCTGGTTCACATTACAAAAGGTATAAAAGAGAAGAGCATCTTCCGCAAGAACCAAAAACGTGTTGTGTATATCGTCGCGGACATGGCAGGCGAACTGGAGAGTCCATTTTATGCGATGAACAAAATTTCGGAAGAGATAAAAAGTATAAAGGTGCCAGAAGGGTATTCCATCAGCGAAGCGTATAGTCAGCAGCCGGAGCTCGAAGATAACTTTACGCTCAAGTGGGACGGCGAGTGGCAGATTACCTACGAAGTGTTCCGTGACCTGGGCATTGCTTTCCTCGTCGTGATCATCATTATTTATATGTTGATTGTCGGTTGGTTTCAGAATTTTACCGTCCCGTTGGTAATGCTGGCGGCAATACCATTATCTCTTGTGGGTATTGTGCTGGGTCACTGGATCATGGGTGCCTACTTCAGTGCTACTTCCATGATTGGTTTTATTGCGCTGGCTGGTGTTATGGTCCGAAACTCTATTCTACTGATTGACTTTATTAATATAAGGCTGGAGGAAGGTATTCCACTCAAACAAGCCATCATTGAAGCGGGTGCAGTCCGCACGACCCCAATATTGTTAACGGCAGGTGCTGTGGCGTTGGGAGCTATCGTCATTCTGTTCGATCCGATTTTCCAGGGACTTGCGATCTCGCTGATGGGGGGTACAATTACCTCTACCTTCCTCACATTGCTGGTAGTCCCGTTGCTCTATTATAAAATGATGCGCAGCTCTACAAAATAGTATTCAGCTCAATACTCTACTATAAACCTTCGGTCTTATGAAACTATTGATAATAACCTGTCTGAAAGAATATCAAAAAGAAGTCGCCCGAATGCTTGGACAAGCAGGCATAACGGTTTTCAGCGTCTCGCAAACCATGGGCTTTAAAGAAAATCATGACGTTAACCTGCTGGACAGCTGGTTCAGCAACGGTCAGGAACATTTTGATTCAATTTTCTTTTTCAGTTTCACCACCGAGACCAGTGCAGAAAACGCATTGAAATTAATTAAGGCTGGTAACGAAGCGACTGAAACGGATTTTCCCATTCGCGTTTTTATTGTTCCTGTCGAGAAATCAAATTATTCCATTTAATCAAAACCAGTTATGCGCGAACGAATTGTACGAACAGTAGCGGGATTCATGGTATTGCTCAGTGTTGGCCTGTCCTATGGAGTGAATATTCAATGGCTTTGGCTTTCTGTTTTCGTAGGAGTCAACCTCATCCAGTCCTCTTTTACAGGATTTTGTCCTCTTGAGAAAATTTTGGATTGGCGAAAGGTAAAGTGATCGGATTGTTTTCTCAAGGACTGGACTCAATGATCCAATGTGAGTTGATGTGTTAACATAAATAAAACTAGAGATATGGATGTAATCATCATGGTAGTGGGGGGCTTATTAGTGACAATCATCTTATTCCTGATTTTCAGAACCAGTAACCTCGTGAATCTGATAAAGGGCAAAGTGCCAGTCTGGGAATCTACCAGCAATAGAGTAAATGCTGTATTGATGCTCGTGTTCCTGTTTCTTTTTATGGGTGGTTTCTGGTGGTACTTTTTCTATGCGCAGGCTGATTTGTTACCGGAGTCAGCGTCTGAACATGGGCTTGAGACGGATAGCTTGTTTAATATTGTAATGGCGGTTATTCTCATACCCTTTGTCCTATTGAATATTTTTTTATTCTGGGCGGCGTACCGTTTTCGGTATAATAAGAATAGACGATCAAAATTTCACGCCGACAACAATAACCTCGAATTGGCCTGGACCATTATTCCTTCCATCGTCTTTACAATTCTGATTCTTCGGGGTGTGCCCTTATGGGATAAAATGAAATCGACGGCCCCGGAGGAGTCAGAATTAGTTGAAATCATGGGTTTTCAGTTCGGATGGAAAGTTCGCTATCCTGGCTTGGACCGATCACTGGGAAAGCATAATGTTCAGTTGATTGATGCTAATAATGAATTCGGCATGGATATGATGGATCCGACAGCGTACGATGATTTCATCACCAATGAAATCCATGTTCCAAAAGGCCAACCTGTATTATTGAGAATTTGGTCACGGGATGTGATTCACAGTGTATTTGCTCCCCATTTTCGATTGAAGCAAGATGCCGTTCCGGGCATGTTGACTACGTTCTGGTTTGAACCGCGCTTATCGACCGAAGAGATGCGACAGAAGTTAAGTGCACCCACTTTTAATTATGAGATCGCCTGTACAGAGGTATGCGGCAGGGGACATTTTTCCATGCGAATGATTGTGGTTGTTGATGAACCGGATGTGTTTGAAAAATGGAAGCGGCACCAAAATTCCTGGCTTAAGTCCAATCCGGAGTATATGGCTCACGTTCCTGAAAATCTACGAGAACTGGCACAACTACGGTCCGGAATGGATCAATACCAGGAAATACCAAAGGCAACTCTTCTAAAATAGAACATTATGAGCCAGTCAAATTTCATAGTACCAGCAGGCATGGACGAGATACTTATTGATAGTCATGTTCATGAAAATTTCTGGACAACTTATATTTTCAGTACAGATCACAAAGTAATTGGTAAGCAATTTTTGCTCACGGGAATTTTTTGGGCTGTCATTGGCGGTTTACTCTCCGTCCTTATCCGCTTACAGTTAGGAAGTCCGGATGCGGACCTAAGCTGGCTTCAACCCATTCTGGGCAAATGGGTTGTTGAGGGTAAACTTGATCCTGAATTTTATTTGGGAGCAGTGACCATGCATGGAACCATCATGATGTTTATGGTCCTGACGGCAGGACTGAGCGGCACATTTAGCAATTTTCTGATACCGTTACAGATTGGAGCCCGTGACATGGCTTCGCCATTTATTAACATGCTAAGCTATTGGTTTTTCTTCCTTTCAAGCGTTTTGTTTTTTAGCTCTTTCTTTGTGGAATCTGGTCCAGCCATGGGAGGTTGGACAATTTATCCACCACTCAGCGCATTACCACAAGCGGTTTCGGGTTCAGGACTAGGGATGACATTGTATATTCTGGGTTTCATTTCCTTTATCGTTTCCACTATGCTGGGTGGATTAAACTATATCACTACAATTATCAACATGCGGGTGAAGGGGATGTCGATGACGAAGATGCCCCTTACGATTTGGGCATTGTTTTTTACAGCTATTATTGCTTTGCTATCATTCCCTGTATTGTTTTCAGCACTTTTATTGCTACTATTTGACCGATCATTTGGCACCAGTTTTTATCTGTCGGATATTTATATTGCCGGTGAGGCTTTGGCAAATGTGGGCGGGAGTCCAATTCTTTATCAACACTTGTTTTGGTTTCTGGGTCATCCAGAGGTGTATATCATTTTTTTACCTGCGCTTGGACTTACCTCCGAAATTGTAGCTACCAATTCGCGCAAACCCATTTTTGGGTATAGGGCAATGATTGGCTCCATGCTTGGCATCGTAGTACTTTCTTTTATTGTCTGGGCCCATCACATGTTTACCTCTGGTATGAATCCCTTCATCGGAAAGGTCTTCATGATTACCACGTTAGTGATCGCCGTTCCTTCCGCAGTAAAAGTCTTTAATTACATAACTACTCTCTGGAATGGTAATATCAGGTTTACGTCCGCCATGCTTTTTTCGATCGGACTTATTTCCTTTATTATTTCCGGGGGATTGACCGGTATTATTTTAGGGAATGCCCCACTGGATATTCATTTGCACGATACCTACTTTGTAGTAGCTCACTTTCACCTGGTAATGGGTACGCTTGCTTTCTTCGGAACATTTGCAGGGGTGTATCATTGGTTTCCAAAAATGTTCGGTCGCATGATGAATGAAAAACTCGGTCAGATTCATTTTTGGATAACGTTTGCGGGCTCGTACCTTATGTTTATCCCGATGCACTTTATTGGGTACGCTGGCTTTCCAAGGAGGTATTATTCGTTTACCAATTTTGACTACATGAATAATTTTGCCAATCTCAACTTGTTTATTACCGTAGCAGCTATCATCACCGCTTCAACACAGCTTTTATTCCTGTTCAATTTTTTCTATAGCATGTTTCGCGGCAGGATAGCACCTCAGAATCCGTGGAACTCCAATAGTCTAGAATGGACTACACCCTCCGGTAGACCCGGTCATGGAAACTGGCCAGGAGAAATACCGGAAGTTTATCGCTGGCCGTATGATTATAGCAAACCGGGCGCAGTGGAGGATTATATTCCGCAGAACATACCGCTTTCTGAAACACAAGAGTCCAATACATCCCTCGAAAACGAACAACTGGCTAATGGAGAAAGAAAATAAGTAATCGAAACGATTAGCGAGATGATTGAATATCGACGAATAATAAATAGCCGCCTTGACGAAAAGCGTCGGTTTGCCCGTGCGCGGATGGGCGTTTCCTGGTTATTAATCATTTCCAGTGCACTGGTAATGATTACATTATTGAAGATGGTAATCGTATTTTCAGCACGCGCCGTAACTATGCCTTCCGTATACTACCTGGTAGTTCTTTTAAATGCTGCCATCGTATATTCCTTGTGGAGAGCAAAACAGTTTATCATTACAAGTGAATTGCCGATCGCAATGCGTTTAATTCAGCTAGCGCTCGTTATGGGTATTTTTTGGCTGATGATCATCATAACCGGAAGTTTGCAGTGGTTTTCTGATGGATCGTCTCATAACAGAATTGAACCCAATGCTCCGATTGTTTTTCTGTTTTTCTATCTGGTAAATGCTATCATCGGATTAGTTCAACTCGCTTCAGTCTATCAAAAATTAAAAGTGTATGAAATTCATTCGATGAATAACGCAAGGTTCACTCAAACCTTCACCTTTTGGATATTTCTCCTGGTGGGGTTTTCTGTATTTGTATTAATTCTGCTGGCATGAAATTACATCAAAATTGGGATAGCGGCTTCAGCTAGTTTTGGCTCCATTGGTGACAATTGTCACAGACCGGGAGGGAGTGGGCGCCTACTTTTGGTGTTGTAATTATGACTCTTATGATTGCCAAAGGATCCAAACTGTACAGCATATTACTCCATCGATGCCCTCAGTGTCAGGAGGGAAATTTATTTGTGAATGGTGCCTATTCAATGAATTTTTCCAAAATGCCTGAAAAGTGTCCTTACTGCGGCCTGCATTATGAGCGGGAACCTTCGTTTTTCTCAGGGGCAATGTATGTGAGTCATGCCCTTCAGGTTGCTTTGTTCACCACCGCCTACGTTGCGTTGCGGGTTTTATTCGATCCACCCGTTGATGTCTACGTCTTTGGCACGATTGGCCTGGCGTTAATTTTATTTCCTGTAACCTTCCGCCTGTCACGGGCGATCTACATTAACTTCTTCATTGGCTATAAAAGAGAAATCTTAAAAGAAAAAGTTCACCCCACGACACCTGAAAAACATGAACCTGTTACTCAACGTTAAACAAGTCCTCTTTACCAACTGGAATTTCGTGCGATGGCTTCGCCTGGGTCTTGGTCTTTTCATTGCCTTTCAGGCACTGAAAAATCATGACGCTCTGGCGGGATTGATCGCGACTTTCTTTTTATTCCAGGCGATGACCAATACAGGATGCTGTGGGGCGAGTGGTTGCGCCGTTCCGCCTGCATCGAGTAATAGTGTCTCAGCAGAAGTGACTTATGAAGAAATTAAATCTACTAAAAATGAAAACTGAAATACACGTGGAAAATATCCGGTGTGGAGGTTGCGCCGCCACCATCGAAAAAGAAATCAAGAATATTGCCGGCGTCCTGGCAGTCACCGTCGACATAGAAGAGGGTGATATTACGGTCGACTATAATGAAGCATCCTTGCTGGACAGCATCAAGAGCAGGCTTCTGACCCTTGGCTACCCGGAACGTGGTTCAGTTCAAGGCCTGTCAAAAGCGACTTCCAAAGCGAAATCGCTGGTAAGTTGTGCCGTGGGAAAGTTGTCCTGAAAGAAATGGGACTATAAAAGCTTAAAGAAGTCATAACAGACTTCTTTAAGCCGTACCTTCAGGTGCCATAGCGATACGGTACATTGACTCTAAAAAATCCTGATTTTGAGCGTTGAAATTCTTTCACGACTGCAGTTTGCCTTCACGGTAGCCTTCCACTACATCTACCCTCCGCTAAGTATCGGCTTGGGTTTGATGATGGTCTTGATGGAGGGCCAGTATATCCGCACTGGCGAAAAAGTGTACGAAGAGATGGCACGCTTCTTCACAAAAATATTTGCCCTTACGTTCGGTATTGGTGTTGCCACGGGTATCGTCATGGAGTTTGAGTTTGGAACCAACTGGGCCACCTATTCCCGCTATGTTGGTGATGTGTTTGGAAGTGCTCTGGCAGCAGAAGGTATCTTTGCTTTCGCGCTGGAGTCAGGCTTTCTGGGAGTAGTGCTTTTCGGTTGGAATAAAGTGGGACGCAAGGTTCACTTCTTCGCTACCGTCATGGTATTTCTTGGGTCGATGTTTTCGGCTATCTGGATCGTGGTGGCCAACTCATGGCAACA
Organism: Cyclobacteriaceae bacterium; assembly: GCA_013141055.1. NCBI lineage: Bacteria > Pseudomonadati > Bacteroidota > Cytophagia > Cytophagales > Cyclobacteriaceae > Cyclobacteriaceae bacterium. Next base: position 200,792 of record JABFRS010000001.1, on the reverse strand, counting down.
AACGCCAGCAGGGTATCATATCGTAGGAGAAGGAACAAACGCCCGCGCTGAAATCACCGACTTTTGGGCGATGGTCTTTAATCCATCTGCGGTGGACCGTGTCCTGCATGTGTGGATTGGTGCCTTTCTCGCAGGCTCGTTTCTGGTGCTCAGCATCAGCGCCTGGTACTTGTATAAGAAAAAGCATATTGAATTTTCGCAGCGCTCTTTTAAAATAGCGCTGGTGGTCGCTGCCATCGCATCGTTATCACAACTTTTTACTGGACATCGTTCAGCTGGGATCGTTGCAGAATACCAACCGGCAAAACTAGCGGCTATGGAAGCTCACTTTGATAGTCTTGCTGTGGCGGATCTGTACTTATTTGGCTGGGTGAATAAAGAAACTCAGAAAGTATATGGCCTGAAGATTCCGAAAGGTTTAACCTTTATGATTCATCAGAATCTTACAACTCCTGTTCGCGGCCTGAATAGTTTTGTGGAAAGAGACCGGCCTCCGATGATAAATTTTGTCTTTCAGATGTATCATATCATGATTGCAATCGGTATGTTTTTAATCTTTTGGTCGTGGTATTTGATCTGGCGTTGGTGGCGAGGAAAATTGTTTACGCATCAATGGGTGTTGATCGTGAGTGTCTGGACGGTATTACTTCCTCAGATTGCCAATCAGGTCGGGTGGTACACGGCGGAAACCGGACGTCAGCCCTGGGTGGTCTACAAGTTGCTCCGTACTTCCGATGCCTTGTCAAAAACGGTAACGGCCAACCAGGTGGTCTTTTCATTGATTCTCTTCACGGTTGTCTACATGCTGTTATTGACGCTCTTTATCTATATGCTTAATAAGAAAATCAAGCACGGTCCGGAGCCTCATGACAAGGATATACAACATAGTCCATTGCAACAGGGCATGGCCGATATAATCTGATACGAATGGAAACATTTTTAGGCATTGATTATCCTACGTGGTGGTTCCTGGTGTTAGGAGCGGTGTTCACCGGCTACGCCATCCTGGATGGGTTTGATCTGGGTGCGGGCGCGTTGCATTTGTTTTTCAAAAAAGAACTAAGCAGGCGCATTGCCTTAAATGCCATTGGCCCGGTGTGGGATGGCAACGAAGTATGGCTGGTGATCGGTGGGGGTGTTTTGTTTGCAGGTTTTCCAAAAGTGTATGCCTCCCTGTTGTCCGCTTTTTATATTCCGATCATGCTCTTTCTCGTACTGCTGATTTTCCGGGCAGTCTCCATTGAATTCAGAAGCAAAGAACCCATGGCGTGGTGGCGAATGACCTGGGACATTTCGTATTCTGTATCCAGCACACTCATTGCTGTTTTGCTGGGAGTAGTATTAGGCAATGTCCTGCTGGGAATCCCAATGGATAAAGATGGAAATTACTTAGGTAATTGGCTGGAGTTGCTCAATCCCTATTCCATCATGGTCGGCGTAGCCACGCTTTCACTGTTCATGATGCACGGAGCCATTTACCTGGTGATGAAGACAGAAGACAAATTATATGAGAAACTGACACGACTTGTGCAGCGCTCCACCATCTTTTTTGTGATCAGCATCCTGATGCTGAGTTTTTACACACTACTATATGTGCCTCATTTAACCAAAGTCATTAAAGATGATCCGTGGATGTTTCCGCTTCCTGTGGTGATGATTCTGGCCATTGCCAATATCACGCGGCAAGTCAGCAAGAAAAAATATGTCTGGGCATTTGTATCCTCGGCGATCAGCATGAGTGTGCTGCTAATCATTGTAGCGATCGAACTCTATCCCACGATTCTGTTATCTTCTGGGAACCCGGAGTATAGTTTAACAGTTTACAATGCAAGTTCTTCTCAGAAATCATTGGGCATTATGCTGACCATTGCCGCCATCGGCGTACCATTAGTCGCCGTTTACACATCCTTTGTGTTCTGGACCTTCAAGGGTAAGGTGAAGCTGGACGAGACAAGCTATTAACCTATCAGGGCAGCATAATATTTCTAAAAAACATAACCATGGAACTCCAGCAGATTTTTCCGCAGTTTGATTCTGAACTGGTCAGTCATCTTGAAAAAATCGGTCAGGTGGTTGAATTCGAAGAAGGCGAAATGCTCATGCGCTCAGGTCAGTACTTTAAGAACTCGTTACTTATTCTGGAAGGGCAAGTGAAACTTTACCGTGAGGGGGCCGAGGGGAGGAATTCTTTTTATACTATCTCGAAAAAGGAAATGCCTGTGCACTGTCGATGATCTGCGCTACGAAAAATGAAGCCAGCGCCGTGAAAGCAAAAGCCCTGACCCAAGTAAAAGCCCTTGCCATCCCCATTCAGTATATGGATGGACTCATGAAAGATCACCGTGAGTGGTATTACTTTGTCCTGGAAACCTACCGATCCCGTTTCAGCGAATTACTGGAAGTCATCGATCATGTCGTGTTTCATTCCATGGATGAGAAGCTTGAATTCTACCTGAAGCGCCAGTTTGAATCCCTGGGAAATAAAATCACCATCACCCATCAGGAGATAGCGGATGACCTCAATTCATCCAGGGAAGTCATTTCCCGCCTGTTGAAGAAGCTCGAAACACAAAAGAGAATTTCCATTTCCCGCAATGAAATTACCCGGTTAACTTTTTGACTCCTGCGTGACCGTTGTCACGTAACGCTACTTTTTTCATGTTGACCTTTGTAGGGAAATGACGCAACAATGGAAAACGTGGTCGGATATCTTGCAGCCATACTAATAGGAGTTTCGCTCGGTCTTTTCGGAGGGGGAGGTTCCATCCTTACCATTCTGGTGCTGGTGTACTTATTTCATATTGAACCAACGCTTGCTACCGGCTACTCATTAATTATTGTCGGCGCCACCGCGCTGGTCGGTGGACTTCGCAGTGTATGGTACAAGATGGTGGATTTCAGAAGTGCTGTTGTATTCTCTGTTCCTTCCATGATCGCCATTTATCTGACGCGGCATTACGTGCTGCCACATATCCCGGAGGTACTTGGAAGGTTAGGCACGCTGAACCTCACGAAAGATTTTGCTACCATGATGCTTTTCTCGGTGCTCATGATCATCGCTTCACTCAAGATGATCCAAAAAAAATCAATCCCGATTAATTCGATTCGACCTGCCGGGAATCGCAATGTACGGATCGCGCTTCAGGGCTTCATCGTCGGAATACTGACAGGAACGGTTGGTGCGGGCGGTGGTTTTTTGATCTTACCCGCACTTGTTCTGCTCGTAGGGATTCCGATGGAAAAAGCAGTCGGAACATCATTGATCATTATCGCCATCAATTCATTTATTGGAAGTATGGGAGATATTGGAACGGATTCGCCTCTGGATTATTCGTTGGCGTTGGTTCTTTCCGCACTTTCAATCGGAGGAGTCCTTGCCGGGTTCTATGTCGCCCGATTTTTTAAAGGAGATAAGCTAAAGACAGGATTCGGATGGTTTGCCCTCTCCATGGCCGTCTTTATAATTGGAAAAGAGCTATTTTTTTAAGCCGGGGTGATAAAAGTCACTGAAGCGGGGCCTCATTCATGACGACCTTTGTGAAAGCAAATAGAAGGAAACAAAATCACAGACTATGAAAATTGAACAGATCTATACCGGATGTCTTGCGCAAGGGGCTTATTACATTCGCTCTGGAAACGAAGCGGTCATTATTGATCCACTGCGGGAAGTAGAATCCTATATTGAAAGAGCAGAGACCGACGGAGTCAAAATTAAATATGTGCTGGAGACACACTTTCACGCGGACTTTGTTTCAGGTCATCTGGATCTGGCCGCAAAGACGGGGGCAATCATTGTGTATGGTCCAACAGCTCAACCAAAATTTAACGCGCATATTGCCAGGGATGGCGAAGAATTGAAAGTCGGTAATATCACGATCAAAGTAGTACATACTCCCGGCCATACGATGGAGTCGGTCACCTATCTCTTGCGGGATGAAAAAGGAAAAGACTATGCCATTTTTAGTGGTGATACACTTTTCCTGGGTGACGTGGGCCGTCCTGATCTTGCACAAAAGGCTGCCGACATGACGCAGGAACAGTTGGCGGGTTTGCTCTTTGATTCGCTCCGAAACAAGATCATGCCCCTTGCGGACGACTTGATTGTTTACCCCGCGCATGGAGCAGGCTCAGCATGTGGTAAGAATATGATGAAAGAAACGATTGATACACTGGGCCATCAGAAGAAAACCAACTATGCGCTTCGTTCAACCATGACGCGCGAGGAGTTTATTACCGAGGTGACCAGCGGACTTCAGCCTCCGCCTGCCTATTTTCCAGAAAATGTGAGAATGAATAAAGAAGGATATGAAAGCATTGACGCTGTCCTCCGTAAAGGAGCACATCCGTTAAGTCTTGACGAATTTGAATTCATAGCAAATGAATCTGGTGCGTTGGTATTGGATACACGATCAGCCGGGATATTTGCCAAAGGCTTTATACCGAATTCAATTAATATCGGCATTGACGGAAGTTTTGCCCCCTGGGTGGGTGCGTTGATTCCGGTTGGTCAGCCACTGCTGATCGTAGCAGACGAAGGTCGCGAAGAGGAAGTCATCACTCGTTTGGCACGGGTGGGTTATGATAATACGCTCGGCTATCTGAAGGGAGGGATTCAATCATGGAAAGACGGGGGGAAAGATATTGATTCAATTACTTCAGTTTCGCCCCACGAATTTGCGGATCGTTTCAGGAAAGAAAACCTTCACGTGATCGATGTGAGAAAGATTACTGAATTTCAGAGCGAGCATGTTGACAACGCGATCAATATTCCACTTGACTTCCTGAATAACCACCTGTATGAAATTCCGAAAGAGAAAGAAGTCTTCCTGCATTGTGCCGGAGGATACCGGTCCATGATTGCTGCCTCTATCTTAAAAGCCCGAGGCTGGAACAACATCGTCGATATTACCGGTGGCTTCAGTGCTATCGCGGGAACCGATGTTCCCCGAACCGATTATGCATGTACAAAAACTCGACAATAATTTTTTATCAATATGAAAGCACAGCAAACAACCCGGTCTTTCGAAGATCTTACCAGTGGACAGTTTCAACAGAAACTCTCAGAGAATAACAATGCATTGCTTGTCGATGTACGAACTCAGGAAGAGTTTGACAGCGTCAGACTACCAGAGGCGATCAACATAGACGTGATGGACAGATCATTTGTTGAGAAAATAGCCGTATTGGATGCCGGTAAAACGTATTTCGTTTATTGCCGCAGCGGCGGTAGAAGCCGCCAGGCCTGCGCGGTGATAGCCTCCAAAGGCCTTCATGTCTATAATTTGTCAGGTGGGATTGGGAGCTGGAAGGGACCGGTTGTAAGTAGTATCAATGCATGATTTAAATCATGAAAAAGTCGCTAAAGTCTTTTGACCTTTCACTACTGACTCTGTGATATTAGTCACAGAACAGGGTTCGAAGACAAATTACTTTTACTTAACTAAACAAATAACGATGAAAAAGAATATGGGTTCTGTGGATCGCATTATCCGGTTGATAATAGCGGCGGTTGTTGTTGCACTCTATTACACGGGTACCATCACGGGAACACTGGGGATTGTATTGATGGTGCTCGCTGCCGTCTTTGTTCTTACCAGCCTGGTAAGTGTTTGTCCACTGTACCTTCCGTTTGGACTGAGTACGCTGATGCGAAAGAAAAATGTTCAGCATTAAAAAATATACGCTTGTGCTGGCGGGGGTTACCCTTGGCGCGATCGGTGGGTTTTTATATTGGAACTATGTGGGTTGCGTATCGGGCACGTGTCCGATCACTTCCAGTCCTACGAATTCAACCTTATACGGCGCGATGATGGGCGGATTGTTATTAAGTATGTTCAGGAATGAAAGCAAAAAATAGTATGCAACTAAAATAAAAACTGAAGTGTCATGATTGAAACGTTAAAGAAAATATTTGGAATATCTCCTTCCGTGGACTTCGCACAGCTAGCCAAGAATGGTGCAGTGATCCTCGATGTCCGTACCAAGAGCGAATACGCCAATGGTCACGTTCAGGGATCGTTAAATATCTCCGTAGACCAGTTGAAGGAAAATCTGCGTCGGTTGCCGAACAAGGAAAAACCGATCATCACCTGCTGCGCGTCGGGAATGCGGAGCGCTACCGCAATGGCCATCCTGAAGTCTAACGGATATCAGCAGGTGTTCAATGGCGGAAGCTGGGCAAGCTTAAAACATAAATTATAAAATTGTACCAGTATGGAACCACACTATTATAATATCGACATTGCCTGGAGCAAGGAACGAAAAGGAATGATGTGCTCTCCTGAATTGAAGTCAGGATTGGAACGGAATAGTGGTTGCATTGAAGTGGCCACTCCTCCGGAATTTCCAAAAGGCATGCCCGGTATCTGGTCTCCGGAACATTTATTTACCGCATCAGTCAGCAGTTGCCTGATGACGACGTTCCTTGCCATCGCAGAAAATTCAAAACTCGAATTTATTTCGTTTCGGTGTGGCTCAAAGGGGAAACTCGAACAGGTCGAAGGAAAATTTATGATGACCGAGGTTTTACTGGAACCGGTTGTCGTTTTAAAGGATGAGAAGGACGTAGACCGGGCCATGAAGGTCTTGTTAAAATCCGAGGCTAACTGCCTGATTTCAAATTCCATAAAATCAAAGGTGACAATGAAGCCCGTCGTGGAGGTTCAACTACAGGAAGCATAGCATGGCACACGGAAATTTTTCAGCATTGATTAAAGAGGACGGCGCAACACTGGTGGATTTTTCTGCCGAGTGGTGTGGTCCCTGTAAAATGATGAAACCGATCCTTGAAGAGCTGAAAGCAAAAGTCGGTGACAAGGTTCGAATCATTAAAGTGGATGTGGACAAGAATCCTCAGGTCGCGAGTAGTTATCAGATCCAGGGTGTTCCGACACTCATACTTTTCAAAGGGGGTGAGATCAAGTGGCGCCAGTCGGGGGTCGTGCAAGTGCATCAACTTGAGAAAGTTGTCAATCAATATTCGGCTTGAATTTCACGTTACGACCGGAATCGCAACAATCATTTTGATGGTTTACCTTACGCCGAATGAAACCCATATTTTTTAACCAGGGAATTTAACTCGTGTAGAAACAAGGGATGGTTGACATCCGGAATTTCTATGTTAGCATCTTTCATCTGTGTAATCAGCGACGAGTAATGTTCGAGATCCAACGAGGAATTTTGAAGTAGTGTGAGATCTCTTTTCAGAAACTCCCGCTTGATTGCACTAATCGCAATGGTATTGAAGTGTTCCTCCAGAAAGGACATGAGCGAAGCGTCATCCAATAAGTCCAGCGCACGTTGGTTTCTGATCGTTTGGATATTTTCAATAATTACTGCCATCCTTATTTTTGATATTTCCTGGGCAAATGAGCTTTTTTCCATTTCACCTTATTTAGATTTCACGGAGGCAGGATAATGCAAGTGGAGCGCCTCCAGATGCTCCGTTAGGATTTTAGCCACGGCAAAATTGCGATACCATCGCTTGTCGGAGGGAATAATGTTCCAGGCGGGGCTGCTGCACTCATTTACAATCATGTCATACACCTTCACATATTTATTCCATCGCTCTGCTACCGTTTCATCTTCTTTGGAGTATTTCCATCGTTTATGTGGCTGGGTCAGGCGTTCCTGAATTCGCTTTTCCTGTTCTGCCTGAGAAACGTGCAGGAAGAATTTAAGCACCAGCGTCTTGTCCGATTCAAAGTGTTCCTCCAGGCGGCTAATCAGCGTACAACGGTGGTGAATACGTTCCTGTGAAAGCGATTCTTCAATGGAGGGGACCAGAATATCCTCATAGTAGGATCGATTGAATACTTCTATTATTCCCTTTGCCGGAAAGTGAGGAAATATTCTCCAAAGAAAGTCATGTGTTCTTTCTTCTGTTGTTGGTTCCTTGAAGGCCTTCACCTGAACACCCATCGGATTCATACACGACATGACATGCCGTATGGTTCCATCTTTCCCTGAGGTGTCAAGACCCTGAAAAATGATTAACAATGCAAATCGGCTATCGGCGTAGAAGACATTTTGTAATTCAAAAAGCTTCTTGTGCAGTACTTTCAATTCGTCGTTACAATCCTTCTTTGAGAATGTATCATCAGGCAAGGTAGAAAGCGCTTTCAGTTTAATCATATCGGTCGAATAATAGGTTCCAACGGCCATTTTCTTAAAATAAATACTTTAACCAGGTCATTTACAATGAATGAGAATGCGGCCGTGTAGAGAAGGACAACAATGGTTTGACTTAAGGGGATGGCTTTGAAGCCCAATAAACCGAAGGTTGAAAAAACAATGCCGAGGATCAGGTCTGCTGATATTATATAAAGGAGTGTTTTGCTGGGAGGGGTGTGCCAGAAGTGATTTTTCTCCCGGACAACGAATATTGAAAACAAAGCAAAGAATAGAAGCATTTCAAAGCAGAAGGTATTGAGCGCTTCATTGTCAGTCGTTAAACTGAAATAGTGCAAGCCCAGATAGAGAAGCCCGAAAGCTTCCACGGTCATTAACAGCCCGATAATGATTCCTATTTTCGCTAATCCATTGATATTCCACCGGGCAGGTCGTTGGGACCATTTTACATTATCGGTGGACAGCGATATTTTTACAAAGTCCGTCATAAAAATCATAATCAGCATCGCCGACGCAGTGATGGTAAATTTGCCCAGCAGCAGAAAGGCAAATACTACGAAGCACGTCTTTAGGATGGTTCTGGCAATCTTGTTTAAGATCCAGGTGTTGATGCGTTCAAACATCATCCGGCCAACCTTTATTGGACTGATTATATTGACTAAGCCTTCGTTGATTAAAACAATACTGGCAGCACCCTTCGCTACATCGGTAGCGTTGCTGACGGCAATTCCAACTTCCGCTTGCTTTAACGCAGGTGCATCGTTTACGCCATCTCCCGTCATGCCAACAATATGACCATTGGCTTGAAGAGCCGTTACAATATCATATTTATCCTTTGGATAGACTTCTGCCACGCCATCGATCTTCTCAAGGAGTTCTTCAAGATTTCCTTCCTTTAGGTCGGACGCTTTTACAACGCTGCTGCCAATACCTACTGCGCTGGCAATTTCCACTGCAATCGGAAGAGCGTCACCGGTAAGCATCTTGATCGTTACGCCTAACGTTTTGATTTCGTTAATAAGTTTTTTAGACTCCATCCGGGGAGGATCGTGTAATGCTGTCACGCCAACGAACTGCGGTTTATTGTTTTTCTCAGATCTGGCAACGGCTACTACTCTGAAACCTTCTTTTCCTAAATCATTTACCTTGATCTCCCAAGCTTTCAGGGTTGCTTCGTCCAGTTGGCAGAGATGTGTGATTACACTCAACGAACCTTTAATGACGTTAAATTCTTCTGAGCCGATGGTGATGGTTGCTTCTGTTTTTCGATTCTGTGGATCGAAGGGAATGAAGGTTTTTTGAACGTACGATTTATCCAGAAGATTTTTCTCTTTTGCCGAAGTAATGAACGCCATGTCAATTGAATCGTGGTTGGCTTCCTGAGACGCCAGCGCTCCGTACAATATCACTTCGTCCTCTGTATGGTCTTTCGCAGCCAATAGTTTTGCAACAGACAGTTTATTCATCGTGAGCGTGCCTGTTTTGTCCACACACAAAATATCCATGCTCGCTGCATCATCGGGGGCGTTTAGTCGTGTCACCAGCACCCCCTGTTTTACCAGTTCTTTTGAAGCGATCGCCATGCTCACCGTGAACATGGCTGTCAGGGCAACGGGAATGGCTCCCAGCAGGAGCACCAGCAACAAAGGAAGTATTTCCAAAAGATGAATCCCTTTCAGAATGGAGAAAATCAACGCGACGGATAGTAATGTGCCAACGATTAGCAATAGCCATTTTACCACTCTGGAAATGACCTCTTCAATATGTGATTTAGGCTTGGCGGTTTTTACCAGTTCAATGGTTTTGCCAAACTTCGTATGGGCTCCGGTCAATGTCACCCTGCCAGTTGATTCTCCCTTGGTGACGATTGAGCCTGCATAAATCGTTTCGCCGCTCTTTTTTTCTATTTCAAGGGATTCTCCGGTGAGTGCTGATTGATCAATATTGAGTTCTCCTGTTGTAATGTTTATATCGGCAGGAACGAAATCCCCAGTTCTAATCCGGATGACATCGCCGGGAACGAGCTCTCGGGCAGGCAGTGTTTTCCAGACACCTTCTCTGAGTACTTTGACATTGATCTGCAGTTTTTTCTTCAGGGTTTCTACCGCGCTGGCAGCGCTGTGCTCCTGGATAAATCCGATGACTGCGTTGAATACGAGTAGACCTATGACAATATAGGCATCTGAATGCCGGTTGAGTATCCACGAAAGAATAATGATCAATTCTAGCATCCAGGCAGTAAGGCCCCAGAATTTTTTCAGAAACAGAATAAGGGCATTCGTTTCTTTTCCGAGAACCTCGTTATAGCCATGCTGCTTGCGCAACGTTTCTACATCAGGTTGACTTAATCCTCTGGCGGGGTCGGTAATTTGCTTAGAAATCTTTTCTGGATCGTTCATAAAATCAAGGGGCTACAGGAGATCTTAAAATACCGCGCCACACCAGGCCTGATAGAAACATGCACAACGGGCAGGTATTGGCTTATCCTGCAACTTAAATGACGACTAATTTTCCCAAGGCCAAAGCTGAGTTACTATGGCTTTAAAGGACTTAAGATTTGATTAAGAATTCCATGATGTGTTCCGCATGAGACATTCACTTACCAGAACATTTATTAGATGAAAATATTGGTGAAAGTCACAATGATCTTTTTGTATTTCACTTGCAGTTTTAAGGGAATGAAAGAACGGTTACGTCCGTCATCGGCTATGCATAGAGATAAATTCTGGCAAAAGTAACTAGCCCCAGGGCGAGCAAGACCAGACTTGGTAGCAACGTCATCAGGCGACTATGTTGAATAAGGCTTGAAACTCGTTGTGCCATGAATGCCACCAGGATGAGCAAGGCTAAGACGCCAACGGCGGTACCGAATAAATAGCTGTGAAGTGTTAACCCCGTATCAATCGTTATCCAGCCTTGGGATTTCAGATAGGCCGTCATACCAATCCACCAGGGTATTCCCTGGGGGTTCAGCAAACTAAGTAGTAAGCCGCGCCTGAAACCGCTTTCCTGAAGTTTCATAGTAATGATGGATGGCTTGCGCGCTGCCCATAATCCTAAAAGTCCGAGGATTACCATCACGGATGCCGCAAGCAACTTGAAGTTCTCCTGAACAACGGGCGAAGAGGTAATCCATCCTTCAAACTCAACAGCGATCCAGGTATACGGATACTCTACAAGGGCAACTGCAATTGAAAATCGCAAAGCTGCTTTCAATTTATTTTCCAGCCCGAGTTGTAAGACCAGTATATTAAGCGTTCCCGGTGGAATGGAACCCAGAAAGCTGGCGATCGCGCCAATGATGAATCCCTGAAGTATCAATATTTTATGGAAAGGTCGCGTCGTCTTTTATCTTATTGGAATCATTTCACGATGGGCATTTGTGCTTTCTTCCATGCGTTGATACCACCCTGCAAATCGTACACCTGTGTGAATCCCAGCTCGATCAATGCTTTTGAGGCTCCTGCACTTCTTACGCCGGCTGCACAATAGACAAAGACAGGCTTGGCCTTATCGAGTTTCGTTAATTGTTGTTTGAAGTCAGGTTTATTATAGTCGACCATCACCGCAGAAGTCAAATGTCCCTGACTGTACTCGTCAGGCGTGCGGACATCCAATATAGTTTTATCTTTTACCGAGGCCATTTTTGCATCAAAGGATTTTACATCAAGTACTCTTGATTGCGCCTGTATAAAGGTCAATGTGCCCAAAAAGAAAGCGAAAAAAGATGCCGTCCGTTTCATGGTAATAAAGATTTTAATGTGTGTATCAAAAAGGTCAATTGTCTTACAAAGGTACGTGCTTAAACTTCATTTTGTGTGACTTTAGTTACAAGCTGGTGTTTTCCATTCTTAGAATTTAGCGTTGTAAGAATGATTTATTTACGACGTCGCCGCATAAGTCTTGCGGGAGAGCAATCGTTTACAGAATCAGACGTCAGGGCTTGCTAAAGGCTGAAATAAGTCTTGACTCCGGGTGACAAAAATCATCTTAAGTAATATTGCTTTAGATCACTTTTACTACTAACTGCTATGAATTGAGCAGCAGAGATCGATTCGTTCACATTATTATCAAGAAATAAATCAAAATAAAATGGAAGAGATACAACAAGTGGTCGCAATGCCACGAATAGGAGATAAGGCTCCCACCTTTAAAGCAATAACAACCCAGGGTGAAATCAATTTTCCCTCCGACTACAAGGATAAATGGATTATCCTTTTTAGTCACCCGGCTGACTTTACCCCTGTTTGCACGTCCGAGTTTATGACGTTTGCAAAAATGGAACCCGAGTTCACTGCCCTGAATTGTCAACTGGTAGGGTTATCCATCGATGGATTGTACAGTCATATTGCCTGGCTGAGGACTATCAAGGATAAGATTGAATTTAAGGGAATGAAGAACATTGAAGTCAAATTCCCATTGATTGAAGACATCACCATGGAAGTGGCAAAGAAATATGGCATGATTCAGCCCGGTGAAAGTTCTACCAAAGCAGTAAGGGCTGTATTCTTTATCGATCCCAAAGGATTGATTCGTGCGATTATCTATTATCCGCTTTCGATGGGACGAAATTTCGATGAATTAAAAAGGGCGCTAATAGCCATGCAAACTGCCGACACTTATAGCATCGCGACGCCTGCCGACTGGCGTCCGGGTGATGATGTGATCGTACCGACTGCAGGTTCTTGTGGCGTTGCAAAAGAAAGAATGGAGAGCAAAGACGAGATGACGTGCTACGATTGGTTCTTCTGTACAAAGCCGTTGCCTCTTGAAAAAGTAAAAACCAAATAATCTCTTAATTAACAGATGTATGTCAAAACCTCGCATCATAATACTCGGCTGCAATTTTGCTGGACTTACCACAGCACGATATATTCATGCTTCTGTAAAAGGCAAGGCAGATATTACGATCATCGATCGTAAATCGCTTCTCACCTTTGTGCCAAATATTCCCATGCAGGTTTTGGCAAACATCAATCCTGCCATAGACCTGCAATACAAGTTCATGTCGTTTCTGGAACATGACGGAAGTGAGTTTATCCAGGCGGAGGTTATTACCATCGACCCGGATGCTAACGTAGTTTTTTACCAACCCAATGAGCGTCTCGGTCATCCGGTAAGGAAAATCAGATATGACTATTTGGTAGTGGCATTGGGCAATCGGCTGGCCTATGATAAAATAGATGGCTTTGACGAAAACGGACACAGTGTGACAGATACCTTTTTGGGTAATCGCCTGCGAAATTATTTACACAAGGAATATAAAGGAGGGCCGATAGCGATCACTTCCGACATATTTCATCAGGGTAAGAGCAATAAACTACCGAAAAATTTACCGGTTGCTTTGACTGCGTGTGAAGGTCCTCCGGTTGAACTGGCGTTTTCAATTGCACATTGGCTGGAGAGAAACGACACCGGAAAAGCTTCCACGGTGTATTTATCCACACCTGCAAAAGTGATTGCAGAAGATGCGGGGGAAACGATCTTAAATCAACTGCTGCCGATGATGACTAAAATGGGTTATCACTATCAGGCGAACACGCATGGAATTAAAAAAGTCTATGATGGCGGCATTGAATTCAATGACGGTTCATCACAAGAGGCCGAAGTGACGATTGTTTTTCCTGATTGGCAAGCTCATTCATTCTTAAAAGAATTGCCTTTTACGGACGATATGGGTTTTGTAATCACGGACTTATACATGCGAAATCCTGACTATAAGAATATTTTTGCTGTTGGTGATGCGGCATCGATTACGGTTCCAAAAATTGGTTCATTGGGACACATGGAAGCGGAAGTTCTGGCGAATACGTTGGGGAAGGAGTTAGGTGCTATACAAGGTGATGTCAAACCGATGGAATTTGAACTCTTATGTATGGGTGACATGGGCGGTATAAAGGGATTTTACATGCGGACCAATGAATGGTGGGGAGGAAAGGAAAGTCATCTGGAAATGGGGATTACGCCCTATGCGCTGAAGATGGGCTTTAAGCAAATGTATTATACACTCGGAGGCAAGATTCCGCACTGGGGACTGGCGCTGAGCGAAATCCTGGGTGATCATACCGTGGTATGATTCACTTTGGATACGGCATGCGTCCGGGAGAAATTCGATTATTCCGGCCAGGATTTTTGTAAACTTATTGGTGAATTCAACCCAAAGAGTGGAGCCCTATTGGATCAGAGTGCTGAACTTCTACTTTAAGAAAGGATACATATCCAATGGGCTTACTTTACCGTTCTTAATCGGCTGCGCACCGAAGATGTATCCACCAGAGTACATTGTATCAATCGAGGAGTTTCTTTGCAGACTGATGTTATCCCGGTATGAGGTTACATTGATGACGTGTCCGCAACTGGGCGAGATCGTAATTGGGGCAATGGATTCGGATTCCCGGCTACTTGCCGATCAGGGTCTTTACAAGCGTATCGGGAGTATTTGTTTAACTGATAGCACGTTAGAAAATAATTTATCCATTGATGGTCTTATCTGCTATTGCCAAGCCCGCTATTCAGAAGTGATCGAACGCGAATTGTTTTCTTACAGTCACGGCAGGTGGACTGAATATTCCGAAGAAGAGATCAAACGGCTTGCGGAGCTGGCAGAAGTGACTATCCGTGATCGCAAAACAAGCCAGGAATATGATAAAACTGAAATCATAGTTGATGAGATCCGGCAACTGCATCGTCAGGGCGAATTACGGGGGGTAACTCCTTTATGGCATACGGACATCCGTGGTTTTCATCTCGACGATCAGCCTGGTAATCTCGATGCGAGTCTTCGAAGGTTTGGAATGGAAATTATATTGAACGTAAATTTTGAAAAATTACTGGATAACATGTTTCCTGAATGGGCCGGGGACGTTCGTGAGCAAGAGTTATTTCATGAGTGTTTAGCCGATGAGAAGACAGCCGTGGTCATCCATCACTGGATGAATCACGAAAAACTAATTCCACCCACTATTACCTTTGAGCCACGTAGCGAACGGAATTTATATCCTTCAGATGGCAAACATCGTATCAATGCTGCTTATTATCTCGGCGTTTCCGTTTTGCCCATTTTGGTTTTAACGGTTCAGAAGGATAAAATCCTATCACTGTTATACCAAAGCTGAAGATCAGGCACGGTGGACAAGCGTATTGGAAATTTATGTTTTGTGATTGTCTTGGTTTTAATGCAAGACGGTGACGGTTTCCGGAAGGTTCCCATATACCTGCAGAAATTCTTGAAACGAAACTTTCAGTAATTGATGGTCATTTAGTTTTCTGAAAAGGTATCCGTCACCGGTGTCAAAAAAGATTCGCTCATTTGCGGCCTGCCAGGATTTGCGTTCATGCTTCCAACTAAAGTCATACATACCTTTGTACTCTCGCATGACGGAGAATTTCTCCTGTGTAATTTCCTTAAGGCGTTCTTTTTTTGCGTTTGGAATCTCCTCTTCCATTTTCATTTCTAGCATCCCCAACTGAACATTGACTTTGCTTTTTGCGACAACAAAATTTTCTGACTCGTCAATACCACGCGTAACTCTCGCCTCGTAATCAATAATCAGGTCGCTTAGTCTGCCCTGGAGCGAAGCTTTGATCGAATTTCTGACGGTAGGAATATAGGATTCCAGTGCAGTCAGTGATCGGCGCAAAGTGTCTAGCGAATGTTTCAGGGCCTCCATGTTCTCATTAAGATCGTAGAAGACTATATAGTTAACATGCGTATGCTTCAACCGGTCAAACGCCAGATCGCTGGAAATTTTCTCGAAGTTTTGAAAAAGGCTTTCAGCCGTTGCCTTCGACAGTATCCTTGCCTTCTGATAGTTTTCTTTTGTGAGCCAGTTGAACGGAATTTTCTTGAATGGCATATGATCTATATCCATGTCTTCCAGATCAGACCATACCTTTAATTTCTTCTCATCGCTTTCTATCTTTTCACTCAGGGCTCTTTTTTCTTTCTGAAGCCCACGAATTTTCGTTTCAATGGAAGGATCAATCGTGCTGGTGATTTCGCGAAGGTCAGATGTTAAATAGGCGTCACGGTAGAGATTGTCAAGTATACTGTCGGCCAATGATTCAATGTCGTTTCGTTGTTTTTGGAGAATATCCACCTTTCGTTGATTCTGCCTGATTAGATCATCAACAGGCGTCATCTTGCGATCAAACTCTTTGATTTCTTCCCGTAGTGCCATGATCTTGTCTTCATATTCCTTCTCAGCAGGAACCCAGGGATCGAGCTCATCGAGTTTGATCGGTCGCAGTCTTCTGGTCACTACGCTTGCCAGTATCAGGTTTTGCTTAAATGACTTTGCGTTGATCACCCAGAGCATGTCACCGTAAAATTCTTCACGTATCCGTATGGTCGCAGGGAGATGGATGAATTCTGAAATTCGATGACAGTCCCGGTATCGGTTCGCACGTCGGCATAATGGCGTTCACCTTCATCGCTGGTGATGACGATCTCGCGCCAGTCGAAGGGGAATTTATTCTTCCATCCGCGATGCCATTCTGTTTCATGCTCTTTCCATGGGTCGCAATTCTGGTCGATCTTATGTGCCCAGTGCCAGTCATATATTTCCCCGCATTTGGCGATCACATTTCCTTCACACACCTGGCAGGTTGCCTTGCCGTTTGGAAAGGGAGGCACGCGTTTCTTGTTTTCGTCTATTCCGATTGTCATACGGTCGTCTTGATTCGTCTTGCAGTTTGGGACCTCAAAAAATGCTGAAAAAATGATGCAGCGCCAGAACAGAACGGCCTGCAAAGTCTAAAAAGTAGTTGACGAAAATAACGGAAGAGATGATGCTGTCAATGCATTCAGAAGATTAAATTTTCGGCTCAGCCGTGGGCAAACTAAGGGTATAAAATCAACGCATTTAGAAAAACCCCCTTTAGTTGAATCCGGATTTGTCTAAAGGATTCTTTAGATTTTCTAAAGAAATATTTAGATCCTGCTCACTGGATTTCAGGAATTGTCGGAAGGGGATGAGCTCGGAAATGAATTCCGCGCTATTGATGTGTACACCTTTGCGCGCGTAGTCGTTGCAGGTATCCTTGATCCATATCTCGATGATACTGTCGTGATTTTCAAGGATTTCCAGGAAAAGCCTTTTGTCAAAATCATCGAGTTTTGAAAACTCGTTATGGGGGTTGCTAAGAAAATGGTTATTCATTCCAATTCAAGTACGCAAATTTCCGGAATTGTTGTCA
Organism: Cyclobacteriaceae bacterium; assembly: GCA_013141055.1. Taxonomy (NCBI): domain Bacteria; kingdom Pseudomonadati; phylum Bacteroidota; class Cytophagia; order Cytophagales; family Cyclobacteriaceae; species Cyclobacteriaceae bacterium. The sequence goes on along the minus strand of JABFRS010000001.1, from coordinate 183,464 downwards.
ATCATGCTCGTGTAGGAGAACCCGCCTATTTCATCGTTCTCCTATTTTGGAATTTGTGTTCCTCTTCCTATTTTAAGAAAACGTTTCGCAACGACATCATTCTGAACGCCCTGCGCTGGCGAAAGGAATCAGACAGGATGTTTCCTGTTTTCTTATCCTATGATTCGTTAAAACTTATCTCAGGGTAAGTACAATCTGATTTGATGTTATCAGCGAATAGAAATAGTTGTAGTTTGAGTTTATCCCCTAAAAAATTTCTGCTCTCTAAATTTTGCGATCGTAATGTTCGGTGGTATAGACGATGATCACATACGTAAACTTCTATATGCTTATCCTTCGAGAGCAATTAATCTGCTGTACAACAAGTACTACCACAACCTGATCAAACTTTCATTCAGACTTACGGACGATGCTGCGGCGTCGGAGGACATCGTCCAGGAAGTATTTGCTATGGTTTCTGAAAAGCACCGGGAACTAAGTCATCCTCACTCCGTGCCGATCCGTGGGTTTTTGATCAAGGTCGTGAAATACAAGTCCATTGACTTTTTCAGACAAAGCGAGCGGATCAAACACAAACTCGCCGAGATCCAGCACCGGCTTAAAGACGATGTGGAGTTTCCTGTGGAATCACATATTATCAATCGTGAACAAACCGCCGCGCTCTGGGCACTTGTTATGTCGTTTCCCAAACGGGAGCGCGAGTGCCTTCGACTTCGTTACGAAGAAGATCTTTCCCTGGATGAGACGGCTGAAAGGCTTGGGATTTCGAGAAAATCCGTGGAACGAAGTCTGACAAGCGCCCGGAAAAGGCTACTTAGAATTGGAAAAGAAAATCTGGGATATTATTAAAATTTTATGAGCGAACCGAGGTATTACGGGCAGACTGTTCGAGTAGATAGTAGGAGGCAGCATATAAAAATTACCAAGGTATGAACACATACTGGCTGATCGACCGTGTATTATCGGGTAAGGCAACTCCTGATGAAAAAGAGGAGCTTGAAAAATGGATGGCAGCAGATCCCCGGAACAAAGAGGAGTATGAGGACATGAAGTTGCTTTGGGAATTTTCCAAGGATACTTCTGACAAGAGAAAAACCGACCCGCATTTTTATGAGGGGCTTTATAAGATTCGTGACATTATTGAACTGCGCAAGCGGTCGGGAAAGAATGACTGGAAAGTTTACCTCGCCATCCTGGCGTTGATATTCTCCCTGGTGGCGCTGGTGTATTGTTGTATTTCCTATCAGTCAAAGGAGTCAAGAGGTGGACAAGCAATTACGATTCAGCAGCGATGCCTCGATGAGGTTTTCGTGATCGTGCAGAAACGATATAACGTTAGTATTGCTGTAGATAATCCATCCGTTATGAAGTGCCGGTTTACGGGTACGTTTAATTCGCGGGCAAGGCTGGAAGAAGTAATGGACGTTATCAGGAAATCGACCGGCCTGGATTATCATATCACGGATCGCTCTCATATAACGATTAAGGGACAATGTAGATAGGCAGGATTCGATACAAGGTAATTTTTTCCCTCTTGAACACAGATGAAGATGGGACCTAATGTCAGATACGAATTACAGGAGATAGAACGTCTTATTGCCGTCGGGCTGGACGACCAGGCAGATGAGCGGATCGTCGCTGTGTCCAGAGATATGCTTAAGGCCGAATCCGAGCGCATACGAAATACCCTTATTAATGAGGTATTTTCTTTTGAAGATGAACGCCACCTCGAGCGTTACATCCAATACCATCAACAGGCGATTATACAGCTGATGGATGAAGTTGCGAGAAAGGAGTTGGATCATCACACTTCATCCATGCGCCTCAACGTCCATTTCTATAATGTGCTGGCGGGATTGCTTCAGTTCATCGAACGGTACTTTTCGAAATATTTTGATCAGAATGTAAAGGCGCCTCATAGTTACCTTGCGGTAACGGGTAAGGTAGCACAACGTAATATTGTCAGGTTGAAGAAACGGTTGTCAAAGGCAGGGGCCGATCCTGAAATTATTGCAGTTCTGATGAATCCTATCGGCCGGGCCATTCAAAAGGAAACAACGGATAACATTACTTACCGGAATGTGATGTATGGCAACCTGATGCAGACCGAGTTGTTCCGCCTTCTCGAGCAATACGCACCCGGATCAGACATCAATGAACCACTCCGTAACCTCATCCTGTATGTGAACTATAATAGCGACGAGGCACTACGGTATCTTTTCCATCATATTGATTCTCTGATGCGTTCAGAGGAGAGTTGTCTTCAAAAGATTGAGCGGCTTTCCTTTGCGCTAAAGACAGTCAATCAGGCATCGCAAAAGCCGGGAATCAGTTATTGTGACGAGATGCCGTCCGTGAAGCATATGATGAGTGACTACCTCAATGAAGAAATCATATTCCAATCACGGTTTCAGAATCAGGCAGCCCCTTCGGCAAGGGGAGATGTGAATTTTGAAGGCAGTTTCAAGATGAAGTTCGATGTTTCCGTCGCGCAGGTGTCCCTTCTGGTGAAGGCATTTGTTGAGACAAAGATTATCCAGAACGGAAACCTCGCTGAGTTGCTGAGGTTCATCGCGACCTTTATCATCACCAAGAAATCGGAGCAGATTTCTTACGACAGCCTCAGGGCCAAATATTATAATGTAGAGCAGGGCACCAAGTCATCTGTCAGAAATTTGCTCGTGACGATGGTGCAATACCTTGACCGCAGTTAATTCATCCCTGTGATCCATTCCTTGTCTTTATTGTATTGCTTGATGATGTCGTCGTACCGGGAAAGGATGAGTTGGGCGGTGGCATCGAGGCATGATTTCTCACGTTCGTACTGATCGAGTAGTATTTTGAGTTCCTCTGCTCGCGTCATATAATGGAACTGATCGATTCGGCTGTGAACCGCCAGGCGTTTATCCTGTTCGAGTTCATGAATCAGCAAGCGAAGTTCAGGAAGGAATTCCTTAACCTTTTGCATATCGTAGAGCATTGGACGTCCATGGACTTTATAAAAAGGGACCGGGTACTTTCTTAACCTAAACTAAAAACCTGAAGTACTTCCCGGTCCCATGATATAGTCACGACGGTCGTGAAAACTTAATGAGTGAAGGCAGATTTTTTTCTGTAGGAAGCTATCCTGATACTAAAAAAATGTCAGGTTTTCCGTCGGCGTTAACTGAAGGGCAAATACAGCGGCAGCACTATCTTTGTTACATGGAAAACAAATCAATAAAAGATCTGGCCAACGAGATATCAGCTACCCTTCAGCAGATTAATTTCCATTTAACAAAATACTTTCTGGTGTGTCAGTTCAGAGGAAGAAATCTCAACTGATTTAGTTTACCTTTTTTCCTTCAATTAATTTGGCCATTCTCTCATTGAGAGAGATTACAGACTCCATTAACTTGTTCAGCATTTTCAAATGCTCTTCACTTGTAGTTGAAAAGGTGTGAAAATTACTGTTATTTAAGATTGATGAATTGTGGACGTTTTCGAAGAAAGTTGACGGACTTGCAGAGATTATTTGCAATGGGTCCACTTCAAGAAACTCGGCAACCTTCTGGATGAAAGTAACAGTAATCTGACTTTCTCCTCTTTCATACTTGGTATAGGCCGCTTCGCTCAGACCTACGTGCCGCGCGACTTCACTCGCTTTTTTTTCCCGGATCCTCCTGAAGTTCAGGATATTCTTTCCGATCCGCGTATTCTCCAATACTGTGAATTCTGCTTCCATTCTTTGGTGTTTTTGGCACTACTTAATTGACTGTTAAATATACTTAAATGAGCCTAAATCTACTCAAAATGTGCGGTTTTTCAAGGCGGCGCCCATTACCTTGCTCATTAAGAATCTTTTTCGCGACAGTTTTTTAATGCTGTTTTTTTCAGTTTGTCAGTTGAAACGATAACCAGTGATTTGAACCTTGAAGAGCACCATACCGACGAGGAGCTTGTATCATTTCTTACCCAGGATAACGAGCAGGCTTTTGAAATCATCTATACGCGGTATGCGTCGGAGCTGTACCGGTATGTCCGGAAGAGTATTTCTATAAAGGAGGATTGTGAGGAAATTGTCCAGGATGTTTTCGAGTCGCTGTGGAATCGCCGTGGAAACGTTTCAATCACCAACCTTTCGTCCTATTTGTTCAGTGCCGTGCGATACAAAGCCATCAGTTATTTTCAGCGAAGCCTGGTGCGGAAGAAGTATGAAGAGCACTTTAAATTTTTTGAACTGCTATATGACAACAGCGAGGAACTGCAGATGAGCCCAACTGAAGCGAGCGCCATTATTCAGCGTTGTGTGCGTGAGCTTCCCCAACGGTATCAGGAGGTAGTTAACCTCCGGGTGTATGAGCAGTTGACGAACCAGGAGATTGCAAGAAAAATGAATGTCACCCCGCAGACCGTGGAAATCTATTTTTCAAACGCCCTAAAAGGCCTGAGGACTGCCTATCGGGCCGGTTTCCGCCCAATAAAATCCTGACCACTTATTTATTCAGTTGCCTATTTTTTTTAACTTGGAATGGAAGCTTCCTCTCAGAGCGTTCTTCCCGGTGACCTATTCGCGGTGTTACTTTTTCAGAAAATATTCTCTGAAAAGCGTTAAGGTTTTGAACTGTACATTACTTACCTATTAGCAGTGTGTTAAATTCTCCTCAGGAATGGAAAAATCAAATTTTGATAAACTCTTAGAGAAGTACGCAACAAACGAAACGACGCCGGAAGAGACTGCGAAGATTGAGGCGTGGCTGGATGTGGCGAAAACTGAAAATTTCTCTGAGGACGAGTTTACAAAGTCCCAAGAAGAACATCTGTTCAAAAAAATCACCGGTAATCTTGGTTTAAATGAGTTTAAACATTCGTTGCCTGTAAGACGTCGGCGACTTAGTTCCTGGACGATTGGTATAGCCGCCTCCTTTCTACTGATCCTTTCTATATCGGCTCTTGTCTGGATGATATCCAACAACTCTACTGTTGAGAAACTTATTCTCAATGATGGAACACTGGTATGGCTGAAGGGAGACAGTCGGCTCAACTACTACGAGAAGCCCAATGATCCGACGCGTTATGCCGAGTTGTCGGGAGAGGGTTTATTTGAAGTGGCGAAAGATCCGGCCAGACCGTTTGTTATTCAATGCGGGAGCATGACCGTCAGAGTTCTCGGAACAAGTTTTAATCTTAAAGTTGTCAACGACAGTCTTTACCTGGACGTGCTTACCGGAAAAGTGAAAGTAATTTCTGAAAAAGACAGTGCAGGCATTCAAGTTGTTCCCCGTGAACGTGTCGTGTTCAGTGCATTTCGTAAAGTGGAAGATGAAAAGTTAAGCACCACCCAGATATCGAAGATTACCCGACAGACGGAATACAATATGCAGTTCAGTAATGTGCGGGTGACGGACGTATTGGACAGGATGGAGGAAAAATTTGAAGTTCAGGTAAAGCGTGGTAAAGAGTTTAAAGATTGTCCGATCACGGCCGACTTTACTGATCATTCACTTGAAAGCACTTTAAAAATGCTTTCAGACATTATTGATTTCACCTATGTAGTTGAAGGTAAAACGGTCACCATTTCCGGAAATGGGTGTAATTGATATGATCGTTCTACGCCTACACAACTCACACAATACGACCTGATAGGTGAGGTCTTAAGTATCAATTGTTCATTGAATTCTACGGTTCGCATTCCATTCGTTGGGATGTCTGCCACTGCTTTGTCTCATTTTGAACCTTCTAACCGATTATTTATGAGAGATTTTTTTACCAGACAATGGTTTGTTTTCAACACGGGAATCAGGATTCGCTATTTATCAGTGATTATTTTTTTAGCGATTTCATGCTTATTCAATTCTAATGTCCAGGCCCAAGCCCAGGCAAGAATTTCGCTGCACATGAATGAAGTGGAGATAGGGAATGTACTGACAGAGTTGGAAAAGCAAACCGGTAAGAAATTCATTTATCGGGATGACCAGTTGGATGCGTCGGAAAAGGTTTCGATTAATGTGGATAGTGTGTCGCTTGTTGAAGCACTAATACAGCTGCTTCATCCTAAAAACATCTCCTTTAAAATCCATGAATCGGAATCAAGGGTTACTCTCAGAAAGAACCCCAACAGATCTCAAAATTCTGAAGTGGGTGACCGACCCTTATTCACCGTTTCTGGAACCGTCATTGATGAGAAATCAAAGGCTGGTATTGCCGGTGTAAATATTATCATCAAAGGAACTGCGTCTGGAACGACTACCGATGCGGAAGGAAAATTTGCTCTGGAAGCAGGGGAGAAAGACGTTCTGGTATTTTCCTTTATTGGCTTCGTCTCTTTTGAAACGGTGGTTGGTGACAAGACAATTATTGATGTAACGATGAGTGAGGACGCGAGGAATCTAGAGGAAGTAACGGTGCACGCAGGTTATTACGACGTGGATTCCAAGGAGCTTACCGGAAATATAGGACGCATGAGTTCGAAACAAATCGCGTCGCAACCTGTGCTGAATCCCTTGCAGGCAATGCAGGGCAGGATAGCGGGTGTTCAGGTTCAGCAGTACTCCGGGATTCCTGGTGATGCATTTATAATACAAGTAAGGGGTATGAATAGTATAAGAGGGCAAACAGCCAACGAGCCCCTATATCTCATTGACGGCGTTCCCTTTTCATCGGCCACGATGTTCAGTGCGGGAGGTGGTGTGATTCGTGGCGGTACTAATCCGCTCAACTCAATCAATCCTTCAGATATTGAAAGTATCGAAGTATTAAAGGATGCTGATGCCACGGCGATCTATGGTTCACGCGGATCGAATGGTGTTGTGTTGATTACAACCAAGAAAGGTAAAAGCGGAAAGACGAAAGTTGATCTCAATATTTACACGGGAATAGGTTCAATGGGCCGGCAAATGGATATGCTTAATACTTCCCAGTATGTCAGGATGCGTAAGGAGGCTTTTAAGAACGATGGAGTTACGCCAACAATCTCCAATGCGCCTGATCTTCTGGTCTGGGATACAACAAGGCAAACTGATTGGAGGAAGGAGTTGCTGGGAGGGACGGCAAAGATTACCAATGCACAGGCAAGTATTTCGGGTGGGAATGCCAGTACGCAATTTCTATTCGGCGGCGGATACCTGAAGCAAACGACCGTCTTTCCCGGAGATTACAATTATCAAAAGGGTTCTATGCATTTCAATATTTCTCATAGTTCCCTTGATTCAAAATTCCTGATGAATTTCTCCACCAGTTTTGTGATTGATCAGAATGTCCTGCCCACAACGGACTTCACAGGCCTGGTATATTCGTTAACGCCCAATTCGCCCCAAATTTATAATCCTGACGGATCGCTTAATTGGTCAAATGGAACATGGAACAATCCTTACGGTGATATGAGGCGCAGTTACACTGCCAAGACCAGGAATTTGATCAGCAATCTTACCTTATCATATGAAGTAGCAAAGGGTTTGAAATTGAAACTCAATACAGGATTGAATTACCTCAATACGAATGAGCGAAGCATCACTCCAATCGCCGCACAAAATCCGGCCTTCAATCCAACGGGTTCCTCGAACACCACCACCGGATCTATAACATCCTGGATCGCTGAACCACAGATCGAATATCAAAAGGCGGTTGGAGGGGGCAGACTGTCCGCGTTACTTGGTACAACGTTTCAACAATCGATTCGTGATAAGACAGGATATTTCGCTTCCGGATTTATTAACGACACACAGCTTGAGAATCCAGTAGCGGCTGCGACAGTTACTCCCTCAGGCGTTGAGTATTCAGAGTATAAGTATCACGCAGTGTTCGGACGAATCAATTACGCGTGGAAGGAAAAGTATATTCTTAATCTGACAGGCAGGAGAGACGGTTCCAGTCGATTTGGACCTAACCGGCAGTTCGCAAATTTCGGGGCTGTGGGTGCAGCCTGGATTTTTTCAAGTGAAGATTTTATCAAGAATTTCATTCCCGGACTTTCCTTTGGAAAGTTAAGAGGAAGCTTTGGTGTAACCGGTAGTGATCAGATCGGGGACTATCAATACCTCGATACGCATACATCCACTCAGTACACCTACCAGGGAGGTAAAGGGCTATATCCAACGCGATTATACAATCCGGACTACAGCTGGGAAGAGAACAAGAAGATTGAAGGAGGGATCGAACTCGGCTTTTTCAATGATCGTTTAGCATTTTCGGCGAGCTACTATCATAACCGATCTTCCAACCAGCTGGTGGGCTATACCTTACCTGCGGTTGCGGGATTCACTTCCATCCAAAGCAACCTTCCGGCGGTCATTCAAAATACCGGTTTAGAGATTGTAGTCTCTAATCTGAATATCCGCCGAGGAAGTTTTTCGTGGAGTTCCAGCCTGAACGTCACACTGCCAACCAATAGACTGGTAAGTTATCCGAACATTGAAGGGTCCAGCTATGCCAACACCTATGCGGTCGACAAATCGTTGTTCGTTGTAAAGAAGTATAAGAGCCTTGGTGTCGATCCTCAAACCGGCTTGTATTCCTTTGAAGATGTTGATAATAATGGCGTATTAAGTACAGCAGTCGACGCGCAATTCCTTAAGCAACGGACTTTCGATTATTATGGTGGACTTCAGAATACGATAACCGTTGGAAATTTTGAATTGCAATTCTTCTTTCAATTCGTAAAACAGGTTGGATTTAATTATTTGTATAGTATCGGACTTCCACCTGGTTATCGTGGTAACCAACCGACGTTGGTACTGGAGCGGTGGCAACGACCTGGTGATATCACGGATGTTCAACGATATACTCAGGGCGGCGTAGCAGCCACCGCATTCGGAAATGCCATTTCCAATGGCGATGGAATTCTTTCCGATGCTTCTTTCATTCGGTTACAAAATGCTTCATTGTCGTGGACGATGCCTGCGGCAGTATCCGGAAAGATCAGGGCTGAAAAGGTGAGGCTTTACGTTCAGGGCCAAAACCTGTTTGTCATCACAGACTATAATGGCTCTGATCCTGAACCTCAAAATGTCAAATCTCTATCACCCCTGCGGATGATGACCATTGGCGCTCAATTGACCTTTTAAAATGAACAACATGAAACGATATATTATTTTATTCCTGGTGACGATTGCACTCGATGCCTGTGAAAGCTTTGTAGAGATCGCCCCTCCAAAGACAGAATCTGTAAGCTCTATCGTGTATGCCGATGATGTTAGTGCGACCGCTGCTATCAGAGGAATCTATCATGAGATGGTGCGTTCCGGTTTTGCGAGTGGTCTTAGCTCAAGCGTGACATTCGTTGGCGGAGCCTCGGCCGATGAGTTGATCAGTTATGGTTCTGCGCTCGATGAGTTCTACAATAATAATGTCCTTCCGACCTCCAACAGTAATTCAGCTATTTGGGCCGGGGCTTACAAATCTATTTACTATTGCAACTCTGCCATTGAGGGTCTTCAGCAGAGTACCTCCATTACCGCGGCCGTTAGAAATCAGCTCTTGGGAGAAGCCAAGTTTATCAGGTCGTTCTGTCACTTCTACCTTACGAATCTATATGGTGAAATTCCAATTTCTACATCCACAGACTATGTTGTCAATTCAAGTTCCAAACGGGCAACGAAAGATCAGGTGATCGCTCTGATCAAACAGGATCTTACGGAAGCACAAGGCTTACTTGCAAATGATTTTCAATTCACCAGTAGTGAACGTGTTCGGGTCACGTCATGGGCGGCTTCGGCAATGCTTGCAAGGGTTCATTTATATAGCGGTGATTGGGTCAATGCAGAAAGCGTTTCAACCACGGTAATTAACCAGGCAACTCTTTTCAAGCTGGTAACAGATCTCAATGTTGCTTTTTTAAAGAACAGCACGGAAGCGATCTGGCAACTTATGCCAGTGGTAACGGGTCAAAATACGAACGAAGGTTCACTGTTCATCCCTTTCTCCTCTACGTCATTACCGTCAACGGCATCTTTGACCACTTCGCTTATCAATTCGTTTGAAGTGGGAGATAAGCGGAAGACAAACTGGACCGGAAATCAAACGGTTGCCGCTACGGTCATTTATTTTCCATTAAAGTATAAAGTCAGACTTTTAAACCAACCCGTTACTGAATATTCAATGGTCCTGCGTTTGGCAGAACAATACCTGATTCGTTCCGAGGCGCGTGCCCGGCAAGGAAAATTACCTGAGTCCATGAGCGACCTGGACGTGATCCGTTCTCGTGCGGGCCTGCCCTCCATTCAAACGAAGATCCCCGTTCCAACGATGGATAATTTGCTGTTGGCTATCGAACAAGAGAGAAGGGTTGAATTCTTTTCAGAGTGGGGGCATCGCTGGCTTGATTTGAAACGCTGGGATCGCGCCAATGCCGTGCTGCAGCCAGTAAAACCGGGGTGGGCATTAACTGACTTGCTCTATCCAATTCCTCAAACAGAACTTGCTGCTAATCCGAACTTGAACCCACAAAATTCAGGATACTAATATGAGATATCAATTTATCAAGGTCTTAGTCCTGACGAGCATGTCGCTAATCGCATCAGTAGCGATAGCAATCGCTCAGAAAAAATATACGCCAATAAAAGAGGGTGACGAGATGCCTTCAATTTCTTTTACATTCCTGGAGTCATCACAAATATCAAAAAGACCAATTGACTTTAAAGGCCGGGTGACGGTCCTTGATGTCTGGACAACGAGTTGTGGCTGGTGCATTTTAACCATGCCCAAGATGCATGACATCCAGCGGAAATATGGAAAGGAAGTTCAGGTAATCCTTGTTAACGATGCAGAGGATCAAGCTAAAGTTGAAAGGCTCATTGCAAAACGATCAAATATTCCGCGCCTAAAAATTTCCTTGCCGGTTGTTTTAGGGGATTCACTTTTAACAAAGGTCATTCTTAAGCATGTTGAAATGCCAACGTATATGGTGTTTGGGAAGGACGGTCGTTTCGTTAAAAAGGTGTTCGGGGCCGAGAATGTAGATAGAATTGTTGATGCCCTGCTCCACGGAAAACCCATAGAAGATTCTATTTCCGTTAAAGTTCAGACCGCTCAGAAAGCGATTTGGCAATCCGAGCTCGCAAGTGGTGACGTTAATGGCCCTACGAATATTATGTTCACTCCCGAAGGCGGCTCAGCGATATCGTGTCATAGGAGCAGTATCATTGATCTTTACAGGTTTGCTTACGGTGAATTTTTTACAAGACCAAGACGAGAACTTTCATTCGTCGAGCCTATGCCTTTCAATCGTGTTATTTTTGAATCCGAACGGCATGGGAATCCGGGAAAGCACTATTATAATAAGGTACAGTCCGACAGCCTTTATTCTTATAAAATGACAGCCCCGCCAAATTCTTCATGGCTCAAAATGTCAGGCGCTATGGCCAATGATCTTGATAACTGGTTCGGTTTTGAATCAAGAATAGAAAAAAGAATTGTCAAATACGTGTCATTAACCATTCCTGACACAACGATTTTTAAAACCGTTGATGGTGAGTTTTCGGGGTCATTAGACGAGGCTGAGATCTGCTTTAAAAATTTTACGATCCAGCAATTCCTCAGAAACTGGAATGCCAGTCTTGCAGGTGAAAAGTATTACATGGGGAGATATCCGATTGTTTATGAGTCGGAATACAAAGGAAGAATTAAGAGCATGTGCGCAGAAGGAGTTGATACCATTGATCCAACCGCAGTCGATAAAGCGATTTCAAAATTCGGGATACGATTTCAACTCGTTGAGCGTCCGGTTGACATGCTCGTGATTCGAGATAAAAAGATGCTTGAATAAAAGGGAGGATATTTCATCCTCCCTTTATCAACCTAATTTGTTCTTCTTAACGGATCGTTGCAAGACATGTCAAGAACGTTGGTGAAGTCAACCTGGCAGATTGCACCGCCATGACTGGACAAACAATCATCGTTAACATCGACAACAGGACATACCCCAGGGATGTCTTTTTTGCCCTGGACAGTGAATAGTGCTGGCTTGGCGAAAACGCCCGCAACACTTAACATCAGTCCGAGAACGACTGCGAATAATTTTAACTTTTTCATTTTGTTATGGATTAAATTTTGATCTACTCTTTTAAGGGTTTTCGATCGTGTCCCTTTTGCCGTCCCCTGGTACGGCAGACTTCCTTGGAAGTCATTTTACTGGCCAGTAAAATTTCTTTGTGATGACAGAGTCTTGCATTCCAGCAGAATGTCTGCCATGTCATAACGTATCAATGAATTTCCGATCAGCAGATATAGATCTGTTTCAAAAACGATCAGATCCCTGAACGTGGATTTGTCTTCCATAGGTATGTTAATGCTGGCGAGGTAAACACCTTTTAAAAAATGGTAGACATCCAGCCTGATCGAATTTTCAAATTCTTCCTTCGTTTGATTCTTGGCCCGTATGTTTGATTGAATCAACAGCAGGTCAGAACCAGTGGATGCGTGAAGATTAACCGTCAGGGTTGGGATTACGACCGAAGAGATCTTATTACCTTGCTCAACGGTACTGACTTTTATCTTGGCGGTCCGTACCGTGTCAATCGTATTTCGAATGGCAAGCAGATGTAACGCACTATCCAGTTCCAGGAATTGATTGCGATACAGGTAGACATATCCAATCTTTTTATTTTTTTCATCGAAAAATAACTTACCATCAACATCAAATCTTCCGTCAACCTGTTCACGAAGTATATTGGGTTTTATCGAAAGCCCGGAATCAAGTCTGGTAATGGCAAGCTGCTGTTTACCACTCTTATCGGAGATCCGGAAGGCGTATGTAGTTGGACTTAACGGAACCATGTCAGTGAAATGACGGTAGGTGAGTTTAGAGGGTTCGGCGATCAAGTCGTCCATCCGCCCGAAAAGGATGACCGGTATGGTCCCATCGTGTAAGTAGAAATGATCCGTGTTAACTGATAGTCGCGAATTTGAACTTAGAGCTCCATCATAAGTAATGGCTCTCGCATCGAGTGCGCGTGTTGCCGGATTGAAGGTGGTGACTATCTGGGGCGCTGTTTCATTTCCCAGGAAGAGAAGGTGATTTCCTTTGCCGGCAAAGTAGTAGGAGTTAAATCCAAGGTTGACTGAATCTCTTTGTCCAATTGATGCGCTAAATGATCGTATGTTGAAGGAACTGTATTTTTCATTGTCCTGGTAGGTCAAACGAAATAGGACAAAGACAATGATCAGCGTTGATAATGTGATTGACGCTATGAATACGATTGATGTTCTTTTTCTCTTTGACTGCAAAACGATTGCTGCCACACCTAAAAGGCAAAATGCAATATTGAAAAATAAATGTTCAGTCCATCCCAGGGATTGAAGAATCCCACCACAGGAGCAGGGAACATATTCACTGTATCCCAAAATTGAAATGATGTAGAACGTAAAAAGCATCATGAGTCCAAAAGAGGCGTATAGCCCGATTTGCCTGGTTGTCTGAAAGACCAGGAGTAAAGCAATCAGAATCTCAACGGCAGGAATGGACCAGCTCACAAAGCCACTGATGTCTACCAGGATTGGTGACTTTTGCAGTTGAATAATGAAATCAGAGTACTGAAGGATTTTGCTGATGCTCGCATACATAAACAGGATGATGTATAGTATGCAGATGATGTCAACGATGTTTTCCCGGCTTTTCATGATCCTCTCATTTGACATAATAAAGTTATTGCTCTGTATAAGATTAGTGGTATTTTGATGTTCAGACTTTCAGTTGCCATAGGTTCAGACTTTGGCTTATCCCTTGTTAAGATTTTCTCTTGATGCGACTTAACGACTGAGGAGTTATCCCGAGGTAAGAAGCGACATCTTCCTGATTCAGGATCTGCTCAATCTCCGGGAGACGATCAAGAAGTTTTTGCAAACGTTCCGGTGCACTTAGCAGGAGAATGTCAATAAGGCGTTCTTTCACCGAGTCATAGTACTGGTTCATGACCTTTCGGTAAATGATGTTTGTTTCGGGAAAATCCCTGAACAATCGAATCACGGATGTATGATTAATGCAGATCAATTCGCAGCTGGCAACGAGCTCAATGTGTTCATTTGACTGTGCCTTTTCAATGAAGCTTGTGGGGAGAAACATGATCTGTCCGGATGTCCAGATGCACTGAACGCGCTTTTTTCCCTTCAGGTAATAATAGGACATTGCATATCCCGAATGCAGGAAGTATGCATAGTCCGCCACCCAGGGGGCTTCATGAAGAAGATAATCCTTCGGATATGACAGTTGCGTCATTTCTTTCATCAGCGCCCGCTGAAGCTCATCTGAAATCGGATGCATTGTCTCCAGCACTTTAAAAAGATTTTTAAAGGACATGCAGAAAAGGTTAGGTATTCATCCTATTTCTCGAATGGGAACGGCGGTTTCCCTCGGTTCACCAGAAATATTTTTCGTGCCAGCGTTAAAAATGAAGGGGTTCCAGAACCCCTGTAACTGTTTTGAATGCCGGGGGATGGTTTGGTTTGCATCACGATGGCACATACCGGGGAAAACGAACAGGCATTACGGAAGATTATTGATTTTACACGCTATGTAAGTCTGTTTATACTCGCTACGCATATCTATGTATTCTGCCACGGCAGTTTCAGGGAATGGGGTTTAACACATCACTTCGTTGACCAGATCATACTAACCCTTCATCAGCTCGAATTTTTTCAGCACCCATTATTTTCTAAGCTATTCTGCTTATTGCTTTTGCTGATTTCACTGCTGGGAGTCCAGGGAAAGAAAGAACCGCAAGTTCATTTCGGTGTTGCACTGACTTTTGCCTTAACCGGCACGATCGTTTTCATTGAAAGTCATTTGATTTTTCAATGGCATGAGTTTCTTGGCCTGTCGCCGGCCCAACTCTCATTTACTTATTTATCGCTTTCGGTCTTCGGATACCTTATGATTCTCGCCGGTGGGACGTGGATATCCCGCGTAATATCAGAAGATCTCAAAAAAGATATTTTCAATATTCAGAATGAATCCTTCCCACAGGAGGAGCGGTTCCTGGAAAACGAATTCTCCATTAACCTGCCTGCGCGGTATACACATCAGGGCAAAGTCAAGCAAAGCTGGATCAACATCATCAATCCGTTTCGCTCGTCGCTCGTAATAGGGACGCCGGGCGCAGGTAAATCGTATTTTGTCATACGGCACATCATCAGCCAGCATATTGCGAAGGGCTTCTCGATGTTCATTTACGATTTCAAGTATGACGATCTGTCGAGAATAACCTATAATGCACTTCTGCGGAACGCCCATCATTACAAAGTGACGCCGGAATTTTACGTGATCAATTTTGATGACCTATCCCGGACACATCGCTGTAATCCTCTCGATCCTACTACAATGGAGGATATCACAGACGCGACTGAATCATCCCGTACCATTATGCTCGGGTTAAACCGCGATTGGATAAAAAAGCAGGGAGACTTTTTTGTTGAATCACCTATCAACTTTGTCACGGCTATTATCTGGTTTTTAAGGCAGTATGAAGGCGGACGATTCTGTACGCTGCCGCATGTGATCGAGCTGATGCAGCTGGATTATAAAACACTATTTACACTTCTCCGGACAGAGCCGGAGATCGAAGTGCTGATCAATCCATTTGAATCAGCCTTCAAGCATAACGCTATGGAACAGCTCGAAGGTCAGATTGCGAGCGCAAAAATCGGTATGGCAAGACTTGCTTCCCCTCAACTTTATTATGTTTTGTCGGGGAGGGACTTTACACTGGACATTAATAATCCAAAAGAACCAAAGGTAGTCTGTATGGGAAATAATCCTCAGAAGCAACAGATCTATGGTGCAGTATTGTCATTGTACATATCAAGGGTCATCAAGCTTGTTAATAAGAAGAACCAGCTAAAAAGCAGCCTGGTCTTTGATGAGTTTCCAACGATCTACTTTAACGGCATTGACGGATTGATAGCAACGGCTCGAGCTAACAAGGTTGCTACAACACTTGCCGTCCAGGATTATAGCCAGCTGAAAAAAGACTATGGACGTGAGCAGGCCGAAGTCATCATGAATATCGTCGGCAACGTCATCAGTGGTCAGGTGGTGGGGGACACCGCGCGATTGTTGTCCGAGCGATTTGGAAAAATCGTCCAGGAGCGTCAAAGTCTTTCGATTAATGCTTCTGATACATCTCTTAGCCGATCAACGCAGCTCGACTCAGCGATACCCGCGTCAAAAATTGCTGCTCTTTCTTCCGGGGAGTTTGTGGGAATGGTTTCCGATGATCCGGTACAAAAAATTAAGCTGAAGGTTTTTCATGCGGAAATCGTGAACGATCACGACGCGATCAGGAAAGAAGAGGAGAGGTACGAACCAATTCCCGCCATTCGGCGGATCACTCAGTACGAGATCCAGGAAATCTATTATGCTATCAAGGAGGATATTAAAACTATTATAAAGGAACGATTGGGAGAATCTCAACATTGACAATTATGAAAACAACTGATGTAGTAACCGCTGCTGCTTCGCTAGAGCAATCAATGAAAGAACAACTGGAAATCCTTCGGCAGGATGAGCAAGATGTCATTGTCCGGCTATCTAAAATTATTCTAATGGTGGGAAAAATTATTTATGAACTGAGAAGGGCGGTGGTAGCTCATGGATTTGAAAACGTGACAGACGAAATTTACTTTTTCAAAGAGATTAAACCATTATTTCTGGCGCAGTTTCATTTTCATAAACGACTGCTGGTACTGCACAGCAATGAGCCGACAATTACGAAGGATAGATTGTCGTTTTACCTCGAAGAGCTCGAACGAATGAAGGAGCAAGTAAACGCTCATGACCATTTCAGTCAGTATTGCATGACGGGATCGACCGGCTACGATGAGAAATACTTTGTAAGGGGTAATCTTGAATTCTCTGATATTATTTCCGACCGTGAATTCTCTACCGGATATGATGAAGTGCTGAGCCAGCTGCTAACAATCCGCCTTTTAAGAGATCACATTATGGGGCTAATCGCTAAATTGTCACCCGACGAACGGTCGATAACCTCATCGTTAACATGGACAGCAAGTAAAGCCGATCTTATTGAGCTAATTTACGGACTGGAAACGATAGGTGTTCTCAACAAGGGAAAGGCTGATATCAAAGAGATTGCCGTTCTGTTTGAAAATGTTTTTAACATTTCGCTTGGAAACTATTACCGTCAGTTCCTGGATATTCGTCTCAGGAAGAAGGGAAAGACAACGTTTCTTGATGAAATGAAAGAAAAGCTTGAGATCAGAATCAATGATTTTAATTGAAATTTATATTTTACGATCAGGAAACTTAACTATATTCTCTGCAGAATCATAGGATGGAACTTTTTGATAATAAACGAGATCGTCAGGAACTGTATTCAAAGCACCTTGAGAATCCCTATGATTTTTTTGATTCTGCAATTGGGATATTTCAGGACGTACGGGAATTATTAAACTCCTGGTTCATCAACTATCCTTTGGATGAACAGGCAGAGTTGAAAAGCAGATTCCAATCAGATTTCTACCCGGCATTTTTTGAACTTACCCTGCATGAGATTTTCCGGCGACAAGGTTACACATTGCTCGTCCATCCGGCTGTAAGTGGAACAGGAAAACGTCCTGATTTTCTCATCTCGAAGGATGACATAAAGTTTTACCTGGAGGCTCGGGTTGTAACTGACGTTACTGCTGCTGAGCAAGCACGAATGAATAAAAGGGATTTGTTTTATGATCAGATGGCAAGGATAAAAAACAAAAAATTCGGAATCAGTCTTCATTCTGTAGAATTCATTTCTGGACATCAACCGAATGGAAAGAAGGCTGTAAAATTCTTTGACGATTATTTGTCAAAGCTTGATCATGCGTCCCTTATTGAACAAGTTCGTATTGAACACAATTATCACATTCCCGAGCAGTTTTACGAAGATAAGGATGTTAGGATCGTATTCGTTCCATGGCCCCTGGATGTGATTGATGAATCCATACATCAGCCTATTCTTTCATATCCTCACGAAGGTTGGATGGGAGGCTGTGAAGAAAGTATAAAAAAGGCGATCAAGGTAAAGTCAACCGGATACGGCAATATGGAATACCCTTATCTCATTTGCCTTAACTGTATAAGCAAAAAAAGAGTTGATAATACTGATATTGTAAAATCCCTTTACCATTATTATGATATCGATCAAGCGCTTGGTGAATTGGAAAGAGAAAGGCGACTAAAAGAACAAGGGATATTTTCAAAAGCCTTTGCTGGCTCATTTGAAAAGGTGAGTGGTGTTTTTATAACGAATGTAGCACCAACTACTTTGCATGTCGCTCCACATTGGCTATGTAATAACCCGAATGCAAGACATTCACTTTGTCTGAGTGACTGGCGTCTTGACAAAAACTGGTGGGAGGGTAATGAATTTAGAACTCGGAAAGGAATAACGTTAGGGCAAGTTGTCGATCTCCCTGTTGACTGGTTGCAATAGAAATATCAAACCATTGATTCGGGCAAATATATAAGTCCCACAAGGGTTTGTCATTTTTGTTTTAAATAAGTCCCTCATCTGCAAATGAGAAGTATTTTTCTGTTGTTAGAATGATATGATCAAGCAGTTGAATCTCGAGTAATTTTCCTCCTTCCTTTAGCTTTCTTGTCAAATCAATGTCTGCCTGACTCGCTGTAAGATTGCCGGAAGGGTGATTGTGGCAGACGATCATGGCGCTCGCACACGCTTTCAAGGCTCCAGCAAAAATGATCTTAGGATCAGCCACTGTTCCAGACACTCCACCTGTGAATGGCTCAAGAATTCCAAGCACTTTATTGGCACGGTTCAAGTACATTACCTTAAACTGTTCCTGGAATTCAAGTTTCGATTTGTCCCAGTTGGCCATCAGCAATTCATAGGAATCTCGCGAGCAGTTGACCTTCGGTCGCAAAGATGGTTTAACGTTGGTGCTGTACGAGAGCTTGATTTCTGCAACCTGAAAATCAATTGAAAGTGAATTTTCCATAATCATTGGTTTTAATTATGGTGTTTCTGGTGGTTCGTGCGGTGAATCATGCAAAAGGAAACGGAATAATTGGGGGTGCCTGCAAGGAATGAAAATGACGGCAGGAGGCACCGTTTATGCCGAACGCTTTTGCATGATTTTAAGCATGAACCAACCTTTCGCCATAATTAAAATCCCATGGTTGGAAAAGGAATTAAGGGATGCAAGGCCAAGCTTGACGAGCTCATCGACCTGATCGCCGTTTTCGTCGTTTCTTTTTGTACGGATTCATCGAAGGAGGATCAGCGTAAGGTTGGTCAGAAGGGTTGACAAAATCCCGGAAAGAATAGCTATCCAGTAACGCTGCCAGATCGAGACCTTGTGGGTTTTCGTTTTTTCCTGAATCAGCTTTATCATCTGGTCGGTAATCTGAAGGGTGAGAAGATTTATCTGATGAATGTTTCCCTGCAGCTCCTTTATATAAAGGGAGGTGATCTTTTCCACCGTTTTGGTCTTGTGGATATTTTCGGTTGTCAGCCGATGAATTTCCCCCAGCCCGTCGATAGTCTTTTGGATTAACTCCGGCAGCGGCTCCTGTGGCACGGGCTCGGATGTTTGCTTCGTGAATTCTTTGGCGATCTCGTTCTTGTTCATAGTTGATTTTGTTTTGAATGGATGTCCACTTAAAGTCACTACCCAGTTTTCCTCCTGTTATGATCAAACTGTTTAGTTGATAGGAGATTCCGCTGACATAGCCGGTGGAGGCCTGGTTAAACAGAACCGCTATTCCCTGGCTTTCCAGCCTCAGGATGAACTGCTGAAGGGTAGGTTTGGATTGCAGCGCTCTTTTTATCGCCACCTGTAATTTCATTTTGGAGCTCGGCGCGTTGGTGCGTTTCATCATTTCCAGTTCATCTTTCGTGACCGGGCGTTCGGTCGTTTGCCGGCTGGAATGCACCTGGCGGAGGTGGTATTTTATTTCCAGGCTTCGAAGGATTTTTTCGGTCTGTTGATAATCATTGCTGTCTGACCTTACGGAGCCATTATGATCGATGCGATTCACGAGAATGTGAATGTGCGGATGATCGGCGTCGAAGTGACGGAACATGATGAACTGATTATTGACGAGTCCCATGGCGTCAAGGTAATCCAGCCCGATTCTCTTCATGATATCGCTGGAGAGGGTTTCCTCAGGTGGAAAATTGATGGAGGTGTGATAAAAGTATTTTTCCAGTCTGGGTCGCAGTGACCTTACCATCTGAACTTCTTTCAGAATAGCATGTTCACCGGACCTTGCAAAGGTGCTTTCCAGCACCTCAGCAACTTTTCGCTCGACCTTGTCGAGGTTGTACCGCAGTGCGCCGCGGAAGCCTTTACCTTTCACCAGCTTTCCGGTCATCGATCAGCACCTTATAAATGTTGTTGAGTAGTTTAAGAAGCGACAACTGGAGCTCGTTATAGTGGGCCGGAAATTCCCCCTGATTCAGCTTGTGAGTGCCCTGATTGAGATTGACACCGATTCGCTTTAATTCCTGATAAAGCTTGATCTCAATGGGGGACACCTTCAATGAAGGGAACTTTCCTGTGAATATTTTTCTGCGAATCCAGGCAGAGGGATGCAGTCCACTGGCAACTGCCTGATTGAGGATCTTATTCTTCTCCTCCATCGTCAGGTGAAGCTTTAATTGCTTCACGCGAAGTTCGCTGTCAATTTTTCTAGGCCTTGCCATAGAGATAAACCGTTATTACAGGAACGAAGTGATGAAGAGGAGCAAGCAGTTTTCCGGGACGGAAAACATTGCTTGCTCCTCCAAACATCGCAGGTCGGTTATCATGATTTTGTAGCATCTTATTCATATCGCAGTTGCCTCCTTAACACCCATCATGCCTGTTCATTTAGTCCTGAGATAGCGGCTTTATTCTTTCCTTTATGGGCTCTTGATTTATGCCCTTCAAGACCCCGCTTATTCGTGAAGGGTCCGGCTTCGCACTCAGGGCACCAGTATTCGACGATATTTTCCTTATCCTCCTGAAGTCGTTTGTAAAACAGTTCGCTTAGCTGCCAGACGGCCAGAGAATGGGTGAGGCAGATAAAAAGACTGATAATCGTCGTGCGGATGTTTTCATCTGAAGGATCACGCATTGCAGTAAACCAATAATTGTAATAGAACACGTTCAGGAAGAAGCTGACCACCGCGTAAAACTTTCCGGTAGACTTGTAGCCGTTGATGATAAACACCAGGATCAGGAACTCAATAGCACCTGCTAAGGAAACACCGTAAATCCAGTTGAGGAATGTAAAACCGGAGAAGGTCATGTCGAGGTGCTCGAGTTGCATGAAAAGGTTGCCCGCATGGGGAACGTAGAGCATGATGAGGACAAGCGCACCATGAAAGATGGCGTCTTTGCTTTCAAGGTAGGTGATGAGGTTATTCATACGAGGTACGTTGATTGATAAATGATCTCACAAAGCTCAAACCTTGCATCGTATGAAATTCACAACATGTTACAACGTTTGGATTTGTAAGGGATCGAATAAAAAAGGGGCATGATGCCCCTTGATTTCTAATTGTTTTCAGATTTAAGCTCTTTTATCCGGTGGTTTGCACGCTCTTCTCGTTTAGAGCATATTTCATTCTGCTCATTTTGAAATCCGGGAATGTCAATGTCGCGGTAGGCAGCCGCTATCTTGGTGATGATAAAACCATAATCAGAATCCGGATGATTTCCCCCATATTGATCCAGCATAACTTTTCGAAGGAGATATGCCTTTTGCATGGGGGTTAACTCGGTCAATATCTGAAAAACCTTTTCAGACTTGTGATTGGACAGTCCTAAAAATTTATCAAGGTCGTGTCTTATATGATATCCTGCTTTATCATAAACGATATACCAGAGCATGGCTTCCTCTGATGGCATCATTTTCTTTTCAAAGGTTTTCTTTTGTGACGGATGCTTCTGCAGGGCGTCCAAAATTTTGGCGTAAACCTTTTCACGGTCCAGTTCCTTACCACGGGTCATTCGTAACTTGATCTTTTCAATTTGTTCCTTGCGCGATTCAGCCGGCGGTAACTCTGCTTTCTCTTCCCCTTTAACATACACTGTCGCTATTTTGCCTGCGTGATCCCCGGAGATCCAAAATCCTTTTGCCTTCGTGGTCCCCGGACATTTTCCGTCAAAGAAATCCTTATACTCCCGTAATGGCGAAATCTGCTGTTCCGTTAGCAAGGTCAATGCATCTTCATTCGTTTCATGATGGGCTGTTAGGAAGACCACCTCCGGCTCTGTCTCAATCAAGAGCTTGGTTTTATTAAGTATATGTTTCTGACACTTTAAGAAGAAGCAGCTACTATCAAAGCACCGGTCTTTTTCCTTGATCTCTGCAAAAAGGAGTGGAGAGACACCGGAGCGCTTTGGACAAGTAAGGCATGCACCGGCTTTTGGAAGAAGTGCTACATCTTTTTTATCAAAGGCTGCGGTGGTCAAACTGTTCATGATATTTCGATCGATGTATTGATGCAGCTCATTCACCGTTCCTAAGCCATTATAGCGCTTCGTCATTTGCTCGCGTACCTCGCGCTGATCGGTGTGAGTCAATCGGGCCAGTAGCAGTGCGTGACCAATTAGAATCGTGTTGAGATAAAAATCTTTTTTAAACTCTTTGATCAGCTCGTTGAGCTTTAAGCGCTGAAGGATGTAGGTTTCGGATTTTGCAAATCGTGTTGCCAGGTCAGCCGTCGTTAATGATGGATTGTTCTCCAGCATGACTGCATATCCTTTGGCTTCGTTGAGCGGATGGATATTTTCCCGTTCAATGTTTTCGATGGCTTGAAGCTCCAAGGCCGTTTCGTCGTTTACGTCCTTCACATAGGCCGGTATCTGATTCATTCCGGCAAGCACACTCGCGCGGTAGCGTCGTTCGCCACAAATCAATAAAAACATTCCCGGCTTTTGACGATGGGGCCGAATGGCGACGGGTTGTATTACACCGTATTGTTTAATCGAGGATGCCAGCTCTGTTAAAGCATCTTTGGTGATCTCAGCAGGTCGCCGGAATATCCGGTTTGTTTCGCTGATTTTAATTTGGGCGAGGTTGACCAGGAGGGACGTTGACACTGGATTTTCCGTGTCAGTTTTTGAAATTGTTTCCATAAAGTTTGATTGAGTTGAACATTATTTTTAATGCCAACCCAACCCGGTCTTTTCATTGACAGCGACAATGATTAATCAATCAACAGTCGCGTTAGACCAAGAGGAAACGGAATAAATTTGAGACCATGACAAAGCCGAAGGCACCGATAGGTTTATGCCGTAGTCTCTTGGTCGCAGTCAATGAAGAAGGCCGAACTTTGCAGAAAAAATGATGAGAGTTAATTCTAAATTATTCTCGGAAGGGGAAGAGATTACGAAGAATAATATAACTCAGCAACTTTAGGGTTATAATTTTTCTTTAGACCACTTTCAATCGCGCGTGAGAGTGACTGATTTTTTTTAAGTTCTCTAAGTATTTCGGGTCTCGAGAAGGTTAATAGCCACTTGATCTCAAAATAGTCATAGTTAAATTCCCCCGGATTGAGTATCCATTGGTACATATTTAATTTCAAATTCGAGTATAATTTTTTTGTAAATTCTGCTTCAAATAAGTTATAGGAGTATATCATTTGAATTACCAGGTATAGGTGATTCCATGGTCGAAAATCGTTTCCTTCAGGCATTCCGCTTTCTAAGATTGTATATTCAGGAAACGAGACCGACTCTTGTGCAACACTATTAAAGAATGGTTCAAAGATAGTTGGCTGATCTTTTGGATTCCACATTTTCCAACTGTAAGCTTTAATGATGACTTCCCACCTGGAATTGTTTAAATTATTAAAAGTTGTGTCAATGAGCATTGAGAACTTTTTCTGTTGTTCAGGCTGAAGTAGTACATAAAACGGAATAGTTTGAGTTAACGAAAGTGGCCATTCCCTTTTTTCATCTGTTCTTCTAATTAGTTTCTGAAAAAAATCTTCACCAAACAAACGGTGCTTATTGGTCTTCACAATTAGAGAATTGCAAAAAGAGGGAATTAGGCTACTTGTCCAGATATCAGGGGATAAAACATAGAATGCAAGTTTTTGTAGGTTGACTTCGCTAATGGTATTGATGTACTGGTTAATGAATTTTGAAAAGTAGGTATGGGAATTACTAGCGTTAAAAGCTGGATTGACTGACAGGAAATTAATAGTTTTTTCGATCACCAAATTCACGTCGTCGGGCTCCAGCTCGCAATGGAGCAGTAGAATTGAGAAATTATTAAAAGTTCTAGTAATTCTGTTTCGGAAGTAGTGTGAATTTTGGATTAAAGAATAATAGGATGGATCGCTATTGATTTTTTCTCCAAACAGATTGGTTTGCTCGTAGCCTGAATCAAGAAAGTTTTTAAACTCATTAACCAATGACTTAACACCTCCGTCAAAAGAGAGGCTTGTAACGCGATACTGTTTAAAGAGATCTGTGATGTCCGAAGCGTATCCGAAATTGATTAACGTTTCACCAAAAAATAGGGGTAGTTTCTCTATTTTATGAGTGTATTTTTTTGATATAGTATAATTGGCAATCATCGTTTCAAAGTAGATAGAAGCCATTTTTGAAAATGAGTAATTCTCATCATTGAAAAGAAGGTTTTGATGATAAAAACTACTGGTTAAGAAAAAGTATGATTGAATCATGTACCAATGATTGGGTCCTGAGCTCCAATATGATTCTTTTTGATAGTTATGGTAGTTTTCTTTTACGGTTTCAAACTCATTCTCCATGTTTGATAGCATAGAGGAATGAATTTTATTTTCCATGATCAGTTTAAGGCATTCTTTAACATCACGCTCAGCTGGGAGATCATTCAGAATTTGATAAAGATCGGTTGAATCAATTTTCTGGATAATCACATCTTTTGCTTCGTCACTAAAATTGGATTCGTAAAATGTAGCTAATAATGGTTTCAGAAGTTTCTGATTGTAGCAAGCAATAAAATAATCAATATGCTTAGCGGTTTTTATCGATTCTCTTTTAACCTCTTCGAGCGCATAAAATGCCTTGATTAGCTGACCCGTTTTCAAAAAACCGTAGGAGGTTAATAGTCCTTCGTTGTAAAAATCTCTTTTGCACAATGCCTTTGCGTTAATAGAATTAAGAGCGTATATAAGACTCTTCCATTCAAAACGATCAAACAAACAGCGTGTACAATAACATTCGTCAGCAGCATTAACTGGGTTTAGGCGAAGGTGATATGACTGTGTGTCACTTTTTCTTTTTATACAATGTATTCCGCTGGAGTAGAGAAGCTTCAGATATCGGCTTATTTTTATTTCCTGTTCGGAAGTCGAATTATTTTTATAGGTATAAAAGTCTATTTTTCCTTCTTTATTCTTTCGGCTATTTAAGTAAGTTAGAAGTTCCTCGTTTAGGGTTTCCAGATGAAATGGTTCATAATGGCTGTAGGTCGCATTTACCGAATGTTGGCTCTTAGGGTGATGCTTTAGTTTGAAAGGAGTAATCTTCTCTAGAATTTCAATGGGGATTGCTCCAAAGGACTCAAATCGTTCCAATGATTTTATAAACTGGTTTTGTATGTCGAGATTTTCCAAAGAGTCAGAAATGGGATCAAATTCTTCCAATACTTTTAAGAACTTGTATGTATTCTGCCCCTTGGCACTAAGTTCCTTAATTGCTTCCTGGTCTTCGCTGGTTTTGATTTGATTAAAATAATCATCGATAGCGGATTCGTGAGTTAACAAGCGGATGCCTTGTTGATCTAAGCTTTCCTTCATTTGAGTGCTATCCTTTTCGCTGCTTGCGTTATATAAATAGGGTCGTTGGATATCCTTTTCCAAAATTACTTTAACCGAATTCAGAATGCGCTTTAGATTTTCGTCAGTGAATGAAAATCCGATAAATAGAATCAGCTTCGAAGCGAAACATTCTCGAATAAAACTCAAAATCAATGAGAAATCTTTTTCATAATTATCATATTCGGTTTTTCTTAAAACAATATTTCTTAAGTCAAAGTCTCCATGCATTTTTACAATTAGGGAATTCCCTCGGGAATAAGGTAAATCTAAATCAGCGCGAATTATTGAAAAGGGTAGTCCTAAATTTTCAACGACTTGTTCGAAATGGGTGTCATAGTTTGTCGTTATGACGTGGACGGGATTTAAGGTGATAATTTTCTTGTGGACTCCATTAAATTTCGTTTTTCCATAGTTGGAGATTTCCCGGACTTTCTCGTGAAACTCTTTTTCTCCTCGCGAATGATAGTATAAATCGGGTACGTCGTAAATGTCCGTTACGTGTGTGGACAGATCATTTTTCATTTCATCCACAAGTGCTCTCCAAAGTGGGACATTTGAATCAATTGAAACACCCGCTCCGGCGAAAATCACCAGTTTTCCCGTTTGCTTGGCACTCACGATTTTTTTTATACTTGCCCGGTACTCATTTGAGAATTTTGGAGGGTTAAATGGAGATTCGCGCTCGAAGAGATAGCTTTGATGGGCTATCCATTGATTTGAATTTAAATCAGCTTCGGGTATCCATTTTATATTTTTCCAATAGTCAGAATTAGATTGCTGACCTAAAATAATAGCATCACGCTGTGGGGCGGAAAATTCGTAGAGATAGGCGGTGGCTTCAGGATCTCTTGGGCTGGACTTGAATAAGGTAGGTGGGTTTTCGAAGTCAACAGGTGAAAGAGTTCCATCAATTTCTATTGTTTGAGGTAGATTAAAGTATTGAATGATTTGTTTTTTGAAGGAACTAAAATCAAATGATCCTCCGATGGCGATATTAACGGTTTCAAAAAACTTTATTTTATTTCCCTCTTCTATTATTAGATAATCGAAATGGGCTTTGATTGTTAAAGATTTGGTCCGGATAATGGCGATACTAAGATGATTCATATGGGAGAATTTAATTGAAGCCTATCGAAGGTGGCTATTTGCTGTCGTAAAACTGATAGTTCCGTTTAGCCATTGCTGTGTTATTTTTTCATGCTTGACTGAACAGTAGAAGTCGCTCGTTTCAACAAGGGAAGCCTGTTCACCCAAAACAATATTTAGCTTTTGGACCACCTGGTTTAGGCCAACCAGAATGGCTTCAATGCATAGAATTCCAGTGGATCTAATTTTTAGATTATTATACTCCTTGTAAAATTCAGTTAAATCATTCGGTACTGAAGTCAGGCCCCATTTAGCAAGTAGCCGATTAAATTCTTCTTCCCATTTCTTATTTCTGGCAAGAATAGTTCCTGGATTTAAGGTTGCGACATCGCTTATCGGAGGAGTCTTTGGACCCAAACTCAAAACCTTGTTAATTGTTTCGGAAAATCCTTTATAGCCACCTAATTTTTTAGGCCAATCAATGACAATGCACTTGTTCTTTGGAATTTTTACTTTTCTAGTTGTTCCATCCCGATCAATCCCCTCAAATTGAACATTCTTGTTTCTAATAATGGTATTCTTAAAAGGAAGAATTTTCAGTTCAAAGCCATAGACATCAGATGTTTCATTGTCAAACCAAGAAACAAATTCCAGGATGATCCTGCCGTGTTGTATTAATAATTTTAGTAAGGTGCTGAAGGCGTCTAAAATTTCGCCTTGATAATGATATTTCTGCCCTGCGATATAACGTTTAAACGTATCTCGATAGTTTTCTGAACAATTGATCAGATCAAAATTCACATTTTCATGAAATCGTTGGCGTAGTTCTGGATCGAACGAATTGATTAGATCCCTGAAATACACAAAGTATACCCAATGATTGTATCGATCGTCACTATTTGTTGATTGATTGTAATTTAAATCAAAGCTGACTCGGTCATGATAGCCATTTCCTTCGCCGGGGAGATTACTGCCGATCAAAGGGAATTGTTGATTAAGAATTCTTCTTTTCCATTTGTCTTCTAACTCGTTGTCCATATTGAGTCTCTTTAATATCTATTTCTTTTAATGCTGTTCTTCCTCGTAAAAAGGCTTCTATAAATACCTCATCTAAATCTACATTGTTTATTGTGCCATGGTGAATGGAGGATGCTATTGCAGAGAGGTATAGATCGTCAATTTTTGATATTGTTTTTACGACAGGAAACATTCGGCTTTCCGTGGTGGTTTGTTGAGTAAATATTCCATTTTTCTCGAGGTAATCCAGAAGGCGTATGTTTCTGTCATGTTCTCTGATATAAGAATTGGAACTAAGTGTAAAACTTGGATTTTTACAGTATAAATAAATCGGGTAGATAATGTTCCAAAATTGTAATTCTTTTGAAGGAGATTCGAACTGTTCACTCCAGAATTCGTAGATATAATTAATCAATGGTTCGGATTGTTGTGCGCGTGCTATCACGAAGCAAAGAGATTGAATTTCGATAAGATCCGTAATAATAGGGTAAAGGCGGAGGGCAAAGCGATCAATTGTAGTGGAGTCAAATTGTATTTGTCGTAGCGACTGAATATAAAGTAGGCAAACACCGGAGAATACTTTAATTCGGTATCCCAATAGATTAACGTCAAGAGGAAGTTTAAATAGGCCATCTACCAGGTCGTTCATTATGACTTGATAGAATTTCCCAAAAATATCGGGTAGTTCCTTTTCTTTTAAATTATAGGAAGACGCCCCCGTTTTCCAGATACTGTCGAGGAGAGCGGTGTTAAATGATTCGCATAATTTGATTGTATTGTCGAATGATTTGAAGCTAAAGGGAGAGTCGGCGTTTTGAAAATTTAATTGATTAAATAATTCAAAATGTGAATTTAAATTCTTTGTGAAAAGCGTCATTTTTCGCTGTAGTTCAATGGAGTCCATACTAACCACAAGACCGTACAAACGATTCTTTTTAATCAATTCAGCTGTGATTTTGGGGATTCTGGTAGTGAATTGTTTAATGACGAATTCAAGATGAGTTTGAAGGGTGTATTGAAGGACGTGTGCTAATTCAAATTCCGCATAAAATTCGCGTGTAATTACGTAGCCTTCGATTTTCTTTTCATTTAATAGCTTATGCTGATAAGTGATTCCTGCCAGTGTCAGGAAATACGGAATTGTATGTTGATCGGAATTTCTGAAGTTGTGGATCTCCTTTGCTGTTTTGCGAAGTTTTTCAGTATCAAAATTCTCGAAGGAATAATTAAATCCGATTAGGTAATGTGTTGCCAGGTGGGGATAAAGCATCGCCAACTGTATTCCGAAAATCGAATCAGTTGTATTGAGTTTACTTAAAATAAACGATTCTAACTTATCAAAGTACAGTTCAAAGATTTCATTTTGGCATTGAAAAGAGAGTTGTGTTATGAACCTTGTCTGTTCGAGAACAACGGGTAATTTTTGGCTCGATTGAATATGAGTTTCAAACAATAAGAATTGAGTTTCAATTATTTTCTTTTCTATTTCATAGTACGATGGTACGTTTTCTCTAAGCATATCAACTCCGGTTGATTTTATCAGGTCAAAATCCCATTCGTTAGCCTGTTCCCACTTTTTATACTTTACAATCTCGGGATGCCATGTTTTATCGGCCGGAATTTTGTGTTTGATTGAGAGGAAATAGTCGGCAAATCGGTTGACTTGATACGAGATGGTGTCTAAAGAAGTATTGCTTATTTGAGGATTGGTGCTCTCTTCTATTATTGTCTGGATTTTGCCAATTTGATTAAATATCTGATGAGTATACCGCTTTCCTTGATTAATTCTTGAAATAGTTTTTTTGTGCGCTATTGCCTGAGCAAGAAGTTGATGAGTATTATTTAAAATATCAACGGCTAACATGCTTGGGTCGAAATAGATATGAAGTGTTCTTCCATAATTTGTAAAGGAAGCGATTGTAAAGATTACGATTAATGAATACACACTGGTACTGACCAGGGTTGGTTGATATCCAAATGCTAACAAAAACTGGAATACAAATGATAGGGCTGTGATTGAAGACAGAAGTGTAAAATATTTATTTATAGTCTTTTGTTCAAGGAGCTGAATGCTGATCATGGTATTGATGTTGGAGTATTTGGTCGCCACAATTGTTAAAAAAGCAGTATAAAAGAGACCTAACAGAACACCTAATACTCCGGCTCCAATGCTTAACACGTCAGCGAAATACTCCAAGTTAGAAACACTGAATTTGAGATTAAGCAACTCAAAAAATAATCCAGTTTGGCACATGAATGTGTCGGTCTTAGATTCCATGGAGAAGCCTATCAAAAACAGGTATCCTTTATCGAGTGCATATAGCAGTGCCATTGCTATGACTGAAATCAATGATCCCCGAAAGCTTAATTGGATCATTGTGCGAAGAAAATTTTGATTGGTTTGAAACTCTGATGAAGCTCCCGAAACCCAGAGAATGAGTTTGTGATATCTAAATAGTATCCAATTCATAGTGATCTTAGATGCCTTCGTATTTGGTTCCGTCCTTGATGCAATGGAAATGAAAAAGGATATATATCATTGTCAGGTAAATCCCGGTATTATAAAAACTGTGAGATTCTCCGTGGATCATAATATTTCTCGCAAATGTCAACCTGTCTGCCATTCTTGTGATTACGAAGTTTTTTTCGGCTATTCCTGTGAGCTTTAACGCCTTGATATTTTGTTGATCGATTTCATTAAGATCACAAGCTAAAAGTGAATTTGTTTTCTTTAGTTTATTGAGGGCAGGTCCTAAAAACATCCTTCGGTATTGTTGGTGATAGTAATTGTCGAATGTGTGATATTTTTCGGGTCGGTAGCCAAGACGATATTTTATATTGAATTCGATGACACCGAATAGAAATGTGGTGCCAATGATTTGTTTGCTAAAGGTATCGCCGCTAATTATCATTTCAATTGTATGTTTAACAGCAGCACTTATCCATGGTTTTATAAAGTCAGTTTCAAATTCAGATAGAAAGTTTCTAATGAACCAATAGATGTCGGCCGGAAGTATTGTTTCTCCTGTTGACATGAAATGCCGGCAAAGAATGACTTTTGAAAGATGGATTTTTAAGTCTAGGTCTAAATTGGTATAGTCCAAAAAGCTTTCAAGTGATTGTTCACTGGCAACTGTATAGGTAAGATGCTCCCGATAGCCAACTTTTTGCGCTTCCGTCCTGTATTCTTCAATATTCATTTAGAGTTCATTTATAGAGGGATAATTCGGTAACCAGATCGTCCAATTCGATTTTTTTTGATTTTAACTGTTCAAAACAACCTCTGTATACTTGTCTATCATTTTCACTAAGTCTTGTTGTCTTGATTTCTTTAATTTGATTATTGATATCAGAGAAATATAACTCTATCATTTTGATGCCTGCGTTGAGAATTTTAAGCATCATTTCGTCAATGCCTTCTTCAAATTTGACTTCCAGATCTTCAAAAACAGAGTCACATTTTGATCGGGATTGTTCGACGATTTTTGCAATTTTTCTCGCCCGTCGCGTTTCTGAAGTAAAGAGAAGTAAACCGAGAAATCCGACCACGGCGCCAGCTACTACTGTGTATGGATTGATGGCATATGCCAAAATGCCCCCTAGAATTCCCATTCCGAAAGCTGATGTAAGATCGATTTCAGGAATGATCATGGTTTCTATTGGGGATAGATTAAGGGCGCGAGGAGTTGAGTCGCTGTTAATTACCTCACGAACCTTTGAGAGATTCTGTTCAATCCAAGTGTCGAGATCGTTTTTGTATTGATTTACCTCATCGACTGTTGCTTTATTTATGGTATCAACGATAGAGTTGATTTCGTCAGTCAAGTATTTCTTAATTTCTTTGTCTGACAGCAGAGGCTTATTGGCCGGTATTGCCTTGAGGGCGCTCTCAAGTCTAAGTATAAGTTGATGTTTATGGCTTTGTAAAAGCAGTTTTATTTTCTCCTTTGTACTTTTTTGTTTGGTGCTTAGGGATTTACCTAAATCGGGTAAGCGCTGCTGAATTTCAGCGACGGCTGAATGAAGCGAGTCTAATTTACTGGAGTCCAGCAATCTCGTATTTAAAATATCAGCGAACTCGTTGTAGCTTTTATAAACCTGTCTAGTAATATCGAGAAGTCTGTAAATACCGGATTTATTTTCTTTCAGAAGGTACCCCCATAAATTTTGCTCTAGTTCCTTGACGCTATCGAGATTTTCTTTCTTGCCCGCTACACGGTTTAGGAAACTCGTATGAGCGCTTAGATAGAGTACCTTCTCATCTACTTTTTCAAGTAAGTTTAAACGTCTTAGATCGTATGTGATTCTTTGTTTGAGACTGTTGAGTTCTTCCTTGGATAGCGAATCAATTTTGTTAAATACCAGGAAAACTTTGTCCAGGGACGAACTCATGTCTAAGAGGTTTCTCTTGAATTCATTTTTAAATGCAAAACCCCCGGTTTTGTGAGGTGTAACATCAATCACATAAATAATAGCATTGAACGTCTTGACGTACGATAGTGTATTGATCATAATGTCATCGTCAGGATCGTCAAGTCCAGGGACGTCAAAAAATGATATTCCTTTTTCAAGAGTAGAGTTAATTACCGAGACGCTTACAAAATTTACATTTTTGAAATTATTTGAATTTTCATGTTGCGCAGCGTATTCTAAAATAAGTTCTGGTGAAAAATCTTTTTGAATGCTGATGCCGTTTTTAAGGTATATGTCAATTTGATTTTTGGTTCCTGGTAAAATTTGAATAGGAACCCCTGTAGTTTGGTAAATGCCGACCGGAGAAATATCTTTTTTTAGCAAGGAGTTTATCAAGGTACTTTTTCCCGACCTTGACGGACCGGCGATGGCAATTCTATAAATAGCATGATCAATTTTCTTAGACAACTCCTTTGCTTTGTAAATCGAACTGTCGAATTGACGGGGAGTAGTTATTTGTTTAAAATCATTTACTTGACTTTTAACTTTTTCATGCAGGGAGAAGTATTGTCCGGGTAAAACGGCGACGTTTTTATTTTTTCCAGACAATAGGTATTCCTTAAACTGACGGAGAGCGTCTTTAGTAAGAACGTTATTCTCTTTGAATTTTATGGAGACAGTTTTTTGATTAATCCAATTCGACTTGTTTTTTTCAAGTTCAACAATGAAATCGCTGTCTATCCATCTATGATAAAAAATTGAATTGACGACGTCATAAATAATAAATAGCACCGGCAAATTAGATCTCACCCAATGTTTAATGTTGGTTGAGGCGATTGGAAGTGATAAGGTGTAGGTGTCTTTCCGGACCTTTTCTGTTGATTTAAGTTGGATAAGGAAATGAAGGCTATCTAATTCTGAAGAACCCTTCGTTGAATTATTAGTGGCAAGCGTCACTAGCCCATCCAGGCCATAGTCTCTGTGACTCCAATTAATTATGTGGGGTTCGATTAATTTGGACAATTCACGCTTCGACATTTCTTCCATTTTATGGGAAGAATGATAGGTAGGCCCGTTTTTCATTTATAGTAGACTAGGGATAATCCATTGGTGGCACGCCAATGAAAATGTTAACTTAAATATAGAAAAATCAGTATATAAAACCTTGAGGTCAAATCACGTTTAAGGTAGGCCTATGAAGGAAATTTGTTTTTCAAATCTTACTACAATGTTGTGAAATCCGATTTTTTCCTACGATGACTTTTGCTTTCGTAATCAAACACGAAAGCCATGCTTCAATCTATTTCCTGGTATCAATTTTTTACCGTCATCGGCGGACTGATCGTCGCCTATTACTTCTTTGGTGCGATCTATTTCTATAGTTCCGAAATCAAAGCGCTGTTAAAAGGAGAATCCTTACAGCGGAAGGACATAATTAAAAAACCATCGGCTGACCCAGGTAATCTCATTGGCAAGACCGTATCACAGTCCCCAACTCAAGAAGAAAGCAATCCAGACACAGACGAGGCGACCGAAAATGTCCTTATGGGCACCGTGGCTGACCTGGTAGAAGAAGTAAAGTCTGTCATCATCAAATCCGAATCGCTTCAGCGTGATGCTATTTCACCAAAGTTCCGCGAACTGCTTTCGCGCTATTCCATTCTGGTCGACACGCACTATCGTCCCACGATCTCCCTTTTCATCGCCGACACCCTTACTGATAAAGCAGGCTATGTGATCGAACGGGCAGAGGTAGATACCTGGTGGCCGAAGTCCAATTCATAATCCTTTCCGAAACCAATAACAACGATCATATGAAAAAACTACAACAACTCATTCGAATTTGCCAATGCAAAGGAAAAGCCTTCGGATTGTCGCTTGCCGTCTATGGGCTTACGATGTTTTATAATCTCTATGCGCAGGACGGTAACGCGGGTATCAATGAAGCAACGATGCGGGTACGAAGCTTCTTTGCAACTGGTGTCAACCTTACCTATGCGATCGGTGCGATCATCGGTTTAATCGGCGCGGTGAAAGTGTATCAGAAATGGAACAGCGGTGATCAGGATACCGGAAAGGTGGCTGCCTCCTGGTTTGGAAGCTGTGTGTTCCTGGTGATCACAGCAACCGTGCTGCGTTCCTTTTTTGGCGTCTGATTCCTTCATCTGGTATTTGTTCTAGTTATGAGAAAAGAATCTGAGCTTCCCATCATTCCAATTCTTGGAGTAGTCTTTCGAGTCCATTTAAATGAGTTTGAATTCCGTCAGGTGGACAAGCCCGACAACCGGATATCCTTTGATCACCTCATTGACAACGGGGATCACACAATGCTCATGTTTGATACGCGCACCAATAACGGATTCAAAGGAACCTGGAAAGAATTCATGGAGCAGAAGGAAGTGAAGAAGGTGCGGTTGCCTTCGTTCATCAATCTCGATAGGGTAGGACTGCATGAGTTTATCCAGCGCCATGGAGCCATGGATTTCCTTTCGCGCACGGATCGAATTACCATTTTCAAGGAATTACAAGTACCTGTATCCAAAGCTGCGGCGAAAGAACTCACAAAGAAAACGAAGCGATAAGATGAAGGAAGAACCAAGTAATGCGCTCCTGGATTTTGTACTCCAGGTATATTTTCATCCGCCAAAGGTGGATGCAGTGTATCACTACCTGCTGGCGCGGGATTCCCTGGCGGTCATATCAGCGCTGCCTGTTGAGCGGGCGTTCTTCGAAACGAAAGGAGAGTGGTTCGATGATGCGGTCTTTGCTAAAGCCGTGACCAATCAGCAGCTCTCGCAGCGT
This sequence comes from Cyclobacteriaceae bacterium, assembly GCA_013141055.1. Classification (NCBI taxonomy): domain Bacteria; kingdom Pseudomonadati; phylum Bacteroidota; class Cytophagia; order Cytophagales; family Cyclobacteriaceae; species Cyclobacteriaceae bacterium. The sequence continues at coordinate 148,413 of JABFRS010000001.1, read as the reverse complement.
GCCGCGGAGAAAGATTTGGATGTCGCCACGACGAAAATGGAACGTCTCGGAATCCCTGCCCATGTTGTGGATTCGCTGGCTCTGAACTATGTCGTCTTTCCTGATATGATCAGTGACTTCAGGCAGACGCATAAGACTTCAAGAGAAAAATACATTGAAAGCAAGAAGAATGAAACGGTGTTCTCCCGTGCCACCGATTGGATAAAATCATTCAACGGCAACCGCAAATCACGATAAGCATGAGTAGTGTTTACAAAATCAACAAAGGAATCAACAAGCCTATCGAGTTCAAGGGACTTAAGGCGCAATACATTGCTTACCTCGGTGCGGGTCTCGTTGTGCTGCTCATCCTGTTTGCGATCCTTTACATCGTCGGGGTGAACATGTTCATCTGCCTGGGACTGGTGACAGTATTAGGCACGGCGCTGTTCATGATTGTGTACCAGATGAGCGACACCTACGGCCAGTATGGATTGCTTAAGAAACTAGCACGACGAAATCTTCCTTCAACCCTTGTCGGAAATTCCCGCAAGGTCTTTACCTCTCTTACCAAACTTTCTTCCTGATGAACGCCGCTGTTAACCTTGCCAAGGTATTTCCGATCTATAAGGTGGAGAACGACTGCATCTTGTCCAAGACAGGAGATGTCACGCTCGCCTTTGAGATGACCCTACCGGAGATATTCACGCTGTCCGATCAGGAGTACGAAGCATTTCACCAGGTGCTGGTGAAGGCGATCAAAGTTTTACCAAGTCATTCGATATTCCACAAGCAGGACTGGTTTGTGTCAAAGAGACAGGAAGCGAATTTTGGTGGCGGGTCAGAAAACGAGCAGCCAAACGAATCATTTCTTTCACGTGCGAGTGAAAGATTCTTCAATGAGCGGCCATATCTGGATCATGCCTGCTATGTGTTCATCACACGGAAGCCGGCAAGCCGAAAACCTTCCAGCTCGGTTTTCTCTTCGCTCATTCGTCCAACCATTGTTCCGGAAGAAACGCTCAATGCACAACGGATGCAGGAGCTATTCGATGGGGCAGGTCAGTTTGAAAGGATCCTTTCCGACAGCGGGTTCATAAAACTCAGAAGGATCAGGAGCGAAGAGCTTGCCGGCGATAAAAGAAAGGCCGGCTTGCTTGAGCGGTATTGCTTTCTGCTTTCCAGGGATGAGTCACCGGTGATCCGTGATATTCATTTCAGCGAAGGTCTTACCATTGGTGATCAGCATTGCCAGTTGTATTCTCTTTCTGATGTAGAAGATCTTCCGTCGCTGTGCGGGTCGCGCATCAATTACGACAAGTATTCCACGGATAAAACAAAGTTCAGTATCGGGTTCGCTTCGCCCATTGGTCAGCTGCTGTCGTGCAATCACATTTTCAATCAGTACATTTTCATAGAGGATACGCATAAGACAATCAAGCTGCTGGAAAGCAAGCGGCTGCGCCTTCAGTCATTATCAACCTATTCCCGTGAGAATGCGATCAGCCGGGATGCGACGAACGATTTCCTGAATGAGCTGATCTCTTCTCAGCGGCAACCGGTGAAAGCGCATTTCAATGTACTGCTGTGGACGGATAATAAAGCAGAGCTCAAAGAGCTCAAGACCCAAGTCTCCTCGGCTCTTGCCCAGATGGATTCTACCGCGCGGCAGGAGACCGATGGAGCACCACAGATCTTCTGGGCTGGACTTCCAGGGAATGAAGGTGACTTCCCGATGAACGATACCTTCGACACGTTCGCCGAGCAAGCCACGTGCTTTTTAAACCTTGAAACGAATTATCAATCCTCGATCAGTCCGGTTGGACTCCGGATGGGAGACCGTCTGACCGGAAGACCCATCCATGTGGATATTTCAGATGAGCCGGTGAAAAAAGGCATCTGTACCAATCGCAACAAATTCATTCTGGGACCTTCGGGAAGCGGCAAATCATTTTTCACGAACCACATGGTTCGTACGTATTATGAGCAAGGGACACACATCGTGCTGGTGGATGTCGGGCATTCCTATAAAGGACTGTGCGATCTGGTGAACGGCTATTATTTCACCTACGATGAAAAGAATCCGATTCGGTTCAATCCATTCTATATCAGCGAAGGTGATGTGCTGGACACTGAAAAGAAAGAAAGCATCAAGACACTGTTGCTGGCGCTATGGAAGAAAGACGATGAGACCTTTAACCGAAGCGAGTATGTAGCCTTGTCCATTGCCCTTCAACTGTACTACAAACGCCTGGAGGAAAATAAAAACCTGTTTCCCTGCTTTGACACCTTCTATGAATTTCTGCGGGATGAGTTTGTCAGGATACTGATCGAAGACAAGGTAAAGGAAAAGGATTTCGATGTGGAGAATTTCCTCTACGTGCTTCGCCCGTATTACAAAGGAGGGGAGTTCGACTACTTGCTGAACGCGACGGAAAATCTTGACCTGCTGCGCGAACGGTTTATTGTATTCGAGCTCGACAACATCAAGGATCACCCGATCCTTTTTCCGGTCGTGACGATCATCATCATGGAGGTGTTCATCTCCAAGATGCGAAAGCTCAAAGGCATCCGTAAGATGATTTTGATCGAAGAGGCATGGAAGGCGATTGCAAAGGAAGGCATGGCCGAGTACATCAAGTACCTCTTCAAGACGGTGCGCAAGTTCTATGGCGAGGCCATCGTGGTGACGCAGGAGGTAGAGGACATTATCTCTTCGCCTATTGTCAAGCAGGCGATCATCAACAACTCCGACTGCAAGATCCTGCTGGATCAAAGCAAGTACCAGAATAAGTTCGACCTGATCCAGCAGCTGCTTGGATTGACAGAAAAAGAGAAGGCGCTGGTGCTCTCCATCAATAAGAGCAACGACCCAAAACGAAAATACAAAGAAGTTTTTATCAGCCTCGGCGGGATGCTGTCAAAAGTCTATGCGACAGAAGTATCGCTGGAGGAGTACCTGGCCTATACGACAGAGGAATCGGAGAAGATGAAAGTGCAGGCATACGCAAAACGGTGGAACGGTGATATCCGCAAGGGAATCGCCGAGCTCGCCAGTGACATGCGAAACGGAAAGTGACAATCGAAGAACGCTAAATGCATTCAGCTATGAAGTGGATCAGAAAATCAATTGTACTAACCCTGTTGACGGGCTTCCTGCTGACAGCGGCACCCAAGCCTGAAGCAAAAGGAGCGATCCTCATTGCCGAGATTATCCGGCAGGGAATCATCTGGGTGATCAAGGCTGTGAACCTGATGGTGCAGCGGCTTCAGAACGAAACACTGTGGCTGCAGAATGCTGCCAAGGTTATCGAGAACAAGCTCTCGCAGTTCAAGCTTAACGAGATCGCCGAGTGGACGGACCGGCAGCGACAACTCTATCAAAAATATTATGACGACCTCTGGAAGATCCGCACGACACTGGCAGCCTATCACCGGATAGCTACCATCGTTAACCGTCAGCAGCAGATCGTTCAGCTCTATTCACAGACATGGCGGCTTGTGAGCAGCGACGATCATTTCTCATCAACAGAAATTGACTACATGTACCGCGTGTATTCCGGTATTCTCAACGACAGCATCTATAATCTTGAACAGGTCATCCTGGTCATCAACTCCTACCGGCTTCAGATGTCAGATGCGAAACGGAAGGAGGCGATTGACAAGGCTGCGGAAAATGTAGAGAAGAACTATAGAGATATGAAGCAGTTCCATAACCAGAACATGCAGCTCAGCATGAGCCGTGCCAAGGACAAGCACGAGGTGGAGACGATCCGCAGGCTGTATGGATTGCCGACGGAGTAAAAATGGTATTGGTTAAATGTTAATCGTTAGCACAATGAAAAGAATTTATACTTCACTGGCACTGATCGTAATGATCACATTGATAATGCCTGCCGGCGCTGCCGGCCAGACATGGGATGAGTGGTTTCACCAGGAGTGGACGCAGGGTGAATATCACAAAGAGGAAATCTTCAAACGGTGGGCCTTCCTGGAAACGGTGAGCGATGGGCTGAAGGTCGTGGGAAAAGGTTTAAACGCCTACAGTAATATCATCAATGGGGAGCTTAACCTGCATCGCGATTTCTTCGGCTCGCGGAGCAACATCAATCCCAATGTCAGCGGCATCATTGATTTTATAGAGGTGCTGCATTTCCAGTGGGCGATCGTACGGGATATGAATAAGGTCTATGACCGGGTGCATAACAGCGCGCGGTTTTCTGCTGATGAAGTCCACTATGTGGAGCGTGTTCACCGCAATCTGCTGGTGATGACGGATGCCAACGTGTCGGAGCTTGTTCAACTACTCCGGATACGTGATCGCGAAATGACGGACAATGAACGTCTGGCGCGGACCAATGAGGTGCTGGAAGAGATGCGCGATCAGCGGGACTTTGTCAATTCCTTCAGCCAGTCTACGACGCTATTGGACCGGGCCCGCGCGCGTGATATCGATGAGGCAGACCGCATTCGCAGGCAATACGAAACCTATTGAATACATGAATATGAGATCAATTTTCATTTTACTATTTATTATAGGTTTCATAGGGCGACAAGGATTCGCGCAGGTGGAAGAAGCGGAGCAGTTGATGCTCAATTATGAGAAGCTCTACATCATGGAGCAGACACTGGACGAAATGTACAATACCTATAGGGTGCTGGAGTTCGGCTACAATACGATCAGCCAGATCGTTACGGGAAACTACTCGCTTCAGCAGGCCTTCATCGACGGGCTGATGCTGGTAAACCCATCGATCAGAAACTACAAGCGCATTCCCTACATCATCAGCTATCAGCAGATGCTGATCCAGGAATATTCGCGGGCGTATGACCGGTTTCGCCGTGATCCGCATTTCACGCCGCAGGAGCTTCAGTACCTGGGCAATGTGTACAGCTATCTCTTTACAGCAAGTGTTCGGAACATCGACGACCTGCTCATGGTGATCACCTCCACCAAGTTAAGTATGACGGATGACGAGCGTCTGCGCGCTGTCGATGCGCTGTACTACGAAATGGAAAGCAAGCTTCGCTTTGTCAGAAGCTTTAATAACAACACGCAGCTACTGGCCATCCAGCGCGCACGGTCTGCCAATGATGCGCGCACGATCCAGCAACTGTACGGCGTGTATTGACCAAAACATTATATCGAATGAAGCCGATTCAAAAAATATCGATTGTCGTTTTACTGTCATTTCTTCTTACATGTTTTTTGCCTGTGCGTTTGCCCGCACAGAGCTATGTAGGAGAGATCCACAGCCTGCAGAGCATTCTCGATCAGCTATACAATGAGATGATGCCGATGTGCAGCAGACTCATTGCTGTTGGAAGGGGACTGGCCGGCTTTGCAGCGCTGTGGTATATTTCTTCAAGAGTGTGGAGGCATCTTGCCAATGCTGAACCGATTGATTTCTATCCGTTGCTTCGCCCGTTCGCCCTCGGCCTTTGCATATTACTTTTTCCATCGGTGATCGGACTTATGAATGGGATACTCCAGCCGACGGTGGCCGGAACGGCGGCGATGGTGAGCGGGTCGAACAATGCCATTGCGTATTTACTGAAGCTGAAGGAAGAGGCGGTACGAAAAACTCCTGCATGGCAGATGTATGTCGGGGAGGACGGAAGCGGCGACCAGGATAAATGGTATCGCTATACCCACCCGGAAGGCATGGAGGAGGGAACGCTGGATGGACTGGGCAATGACATCAAGTTCCAGATGGCGAAGGCGTCGTACAATTTTCGCAATACGGTCAAGCAATGGATGTCGGAAATCCTGCACATCCTGTTTGAAGCCGCGGCTCTTTGCATCAACACCATACGGACATTCTATCTCATCGTGCTGGCAATACTCGGGCCATTGGTCTTTGGCTTTGCCGTGTTCGACGGCATGCAGCAGACGCTCACCGTATGGATCGCACGCTACATCAATGTATTCTTATGGTTGCCGGTCGCAAACATCTTCGGGGCCATCATCGGTAAGATTCAGGAGAACATGCTTCGCGTGGATATCGAGCAGGTGGCACGCTACGGTGATACGTTTTTCAGTGCGACCGATACTGCCTATCTCATTTTTCTGGTGATGGGTATTGTCGGATACTTCACGGTGCCGAGCGTGGCCAACTATATCGTGCATGCAAGCGGAGGCAATCTATTAATGTCTCGTACCTCCAGCGTCTTTATCGGGGGAGCTTCAACAGCGATCAATGCTTCCACCTCCGTGGCCGGTGCGGCGGCCAGCTCCGGATACCGGGCGGCGTCGGAGTATGCGGCATCGAAAGAAAATTCATCGTCGTACAGCACGGGGATTTACAGCTCGGGTGGAAGCGACAATTCGTACCTCGGTGACAAGCTATCGGGAAAATAAAATAACAAACAACTCTTAATCATACCCTTCACCAATACTATTACACACATCATGTTCCAGCAACTCCGAAATATCGAATCAGCCTTCAGTCATATAAAAATGTTTTCACTTTGTCTTATTGTGGCTTGCGTGGCGATCTGCAGCTATACAATCTATAAAAGCTTTGAGCTGATCTCCACCGGACAGGAACGCATTTATATTCTCGCGAACAGCAAAGCACTGGAAGCATGGTCGGCCGAGCGAAAGGATAATATTCCGGTGGAGGCAAAGGACCATGTGCGGATGTTCCATTACTATTTTTTTACGCTCGACCCCGATGACCGCGTGATCGATGCACACATTACCAAAGCGCTGTACCTCGCCGACGCATCTGCCAAGCGCCAGTACGATAACCTGAAGGAGAGCCGCTACTATTCAAATATCATCTCGGGTAACATCAGCCAGGAGATCACCGCGGACAGCATCCATCTTGACATCGATCAATACCCGATCCACTTCCGCTACTACGGCCGGGAAAAGCTGATCCGTACAACTTCCATTGTCACGCGAAGCCTTGTGACGGAAGGCTATCTGCGCAACGTCACACGGAGCGATAACAATCCGCATGGTTTCCTTATCGAGCGGTGGCATACGCTGGAGAATCTTGACATCAAAACCGAAAACCGATAGCGTATGGAAGATTTAAAAGACAACACACAACGAACCATTGATGCGGTACTGACGCGGATCATCGGAAAAGCAAACGACTGGTTCAATCGTCAAAGCCTTCGTCGACGCAAGCAGATCGTGATCGGTGGTGGGGGAGCGATCGCCCTTATCTCCTTGATCATTCTTGTCCGGGCGTTCACGGATCAGGATAATAGACAACATATCGATACTACTATTTCTCAACCAATGCTAATGCCCATGCCCCTTACCCGATCAAATGAACAGCTTACTCCGCTCGGAAAAATGAAAGGAGAGATCGACGGAGAATTTGAAGCCTTCTATCTCGCCGTTGACAGCGCCGGAACGATTTACATGAACCGTGAGCCGCCGTTTGAGAATGCGTACGAGAAATCTCCCGACTGGAAAGCGATCTCGCGCGAGAAGCTGAAGCAATATGAGCAAGTGCTTCACTTTCTGCCGATCCGGGGCAAAGGAGCGAGACGATAAACGCGAATGATACCATTGAACGATACAATCAAACCATATAATCATGAAACAACATTCACAGAAATTCCGGCAGAACAGAAAATTCGCGATGGTGCTGCCGCTGATGGTAACGCCATTCCTGGCGGCGATCTTTTGGGCGCTCGGCGGAGGTACAGGCACCCCTGCACAAGCCATGTCAAATACGAGGACTGGGTTGAACCTCGAACTCCCCGACGCCCATTTTAACGATGAGGAATTAAGCAAGCTCATGCTATATGAGATGGCGAAGCGTGATTCAGCGAAGCGGCGGGAGCTCCGGGAGAACGATCCGTACTTTGATCTGGCCATGCTGGAGGATGAAGCGCTGCCCGAATCTGATGCAACGTTGCCGGTGAACAGCAATGATCCTAACATCATCAAGGTGAACGGCAAGCTGGACGAGCTCTACCGTGAGCTGAACCGTAAGCCGGGAAATGAATTCAAGGTTCCGGCACTGGATGATGTCACAGGAAAGAGGAAAGAACCTGATCCGTCGTTCAATGCTGACGTGGAGAAGCTTGGCGGGATGATGGAGATGATGAAGAAGGACCGCGGTGAAGATCCTGAAATGAATCGGATCAACGGCATGCTCGACAAGATACTGGATGTCCAGCACCCTGAACGTATGCGCGACCGCATACGCGAGCAAAGCCTGAAGACAAAAGGAAAACTGTTCTCTGTTGATTCACGTCCTCAAAGCGAGAGCATCGGTTTCATGGGAGAGGAGGATGGTGACTCTCTTCGTGGACGGTTAACAAAGCAAAATCAAAATTCTTTTTTTGGACTGAGCGATGAAGACAATGTCAGTGAGCGGGAAGATGCATCACTCTCCAGTTCCATCGAGGCAGTCGTGCACGATACGCAGGAGCTCGTGATCGGCTCAACGGTCAAGCTTCGGCTGGTGAAAGATATGTACATCAACGGCGCGCTCGTCCCCAAAGATCAGTTCGTGTATGGTACCGCCGCGATCAACGGAGAGCGCCTGACGATTTCAGTGAGCTCCATCCGCCACGGCGAATCACTTTATCCCGTTTCTCTTTCTGCCTATGATCTTGATGGTATTGAAGGCATTTATGTACCCGGTGCCATCACACGCGATGTAGCCAAGCAGTCCGGTGACCAGGCGATGCAGGGCATGCAGTTCATGACGATGGATCAGTCGGTGGGGGCGCAGGCGGCGAGTGCGGGCATGAACGCAGCGAAGGGACTGTTCAGCAAAAAGGTGAAGCTGATCAAGGTGACGGTGAAAGCCGGGTACAGTGTGCTATTGAGAGACCTTAATGACAAGAGCAAATAACTTAAACATCTGCATATGAAAACCATTCATTACCTGGTATTTATCCTCATCGGCATCAGTATCACCTTCTCGCTTCCGGCACAAGTGCAGGAGAAAGTGACGCCGGTCGATATTACGTTCAACAAGACATCCACCATTGTATTTCCCACGGTGATCAAAAGTGTGGACCGAGGAAGTCGCGACGTGCTGGCGCAGAAAACAAGGGAAGTTGGAAACGTGCTTCAGCTCAAGGCTGCGCGGAAGGATTTTCCGGAAACCAATCTCACCGTCATTACTGCCGATGGAGTGCTGCATGAGTTTATCATTAACTATTGCGAGGAACCTTCCCGGTTGGTGGTGGACATGTCTGCCAATGCAAGCGAAGGCGATCGCACTCCGTCACGGATGATCTTTTCAACTGACATGACGGAAGCCGACCTTGGCGAATATTCACAAGGCATTCTCCGGTCAAAGCGAATCCTTCATTTCAGAAACACCTCAAAGTACAAGATCAGCCTTTCATTGCTGGGGATATACATTAAGGAGAATGTGATCTTTTACCGGATGCGTATCGGCAATCATTCCAATATCAACTACGATATTGATTTTCTCCGGTTCTACATACGGGACAACGCAAGGATTAAGCGGACCGCTTCACAAGAGGTGGAGTCAAGGCCGTTGTATGTTGAGGGCGCGGTGAGCACGATCAAAGGACGGTCGGAAGCGGAGATGGTCTTTGCCCTTGAGAAGTTTACGATCCCTGAATCGAAGCACCTTGCGGTAGAGCTCTTTGAACGCAAAGGAGGCCGGCATTTTCAGCTGCGCATCAAAAACAAGGAGATCGTGAACGCACGTCTTCTTCCGTAAACGTTATTTCATTTTTTAATTAAACACTTTAACCCATTTTTTATGAACGAAGAAAATGTAAAGTACCTCAAGGACAGTCTGCTGTACACGGGGTTTGGCGACAAGCTCAATGATGCGCTCGTGGCGCAGATCAAGAACCAGCCAAAGGATTTCCAGCTCTCCACGCAGATGGAATACAAGAGCGGTGATGTAACCGAGAAGGTTGATTACAAGCTTGACTTCCGCAAGTCTGATACGACGGACATGTATTTTTTCAATCGCTACCAGGCCGAGCTGAAAAATGAAGATACGACGAAGGAAAAAGCACAGACGTTTTACATCAACAAAGATTTCACGATCACGGCCAAGGAGGCCTTCAATCTTCTCAGCGGTCGCGCGGTGAACAAGGACATGAAGAACAAGGATGAGCAGCCGTACAATGCATGGCTTCAGCTTGATTTCTCCAAGAAGGACGAGCAGGGACGTTTTGAAATGAAGCGCTTCTCGGAAGGTTATGGATTTAACCTGGAGGCAGTCGTTAACCGTTACCCGATCAAGGAGCTTGACAGTAATGACACCCGCGCCCGCCTGTTGACCTCACTTGAAAAAGGAAATCTTCAGTCGGTGACGTTTGTGAAAGACGGCAAGGAAGATAAGATGCATGTCGCTGCCAATCCGCAGTTCAAGTCATTGTATCTCTACGATGCCAATATGAAGAAAGTCTACCAGGGAAACGAAAAGAAAGAGCAGCCGGAAAACGGCAGGCCGTCACAAGGGGAAGAGAAGAAAGAAAAGAAGGAGGTGAAAGCAAAGTCCGGTGAAGAGGAGGAAGGGGCCACGCAGAAGAGCTCTTCACGGAAACGCGTTCGGGCGTAATTAGCTCATCGAACCATAACAGGCTTATCCAATTGGGTAAGCCTTTTTTATGGAGTCGTTTCAATTGGTCTTATACAAGAGACGGCCGATCGAAATCTTGGCCTGCTTCAATAAGGAAGCCTGGCGTAAGATATTTTCTTCGAGGGCATTGATCTGCCTGAGCTTAAAGATGGTGCGTCTGAATTCAGGAGATTGGCAATCATGCCGGGCAATGGCATTGATAAGAATGTCCTTTGTTTCTTTCACACGCAGGAAAGGGATCACAGAGCCAACGAGCGAGCGGTGGAAGATCTTTCCCTGCCAGAGACCAAAGCATACCCAGTACGCGTGATCCTTTTCCACTTCGTTTTCAAATTCAGCAACAAAGCAGTTGGGGCAAGGTGTAGTCATGGGCTTTCCGGCGTTTTCACCTTTGCAAAGGATAAAGAAGTGAGGCGTGTAATACATTTTTCCAACGCGGTGTGTTCTGATCGAAAGGTTCATAGGATGAGACATTTGTTTTGTCTCATGCTGCGCGAAGAGTAAAGCAGTGTTCCGCCCGGCGGCGGGTTCATCGTCAAGGAGGAACGGAATAAATGGAAGGAGGGAAGGAAGGTGCGTTTATGCCGTAGTTCCTTGACGGTAGCGAAAGAGGGAAGGCATTGCGGGCGACGGGCTAAATTGCATTACTGTTTGCACCGACAAAACAAATGGATCGCCTAGGAATTGACACTCATCGGTTCGTCAGGAAGGACTGCTAGCAGAACTTCTAAAATTCAGGTTACCTAGGTCTTGACGGTCGTCTTTTAATTATCCAAAATTGAATGTGCTCATGGAAGGTCATGAAATATACTTCGTTAAAAGAGGACTCGGCAAAGCGGACAGAAAGGGAATTAACTAATACGGCGTGATCAAATATTTCGTAATCGTTAGCCCAAATTATAAGAACTTCCGAACTACCATGATTTTTGGTTTCAAAAATTTTATTAACAGTGTTTTGAAGATCTAATTGACTGTATCCAGAATTATGAAAATGATAATCAATGAAAATGTTTTCAAATCCGGCAACATGAGGAAAGAATCCTTCTGGAATTCTTTGAATATCAATTGAGCTAAAATATTTCTTAAGTTCTTTGTCGTCAATCCAATCCTGCAAGTATTTTTTATCGTCTTGCATAAGTTCCGGAATACTTTTTTCAAGGAACGTTATTGTACGGGATAACAGATGAGACTCAACAATTTCTCTACCTTTCCTTTTAAGATTACTAAGTGGGATTTTGTATAGTTCTTGGGGCATTAACGTGATGAGTACTCGGAATTTCATCGGAATTTTCTGATAAATCAGTTCTGCGAACTGTTTGCTTTTTGCTCGAACTAATTTTTTTCGTTCAGGAAAATTATTGAAGGTCAAGCGAGTTATTTGAACTGGAATTTCAAGTTGATCCTGGAAAAAGATTAGGTCAGGTCCTTTGTCTGAATCATCGCCACTGATTCGAACGCCCGTAATGTTTTTGTATGGCAGAACTGTCTGGACAAAGTATAATCCTACAGCGAGTTCACCTTTTTGCTTTTCAGTAGGAATTATCTCTGGGTCGCGATAATGTGGATTACGGGAAAATGGGAAAGTGATCTTGCCTTGTTTTCCTTCCTTGCCAATATGACCTAGATTTAGAAACATTTTATTAAAGTAAACATTTCCATTGTTAACCTCGAACCTGATGCGTAGTAAGAGGGGAGCTATCGTATCACTTATTTTATCGTAAGTGTTTTTTTTGACAAATCGTCCCTGACAAACTCATCAAGCGATACATCAAAGACAAGGGCTAATTTTTTCGTTACAACCAGGAGCGGGACGCTCCGGAATTCTTCATAGGCTCCGATCATAGATTTGCTCACACCTATCTTTTCTGCAAGCTGGGTTTGCGTCCAACCCCTTTTTTCACGTAAAAAATGAATGTTCTTGTGAATTATCTCCATAAATACAATACCAAAAAACTAATATAATTAGTTTTACACGATATAAAACTAAAATAATTAGTATTTGCTTTGTAATGTGTGAGAGAGGGGTTGTTCTCCTTATGCAAAACGACCGATGTTTCTGAATTGCCATACCTGGTACAGCTTCAAGTACGGGACGTTGTCGGCAGACAAATTTTTTGATGAGTGCAAGCGAAACAATGTTCATAAAGTCATCATCACCGAGATCAATAACACGGCTTCCTACATTGAGCTGCTGCGAATCATTGATGAGCGAAAGAGCGAGTTTGAATTATCCATCGCTTTGGGAATTGAGTTCCGGGAAAATCATGCGCTTCAATTCATCGCCATCGCAAAGAACAACACAGGCTTTGAGAATATCAATCGCTACCTGTCGCGATTGAACAATGATTCAATGACCATCCCTTCCCGCGCACCGGTGATTGAGGAAACATTCATCGTGTATCCTTTCGGAAAGATCGAGCCAAACGTGTTGCGCAGGAATGAATTCATCGGCGTGCGGACATCACAGGTATCCAAGTATATGCTGCGTCCCGACTATCAAGGTTATAAAGAACGATTTGTTGCACTGCAGCCGGTGACCTTCGCAAGCAAGCAGGAGTGGAACCTGCATCGGCTTCTTCGCTGCATCGATTTAAACATATTGCTCTCCAAGCTTCAATCGACGCAGCATGCTCCTGATGACGAGATCATGGTGAGCTCGGGAGAGCTTGAAAAGAAGTACCGGCAATTTCCGGAGCTGGTTCAGAATGCAAACATGATTCTAAATGCATGCTCGATTGCTTTCGAGCTTGGCGTTGATAAGAATCTGAAAAGTCTCACGGGAGGCCCTGAATCCGATTGGGAGATTCTGGTGACAAATGCATGGGAAGGATTTTACAGGATCTATGATTCGTCCGATCCGGTGTTGCGTGAACGGTTTGAGCGTGAGCTCAGCATTATACAATTGAAAGATTTCGGAACATATTTCCTGATCGCTTACGATCTTATCAAGTTCACCAAGGAAAAAGGATATGATACGATCGGGCGTGGGAGCGGAGCGAACAGCATGGTGGCCTATTGTCTTGGGATCACGAACGTCGATCCCATCGAGCTTGACCTGTACTTTGAGCGTTTCCTGAATGCGGAGCGAACCACACCACCGGATTTTGATATTGATTTCTCCTGGGATCAGCGGGACTTCATCTTCGATTATCTGTTCAACAAATATGGGCAGGAGCATACATGTTTGCTCGGAGCGCACGTGACCTATCAGGGTCGCAATACTTTGCGTGAGCTTGGAAAAGTATTCGGACTGCCAAAGGAAGAGCTCGACGAATTGTCGGATCATCCTGAGTGTGTAAAAGGTCGCGATCATATTACAACACTGATCTTCAAGTATGCTGAACGCATGTATGAAATGCCAGCCAGCATGACGATCCATGCGTGCGGTGTGCTCATCACGGAGAAACCGATCTATGCCTATACGGCTACTTTTCTTCCGCCCAAGAACTATCCGGTATCCAATTTTGAAATGCACTCCGCGGAAGATATCGGGATTTACAAGTTCGATATCCTGAGTCAGCGTGGTTTGGGACATATTAAAGAAACGGCGCGATTGGTGCGGCTTAATCAGAATAAGATCATTGATGTACATGACTTCCCATCGTTCAAGAAGGATGAGAAGGTCAAGGAGCTTTTGAAGAGCAGTCGTTGCATGGGATGCTTTTATGTCGAGTCACCGGCGATGAGAAGCCTGCTCGGTAAGCTAAAATGTGAAGACTATTTAACGCTCGTAGCAGCAAGCTCGATCATACGGCCAGGTGTGTCCAGCTCGGGAATGATGAAAGCTTATATCGAGCGCTTTCATATCTCACGAAACGGCGGAACGTATGAATCGATTCATCCCAGGATGGATGAGCTGATGAAAGAGACATACGGCGTGATGGTGTACCAGGAAGATGTGATCAGGGTAGCTCATCATTTCGCAGGTCTGACATTGACGGAAGCTGATGTGTTACGACGCGCTATGTCAGGAAAGTATCGCTCCCGGAAAGCGTTTGAAATGATCGAACGGAAATTTTATCAGAACTGTCATGACTTCGGATATCCAAGGCATGTCGCGGAGCGTGTGTGGTTTGAGATACAGAGCTTTGGTGGTTACTCGTTTGCCAAAGGACACTCCGCAAGCTTCGCGGTGGAGAGCTATCAGAGCCTTTACCTGAAGGCACATTTTCCATTGGAATTCATGGTGGCGGTCATCAATAACTTCGGTGGATTTTACACCCATGAATTCTATTTTCATGAGCTTCGCATGAGCGGAGGGAAGATACAGGCACCGTGCATTAACAACAGTGATCTGTTGACCAACATCAAAGGCGATGTGGTTCACATTGGCCTAGATCATCTGAAGAGTCTTGAAAATAAATCAGTGGATGCTATTCTAACCGAACGCAGACGAAGCGGTGCGTTCACCGGAATGATCAACTTCTTAAAGCGTGTTGATATTGGACTTGAACAACTTCGTATCCTGATCCGGATCGGAGGTTTCCGGTTCACAGGAAAGACCAAGCAGGAGTTGATGTGGCAGGCTATATTTTATTTCAGTGAAATGAAAGTAAAGAAAAGTCACACGCAGGATCTCTTTGACTACCAGTTCACCGAGCAGGTGTTGCCAAAGCTTCATCGTGACGATGTGCAGGACGCGTTCGATGAGATCGAGCTGCTGGGCTTTCCGTTGTGTGACCCGTTTCAGTTGCTCGGGTCAAATGAAAAGGAAGATATTTTGTCAAAGGACATGATGAATAATCTGAAGAAGCAGGTGACGATGATCGGCTATTATGTCACGGCCAAGTACACACAGACCAAACACAAGCAAGTCATGTACTTTGGAACATTCTATGACCGCGATGGGATCGTGTTTGATACGGTAAACTTTCCCGACGTTGCCCGGCAATATCCTTTCAGGGGCCGGGGATTCTATTTGCTGAAAGGAAAAGTAGTGGAGGACTTTGGGGTTCCTGCGCTGGAGGTGACGGCGATGGAAAAACTATCGCTGGTTCATCGTCAGGTCAATCTTCCGCCTGCTGAAAGAACCTATACGCCAAACATTTCACTGTCGGCACAAGTGGAGGAGTTTCAGTAACTTCGACTCTGTCAAACAGGAGAATTAATGATACTGGAAACGGACACGATCATATACGTTATGACCGGCATACTGGTGATATCCTTGTTGGCGGTTGCGTATTTTGTTGTCAGGGGGAGAAAGATCGATAGAGAGATCGCGCAGAAGGAAAAATTCCTGTCCGATAATCCCGCTCCCAAAAAGCCCGTCGTATTTTTCATGCACGACAATTAGCCATGACTAACTTCGCGCTACCGATATTATATTGTTACATTCTGTCAGGCTATCGTTACCTTCTGTATCATAGCCTTGACCATTGTGCGCTGCTCATTCCTTTAATGGAGCCTTGTGAAACGGGAGAGAATTCTTACCTGGTTCCAATTAATGACGAGCAGGCATATGAGATGGCCTGCGGCACCGACGAATTTTATTTTTATGTGTTATCATAAATCCTTGTTGGCAAAATACAATTCCCTTATGGAGCATTACAATGCTTCGTTTGCTTCCATCACGGCGGAAATGGAATTGATCAAGGAAAAGTATTCAAGCTTCATGACCAAGTCCAATGAAATGGTGGCCATGTCGAAAGAAGAGCTTCGTGAAGGGGACCGCATGCGCAAGACAGTGAAGGCTTTTACCGATACGGGCATTGAACGCTATTATGAGAACGGGTTTGATTTCCTTCCCACGCCCATCATCACTGCCGGAGCGCCAAACGAATTCAAAATGTTCCGGTGGGGAGGTTTCTTTCCTTTTATTAAAAATGGTGAAGTGGATGCGAAGGCCCGGTTGAGCACACTTAACTGTCGCTCGGAAGAGATGTATGTGACAAGGTCGTATAGGGACGCCGCTGAAAAAGGGCAACGTTGCCTGATCCCTGTTTCAGGATTCATGGAATGGCAATGGAAGGATGAAAAAGGAAAGGAGAAATGGCCTTATCTTATCCAGGTCCAAGAACAGCCGCTGGTTTCTCTTGCCGGCCTTTACACGCGCTGGAAGATGCCGGGCTCCAATGACTTTTTTTATTCTTATACGGTTCTAACCACTCAAGCCAATAGTCTGATGGCAGACATTCATAATTCACCGGTGAATGGAAAGAGAATGCCGGTGATTATTCCCAAGGCGTTTGAACAGGATTGGCTTAACAAGGATCTGACGAAAGAGGATGTGCTGGCATTTTGTGAGGAACCTGTTAGCAGCGATGATATGAAGGCCCATACTATTTCGAAGCTGATCACCGCCAAAGGTGTTGATACCAATGTAGCCGAGGTGTTGCACCTTCATGAATACGAAAAGGTGAACAGTAAATAGCTTAGCTGACGGTATTTCGGTTCATTGTTGCTTGGATTTTATGACAGGAAGAAACTGAAGTCAGCTGGCGATGTTGGTACAGGCTTTACCAGCAAGCTATTGAAAGACCTCTATCAGAAACTATCGAAAGAGAAGCGGTCAAAGACACCGCTCGATGTACCTATTAAGCAAGAAGCAGGAGTGACCTGGGCTAATCCGGTCTATGTTTGTAATGTGGAATATGCAGAAATAACAGACGATGGGAATGTGCGGCAGGCGACTTATTTTGGGCTTCGAAATGACAAGTTGCCTAGTGATGTCACCTTAAATAATGATAAGAATAAAAGATTTGACTTTCTCAAGGCGATGTGAATAACGGCAAACTGATGTATTTGACAGAACCTATAGTTATATCAACGAAGATAAATCAAGAACAAATAGTTTCGTTTTTGAGGAGATTTTGCCACTATAATTTTTATTCAAAATCGATACCATTTCTTTATAAGACAATATCTCTTTAAGTTCAAACTTACGTGGTGATCTAACTTTCGTTTGACCGAACCATAGAACTAGGTAAATGCCATATCCATTGGCCCTGTACATTTTCGAATATGTCTCCAGTTGAGATAACGCTCCAGTCCAAATATCTGGATGCCATTGACCTTTGATTTCTACAGGTAAGTCGATCAAATTTAAAGAATTCAGGAAGTCGCATCGTTGTCCTTCAGGCATCGTCCCTTCTGTGTAACAACGCACCCTGAACTTTTCTAAATAAGGTGTGAGTAGAGCAACAATTCTGTCGCGACTATAATTTTCTGTCTGTGGTATGTCGCCATTCCAAAAAATGATGTAATCGTTGGTCTGGCTATACTTGATCCTTTTTTGCAAGAGTTCCAGCTGATCCAGCAGGAGCGACTGCAAGTCACTATGGTTTAACGGGGCGGAATTGATAAGCACCGGACGGACATCATTCCATCCAACTTTTTTCATGAAATGGGTTGCTCGCAAATTTTTTTGTTCTACCAGGGAGTGCTTTATGTCGTTTTCATATCCTCTGATTTGTAATGCGTCTAGATCTTCCATCAATTGTAAGGCGTCGTCAGAACCGTCCGTTGATAATTCAGCAATCCTGTCGAGAATAAATTGTCGTGCCTCCCAGGGATGATCTCGTCCAACAAATCCGGATGGCGGATTCATTTCAGGTGCAATTGTCGGCGCAAATTGTTTGATTAGAAAGTGATTTTGATGGGCAGTCAGATTACGTTTTGGCCAGAAATGTTGAATCGCATGTTTGATCGACCAAAAGTGATTCAGATTGGTCTTTGCGAATGCTATTACCGATTCTATGCTAGATGAAAAATCCAGAAGGAACAGCACCGTCATCCATAAACCTCTTTGCTCGTCATTTTTCCATTCTTTGGCATTAATCTTTGTATGTGCCATGGTGAGAACGTCAGAGGGTAAGCAATGATGAATCGCAGTTCTCAGTAGATCATTTAACGTAAAGTCAGAAAAAGATGAATATTTCTGTAACCATTCCATTGCTACTTTCCCGGCGACCGTCTCAAAAAGTTTATCTTCATATAGTCTATTTAGGCCAGCAATATGGTCCGAACCTATTTCAATGTAAGGTTCGATGGTGTCCTTAAGGAATTGTATTTTTTGTGTGTCGCTATTAAAGACGATCGCTTCAAGCTTCTCCTGTAAATCAGGCGTAATAGTATCGCCATGAAAATGTACCCCCCAACGGCAAACAGCCAATGCAGATGTGAGGCGTTCGACTGGTTCGTTGTCAAAATCCTTTTTAAGCGAATAGTATGCGATAAGAACAGGTTCTACAAAGTATTCTTTGTTTTCCTTTGTTCGTAATTCGATAATAGCTTTCGCAGAAGGAACTGTGGTACGTATGACGAATTTAGATATAGAATTAAGTCCTGCATCAGTCATTTTTTGTCCAACAAGAGACTGCACCCTTGCCCGCTGGTTGTCGCCTTTGATATCGTTGAACCATCCAAGGAATGCCTTTGCAATATGAGATATTGCTTCCAGGTGTGTGCCGTCATTCAATTGATCTGCAATATTTTCATAGCTTTTGTGCCGTGCGCGTTCTTCTTTCTTTCTTTTCTCAGCCCATTTTTTTTGAGCCGCTTTATAGTCTTTCTCAGGATCAGGTTTTGGCTGTAGAAGTTTTTCGTACTGAACGTTTAGCTCAGGATACCGACCGGCCTGATTCTTGATCAATGCCAATGAGTTTTCGAAATCATTTGAATAAGCCAACACAAAGTCGGCAAACTGTGCCCATTGTTGTTCCCGATTTGGAAAATTAATATCATCCAGCATCGTTAGCCTTCTTATGACATCGTTATCGGTCAACATTAGCCCGGTCGATGCCTGGGTTAAATCATGCAAAATGATTAAAAACCTTCCGGGGCTGTAATTGGAAAATTCAACGTCTTGAATTGCTTGCCGGACAGTCTCATTACTAATGAAATACTTTGATAGAGAATTATTAAAATCCTCACGTCGGTAGTCGGAATAGTGTCTTACTCGTCTTATGGCCTTATAGAGAAGTTGTGGCTCTGGGACAAGATCTCTTAGCAGTAATTCATGTGTGAATCCGTAAATCCATCTGTGTGGATACTTTTCTTCGTCGGGATCATTGTTAGATTCAAGGTCGCAGAGTATACAGAGTAATTCGGAAAGTTGATCGAAGCTTAATACTTTGGGGAGCATGAAGCCAAGTCCTGATATTCGATTTGGCCTCTTGTTTGTATGTGCTAGTGCGTCAAGTACTTTACTTATCGACCTCGCACTAAAAGTATTGGGGAATGACTCAATAATCTTTATGGCGAGACGCAGAGAATCAATGTCTCCAAGGTCATGCAGTGACTCGGTGATTTTATCCCACGAACGTGGCTGATTGGTTTCTTTAAGTACATCCAATGCTGCATCTCGTTCGATATAAGCCGCACAATTGTCTCCAATTATATTAATCAGATCTTCGGTAATTTCATTGCTTACTTTTTCTCCTTTGATTGACTCGAGGATCAGGTGCTTTAAATGATAATGTTTACTGCTTTTTAAAACGTCAAGGATATCGGTTTTTAACTCTATCCTGTTAAACGCCGGTGCGTATGTAGAGTGCCAATCACCATTTCGGAAGTAAGGGTCAGTATCAGCTAGTTGTTGTAAGGATAATAGTAGGCATTTTGCTTGGAGCAATGGAAAATCAGATGGATCACCATATCTCAAAATTCCGTAGGGATCTCGCGGAATAAAGACGTTTTGAAATTCTTCTGTCGCTAGTGTGGCAATCCATGCGTGAAGACCACGAAGCGCAGGTGTAACATGATAATTTTCGGCATACAACAAAGTCTCTAATCGCCGCACCGAAAGTTGATCAGACAAATTTACTGAGATCCACAGCGCTGACAGGTATTCGGCAACGGTCCTATGGCACACCTCGACGGTATTTCCGTCTAGCGTCCTGAAAATCATAGAAGATAATGCCTCCTTTAATATCTCAAACGTGTAACCCTCCGTAACAAAGTCGGAGAGAGAGTGTGATTCGGAGCCAGGGGCTGGGTCCACTTTAATGGTAGTGTTATTTGAAAGGATCAAATGGGTGCATAGAAAGCCTGCTGCTTTTAACAAAAGGTCAACGGGAGGACGCGTCCTGTTGGCTGAACGATGAAAAGTGTTCGGTTCACTTATTAAGATCGTGCAAGTCTTGGAGTATAGCTCTTTCCGATTTGCCGGCCAACCATATTGTTGTACGACCGAAATTAACATTGACAGCATTTGAGGATTGCGGAGAAGATCAATAGCAGTTTGCTTTTCTGCAGACTCCAAGAATTCTTCACCGTCTTGACCATTTCCATTTTTGTTAACAAAGTCAATTATTTCTGAATTTGTTAGTGGAAGTAAAACTCCGACTATCGGTCTTTTTTTCCATCGATTAAAAATGATTGAGCTATTAGCTTCATTTTGCCAATCGATCGCACGACATGTAAAAATGAATTTTTCAATTTTATCGCTTTTAATCTTCGAAAGAACTTGAATGATTGGCGTTCCTTCATCATACGCAGTTACCTCATCTAGACCGTCAATGATAACATTAACGTTTTCATCCGATATGATATTAGAAGGAGATGCCACGACCCCTGATGCCCTATAGAATAAGGTCGATGGCAGATTTGTCAATTGATTAACTACCTCACTTTTGCCAGATCCGGGTTCACCCAAGATTACCAGAGGGCCTTCGAGCTGAAAAAAATCGTTATCTAAATAAACTGTGTCTTTTCCGCTTATATCTTTAACTGAAAGGTGCCGGGAAATATACATGTGCCTTATTCAAAATTTATAATAGGTTCCAGAATTTTATACATCTCCTCCAAGCGCTTTGTTCTAAAATCATTATATACCTCAGGCGTCATCAATAGTTTGGAAGGATCGGATGAATACGCAGGAATCAATAAATGTCGCGAGACGTTAACATTGGACTTCTTAAGATTTGTAAAATAACTGGCAGGTTCTTCGGCCCTTTTACGGATGTTGTCCGTCGCGCCTACGAAACGGTAATTTCCGATATGATTAATCTCCCAAGAGTTCAATGTAAAAGGGGGTTTTTGTAGTTTGCTTTTTGGAAAGATATGATCGACGTGCGGAGCGTTATTTTTTAATGCAACATTGAATGCGCTCTGACCCTGAGTCTCTACGTACAAAAGGTGCAGAAGAAAAAATCGATGGCTGTGGTCAGCTAAAGTGTCCCTATCAAATCTTACCTTGTTTTTTCTATTCGTTTCAAAGTAGGTTGCGATGGAAGCCATGGGAAAATCTTTCCCCTTACAATCGTTGAAAAAGTTGTTATGAAGGTAATCTAACACACCATCTGTCTGGGAACTAAACCAGTTGAACAATTGAGCCCGATAGTAAAAGCTCTTCAGTCGGGATTTATTAATTGGCGTTGGAGTGGGATTAAAGAATAGATACTCGAAAATTGGTACGAAACTGTTGTAGCTGCGGATGACTTTTTCACTATCCAGTTTAAGATCATGCGTAATGAAATCCTTTAGAGCCTGAAAGGCAGGTTCGTATTTTTCTAGCCATTGCTGATCTATTGTGTTGATTAACGCCTTGCCTTCATCACCTCGGAATTTTGCTTGGTCAACAGATGCTCCCTTACTATTTACTAGCAAAATGCCTTTCAAGATGGTATCAATTTCAAACGACAGGTTTGTGGAGCTCAGGTTTGTTGCAATTTCTTCAAGATTTGCTTCTATTTCCGGAGACAATTCCTTCATTGCGGCAAACATCAAGTCGGACCCATCTAATTTTGTACCACCTGAGTTCACACGAATAAATATTTCCAGTATAGTCTTGTATGGATAATTATTTACAACTCCGTCGATTTCTTCTATCCAAAAATGATTGTCTTCCCTTAAGATGGAGACCATCATGGCAATGTTTTTTCGAACGATTTTTTCGCGGTTTTTCTTTTGTTGATCAGAGTCGTTTAATATTTTGTCCAGACTATCATTGATTTCATCGCTGATATTTTCGCTCGCAACTTTGTCATATTTTCCTACCAATGACTTTATTTTGAATAACGGCAGTTGGGATGATTCTTTCGAAGGCAAGAACTTTAAGTTGAATATTTGATTTGTCATATTATCAGGGGCTTCCGAAGTAATATCAACATAAGCGTCGAGTGACACTCCTGATTTTTCATCTTTCAAATATCCGCTGTATATGCAATATAATGTTTGAAGTCGTTGTTGTCCGTCAAGAACAAAGACTTTTATGATGTCTTTTTCTGATTTTTGTGCATTGTAAAGTGTAGATAGATCTATTTCGGAATCGACAACTTCCATGAATTTTCTGACCTTTATTTCTTCTTTTGTCTTCCAAAACAAAAGCGTTTGAATTGGATACCCCCGCATTAGACTATCAAATAACCGACTCATTTGTTCGCTTGTCCATACAAACGGCCTTTGAATGTGAGGTAAGAAAATTTCGGAATTTATTTCCGTGATGATGCTGAAAAGTGACCGGGGTTTGTAGCTCATAACTAAATGTCAAATACTTACAGATTTACTAATTTAAGTGATCATTGTCGATCAATTGGGAAAACATAAACACTTGCTATCTAAATGATTGCTCAAGAATGAGTAAAAAATTAGATTTAGATATATCCCGACTTATTTCTGGTCGGAAAATACTCCATACCGAAGTGATCCGACTGAAAATTGCTAGCATTAGGAACTGTTACCTCAGTGACAGCCAAACTTTGCACCCTCTCTTTTCACGATTCAGTCTTTAATCATGTAAAAAAGTGCAGTTCTTTTTTTGGAAACTTTAAACTGGACTTTCTTTAACATTTGAATCCATACCTGCGATTTAATGAATTTTTCTCGGCCGTTTCCATCGGGTATTTGTCTTAACAACCACTCGGGTGAATCCGCTAGAAAAGTATTTCTTGACTCGGTGTCAATTCCAAAGTCAACAAATTTGCAGCTGAATGACTCTATTTGTTTAAATGTTTCGCTTGCGTTGGCGGTTTGGTCAATAACACCAACGATATCATCTGAACTCAAAATGATCATTAACTGGTTGGAGAAAACTTTGTCATAGAGATTAAATATTTTCGTATCCCCTAATCTTCCAACATAGAAATCAGGAATAATATTGTTTTCGCCGGGAACCCATGCTGACACAAAGTTTTCATCATCTCGAAATATCGAATCAAAATAGAGATTCGAACCGATAACAATTTTATTTTTAAGTTTTGCGGCACGTATGTGTTCTGCGATTGAAGATTCTTCTATTTGTTCTTGTTGATGCGTGACCGCCAATCGTTTGATAATGCCGAGGCCGTAGGTATTTTCCAATTCAGCAACTCGAGTACCCGATGTCTCCATCAAGCCAAAATAAGGAATATGCCAATTTTCTGTAAATGCCATCCTGTCAAACAATTCATTGACACCTGGATAAACGAGTTGGGGATTTTCCTGCTCCTCATCGGTGGGGTGAGTGTAAAGCCTGAATAGCTTGAAGATGTAGTTTATTCTGTTGTATTGAGCGATGCTGTCAGTAAAAAATCGGTCTTTAGTCTCCTGTCGAATTGTTGAATGTTCTTGAATGTCTCCAAGTAATTCTTGACAAGCGTTATTGATGGTATCAAAAAGATTATTGGTTGCTTCAATCTTGCCTTTATTCGGGAAGTATTGTTCAATGTAGGGGCTGTTATTTTCAATGTAGAAATTGAGTTTCCTTTTTAACTCTTGTATTTCGGCCTGCAAGGCAGTGACAGAAGAAGAATCATTGTCTAATCTTGCCTTGCAGAACTCTTTTGTGATCTGAGCGGGATTTTCGTCAAAGTACTTTTGCCTCGGATCGTATTCGTAGAAAATCTTAATAAACACACAATCTAAATAGGGTTGTATTCCGTGATGCCCTTCCCAATATCGAAGTAGCTCAGATTCTATTGTATAGCCCCCAAGAAAGTTTAAGATTTCTGCCAACGAATCCGGGACTATTTCTTTATTACCCCAAGAAGCATTCGAGTCTCCTGGCTGGTTAAATGAGAACGCATCATTTACTACTTTGGTATGTCCCTTAAAAGTTGCGTAGACCAGTACTTTTAGCACTGTTATTTGTAGCCGATTATAATTTAACAACTTCCACGCTAGCGTTTTTATTTTTTTTTTCGCTGATTTCTTGAGTGAATGGGAGGATAGCACCCAGAACAGCAAGATAGTTGTCAAACTCCTTTTCCCATGATTTATACTCCTCCTGTGTTTTAATGTATCTGATTTTATAAAAGCCAAAATCTGACAATTCTTTCAGTTGTGCAGTGCGTTGTTCGTGCGTCCGATGTTGATCCAGATGGTCATCAAATAGGCTGTAGAGATCCGCATACTTTGTAAAATCTGTTGTTGGGTAGTAATTGCTGTTAATACAACGCTCTATGAATTCTTTTGGTACAACGAGGCGGTTCGTCCGAAACGACAAGTGAATGTTCCTGAATAGATATTCAAAATAGAGGGAGGAATTGAGAGGGTTGGGACTTTCTGCAAAAATTTGGTCCAGGTATAGATTATAGGATAATAATCGATGGAATGATTGTGGCTTCTCGTCTTTTGTCTCTAGGAGGTCCTGATTCAAAGCAGTTGAACTTTCTAGAAAGAATTTAATCATTTGATTAAAATCAACGAGGTCCTGGGATTGTCGATCAAGTACGGCTATCCAGTTCGCCAGTATAATAGCTGCTCTTTTTTGAATAGAAAAATTGCTTTTCACTGTTGCCTTGTTCCAGATTATGAAGACAGCCTCAATGTATTTGCCAAGCAGGTCGGTTTCATCAGGCGGCACTGTAGAATTGTAAGCTTTTCGATATCGTTGATCGTCTTCGTTTAATTTTGGGTGACGAGTAATTGTAATTTTTGACGTGTCTACTTTAGTCCAATCGATACTCTCCCAAGGCACGGATTCAAATTCCTTTTTTTGATAACGGTTCTTTGGATCAATGATTTCTTTGAAGCTCTTTAGGTCTTTGTCCTTCAACCGGATTAGATGAATAAAATTGTCTTCCAACCAGTCTAAGTCGTACAGGATGGACTGTGTGTCTTCTTTTTCAATTCGAAGTACCGCTATCTTGGCAATCTTCTCGAGATTGCGCATTAGCTGTTGACCTTTTGAGAGTTTATTCACCGCGAACGATTTTATCGGAATTTTCTTTGAGCTGATTTGAATAGATTTCTGCGAAGTTTGTTGCGTATGATTGAATCAGGATCAGGAACCTCACGAACATAATAATGGCGAATCCATCGGCAAAGAGTATTAGCAATATCCAAATACCTTCAACCCTTAGGGCAATCATTAGTATCGACATAAAAACGATTGTAAGATTGGCAAAGAGCTGAAAGCGGTAAAGAAAGTGATTGGGAAAAATCTCTGAGATCTCCTTGTCCTTGAAATCTTCGGTGTGTTTTGCCATCATGTCCAACGCGATGGGTAGAGTTATGCTTATAAAGCCGGCAATGATGGCGGAATATTGAATGATGGACTGGGAATCAAGATTCCAAGTTTTAATTTGCTCGTGTAGTGATAGCCACCAATCTTTCAGGTTGAAATTAAAGCAGTGCAGAAAAAATGCGGTTTTCATGTAATTGCAAAGATTTAGGGGGGACTTGTCTAAAATTACCAAAAAATTTCTGTGATTATTTATACCAAGGTTTTGCAAACTTGTGTTTTCGCCTTGAGACCTCGTATTATTTTCGAATATGAGTAGATTTCTATACCAGCTGGATAAAGAAGAATTCAAGTCTTTGCTCAAAGAATCGTTGAAAGAAATACTGTTGGACGAGCGAATTTTTAACACCGATAAAGAGCTTCTCAATATAAAGGAGGCGGCTGCTTTCCTTAATCTTGCTGTCAATACGCTGTATGAAAAGACTTCCGAGCGATCTATCCCGCATTACAAACATGGTAAGAAAATAACCTTTAAGCGCGCTGAACTGATAGAATGGGTCCAGTCGCGTAAAGTGAGTACTTACGATGAGATCAAACACTTGAGCAGGCCTAATTTTAAGTAGGCTTATAGATTTCTATGTGAAGATGTCTATCGTTCCAGAAATAAATTGACGAAAACGCCGGTAATGATCGCCAGTGCATAGCTGATCATTGTGCCAACCAGGACATATTCGGTTTCTTTCTTTTGACCATCTCCAAATCGCAGTATTGATTTTCCGGTTATTAGAAATCCGATCGCTTCATATTGACCGAACAGGACGAATGTTAAAATGATCATCCGCTCAAATATTCCTATAACCATTCCTCCGCGCTTGATGTTATCGGTATTAGTTTGTGTGATAAGATCTTTTGTGGCAAACTTTATAATGTATCCGACAGGCCACATTACAAAGATGTAGGCAAAGATCATTAGCTGGGCGTCAAATGATGATTTTAGACTGCATAAAAATTCAGCAAATTGATTCCAGCCGTTCAGAATTAATAGCCACGAAATAATGAGTATTAGAATGTGCAATAATTGATCAATTATGAAATATTTTAGAGTTCCATTGTTGTCGACTTTGAATTTCCAGTAGTCAATTATGCCATGTGTTATCGTAATGAGAACTACTATTCCGACATTACTCCAACCAATTGCTATTAGTGTTAGTACTCCAACTACCAAGAGATGCTTGTAAAATCCCCACGAAAGAAGACCCTTTTGTTTCTTATCGTTTACCCATGCAGTTGACTGTAATACAAAGTCTGCTAGGAAGTGGGCAATAAGTAATTGCACCAATACTATCGCCTGATCTGGGCTGAAGAGTTTCATTTGGTCGATTTTACTTGGTCTTGGAGGGTCTTTTCTATATAGTTCAGCATCTTTTCGATTGTATGCCAACTTGCACTCTTTAATCGTTGATTAATGGCTGGTGGACTTGCCTTTACTTTAGAGGCTATGTCTACCTGAGAATTGCCCTGTAGACTGTAATATACTACTTCTGCTTGATGTGAGGACCACTTACTCACTATTGAATCTAGTAGACCCCATGATACAGCGAACTCTTCATTGATTTCAGGCCATGGTGTATCGATCGCTAGATTTAGTCCCGATTTCTTCATGGAATCAATCAATCTGCCTGACTTATGAAAAGCATCACCATCTGATTCCATTAGATTTGTGCCTAGTTTGTTAATCTCCCCAATCCCAACTGACACACGGATATCAGTAATGTCTCGCGCGAATGGTAGCGTAGTAGGTCTTGATCTAGTATCGCTAATAGATATCATCCTGGAATAGCTTCGTAATAATAGTAGTATCCTTAGGGCTTTCTCTGGCTTACTCGTTACACCCTGAAAGCTATCTCCTCGATATATTTCAAATTGACCTTTAATGCCAAGGATCTTCTGCTGTTTTAGTAGTTGTGACGATAGTTTTTTTATCGATTTGATGTAGTTTCTTCTGCTTACTTCAGTTAGCTTAGTTGACCCGATGATATCTCCGTTAATTACTGCGAACAGTTTCATTTCGTCATATTTTTATTTAAATATACAGATATTTGAATTAAGTCTATATCCTTAATATGATGAAATTAAGTATTTTGACTTAATCTACCACATATTTAGCTTGTTCGCTTAGTTTCTCCTTTACGTATTTTGCTCCGTATTCCTTCTATCGTATCTCCAGCATCACACTTACTCCATTAAGCCTTTAACCTTAATATGTCGAAATTAAGATTATTGACTTAATCTATTCCCGACCTCCATCATTCTCTATTTATCACTTCGTTCTACATGAACCTAGTAGTAGTAACACATCAGTACCGCCACAACAATTGGTGCTTCTGCTGTAGTATTGACACTATAGCTCTAGAATGGGAATCTTCGCAATAGCTTCATTCTTCTTCATATTTGTCACTTTGGTGTAGATCTCAGTAGTCTGAATATGTTTATGACCAAGAAGCTTAGAAACTGTATAGATATCAACACCACTAGATAACAGCAGTGTTGCATGTGTATGTCTGGCACAATGAAACGTGATGTTTCTGTAAATTCCCGAACTCATCATCCATTGATTGAGTGCTACATTCGTGTAGGCACTATATTTTACTCCTTGAAATACCCGCTCACTCAAATCTCCTTTTTGACCTAGCAGGAGTCGAGCTTGTTTGGTAATGGGTAAAATTTCATGGGTTTGCGTCTTTTGTTGTTTGTATTGAAGAAACCATCCGTCGACCTCATTACCTCTGATCTCAGCCCACGTTAGCTTCATAATATCCGACCACCGCAGACCTGTTAGTACACTGAATAGAAAGGCCTCTTTCAAAAGCCTTATACGACAGGACGTTTTGGATATCGCCTGGATCTCTTCCCAGGTCAGGAATTCACGTTTGCTTTCTCCTTGCTTAAAGCCCCGAACCCGTGCAGCGGGATTCTCATTGATATACTTTTCTTCGTAGGCAAGTCTGAGGCATGCTTTCACTTTGTTGTAGTATGAATAGCAGGAGTTTTGACTAAGTTTTGTCTTTGCTGACGTTAGTTTCTCTGTTAAAAGGAAGTTCTTAAAGGCAACGAGCCATTGTTCATCAACATCCATAAATCGGACATCCTTTCCTTTTGCAAACGTTCTGATATGATTGAGTGTGCCTTTCCAGTTTCCCCAATTGCCATAGCTGCCTAATCGTGCCTTCGTCATTGCTTCGAAGTATTCGATAAAGCTTCCACTTTCCTTGGTTTGTTGCAGCTTATATTTTCCGGATTGAAGGTCAACAACACGCTGGGCACGAATCTGATCGGCCAGTAGGAGAGTGGATTTGTTCTGCTCTACGGTTGTCCTGCCTGGTTCACTGCTGATATAGAGATTGAGTGTTTCGTAGTTTCGCTCGCCCTTCCAGTAACATTCCAGATAAAGAGAATAATTACCATTGGACAGTAGTCTCTTTTTTAGTTTCACGATTGATTTGCCGACTCCTTCGTTTTTCTTTTTCATAGTGGTAGTAGATTATTGAATTTGAAAAAATGCTCTTATGTCTTCTTTGAGTATGATCGTCCGCCCAAGGACCTTTTTTGATTTGAGCTTCTTCTCTGAAATCAACCGGAACAAGGTGCGTCTGCTGACCCGCATGATCGCGGCCGCCTCTGGGAGCTTGAGGTAGTCGTTACCGATTCCCTTCATTGTTTCAGCTGGACTGGAAATGTTAATCTCCTGAGCAATGCTAATGGCGAGTCGTTGGTTGGTCGCTTTCTTCTTATTGTGCCTGCGGTTGCAGAGGTGAGAGCAGAAGCGGGTAACAAGCGTTTTGGCTATAAAGGGCTGCGCGCATTCTTCGCAGATTTTCTGAAGTGAAATGTTAGAGCTCATGTTTCAATTTTTCGTTACCGTTCGACTGTGTCAGTTTATGCCCTTATATGTCTGTAGGTGCCCAGGAGTGCCATCCGCTGACCAGCTCCTTCACTTTTTGCGACGCGCTTAAAATCTTTTGCGACGCGTAGCAAAATCTTAGCATAAAGTACCCAAATAAGCAGGGCAAATGCCTAATCAAGCCGAACGCTTAATTTTGTAACGTATTGAAATACAAAGAGTTGATTGTGTTTTGTTAGGGATTTTGAGGAGCCCTATTTGCCGATACAAAACCTGCTAAAAATATTCTCCAGCAGATCCTCTGTCGATATTTGTCCTGTGATCAACCCAAGATGGTGTAATGCATTCCTAACATCCATCGCCATGAAGTCGCCCGTAACACCTTTATCCATGCCGGTCAGCACTCTGTTAAGTGCTTCATTTGTTTCGGTCAGACTCTGATAATGACGAAGATTTGTAATGATCACGTCGCCTTGCTTTACATGATCTACATGAAATCTGGAAAGGATCTTCTCCCGAAGTTTTGAGAGATTGGTCTTGTGTGTCGCAGAAATAAAAATGAAGTCCTGTGCTTCCAATTCGCGTAGCAGGGCAGGAACTGCCTTATCAACTTTGTTTCCGACTTTAATAATCGGTACTGTTAATTCCTCCAACTCTTTAAGCTCAGTCTGAATCTCATGGAGATTGGTATTACCAAGATCTACCAGGTACAGCACTAATGATGCCTTCTTCAATTGCTCTTTCGTGCGACTGACACCGATCGCTTCAATCGTGTCGGTGGTGTCGCGCAAGCCAGCAGTGTCAATGAAACGGAAGTTAACTCCCTCCAGAATCATTTCGTCTTCAATGACATCTCTCGTTGTTCCGGCGATCTCGGAGACAATGGCTTTCTCTTCTTTCAATAAAGCATTCAGCAATGTTGATTTGCCTGCATTGGGCTTGCCGGCAATCACCGTAGGCACTCCATTCTTAATAACATTTCCTTGCTGAAAGGAAGTCAGGAGGGAAGCAATGAATGATTGTATTCTGAAGATTAGCTTCCTCAGGTCATCCCGTTTTGCAAACTCAACATCTTCCTCACCAAAGTCGAGCTCCAGTTCGATCAACGATGCAAAGTGAATCAACTCTTCACGAAGCTTTTGGATTTCTTTTGAGAATCCACCGCGCATCTGATTCAATGCTGCCTGACGGGCATTATCGGTTTCTGAATTAATGAGATCTGCCACTGCTTCCGCCTGTGTGAGATCAAAACGGCCATTTAGGAAAGCTCGTTTGGTGAATTCACCCGGGCCCGCAAGCGTTGCTCCGTTCTTGATCAGTGCGGTAATGATACGTTGAACAATCAATTGCGATCCATGACAGGATATCTCTATTGAATTCTCTTTCGTGAATGAATTAGGTGCTTTGAAGATCGAAACGACAACTTCATCAATCACCTCTTCACCATCTTTGATCAGCCCAAGATGCAGAGTATGGGAAAGCTGTTCTGAAAGATTCTTTCCAACAAACACTTTTTGTGTAAGGGTAATCGCTTGGTCTCCCGACAATCGTATGATCGCGAGCGCACCTACACCCGGAGGTGTTGCAGGAGCTACAATTACTTCACTAAATTGATTGTTGTTTATTGCCACTTTCCTTCGTCAACTATTTTTCCCTAACGATCAGCATTGGTATTGAAACCCTGTGTCTTACCGTATCCAGGGTTGTTCCAAAGATCAGGTCTTTTATTAACGTATGACCATGAGCACCCATGACCAGCAGATCTGAATCAAATTCTTTCACCATCTCAGGTATTCTCCTTCTTGGATTTCCATATCCGATCTTAATCACCGCCCGATATCCGAGATCTTCCAACTGCTTCAGATAAACTTCCAGTGCGGCTGTATCTTCTTTGGATTCACGATCGGCAATCTCACTGCCATACACCATCGCGCCGGCTGTCTCCACAATGTGTACCAGCAGGTAGTCTGCATCTTTTCCACCCTGTGCCACGGCACTTCTTATTGCCAGTGTGTCGATTGAAGAGAAGTCAATGCAGATTGCCACCTTCTTATAGATCGGCTTCTCAAGATCTTCCAGTACAGCAGCGGTGCCATGAGGAATTTTGACCTCTTTCTCTTTCACACGCTTCTCAAAGAATGGCTTAGCGGTAATGTAAAGTAATAATCCACCGGCAGCAAGCGCAACAGGGACGGCAGTAATCCAAACGATCCACGCTTTATCTTTTGCGGCGTCCATCCATCCAATGATTTCTTCCGATACTAATTTTATGTTAAGAGAGATAATGATCCCTGCGATCAGCCACGATGCAACTTTCAGCCATGGTTTGATCACAAAAATTCCCATCTTCTCTTTATCACTGTTGAAGTGAATCAAAGGAATGATGGCAAAACCCAACTGCAAGCTCAGCACCACCTGACTAAACACAAGCAATGTGCCCGTTTCATTTTCTCCATAAAGAATGATGACGATGTATGCCGGGATAATCGCGATGATACGCGTGATCAGCCTGCGTAGCCATGCTGCAATACGAAGATTCAGGTAACCTTCCATTACAATCTGTCCGGCAAGGGTACCCGTAATAGTCGAACTCTGACCTGCTGCCAGCAATGCTACACCAAATAGTATAGAAGCCCACTCACTTCCCAGCAATGGTGTAAGAAACTTGTGTGCATCTTCAATATCCGCCACTTCAAACATACCGGCTTTATAGAATGTAGAGGCGGCCAGTATTAATATTGCAGCATTTACAAAGAATGCTGCGTTCAGGGCAATTGCTGAGTCGATGAAGTTGTATTTGATCGCAGACCAGATTCCTTTTTCACTTTGATCGATGCGACGGGTCTGCACCAGAGAGGAGTGGAGATAAAGATTGTGCGGCATTACTGTTGCCCCGATAATTCCGATGGCGATATACAATGCACCATCACCAGGTAGTGTTGGAATGAATCCTACCGCAAGTTCACCGAGATCAGGCTTTGCAAGGATCATCTCCACCAGAAATGAGGTACCGATAATGGCCACGAGACTGATGATGAATAATTCTATTTTCCTCATGCCATAGCTTTGCAGCAAGAGCAAAAGCAAAGTATCCAATACGGTGATCGACACTCCCCAGATCAAAGGAATTCCAAAAAGAAGCTTCAGGCCAATCGCCATTCCAAGCACTTCTGCGAGATCGCATGCGGCAATGGCAATCTCCGCAAGAATCCATAAAATAAAATTGATGACCGGATGATACGTCTTTCGTGATGCCTGCGCGAGATCAAGCTGCCTGACAACTCCAAGACGTGCGCTCAGACTTTGCAGCAGCAATGCCATGATGTTGGACATCAGGAGAACCCATATCAATGAATAGCCGAATTTGCTTCCTCCAGCAATGTCCGTTGCCCAGTTGCCTGGATCCATATACCCGACACTAACTAAATATGCAGGCCCTAAAAATGCCAGCAGCTTTCTCCACCCTTTGCGGTTAGTTGAATCAATCGAGGCATTCACCTCGCTCAATGATTTTCTATCCGTCATAATTTTACTGTCAGCAATATATTTTTGGAAACTTCTTTTGATACAAACATTTTCTTCTTCTCCAGGATGATCTCAACGGATTCATCATACGGTTCACGACTTACGACTTCTATTTTCTTTCCTGGCTTTGCACCAATCTTGTCGAGATAGATGAGCAGGTTAGGATCACTGTCTTTTACAGAACAGATGACTGCTTTCACACCTGTCTTTAATTGGTCCAAAGCGATCTGTGGAAGGAGCTTGATCTTTCCCTGTTGATCAGGAATAGGATCTCCATGCGGATCTACTTTCGGAAACCCGAGATATTCGTCAAGCTTGTCTGTGAGCCGTGAGGATTGGATGTGCTCAAGCTGTTCTGCCACTTCATGCACTTCATCCCAGGTGAATCCCAGCTTCTCAACCAGGAATGTTTCCCATAAGCGGTGACGGCGAATGATCTGCAATGCCTGCGTCTTTCCCTTTGTGGTAATGTTGACTCCATAATAACGCTCGTAGCTGATCAGCTCTTTCACTGACAGCTTCTTGATCATGTCAGTAACAGACGCTGCCTTGGTCTGCATTGCTTCCGCCAGTTCATTGGTCATTACGGCTTTTGCGCCGCCATCCGACAAGTGATAAACTGCTTTGAGGTAATTCTCTTCTGTGAGGCTGAGCATAATTGGTTTACCGATCGGCAAAGTTAAAAGTTTAGATTAGTCTAAAAAATATTTTAGACTATAAATTGCCCAGAGAAGCAAGAAATGTGGCTTCTTCTGACTCCCAACTGACGTTTGAAGGTTTTACAGGATAAAACTCGCCTGTGATCAGTGAATTCAGGAGCTGTGGATAATCGGGATGATTGAAGTCTGTAAAAACAAAGGGTTGATATTTAAGATACTGATCAATCCAGGGCCATTTGGAATTCAGAATGATTGGCAATCCATATCCGAGATACTCATAGAGCTTGGTTGGATGTGAATTGAGGGTGTGACTTGAGGAAGGGTAGGCAAGGATTCCAAAATCGGCTTGTTTTATCTGCTGAACGATCTCATGATGAGAAACCAAACGATCACCACCAATCAGTGTGATAAAGGAATGCATCTGAACGGTACTTTGAATCTTATCCTGTTCTGATTTCTTTGAAGCCAATCCGATGATGGTGAGACGTACCTGATCATTCAACAAGTATATTTGTTTGGCCAGTTCAATCGCCTGAAATACCCCGGTGCTTTCGGAAAGCGTCCCTGAGAATAACAGGTTCAGCTTACGATTCGATGACCTTTCATATAAGGTATGATCAGAAAGGATGGCTTTGTTCTCTATCACCTTCCATCCGCTGCGATAGAACTTGAATTCCTTTTCATAACCCTGTTCGGCAAGAAAGAAATAATCTACAGAGGGTGCGAGAAGCTTTTCTTTGAATCGGGTGGCGAGTGCCAGTGGCCAGCGGATCAGCCACCCGAAACTTCCTGAGTGCAGAATATTACGGTAGTAGTTCTCCCGCACATCATAAACGATAGAGATGTTCAGAAGTATCTTCAATAATACGGCAGGGAATAGTAATTCATGAGTGGTAATGACCAGGGAATCCGGTTTTACCTTCCAAACCTTTCTGAATACTTCCCACTTCGCCATGAGACGTTTGAAGCTTAGTCGCGGAAAAGTTTTCAGAGGAATAAATCTTATTCCATTATAAGAGGGAATGTGGGCTGCCGGATATCCGATAATGATCACGTCGTATGAGCCTTCTTTCGCCAAAGTGACCCCCATCTTCTCAAACATGCGTGTATCATCTACCGGTTTAAGGATAGAAGCGAGGACAATTCTCCTTTTTTTTCGTTCTTGCGCCACGATTTAAAAATAGGATTAAAATGGAACTCCGCGAACAAATTGAAAAAGCCTGGGATAACCGTGAATTATTAAAAACTCCTGAAACCCAGCAAGCGATACGGGAAGTGGTTGCTCAGTTGGATAAAGGCAGGATAAGGGTTGCTGATCCGGTCAATGGACAGTGGAATGTAAATGAGTGGATCAAGAAGGCCGTCATACTTTACTTTCCTATTCAGCAAATGGAAACTATTGAAGTGGGGCCATTGGAGTTTCATGATAAAATTCCACTCAAAAGAAATTATAAAGAACTAGGAGTGAGGGTGGTGCCGCATGCGGTTGCCCGTCACGGTGCTTATATCAGTAAGGGTGTGATTCTCATGCCATCTTATGTGAACATTGGCGCGTATGTAGATGAAGGAACAATGGTGGATACTTGGGCGACTGTGGGAAGCTGCGCTCAGATAGGAAAGAATGTTCATCTCAGCGGTGGTGTAGGAATTGGCGGTGTTCTGGAGCCAATCCAGGCGGCACCGGTTATTATTGAGGATAATGTTTTTGTTGGCTCACGCTGCATTGTTGTAGAAGGAGTTCGTGTTGGAAAGGAAGCAGTACTTGGCGCCAATGTAGTGTTGACAGGAAGTTCCAAAATTATTGATGTAACGGGACCTTCTCCTGTAGAATACAAGTCATTCGTTCCGGAAAGATCGGTTGTGATTCCAGGAACAATTCCAAAGAATTTTCCTTCCGGAGAATATCATGTTCCCTGTGCGTTGATTATTGGCAAACGAAAAGAAAGCACTGATAAGAAGACGTCTTTAAATGATGCGTTGAGGGATAATCAGATATCAGCATAATTCAGGAGGAATATCATGCTTTAAATCAGCGTAATCTGAGGGAAAACGTTCCAAATCTGTTTCATGGCATGGCCTTTGAAGTCATTACTTCGATTAAATTTGTTAAATGAAGAAGCTGATAGTGTCTCTCCTGGCCATGGTTGCCTTAAGCAGCTTTCTGGCTGCCCAGAAAAAGGTTATTCCCGTTACAAAGAACAACAGTTACAGTGCCGGTGAAGAGCTGGAGTATCGCGTCAACTTCGGCTTCATGACGGTTGGGAAAGGAATTACCCGTGTTGACAATAAAATCCATGAAATCAACTCACGCCCATGTTATAAGGTAGATGCTTTTGGTGAGACCAGCGGATGGATTTCCTGGATTTCCAAAGTGGATGATAACTGGGGCGCATACATTGATACGGCTTCTTTAAATACACAGGTTGCTTATCGTAAATTAAAGGAAGGCAAATACCGCCGTGATGAACTGGTGACATTTGACCATGCCAAGAATAAAGTAGAAGTAAAAGTCAAGAACAGAGATACTGGTAAAGATGATGTCAAGTCTTTTGACGTTCCTAAAAACACGAAAGATCTGGTGGCAGGTTTCTTACACCTTCGTGTAATTGATTTCGCCAAAGTCATAAAAGGAGATACTATTGTTCTTTCCGGTTTCCTGGAAGACGCAGCCTACAATCTCAAGATTATTTATGTTGGAAAGGACGTTGTTGATACCAGAGTAGGAAAGATCCGTTGTCATAAGCTCAGACCAGTGATGCCCGCCAATTCCATGTTTGATGGCGAAGATTCAATCCTGTGCTGGATATCAGACGATATGAATAAGATTCCTGTAAAGATCCAGGCAAAGATGTTTATTGGATCTACAGGACTTGAGCTGATCAGCTTTCGCGGATTGCGGAATCAGTTAAAGACCGTCAACTAGAGAATTTCCTTTGCAGAAGGCCCGAGTAATTCGGAGAATCTGTTAAGGCTGATTGGCTTCTCTACATAATCTTCAACTTCAGGATTGCTCTTTGCGCGATTAAGATCTCTTGGATCGATCGAAGAACTCACCATGAATATTCTCATCTTCTTTGCAAACTCGTCTTTGGATTTTCTGAACTCATCGAGAAACATCCATCCGTCTGTGATCGGCATATTGATATCGAGAAAGATAATATCAGGAAGTTTTCCTGGATCGGTAGCATTGTTATGAAGGAAAGTGAGTGCCTCTTGACCATTTGGAAACTGTAAAATCTGATCGGTCAGCTTCGTTGCTTTCAATGTTCTTGAAGCAGTAAACTGATACACAGAATCATCATCAATAACAGCAATTACTGGTTGTGTAGAGTTTTCGATCATTGTACAAGTTTAATATAAAAAGTAGTCCCTTTGTCAACTTCACTCGTCAGGCTGATTTCTCCGCCCATTGATTCAATCTGGCTTTTTATAAGAAATAATCCCAGTCCACGGCTTTCAGGATGTTTATGGAATGTCTTTCTCATTTTAAATATCTGATGACCGTATTTATCAAGGTTTATCCCTAGTCCGTTGTCAGACATTTGCAGTATAACCTTTTTTTCCTTTTGATGCGTGTATATATTGATGACTGGCTTACGGTTCGGTGAATGGTATTTCAGAGCGTTGCTTAGCAGGTTCAAAAGGATGCTTTCGAGGTAAATATTAGGATACTGAACATAAGGCACTTCCGTGAAATCAGAATAGATTTCAGCATTCAGCTCTCCGATTCTGGCACTCAACATCTGGCATACTTTCTCAAACACCACTTTGAATTCCAGATCTTGTTTTTCTATTTTTTTGGTCTGCTTGATCTTAAGTACCTCATTCAATTCATTGAGAGTTCCCAGTAAGAGATTGCTTGAATTCTTAAGATGCTTGAGATATTCATCGCGCTCTTCTGAATCTGCTGAATCATAAAGAGAAAGGAGAGTGACAATGTTGCCAACAGGTGCTCTAAGATTATGTGAAACGATCTGTGTGAATTCCTCCAGCTGTTCATTCTTTCGCGTCAGGTTATCAGCAATGTCTCCCAATCGGATATTTTGTTCACGGATAGATTGTTCGATCAGTTTCCTTTCCGAGATATCTCTGAATTCAGTGACCCTCACCATTCTGTTTTGAAATGGGATATTCTTAGCCTGGATTTCCAGGTGATACCGTGTTCCGTCTTTCTTCAAACCGATAACATCATAAGGCAACTCATAGCCTGTACGTATTTTCTGGGTAACATGTTCGCGGTATTCTGAGGCAACGAGTAATAAACCATCCATTCCCATGAGTTCTTCAATAGAATACCCCGTCATGTTGGCCAGACCCTGATTGGCATCGATCATTTTACCCATGTCGTGAATACCAATCCCGCCGAAGGATGCCTCCTGCAGTCTCTGGAATCGTTCTTCACTTTGCTTCAGATCGATCTGTGCCTTCTTACTTTCTGTACGATCCTGAGCAGTTCCTACTGTTTGAATGACTTTCCCGTTTTTATCTCTTTTGAATACAGTATCTCTTGCAAGGAACCATCGCCATTCGCCGGCATGGTTTTTCATTCTGAATTCTGTTTCAATTACATCTGTATCCGTTGCATTTTCCCAGCGTAAAAGTTTAGCGGAAAGCATTTCAAGATCTTCCGGATGGAGCAAACCGCTGAAAGCAGAATTGCTTGCCTTCGCTATTTCTTCTGCAGAAAATCCAAGTGCTGCAGCCATAAGTCGGTTGCTGTAGATGTTTTTTCTTTCAATAAAATCAAAAACGTAAATGATATCCGGTGATGAGTTGGCAATACTCTCAATAAACTTTTCACGTTCACGAACGGCTTCAATGATTTCCCTTTGCTCAGTAATGTCCCGATTGATGGACATTGTGAACTTTTCATTATTAACTGTGATCAGCCATGTGATGACCTCCAGCGAGAAAAGTGACCCATCCTTTTTCTTATGAACAACCTCGAACGATAGTTTCTCACCATGAAGCAGATCTTTCATACGACCATCAAACCGCTCACGATCCTCGGGAGAATCGATGTCCTTTATATTGAGTCCTACGAATTCATGGTGATCATATCCATGCATTAAAGCTGCGGATTCATTGGCAGAAACGATCTTACCTTCATCAGGTCCTTCTGCATGCATGACGAAAACAGCATCCCGCGTGTTGGTCATCAGCATCTCGTAATTACTTTCTGCTTCTGACTGTTTCCGAAAGGCAGTGCGTGCAGGAGTTACATCAATCATGTAGGCAGAGCAACCATCAATTTTTCCCTGAGTGTTTTTGATGGGACAATAATGCACCTGGAAAAACGTGAAGGAGAGGGAAGCGTTGATAAACTCTTCCTCTAATGTAAATGTCTCGCCTTTGGCAATTCTTGTGAATACATCTCGAAACTTTTGAATGGAACCTGGGTCTTTGATAAGTTCAGGTGGCCTTTCACCTATTTGAATTTTAGTGCCATACCTTGCCTGCATAAGTATGGAATAGGAGGCTGAGAAAAAAGTGTAGCAATAATTGTGATCCAATGAAAAGACGATCATTCCGTCAGGATCTTCAATAATTGTCTTTAAGAATAAGTCACCTTCCACGTTTTCAGCGCTTTGCGTTTAAAATTGCATTAAAGGCATTGTAATCCAATGAGCGATGTAATATTTTAGCCTATTCTAAACAAAACCCTAAACCTGCGACCATGCTTAAAGAATTCAAAGCTTTTGTATTTAGAGGCAATGTTATTGATTTGGCCGTCGGAGTTATTATCGGAGCTGCTTTCAATAGTATTGTGACCTCACTTATCGAAAACGTTATAACACCACTTTTGCTGAAACCGGCTCTTGAAGCTGCTCACCTGACGCGTCTGGAAGACCTGACAGTGATGGGTACAGTAAAGTACGGAAGCTTCATTTCGGCTGTTCTGAACTTTGTAATTATCGCCTTTGTATTGTTCCTGATTGTAAAAGCTGCTAATAGTGCTAAAAAGAAACAAGAGGCGGCGCCTGCAGTACCTGCTCCACCACCCGCCGATGTTGTATTGCTGACAGAGATAAGGGACTTGCTTAAGAAATGATATTGGCAGCTATTTCTTAAACCTTTCTGCTACCACCAACTCCTTACTTCCGGGAGAATATTTATAGAATCCGCTGCCGGATTTAACACCCTTGTGTCCGGCCTGTACCATGTTAACAAGCAATGGGCATGGACTGTACTTAGGATTCCCAAAACCTGAATGCAATACGTTCAGAATTGAAAGGCAAATATCCAATCCTATAAAGTCGGCGAGCTGAAGAGGTCCCATCGGATGGGCCATGCCCAGCTTCATCACAGTATCAATCTCTTCCACACCAGCAACACCCTCGTACAGTGAATAGATCGCTTCATTGATCATGGGCATTAGAATACGGTTGGCAACAAATCCAGGATAGTCATTTACCTCAACAGGAACTTTCCCCAATGAAACAGAAAGATCCATGATGGTCTTTGTCACCTCATCGCTGGTGCTGTATCCCCGGATAACCTCCACGAGCTTCATGATTGGTACCGGGTTCATGAAATGCATACCAATTACCTTATCCGGACTTTTGGTGACTGAAGCTATTCTGGTAATTGAGATAGAGGAGGTGTTGCTCGCCAGGATTGTACCTGGTTTGGTGCTCTCGTCAATCTCACGGAATATTTTAAGCTTTAACTCTGTATTTTCCGTTGCTACTTCAATGACAAGTTCAGCATCTTTTACGCCTTCTTTAAGGAACGTAGTGGTAGTGATATTTTTAATTGCCTGATCTCGTACCTCGGAAGTAAGAGAACCCTTCTCCACCTGTCTCCCCAGATTCCTTTCAATAGTCGCTATCGCCTTTTTAAGCGAATCTTCTGAGATATCAATTAATGCTACTCTATACCCATGCTGAGCAAAAACATGAGCGATTCCATTGCCCATTGTGCCAGAACCAATTACAGCGATGTTTTTCATTAAGATTTTGAGTTTAGCTTTACAAATATAAACGTGAATTCATGCCGTCGAAGGCCGCTCAAAAAATAACGTTCATCTCTTTCGGGAAAGTGAAGCTATACAAAGTGTGGCTATTGATACTGATCATATTGATGACTGCATTTGGAGCTTTTGTTATTTTTAGAACATTCCATCGAAGTTCCTTTCCCCTTGATCTTATTAACCTATGGCTTCCGGGTCTTATTATTTACAGATTATGGAAGCTTTATCTGGGTGTAAAAGCTGTAGAGTTCGATCAGGAGTTTCTTTATGTCACGCAGCCTGATTATGAGATCATAGTGCCTCTTGAGAATATTAAAAAAGTTGAGATTAAAAGTCTTACGGGTGTTTATAAAATAGAACTCTATGACATGATCCAATCGGGAAACGAAATATTTTTCATGCCATCCCTGATCTATCCTCTGGATTATAGCAAGCAGGATGATAAAGTTAATTTGCTTCGAAGCTATGCATGGAAAGCAAGGCAAAACATGCAGCCTATCCCAAAGAATGCATTGACAAGCTAGGTTACTAATTACTCGATAGAAGTCAACTGGGCATAGCCCATAGCATTAAAGCGGAGAATCAACTTTCTTGCAGAAGAGTCAGCCAGGGAGCAGGCAGGGCTTGCGTTGATATAATACATGTAGAATTTCTGATTGCGTTCTGAGAGTTCATTGCCATCAGGTTTTCCAAGCAGTTTGATGATGTCCATTTCTGAAAGGCCCTTCAACTTTGTTTTCTCAGTTTGAAGGGCTGCCTCCATTTCTTTGCGATCCCCGAGACAAGCGTTCTTGTCATTCTTCCATTTATCAAGATCCATCCCTTCAAGCTTTGGCAGATCTTTACCACATGAAAATAGAATAAGGATAAGAAGGATACTATAGAGCTTTTGCGACATGAAGTTTTTTGGATACAGAATAGAACCAGGCAGCCGAAATGATCAGGTAGCCTACTGCAATCAGAATATAATTAAAAGTCCATTGATTGATAAAAGTCAGAATGATGAGGATGGCGGGATAGGAAAGGATGCGGATCCATTCGGCGATTTTTACCCAACTCTTGTTTTCAAAGAGAACTCCGCAATTAACCACCACGAGGGAGATCATCGCAGCAATGATTGCCTTTTCCGGCATCGAAAATTTTGGCTGGTTAAAGAGAAAGAGAGAAGTTCCGATCAGACATACTACGTATTGAAAAAGAACATAATAATTTAACGAGATAGGAGCAGGTGTACGATACTTCTTGTACCGTTCCATGTCGATTGATGGAGCAGGACGATAACCTCCAAGATTCTCAGGAAGCCAGCCTGGTTTTTTGAACAGGTATTTAAACTTATCCTTCCAGGAAGTGATCATTTTCAGATCTGTTGCCATGCTGGCATAATGATCAAAGTTTGCCCAGATAGGATTCCAGCTATTGATAGGTTTTGTGATACCATACACAGGTTGTTCTTCTTCTGCCTGAAAGGTTCCAAACATCTTGTCCCAGATGATCAAAGATCCTGCATGGTTCTTATCGATATATTTTGGATTTCTTCCATGATGAACACGGTGATGGGAGGGAGTATTGAAAATGTATTCAAACCATCCCATCTTTTTAATGGCTTCTGTATGAATCCAGAACTGATAAAGAGTGTTTAAAGCAGAGATCAGAATGAAATCCGTCGTATCGAATCCAATGATCGCGATCGGAAGACTGAACGCAAAAGTCCAGACTACCTGAAAGCTGCTTTGCCGAAGAGCTACGGAAAGGTTGTACTCCTCACTTTGATGATGAACAACGTGACCACCCCAGAAGAGATTCACCTCATGACTCATTCGGTGTGCCCAGTAGTACGTTAGGTCTGTCAGCAGGAAAAGTCCGAGCCAGTAGAGCCAGGTTTTCTCCATGGTGAAGAGAGCGAAATTCGCATACACTATTTCATATACACCGATGGCGAGTACGCGCATAAACAAACCGGATAACTGAGAGGTAATTCCACAGCTGATGTTTGCTACGGAATCAGGCATGCTGTAAAGCTTCTTATGTGAAAACCTTTCCACGACCAATTCTATCCCAATAAGGATAAAGAAGATGGGGATGGACAAGATAATCGGATTAATATTCATAGCGGATCAAATTTAGAATGCTCCGGTTTGGCGTAAAATTAGTTCAAAAAAAATTGAACGATCGGGAAGCCCGAAAACAAAGTTGTAAGGATGAAACTATTAACTTGCGGCCTTGTAAGATAATATATGATTGGGAAGATATTTAAAGGGGTTTGGCTTTTGTCCCTGCTAACGACAGTGGGTATGTTCATGTATAATTATGCTTCCTATCCTGAAGAGATATCCCTGTCAGAAGGCAATACTTATTCCATTTCCAGAGAAGGTCTTTTCTATGCAATGCTGGGATTGATGGCCGTCATTAATGGAATGGTCTTTATCATACCGAAGTTGTATTTGAAGAAAGGGGACTATTTCAAAGCATGGTTCCATGGACTCATCGCCTTCCTGAATTTATTCCTCATCGTCACCCTGCAATTTCTGAATGCCTACAATAGCCAGGAGCGATTCAACTATAACAGCATTGGCTATATCATTTATGGCAGTCTTGCGTTGGTAGTGATTTGGTCCTTTCTGTGGCCCATCTATTCACTTT
The DNA here is from genome assembly GCA_013141055.1 of Cyclobacteriaceae bacterium. Taxonomy (NCBI): domain Bacteria; kingdom Pseudomonadati; phylum Bacteroidota; class Cytophagia; order Cytophagales; family Cyclobacteriaceae; species Cyclobacteriaceae bacterium. Next base: position 104,861 of record JABFRS010000001.1, on the reverse strand, counting down.
CACAAAGATTTACGAGTAAACAGTCGATTGGATAAAACCAGTATTATCACTTGATTGTCAATAAGTTAAACATGGTCATTTCGCGAAGATTTGTAGTTGAAAAGATTAAATCATGTATTGAAATCGTTTTAAAATTTTCGTTCTTGAGTTGATAAGCAGCACACTGAATTTTTTTAACTGTAATAAACTGATCTGATCAGCTTTACTTTTTAGTCTCTGTGCAGCGATCATAACCTTATAATTTTATTTTAACCACTGAAGTTGAATGGCGAAGGAAAGTAGTGATTATAATGAATCGAGCATCAGGTCACTCGATTGGAGAGAGCATATCCGGCTTCGTCCCGGAATGTATATCGGTAAACTGGGAGATGGCTCCGCAAAAGACGACGGTATCTATGTCCTTGTAAAAGAGGTAATGGATAATTGCATCGATGAGCACATGATGGGCTATGGAAAAAGCATCGATGTCAAGATTACCGATCAGAAAGTAGTCGTTCGTGATTACGGCCGGGGTATTCCTCTCGGTAAAGTTGTTGATGTTGTTTCCAAGATCAATACAGGCGCAAAGTACGATTCAGGGGCATTCCAGAAATCAGTGGGTTTGAATGGGGTGGGTACCAAAGCTGTGAACGCATTGTCAAGCTATTTCAAAGTTCAGGCGTATCGTGAAGGTCAGACAAAATTAGCCGAGTTCAAGAAAGGTGTTCTTACCAATGACAGCAAGCTTTCAAAAACCAGCGATCGCAACGGTACTCTGGTAGAGTTTGAGCCAGATGGAACGATGTTCAAAAACTATCACTTCATCTTTGAATACCTCGATGACCTGATGTGGAATTATGCATTCCTCAACGCAGGCCTTACAATCAATTACAACGGTCAGAAATTCTTTTCAAAAGATGGGCTTCTTGACCTGTTAAAAGCCAAGTCAGACGCTGAAGAAATTCAATATCCAATTATTCATTTCAAAGGGGATGACATTGAAGTTGCACTGACGCATGGCAATCAGTACGGAGAAGAATATTACTCTTTTGTCAATGGTCAGAATACAACACAGGGCGGAACTCACCTTGCAGCTTTCCGTGAAGGAATGATCCGTGGTGTGCGTGACTATTTCAAGAAGGATTATGATGCAGCCGATATTCGCGCAAGCGTTGTAGCAGCCATTGCGGTTCGTGTACAGGAACCCGTGTTTGAATCACAGACCAAGACAAAGCTTGGTTCTATCTATATGGCACCTGATGGGGCTACTGTCAAGAACTTTGTCGGCGACTTTGTAGCGAAAGAACTTGAGATCTACCTCAATAAAAATCCGAAGATCGCGGAGGCAATGCAAAAGCGGATTCTTCAGTCAGAACGTGAGCGCAAGGAAATAGCAGGTATTAAGAAGCTTGCCAATGAACGTGCCAAAAAGGCAAATCTTCACAACAAGAAACTTCGCGATTGCAGGTTTCATTTTGATGATGAAAAAGGGGAGAAGGGTGCAGAATCAGTGGTCTTTATTACTGAGGGAGATTCTGCCAGCGGATCGATCACCAAATCAAGAGATGTGGAGACACAGGCAGTATTCAGCTTGCGTGGAAAGCCTCTGAACTGCTTTGGACTCACTAAAAAGGTTGTGTATGAGAATGAGGAATTCAACCTCCTCCAGCACGCCCTGAACATTGAGGATGGCATGGATGGACTTCGCTATAATAAAGTGATTGTTGCAACCGATGCTGACGTTGACGGCATGCACATACGTCTTCTGCTGATGACGTTCTTCCTTCAATTCTTCCCCGATCTGGTAAAAGCAGGTCATGTTTATATTCTGGAAACTCCATTATTCCGTGTACGCAACAAAAAGGAAACAATCTATTGCTACAGCGAGGAAGAAAAACAGGCTGCTGTCTCCAAACTTGGAAACAAACCTGAGATAACACGCTTCAAAGGATTGGGAGAGATATCTCCGGAAGAATTTGGGAATTTTATTGGTGATGAAATCCGTTTGCAGCCGGTAAGAATTGATAAAGAGAAACACCTGATCAAGACGTTGGAATTCTACATGGGTAAGAACACTCCGGATCGACAGGATTTTATTATTGAAAACCTTCGGATTGAAATGGATCAGGTGAAGGAAGAAGCCATGCCAGTAGTGGAAGAAGAGGCATAGTCAGAGGGCAACAAATAACAATTGGAAGTAATATAAAGAGTCAGAACTTAATATGAGTAAGAAGAAAGCTTCAAAAGCAAAGGGTAGCGAAAAGAGTGAAGACGTTGTTCACGAGCTCATCTCCATCGATGGTCTTTACGAAAACTGGTTTCTCGATTACGCATCGTATGTGATCCTGGAGCGCGCTGTTCCCCGCATCGAAGATGGATTGAAACCAGTGCAGCGTAGAATTGCACATTCACTGAAGGAAATGGATGACGGTCGCTTTAATAAGGTGGCAAACGTCATTGGAAATACGATGCAATATCACCCTCATGGTGATGCTGCTATTGGAGAAGCCATCGTCAACATTGGCCAGAAAGATCTTTTAATTGATACCCAGGGTAACTGGGGTGATGTTCGAACTGGTGATAGCGCTGCTGCACCTCGTTATATCGAAGCACGCCCATCCAAATTCGCATTGGATGTTGTCTACAATCCACAAACTACAGAGTGGCAATTGTCATACGACGGTCGGAAGAAAGAGCCAGTGACTTTGCCTGTAAAATTCCCGCTCTTGTTAGCGCAGGGAGTAGAGGGTATTGCTGTTGGATTGTCTACAAAGATCCTCCCTCACAATTTCTGTGAGTTGATAAAGGCATCTATTGATATTTTGAAAGGAAAGAGCGCCAAGATTTATCCGGACTTTCTTACAGGTGGTATTGCAGATTTTTCTGAATACGATCAGGGATTGCGTGGAGGTAAAATCAAGGTAAGGGCTAAGATTGAAATACTTGATAAAAAGGCCCTGGTTATCAAGGAGATACCTTTCGGAACTACTACCACTTCTTTGATGGAATCTATCGTCAAGGCAAGTGAAAAAGGAAAGATCAAGGTCAAACAGGTGGTTGATAATACAGCCAAGGATGTTGAGATCATGATCCATCTTCAGCCTGGCCTGTCACCTGAAATTGCAATTGATGCTTTGTATGCTTTCACAGATTGTGAAGTTTCTATTTCGCCGAATGCGTGTGTGATCGTCAAGGACAAGCCAATGTTCATGAAGGTCAGTGATATTCTTAAATATAACACTGAGCACACTGTAAGGCTCCTTAAGCAGGAACTGGAGATACGAAAGGCAGAGTTGATGGAGAAAATCCTCTTCTCTTCTCTTGAGAAAATATTTATTGAGAACAGGATCTACCGTGATATCGAGCAATGCGAAACATTTGAAGATGTTATCAAGACGGTCGATAAGGGTTTAAAGCCATTCAAGAAGCAGTTTTACCGTGAGATCACACGCGATGATATCCTTCGTCTTCTGGAGATCAGAATCAAGCGTATTTCCAAGTACGATGCCTTCAAGGCGGATGAGCTTCTGAAAGATCTCGAAAAGGAATTAAAGCAGGTTATTCATAACCTGAAGCACCTTACGGAATTTGCGATCGCTTACTACCAGAATCTCCTGGATAAGTACGGTAAAGGACGCGAGCGGAAGACCGAGATAAAGAGCTTCCAGTCTGTAACAGCCACCGACGTAATCGCAAACAATCAGAAGCTCTATGTGAACCGTGAAGACGGCTTTATTGGGTGGGGATTGAAGCGTGATGAGTTCATCGCCGACTGTTCGGAGCTTGATGACATCATTGCAATCCGCAGAGACGGCAAGGCCGTTGTGAAGCGTATTTCAGAGAAAGTTTACATGGGTAAGGATATTATGTACGTTGGAATCTGGAAAAAAGGTGACGAACGCATGGTCTATAACCTTATCTACAGCGATGGCAAGAGCGGGAAAGCATTCGCCAAGAGATTCTCCATGCCAGCCATCATCCGGGATAAGGAATACAACCTGGATCAGGGTAATCCTAACAGCAAAGTCCAGTACCTCAGCGCCAATCCAAATGGAGATGCTGAAGTCGTGGAGGTGAAACTTAGCCAATCGAGTACAGCGCGCAAGAAGGTCTTTGATTTTGACTTCTCAGAGCTTGAGATCAAGGGACGTGGAGCGAGGGGGAATACCATCACTAAATATCCTGTTCGCAAGGTAGACTTCAAGGAGGCAAAAGGTTCAACGCTCAGTGGGCTTGATCTTTGGTTCGATGAGGCCTCTGGCAGACTGAATAAGGAAAAGCGTGGCAAGCATGTTGGGAAATTTGACGGAGATGATCAGATACTGGCGATTACCAAGAGTGGATCGTACAAGATCACTTCATATGATCTCAGCAACCGCTATGAGCCAGAGAAGACCATCCTTGTTGAGAAGCTTAATCCTAAGAAAGCAATATCAGCAGTATACATTGATGGAGAGAGCAAGCAGTATTTTGTAAAGCGCTTCCAGATTGAGACCAATACAACCGATAAAGAGTTTGGATTTATCTCTGAAGGCATCGGTTCGCGATTGGAGTTTGTTACCACTTCTGACTCTCCTGAGATAGAAGTTGAGCTTGTGAAGGGAAAAGGTAAAGACAAAGAAACTGAGGTAGTTAACCTTGAAGACATCATTGATGTTAAAGGTTGGAAGGCACTCGGCAACCGACTTTCTCAGCATAAGGTTACTAAAGTGAGACCGGTTGAGGATCCGGAAGATTCTGGTCTCGAAGAAGGAGACGACGACAATGAGTTGGTGGCGACTGAATCCGGAAAGGATTCTCAGTCGTCAAAAAAAAAATCGGAAACAGATCCAGCCAGCGAAAAGGAAAGTCAGCCGGACCTCTTCGCCCAGCCAAAAAAACCAGCGCAAAAGCTCCAGCCAAGGGATCAAAGCCAGCCAAAAAAGCAAAAGCCGGAGCAAGCAAGCCTCTTCGGGGAAAAGCCAGAAAAAGATGAAAAAGAAGTAAAGATTCAGAAACCCCTGAAGCCTAAGACACCTAAGGAAAGCAAGTCGGGTGTTTTCACTGCAGGCCAGACGATTGAGTTGGATCTTTGATCATTTAATCAAAATATATACAAGCCCACGGTTATGAATCGTGGGCTTTTCATTATCGTTTCTTCCATCAACGCTTTTCAGCTCTGACCACCGGCCCAAAATTTGCTACTTTTGATTTCATAGACCCAACACTATGAAGCTTTTCCCGATCATTCTTATATCAGTCATTTCATTCAGCGTCTCAGCTCAGCAAAAGGAGATCACCGCCAGGGGCAAGATCATGGATGCAATCACAAAGAAGGGAATCAAGGCGAAGATATTTTACAAAAGCTATCCAACAGGAAGTCTGACAGGTCGTTTCAATGATAGTACCTTCTCTTTTCCAATCTTCGGATCATCCAAATATCAGATCACTGCTGACGCAGAGGGATATATCTCTGGTACAGCGCTCGTTGATCCAAAGGATATTGATTTAAATAATAATGTAGTCCGCGACATTGTGCTGACCAAGAAGGGTGAGACAATTGTATTGGATCATCTAATCTTTGAACAGGGTAAGGCAATCATTAATCCTAAGTCGTTTCCAGGCCTTGATGAAGTGGTGGTCATGATGAAAGACAATTCCAAACTGGAGATCCAACTGGAAGGGCATACAGACAATCAGGGTAATCCCAAGAAGAATATGGAACTTTCACAGGAACGTGTTGACAATGTTAAGAAATACATTGTCTCAAAAGGCGTTGCCAAGGATCGAGTAAAGACCAAAGCTTTTGGTGGAACGAAACCTATTTTAAATGCAAATACTCCCGAAGCGCGTGCTCTCAACCGACGCGTTGAAATGAGAATATTGAAAGATTAGGACTGCACTGAAACAAAAAAATCCACCCCGTTATCAGGGTGGATTTTTTATTGATCAAAAACTCAAATTCTATTTTGGCTGAGGAAGCTTGACTTCAGCAGCACCTTTCACCTTACCATTAACATCCAGTTCGATGATCTCATATCCAAGCTTCTGAAGACCTGGAAGGATCTTTGCCTTATCACCTACGAGAAGAATATTCATCTTCTCAGCCTTGATCCACTTCGAAGCATTCTTATTCACTTCTGCTTTTGTCATAGAAGCAAGAATCTTGTTCTGCTGGTCAACGAAGTCAGAAGGTAGATTATAGTCCTGAATGCGTTTGATGAAGCCAGCTTTTTGGAAACCGGTTTCATATCTCAACGCATCGCTTTGACCCAAAGCACTTTTTGTGAACTTCAGCTCATCATCTGAAATGCCATTCTTTGCATAATTGTTTAACTCCTTCATGACCTCTACCAAAGCACTGTCCGTTGCATTGGCACGAATACCTGAGCTAAAAGAATAGGATCCGGCATATTTGTCGGCTGTGAACCCGGCACGTGCACCATATGTCCAACCCTTGTCTTCACGAAGATTGATGTTCACACGGCTGTTAAAAGCACCTCCTAGAGGATAATTCATCAGGATAGCGCGGTAATAATCACCAGTGGCATCATACTTCAGTCCTGTTACATATCCTACCCTGAATTCTGTCTGAGCAGCCTTAGGGACGTCAATGAGATAAATGCGGTTCTTGTCGATAACTGGTGCACTTACTACAGCGGGCATTGGAATATCCTTGGAAGGAAGCTTTGTCAAAAAGCTCAACTTACCAACGATCTCAGCCTGAGTGATGTTACCCACCACTACAACTTTTGCTCCTTTTGAAGAGATGAATTTATCGTAGTAAAGCTCAACATCTTTTAGCGTAAGATTCTTCACAGTGTACTCAGTACCAACATCTGGCATACCTAGTATATTGGCACTTCCGTAATTCAATTTTGAGAACACATCGGATGCGATAACAGCAGGTTGTGATTTTCTCTGCTTAAATCCTTCCATAGTTTGTTTCTGAATTCTGCTGAATGCTTCCTGCGTGAACTTAGGAGCTAAAATTCTCTCCTCTACTAGCTGTAATGTCTTGTCTACATTCTTCTTGAGCGTCTGTACATTGATGGTAATGGCATCAAGTTCGCTATTGATGTTGACAGAACTTCCCAGCTTTTGCAATTCAAACTGGATCTGTTCAGCAGTATGGGTTTTGGTGTCCTCATTCATCATGATGGCGAAGATTCTAGCCAATCCAACTCTTGATGTATCCTGTGCTTCAAGTAAATGTCCGCCAGCCAATGAAATAGAAATCGTCACAAGAGGAAGCTCATTGCTCTCAGTGCCAATTACATTTATGCCATTGTCCAATGTTTTCTTCCAGAAAGCAGGAACCTTCACAACAGGATTTCCACCTGAAGCAGGCATATCCTTGCGACTGAAAGAATCTTTTGGTTTGGAATATAAGAGGCCTGAATAACCATAATCGGGAGCCATATAATTCGCACTATTAACGGTGTAGTTTGCTGGTGCGGCAACGTTTGCTTCCTGCCCTTTAATCACGATGCTGAGGATAACGGCCGGCTTTCCTTTGATGTACTGATTATACACACGCATTACATCTTCTTTCTTCACATTGGCATAGCTTGCAAGCTCGACACCGATCATGTTTGGATTTCCTGTGTAAGTCTGGTATGCTGCAAGCTGTGTAGCTTTTCCTGCAACGCTCTGTAATCCATTAATGAATTGTGACTCAACAGATCCTTTGAATTTTTCGATATCATCATCTGTAACACCACGTGCTTCAAATGCCTTAAGAGCGTCATCCAACAACTTTTTAGAAGAGGCAAGAGATACTCCCGGAGCAGGAGTGATGCCCATGCGGAATTCTCCTGAAAGCTCACTTGTCTGATTGAAAGCATTGGCATTCAAGGCCTTCTGATCCTTAACGATTTGCTGATAGAACACAGAATTTTTTCCCTGACCGATTACTTCGGCAAGACAATCCAATGCTGCTTCATCAGGGTGATAGCTTGGAACAGTTGGGAATGTGTATGAAAGTTGTGGAAGTCTTGCATAGTTATCAACCAGCGTTACGTAGCGATCAGCTTCAAGAACCGGTGCGGCCAACTTCATGTTCTTAACTTCTGGTCCACGAGGAATAGAACCAAAGTATTTTTCGGTTAGCTTAACAACATCGGCAGTTTTTACATCACCACCAATGGTAAGTGTAGCGTTGTTAGGTCCATACCAACGGAGGAAGAAATTCTTCAGGTCATTTACATTGACACGATTCAGATCTTCAATGTATCCGATGGTCAGCCAGGAGTAAGGATGACCATAAGGATAAAGTGCTTTTGAAGTCATTTCGCCAGCCAATCCATAAGGACGATTGTCATAATTCTGGCCACGTTCATTCTTTACAGTCTCGCGCTGAATTTCAAATTTCTTCTGTGTAACGGCATCCAAAAGAAAACCCATGCGATCAGCTTCAAGCCAAAGCATTTTTTCAAGCTGGTTGCTTGGAACTGTTTCATAGTAGTTGGTGCGGTCGCGGCTGGTAGAACCGTTCAAAGTTCCGCCGGACTCTGTTATGATTTTGAAATGTTGTTCATCACCCACGTTATCGCTTCCCTGAAACATCATGTGTTCAAAGAAGTGAGCAAATCCTGATTTTCCGATCTCTTCACGTGCAGAGCCCACATGATATGTGATGTCTACGTGAACTACGGGATCACTATGATCTTCTGTTACAACTAATGTAAGTCCATTAGGTAAAACATACTTTTCATAGGGAATTACGATCTCATTTCCCTTTTGCGTTACTTTTTCTACCAGTTTGGTTTGTGCCATCACGGCGGTGCCAAACCCAAGCAGAAAAACAATCTGAATGATACTGATTTTTTTCATGTGTGGATTATTGGTTTAAAACCTCATGTGTGAAGGGACGACTGCCCCTTTGAGGCGATTTTGGCGTGAAAGATAAATCTATTCCCCATTAGTGCAAATGAGGATTACATGGGCAGCTGGAATATCAATACGATAGCTGCCTTAATTAATAAAATGAAATCCCTTTGTAGGAGGAGAAATTACCAGTAAGTAATTCCCATCAATCTTGCCAGTTCAACTTTTGCCAACGTCAATTGATAAGTGTATTGCAATTTGAACAATACTGCCTGATGAAGATTGGTCTGGGAATTCAATAACTCAACATAAGTAATGGTTCCATTTCTGAATCTCGATTTTGCGAGCTGTAAGGCACGGCTTGCTTGTGCAATCTGACTTTCAGTATTCTTCAACCGGTCAGTACTTGCCTGGACATCCGCTAATGCCTGACCCATGTCACGTTTAACTGCTGACTCTGTAGAACTGGCCGCAAACTGATTTGATAGTAAGGTGCTTTGTGAAATTTTAACCTGACTGCGATTACGATTTCCATTGTAAATTGGGATTGAAAGCCCGGCACCTATCAGATAGTTAAAGCGTGTTTGTGAAATATCAGGCTGGTATCCGTTCTTAAAACCAACAGAGCCATTCAGATTTAATAGGGGCATAAAATTCTTGCGATTCAACGCCAGATCTTCTTCAGCAGACATGATTCTTTTTTTGCTTAGGAGAATTTCCTTGTTATTCAGTTTTGCAATTGACATTAAAGAATCTTCTGATGTTGCTCCTAATAAGAAGTCAAGCTTTGTATTTGTAACGATGGTTGCGTTTCCTTCACCAGTTGTATAGGCGAGGAGATTATACTGACGCTGCAATTGATTTTGAAGATCTACTTTTCTGTTTCCGGCCTGATCAATATTTGATTGAGCCGTGAGAGCATCGAATTCCAGCGCATCACCACGTTTGATCTTATTATCAATAAGCCTTTTGTACTCTGTAAAATATTGAATGACAGAATCCTGAACGGCAATGGATTGTTCCAGGTAAATGATGCTGTAATAAGTGCCTGCAACCTGAGAAGCAAGTGTTGCCTTGTTCAGTTCCAGATTATCCTGAGCAATCAGAATATCAATTTTTGATTTACCCAGACTGTGTTTTGCCCGCCCGAAATCATAGAGCAATTGATTGACGGCAATATTACCATTTTGATTTCCGTAAGGCTGAGTTTGAATTTCCTGAACTGTTCCCGGACCGGTAGGGATATTAATAATTGATACCGGATTGAGATAACTGTAGGTTGCATTACCAGTCACTACAGGACGATAGTTGGCTCTTGTAATATCTTCTCTGGCATTGCCAATGGCCACCTGCTGTTCCAGTTCTTTCAAACGAGGAAAGAAAGCAAATGACTTTTGAATCAACGCTTTCAACTCAGGATCGGTGTCCTGTGCAAAAGTAACCTGCGCTGATATGATTAATGATAATGCAAGTATGAGTTTCAGACTTTTCATAATACGTTCTGATTTTTTAGTGAGCAGACTCTGACACTGCTTTCATTGTAGCGGCGTCCGTCTTTTTTGTTTTTAACATGAGAATAAAAGGAGAGGCGACAATGAAGAATATGCTGATCAACAGAAATCCATCAAGATAGCTTTGCATGTAACTTTGTTTTGTTACGGCTCCGTCGATGGCTCGTAGCGCCACTTCATTTGCCACCAGCGGATTGATGCCATTCGCGATGGCGCCTTGTGTTGACTGTGTAAGTCGTTGTGCAAACTCAGGATCTACACTGTCTAAATTGGAAACCAGATCCGTCCTGTGAACCCAGTATCTCGTATTTACATAGGTGTTCATGATCGCGATACCAAAGGCACCACCCAGTTGACGGATCATATTCGTCATAGACATTGCATATGGAATTTCTTTGGGTGTCAAGCCAACGACTGCCTGATTGATCAATGGAACCGTGAGCATTGCAGTTCCCATTCCGCGAAAGATCTGTGGCAAAGTGAAGAAACTGTTTCCAACTTCAGGAGTTGCAAGGGATGCTGTGTATCCGTGAAGGATAAAGAATATAAATCCGAGTACAACGAATATCAGCGGTGGTACACCTCCCTGAATCGATCGACCAATGATGGGCATTATAAAGATTGCCACCAAAGCTCCGGGCACCAATCCCATTCCAGCATCTGTGGGAGTGAAGCCAAGGACCCGCTGGACAAGAACAGGAAAGATGAAAATGGAACCAAACATTCCAAACCCGACAACAAAGGTTAGAATATTGCTTGCTGCGAGATTTCGCTCTTTTAATATGCTCAGGTCAATAACAGGCGTTTTGGTATGAAATTCCCACAAAACGAAACCAACAAGACCTATAAAGGCAACTACGGTCAGCACAATAATGAGACTTGAATCAAACCAATCTTCGCTGGTCCCCTTTTCCAATACATACTGAAGTGCACCGATACCGGTGGCCAGCATAAGGATGCCAGGATAATCGATCTTTATTGATTTTCGATCAATGGAAAGTTCCTCAGGTTTCTTCTCCACGAAAGTGTACGTCAGGAATGCGGCAACGATACCAATCGGGATGTTGATGGTGAAGATCAATGGCCAGGAATAGTTGTCAATGATATGACCACCCAGTATAGGGCCGATGGTAGGGCCAACAACAATTCCCATTCCGAAGAGTGCTGATGCCATGGGACGTTTTGGAGGATCGAATGTGTCGAACAGAATAGCTTGAGAAGTTGAGAGCAATGCTCCGCCTCCAATACCTTGAATGAAACGAGCAATAACAAGCGTTGTCAGGTCGGGCGCATTACCACACAGCCAGGATGCAAAGGTGAAGATGATGATGGAGACGAGGTAATAGTTCTTTCTTCCAAAGTAACGAGCTAAGAATCCCGTCATCGGAATGATGATTACGTTAGCAATAGCGTATGCAGTAATAACCCATGAAGTGTCTTCAATGGTAGCGCCAAGATTACCACTGATCTGAGCCAGTGCCACGTTGATGATCGATGTGTCGATCAACTCCATGATTGCAGCCGTGATCACTGTAATAACTATAATGGCTTTTCGAAAATCCATGCCGGATGTTGATTTATCTTACTTTGTTGTCAAGAGTTTTGTCAACTAGTTAACTTTTACCTCTGCTGTCAGACTAAGACCAGAGCGTAATGCGGCTTTGTAATCCTTAAGATTTTCAATTTCGATTTTCACGGGCACTCGTTGAGTGATCTTTACAAAATTGCCGGTTGAATTATCGGGTGGGAGCAAGGCAACTTTTGCCCCGGTAGCTTCACTCATACTTGCAACCTTACCTTTGATCTTGAGATCAGGATATCCGTCGAGCTCGATATTAGCCTCCTGACCTTCTTTCATTTTTTCAAGCTGAGTTTCTTTGAAATTGGCAATTACCCAGAAGTTTTCACTGTTGATGATCGTGAAGAGTGTTTGTCCCGGTTGAACATATTGTCCTTTATCAATACCTCTTCTTCCGATCTTTCCGGTAGCAGGAGCATAGATCTTAGTAAATGATAGTTTTAATCTGGCTTGGTCGACCAGTGACTTACGTGTTTCTATTTGTGCCTGTGATTTCTGGATCTGGGCATTGGCCGTTCTGATCTGCGCCTGGGCAGTTCCAACCTGGTCCACATTATAATTATAAATACGTTGCGCCACGAGCTGATTTGATTTAGAATCATCCAGCTGTTTGGTGGTGATGGAACCATCTTCAAAAAGAGCCTGATCCCGCTTCATATCTTCACGCGATTTGTCCAATCGGGCCTTTTGGACCTCAAGGTTTGATTTTGCCAGTTCAAGACTGCGGAGAGCGTTCTCAAGGCCAGCTTTGGAATTCTCCAGGTCTGCATTTGCTGATTGCTGATCAGCTTCGGCTTGCTGCAACGCTATCTTATATTCACGATCGTCAATTACCAATAGGAGCTGACCAGCCGTTACCGTGCCATAGTCTTTAACAGATACAGAATCGATGTATCCTGCTACACGTGCAAGTACGGGTAGGTTGGTTGCTTCGATGCTGGCATTATCAGTACTCTCGTAATGTCTGCTGTGTAGCCAGCTTTTAATGCCGATGAATGCAGCTGTGAGCACCACGATACCAATGATAACGAGTGCGGGATTAAATTTCTTCTTGGGTTTTTCCTGAGTTTCCATAGTGTAGAATGAAGGGACAAAAGTAAACCTAGTTGACTATCTTGTCAACTTAATTGACTAATTATTTTTTATTTATATTTGTGGAATAAAGAAGGCTATGAAATCGGTTGAAATAGAGAAAGAGCTGGAAGAGCATCGCTTAACGCGGCACAGAAACTGGGCGAAATTGGTCAACAAGCTTAAAAAGCAATGGGACATTCGCCTGGACGAAATTCTCAGCCAGCATGGCTATACGGATTTCAAGCCTGGCTACATGCCTTTCCTCATGAACATCGACCCGGAAGGAATTACCAACAACGATCTTTCAAAGAAGTTTGCCGTATCCAAGCAGGCTACCAGCAAGATCCTGAACGAACTTATCGAACTGCGCTATATTACTGAGGAGCCACACGGTGAAGACGGAAGAAGCACAATTATTTATCTTACCGATAACGGAAAGAAGTTTGTGATTGAGGCAAAACATTGCATGCAGATAGTTCATGCTGAATACCGGAAACTGCTGGGGAAGAAGGAGTATGACAACATGATCGACAATATCATTAAGATCATCGATTACAATGAGCAGCGCACCGGTCCCGCGAGTTGCTAATCAAAATACAGATGATAGTGCAATTGGCACCTGGGATTAAATGATGAATGACATTCCGGGCATTCATGATTGCTCGAAAAGTATTCCTGTATAGTGAGCTCATGTCCGCATACTCCACATAGCACTGCTTTTGTATCCCGCTCATCTTCCTTCCATTTTTCCGGTGCATGTCCCGCCACTTCCTCATGACATTCAAAGCAGGGATAGTAGCGGTCGCAGCACTTGAATTTGATGGCAATAATATCCACCGAAGAATGATAATGAGTGCAGCGGGTTTGGTGATCGATTATTCGGCCATAAACAGCTTTTCCAGCTATAAAATCTGTGGACTTTACCGCAGTCAACCTACTTGATTTATGCCCGTTAGAATTCATTATTTCTTTATCTTTGCAGCCTTAAATATCGAAATTATGCCGGGAAGTGAGCTTTTTGGATTAGAAGAACGTAAGGAAATTGACGAAGTACTTGAAACGGGTGTCCTTTTCAGGTTTAATCATGAAGCTCAACGCAAGGACCGCTGGAAAGCGCGTGACTTTGAAAGTGAGGTAAAGAAGATCACAGGTGCCAAATTTGCGCACGCTGTATCGAGTGGATCCACTGCAGTTTCATGTGCCATGGCCGCAGCAGGTATTGGTTCAGGTGACGAGGTGATCGTTCCTCCTTTTACCTACATCGCATCGGTAGAGGCAGTCCTCTTCGGTGGTGGAATTCCAGTCTTTGCTGAGATCGATGAGACTCTTTGCCTTAGTGCAGAAGGCATTCGTAAGGCAATTACTCCAAAGACCAAGGCTGTCATGCTCGTTCACATGTGCGGACAGATGGCCAACATGGATGAGATCTTAAAAGTTGTTAAAGAACATAACCTTGTACTGATTGAAGACGCAGGTCAGGCTTTCAGTGCATCCTATAAAGGAACACAGGTTGGAATGTTTGGAAAGACAGGATGTTACTCATTCGACTTCTTCAAAATAGCAACCGCGGGAGAAGGTGGCGTATTCGTAACCAACGATGAAAACTGTTACAAACTTGCCGACAGCTACAGTGACCATGGTCATGATCACATTGGAAGCGTTCGCGGTATGGAACAACATCCTATCCTGGGATTCAACTATCGCATCAGCGAAATTCATGCAGCGATTGGTGCAGCGCAAACCCGCAAGGTGCCTCACATCAGAACGGTTAATCGCAAGTACAAGAAGATGCTCATTGATCAGTTGAAAGGAATTCCGGGATTAACATTTACTGCGATTCCTGATGAGTCTGGAGATTCAGCAACATTCCTGAACATCCTTCTTCCTGATACCGATGCAGCAAAGCGCGTGGTAGAGAATATGACAAAAGACGGAGTCGGTGGTTTTAACTACTGGTTCACCAACATGTATCACTTCATCAATCAGTGGCAGCATTTGAAAGATCTGAAAGCAGCAGCACCGTTGCCGATCCATCACTATCAGAAGCCACAGGATTACAATAACCTTCATCTTCCAAAATCTCAGGAGGTTGTCGGTCGATTGATCTCGTTTGGTATTCGTTGCACCTGGACAGAAGCTGAAGTATCAGCTCTTGGAGGTAAAATAAGATCTGCAGTTGAAAAAGCTCTTTCGCTGAAAGCGTATGCATAAGAATTTTAAAGGGATAGAGAAAACAGTTTACGGAAGAGGGAGCTTTTCCCAGCTTGGGGAAATCGTTGAAGAGAAGCGAAATGAAAATGATCGCTTCATGCTTTATCTCGTGGATCATTATTTCAAAGGCAAAGACCTGGAGAAGAAAATCCCTGCAACATCAGCAGACATCGTAGAGTTTATCGACGTGGATCCGGAAGAACCTACAACGGTTCAGATCGATTCATTAAGAGATCGCGTTAAGAAATCAAAAGGAGTACCTGCTGCCGTCATTGGTATTGGTGGTGGAAGCATCATGGATATTGCAAAGGCAGTGTCATTGATGTTTACCAACGATGGTTCATCAACACTGTATCAGGGATTAAACCTTATTAAGAAACCGGGAATCTATCACATCGGTGTTCCGACTATTTCAGGAACAGGAGCAGAGGTTTCCATGACTGCTGTTCTTACAGGACCTGAGAAGAAACTGGGATTGAAGTGTGAATGGACCGTTTTTAATCAAGTTGTGCTGGATCCCGACCTCATCGCAAGCGTACCGCGCGACAAGTGGTTCTACACCGGAATGGACACCTACATTCATTGCATTGAATCGCGCGACGGAATATTGAACAACGCTTACAGCACTGCATATGGTGAGCAATCGCTGCAGCTTTGCCGTGAGATTTATTTAGGTGAGAAGTCAGGACAGACGAAAGAGAATGATGATAAGCTGATGGTTGCATCCTTAATGGGTGGCCTCAGTCTTACTTATTCAGAGGTAGGTGTAGTACATGCAATGTCTTACGGACTTTCCAAGATTCTTGGTGAAAAGCATTGCTATGCTAATTGTGTAGCATTCCAACATCTGGGAGATTATTATCCTGAAGGAGTAAAAGAGTTCAATGAAATGATCCGCAAGCATAAGATCACGTTGCCGACAGGATTAGCAAAGAACTGGAGTGAAGAGACAATCACTGCAATGGCAAATGTTTCCATAAAGCTTGAGCATATGTGGAATCATGCGATTGGAATAGATTGGAAAAGCAAGGTTACACTTGATACGATAAAAGATTTATTCAGGAGACTTTAAATTTAAAATATGAACAAGAAAATAGTGAAGGTTGGAAATATTTCATGCGGTACGAAAGATCTGTTCCTGATCTCAGGACCTTGCGTGATTGAAGATGAAATGATTATGATGAAGACTGCAGAGAAGCTCAAAGAAGTTTCTGCAAGAATGAACATTCCAATCATTTACAAGTCATCTTTCCAGAAAGACAATCGCAGTTCTGCAAAATATTATGATGGTCCTGGTCTTGACAAAGGCATTAAGATGCTTGCCAAGATCAAGGAGCAATTCGGATTCCCTTTGTTAACAGATATTCATTACCCTGATCAGGCGAAAGCTGCTGGTGAAGTAGTAGACGTCCTTCAGATCCCTGCATACCTTTGCATGCAGACAACATTAGTAGTGGCTGCCGCTAAGACGGGGCGCGTAGTGAATCTTAAGCACGGTCAGTTCCTTGCACCGGATAACATGAAGCACCCGGTTAAGAAATGTGAAGAAGCTGGCAATGACAACGTCATTCTTACGGAGCGTGGATACACTTTTGGCTACAATGATCTGATTGTGGATCCCCGCAGTTTTTATCATTTAAATAACATCGGATATCCTGTCGTATTTGATATTACGCACAGCATTCGTAAATATGGTATTCCAAGTGCTGACGCCACAGGTGGTGCGCGTGAATTCCTTCCCGTGCTCTCACGTGCAGGGGTAGCAGCAGGAGTGGATGGTGTGTTTATTGAGACCCACCCGGAGCCAGCCAAAGCATTGTGTGATGCGGCGAGCCAACTTTGTGTTTACGACCTTGAAGAATTTTTGAAACCAATTATCGACCTTCACGCAGTGGAAGTAAAATACAGGAACAAGGAAGTTGTTCTTGCCTAAACAATTAGAATAAATAACTAACTCTATATCATGGAATTATACCTCGATTCAGCAGATCTTAAAGAAATAGAAGCAGCGTTCAAGCTTGGTTTTCTGGATGGTCTCACCACCACTCCAACTTTCATGCACCGCGGCGGCGTTACCGACGTGGATTCTTTGATCGTCAAGCTAAGCAAAATGGTTCCGGTGCTTCAGATCGAAGCTTTGGGAAATACGGCTGAGGAAGTGGTTAAGGAAGCTCATCGCCAACTGAAACTGGGACTTGATCCCAAGAAAACTGTTTTCAAAATACCTGTTTCTTTGGAAGGCGTTCGTGCTTGTAAAATGCTTCGCGATCAGGATTTGCTGGTCAACGTTCACTTAGTGTATACCCTTCAGCAGGCATACATGGCAATGAAGGCCGGTGCAAGTTATGTATGTCCTCTGGTAGGAAGATTACAGGATCAGGGCCATGATGCTCTCGACCTTGTGTCACAATGCGTGTTTGCAGTGGATCACTACGGATACAATTCCAAGATCATGTTCTCTTCGGTACGTAATGCTGAACATCTTCGTAATGCGATCAGCACAGGTGTTCATACCATCACGGTGCCTTGGAAGATCATGAAGGGTCTTACTGATAATAATCTCACCACATTGGGTACTGATCAATTTATTGAACATACTCGTTTGGTGACAATGCGTGTCCGCGATGTGATCAGCGATGTGAACCCGGTTGTTAACATTAATACTGGTCTCAATGAAGCTCTTATAAAAATGACTGAATACGGATTCGGAGCCATCACACTTACAGATAACGATGGTAATGTGAAAGGTATTTTCACAGATGGAGATATGCGCCGTGCTCTTCAGAAAGATGGTACAGAAGTTTTGAAGAAGAGGATGTCAGACTTTACTTATGGAACTCCATTCTCTGTTAACCAGGACGATGCATTAACAGTTGCAAATGATATCTTTAAACAAAAACATGTTGATACTATCCTGGTGGTGGATGGTACCAAACCTGTAGGAATGATCGATATTCAGGATCTTGCTCAATGAGTCAAATCGTTTTAAAATACTTTGAAAAAGAAGGAGGGGAATTCATTTCTCCTCTTTCTGTTTTCAGCACGAAGGTTAAGAAGGTGAAAGCCATTCTTTTTGACTGGGATGGAGTATTTAATGATGGTTACAAAGCAGGGAACGAGGGTAGTTTGTTCTCAGAAGTAGATGCGATGGGGACGAACCTTATGCGGTATGCACTTTGGAGAATCAATGGAGTAGTTCCTGTTTCTGCAATCATAACGGGAGAGAACAATCCTGCCGCACTACAGTTGGCCAACCGTGAGAGCTTTCATGCTGTCTATTCAAAAGCTAAGAACAAAGCCAAAATATTTACTACATTCTGTGAGACGCATAATTTTGCACCATCCGAAGTACTATTTTTCTTTGATGATGTACTCGATCTGGAAGTAGCTCGTCAATGTGGTGCAAGAATTCTGATTGCAAGAAAGAGCAATGTGATGTTCAATCAATTTACCAAGAAGTCGGAATTTACTGATTACGCAACTACTAATGATGGTGGACACCATGCCGTACGTGAGGGCTGTGAATTAATAATAGGACTGCTCAATCAGTTTGATGAAGTTGTTAAAGAGAGAATGGTTTTTTCAGATAACTATCAGCAATATCTCGCTGATCGCAAAAAGATCGAAACCATTCACGTAGAAGGGTAATCTCTGCTTCACATCTAAATTCTCTTTTTTTTAAGAATTATCTCTGTTTTACGATCTCCACATACCGTGCCGCGGGATTGGAAGCTGGCTGATGAACATTGGAGCCATTGCATTTTACATTATCGTAGTGCGATTTATTGCTGGACTTACTGGATGAAATTTCAATAACATCTTCATCATTAGCTCTCCAGTTAATAGCAGTAGTGATGACACTGCTTTTTGTCGCAACATCTGGATTAATCCTTAAAAGTGTCCGTCCACTATTATCTTGTATAACCTGAAAATACTTCGAGGCTCCTGAATTAATCAATTCATTACGCTTTCCATTTTCGACTGAGAATAACCTGATGTCTTCAAATTTGTAGGAATTAGCAGAGGATGTTGATAGTAGATTATTCCCTCTTTGATCCAACACCATGATATCTGTTGTAAGATCTGGTATGGAAGGAGTAACATCTGATTTACAGGAAGTGATCAGGAATGCAATCAGAAATGCAGGAAGCAATTTTAAGGTTCTTTTCATATAGATCAGGTTGGTGGAATGAATTTAAGCCTATTTCCAATGCGAACTTCAAAATCCGGCTAAAATTCTTTGGCTTTAATGCTAATCAATTTATTCTTTGACCAGAAGAGTCTCAGGAATCACTTTACTGAATGCCAATTCAGCATAAATTGCGGCACTGGCTCTTGCTGTTCGTTCCTTGGTAATGGGATCGCATCGGTACAATCCGAATTTCTTGTCAGGTCCCAGATGCCACTCGAAATTGTCCCAGGTGCTCCACCAATAGTATCCACGAATATCTATTCCGTCCTCAATCGCCTGAAGAACGATCTTGGCATAATCGACAATCGCTTGCTGACGAAGTTCATCACTTTCATCGCACACACCATTTTCAGTGATAATGATAGGCAGCTTGTATTTCTTCCAATAGCGATCAAGACATTTTCTTAATCCTTCAGGATGATATTCCCAAATATCATCATGCGGCATATTATAGTGCTTGATCTTGTCAGGTGTATCAAGGAATGTAATGGGCAATGGATCATGCGATACACGTGCATAATAACTCATGCCGAAGAAGTCGGCTTTCTTAAAGAAATCAGGGACGTATTTCATAAACCACCAGTCGGAAAGCCTGGCAGATAAATGACCAATCGCATTCTCTGAATCAAATACAACAGCATTGTGAGAAATCCCTACTGGATGAAGCGGGAATTTCGATTTGATCACGTCATACATCCGATCGTGTGCTGTTCCAAGGTTTTTGATAACCTTCAATGCTTTTAATGGATTGATCTTGAAGGGTGGAAAAAATCCAGTGATCCATCCATAGCTGACATACACGTTGGGTTCATTAAAAGTATTCCAGTGGCTCACATATTCACCAAAGGTTTCAACCACCTGTGTTCCGAAATCTATCCAGAGATCAATATTGTTTTTATTTTCCCATCCACCGAGTTCTACAAACCACAGTGGGTTGGTAAAATGATGTAAAACCATCATGATCTTAACGTTGCGGCGTTGAAGATCTATTAAAAAAGATCTGTATTCTTCTACAATTTGTGGATCCAGTTTTTGTTTCGGAGCGCGTTGCAGTTTACTCCAGGATAAACCCATACGATAGGCAGGAGCAGTACTTGCAATGATTTCTGCATCCTCTTCAAATCGAAGTTCGTGATCTGTGGTACGTTGAAAAATCTGACCGTCACGAGCTTTGAATCCCTGCCAGTCATGTTCAAAGGCAGTTTCAATCTGAGTAGCTGCTGTGCTGGTACCGAAGATAAAATCGGAAGGAAATGAATTTTTGCTAGTCATGTCCGCCGACCGAAAGCGGAGAGTTAAATCCTGGAGCGTGCGGTCCTTTGCTTGCCGAAACAGACTGTTCTGTTTCCCATGCTTTCCAGTGACGCTGAAGCTCTTTTAAATCTTCATCAATGCAGGGATACTGATGAACCTTGGGTACGTTTGGAAAATTACCTTGTGCCAGTTGCTGAGTTCCAACTCCGCCTGTCCATTCAAAGTGAGCAGGATCAAAAGGTCTTCTCCATCGGCCACCCCAGCGAAGTCCAAGTCTTTCACCCATAACTCCGACTTTTCTCCACAATGCTATATTATTCCATTGAATGACAGAATCAATTACGGGAACAACATCTACTGCCAGGCCATACTGATGTTTTGATGAACCAGCAGATGCCCGCGTATACTTGCGGCCCATGGTTTTGTATTCATTTTGTTTTGTGCGTGTTCGGTATGTTTCAACAATGGCAAGTTCAATACCTTTTGTTTTGCAAACACGAATGAGTTCCATCACCTTATCACGAAAATAGGGATGCAGGGATTGAAGATCAGCAATCATTGGAATGCTACCGCGGTTCTTTCCGAAGGTATAATTTTCAACCATCGCCCATTCTTTCCAGGCATCTTCGGTGTCATTGGAGTTCTGCCAATTCCTGTAAGGAAAGGGCTGAGAAAAATGCTGGAATAGATCTATTTGGCTTTTAGCCTCGACAGGTGCATACGGCACCATCGAATTTTGTGCGGAAGAGGCTGAAATCAGAACCAAAAAAACGATTGCAGAGAGAAAAGTTCTTGCCATAGTTTAAAAAATCCGGTGCAAAAATAATTAAAATCAGCAAAAGATGAAAGCCAAATTTAAAAGCTAACGTATGGTTCATATTCGTAATATATCTCTATCATTTACTCAAGGCAGCTTTTACCTTTCCCGATTATGATTTTAGCTTTGTCCCCATGGAAGAGGCAGATAAGATTCAATCATTGACCACTCACTTCAGTCAGTTTATTTCTGATCATAAGAAGAATTTCATGGAACGGGTGCTGGAACATCGCACACGATATGTTACCATCGTAATGGAAGATATATATCAGTCTCACAATGCAAGTGCTGTAATGCGAACCTGTGAATGCCTCGGTGTTCAGGATATTCATATGATCGAATCATCCAGTCAATGGAGCACAAACAAACAGGTATTGAAAGGATCTGATAAATGGTTAAGCATTCTTCGTTACCGAAAAAAGAACTGGAACAACGCTGATGATTGCTTTCAGACTCTACGCACGCAGGGATATCGGATCGCAGTTACTGATCCTTCACCGGATGGCGTTCCTATTGAAGAACTCGACCTTGATACTCCCATAGCGATTGTCATGGGTAATGAAAAGGATGGTACCTCACCCTTTGCAATTGAAAATGCGGATGTCAAAGTAAATATTCCAATGGTTGGCTTTACAGAAAGCATGAACATTTCTGTAAGCGCTGCTATTTGTATGAATTCTGTTCTCACCCGTTTGAGGGCATCTTCATATCCCTGGCAAATGAAAGAAGAGGAAAAAGCTTTGTTACGATTGCAATGGTATAAGAAAGCGGTAAATAGATCTGAATTACTGGAACGTGAGTTTTTAAAATCAATTCAGTAATTTTACAGTGCTTTAATCATTTCGAATGCCATTTTGGGGTAAGGTATGTCGGGTCGGATTCTACTCATTGATCTTCGTTTCAATGTTGTTACTCCTTGGAAACTGGTGGGTAATCGTCAGCACTGAAAGTAAAATCTTTTCAAGCTATAGTGCAGTACCTGTGAACAAGGTAGGACTCGTTTTGGGAACCAGCAGCAGGTTATCAAATGGTTCTCCCAATCCTTTCTTTGACAATAGAATGAAGACTGCCGCCGATCTGTATAAGATTGGGAAGATCAGTCACATCATTGTAAGTGGAGATAACAGAACAGTATTCTATAATGAACCCATTGAGATGCAGCGAGCCCTGATGAAGCTTGGTGTTCCTGAATCCGCCATTACCCTCGACTATGCCGGACTCCGTACGCTGGATTCTGTGATCCGCAGTAAAGAAATTTTTGGGCAGGATCATATTACAATTATCACCCAACCGTTTCATTCATATCGTGCCATCTTCATCAGCGAATATTTTGATATTGATGCAGTTGCGCTCGTGGTAAGAGAGCGTCAGCAGGAGCCAACAGTTAAGGTCTATGTCCGGGAGTATTTTGCAAGAGCAAAAGCCATTCTGGATTTATATGTGCTGAAGACAGCACCAAGGCATTTGGGTGAAAAAGAGCCCATTGCTATCTGATTAACTCTTACCAATCCTTATCCTTAACTTTGGACTTTAACTTTTTGTGAGAGGATTGTTTACGGGTAAAACCTCATTCTTACTGCTTTTACTTTTTCTGTCAGGCTCTCTGGTGGCTCAGGAAACGATCATTCAGGGAAAGGTAACAGATGCTAATTCCGGTGATGCTGTTCCTTTTGCCAATGTTGTATTCAAAGGAACTTCTATTGGTGTTACCACAGATTTTGATGGCAACTATTTATTAAAGACAAACAATCCGACGGATTCGCTGAGGGCTTCTTACATCAGTTATAAATCCAAAATTAAAGTTGTAAAAAAAGGTGTTCGTCAGACGATAAATTTTCAGCTGGAGGAAGATGTTACCAATCTTGAAACAGTGGTAGTTCATGCAGGTGAAAATCCAGCTTTTGAAATTCTTCGCAATGTTGTTAACAATAAAAACGACAACGATAAACGGAAGCTCTCAGCTTATGAATATGATACGTACACCAAAATAGAAGTCGATGTCGATAACATTTCCGATCAGCTTCGCGAAAATGTTGTCATGAAGAAAATTGCACAAGTGCTGGATAGTGCCGAGCGTGTTGCAGGTGAAGATGGAAAGCCAATTCTTCCATTGTTCATCACAGAAAGTGTATCAAAACTCTATTATCGTGATAATCCTGTTCTGAAAACAGAGCACATCCTTAAAACCAAGATCAACGGTGTTGGAATTGAAGACGGAGGATTGGTCACTCAACTGATCGGGTCTTCCTTTCAGGAATATAATTTTTATCAGAATTGGCTCAACATTCTATCCAAGGATTTTGTATCACCCGTTGCGGATGGATGGCGAATTTATTATGATTATTATCTTACGGATAGTCTTTATCTCGGAAATGATTTTTGTTACAGGCTTGACTTCACACCGAAAAGTGAGCAGGATCTTGCCTTTTCAGGAACGATCTGGATCACAAAAAAGGAGTTTGCCATTCGTCAGATCGATGCTACGGTTGGTAAACAAGCCAATCTCAATTTTGTGGAGAAGATCAAAATTCAGCAGGAGCTTGAAATAACAACCGCAGGGCCATGGCTTCCCATTAAAAACCGCGTGCTTATCAATATGGGTCAGATGAGCAAAAGGGCTGCTGGGGTGCTTGCTAAATTTTATACCAGCAATAAGAATTTTGTTATCGATAAACCTCAGCCCAATTCTTTTTATGCCCTCCCGATCGAAGTAGCAGAAGACGCCAGGCAATTTGAAGATGAAAAATACTGGGACACACTGCGTCATGAGGCATTGAGTGAAACGGAGAAGAATGTCTACAAGATGATCGATACACTCAAGAATATCCCAGCTATCAAGACTTATACTGACATCGTCAAAATACTAATTGATGGGTATTATGATCTTGGCAAAGTAGACATCGGTCCCTACATCGGATTGATTGCTTCCAACAATGTTGAAGGATTTCGTGTACAGGGTGGATTCAGAACAAATGCAAAATTCAGCAGGCACTGGATACTCGCAGGACAAATCGGATATGGTTTTCAGGATAGTCGTGTCAAGTATTCAGCATCGGTCACTAACATATTATCGCGACGGCGATGGACAACCTTTTCAGTTCGCATGAGGAGTGATATTGCCAGGATTGGTATCGATGATGAAAATCTTGCTGATAATCCAATATTTCTGGCCGCATCGCGATGGGGTGTATTCCGAAGAGGTTATTACTTTGATGAAACACGCGTCAGCTTTTCACGCGAGTTGTTTAAAGGATTTACTCAACGAGTGTCATTTCGCAACTGGACCTTTAATCCAACTTATAATTTTGGATACTATCAGCAACCGGAGGACTCCACATCAATCGCTGATCGTTTCAATACATCTGAGATATCTTTTGAAACCCGTTTTGCCAGGGATGAATTTTTTATTCAGAATGGAAACAACAGGATCAGCATGGGAGCGATCCGATGGCCAATTATTACATTCCGGTACACTCATGGAATCAAAGGAATGTTTGGAAGCGACTTTGAGTATGACAAGATCAGGCTTAACCTTACAAAACGTATAAAACTTGGACCTCTGGGATATGGTAAAGTGACTGCAACAGGAGAGTATGTTTTCAATACACTGCCATATCCATTGCTTGCACTTCACCTGGGAAATCAGACACCCGTTTACGCTGCAGTTACTTATAACCTGATGAACTATGGGGAATTTATCAGTGATCATTATGCATCCATTCAATACAGGCAATACTTTGAAGGATTCTTCTTTAATCACATTCCTTTGATGAACAAGCTAAAATGGAGACTTCTCGGTACAGCCAATGTGATCGTAGGGGGGATGCGTGATTCAAATCGCCGGCTTATTGCGTCCACTACCCGTGATGGTCAATCAACATTAATGGCAGGTTATTTTACTGGAGAACCTTATACAGAATTGGGATATGGAATTGAGAATATCTTCAAGTTCCTTCGGATTGATTTCATTCATCGTCTTTCATATCTGGATAACCCTGGCGCCAGAAATTTTGGAATTTTTTTTACAGCACAATTCCAGCTTTAATCGTTGGGTTTACAATGGCACGCTTTTATTAATCTTCATCATAAAACCTTATGATAGAAGAACTCAAAGACACACCCAATACCATGGTTGGCTTCAAAGCCTCAGGGGAGATCACAAAAGAGGATTTTGATAAAATTGTCCTTCCTGCAGTTGCGGAATTAGTTCAACGAACCGGAAAGCTCAACTATCTTTTGGAACTGGATACCAAACTTTCAAATTTTACTTTAGGAGCCTGGCTTAAGGATGCGATGCTGGGATTGAATAACCTCACTAATTGGAATCGTGCTGCAATTGTTACTGATTCTGAAAAGATCAAGACATTCACTGAAGTGTTTAGCAAGATTGTTCCGGGCGAATTCCGGGGCTTTCCTCATGACGAACTTGATGAAGCAATCAAATGGGTAGGAGAGCAGAGTGGAACTTCTCCAAAACAAGTGTTTCAGGACAAAGCAAAAATTGAGGATTGATCCTGACTTAGTAAGCTCATCAACTCATCTCAGAAGGACTCAGCCAACACGATATAGTAATTGAGTGAGTTGTCTCCATGAGCAAGGTCAAACCTCAGGTTAAGGTTTTCCCTTGGCAACACTGAGAATCTTATGCCTGCGCCCACAGCGTATTTAAATTGAGAGAAGTTAATCTCAGGTATCTCGCTGGCCACTTGTCCCATGCTTCCAAAGGTAACGGCAGAGAATCTTTTATATACAGGGAATCTATATTCAACCTGAGTACCTACGAATTTCTTATCGCGATACCTTCCACCATAGTATCCCCGCATAATAGAATTACCACCCAGGACTGCAAGATTCCTGTATGGGACATCTCCAAAAGTAAAGACCCCAAATCCCTGAACTGCAAGAACTCTCTTTCTCTTCAAGTCAATAAATTTTCTAAAGTCAATGTCAATCCCCTGGAAATTATAATCGCTTCCTACATGTTGGTTAAAATTAGAGAGTTTGATTCTGAGAAGAGAACCCTTGTTTGGAGTGTAGGTATGATTACGTGAGTCATGTGTTAGTAAAAATGCATAACCCAGTACATGATAATTCTCCCGCTTGTATATACCTACTACTTCCTGCCTTGCAAAATTTCCCAGCGAATCATATTGAATATCAAAAACATCCTGGTAATCCATTCCGACTCCCAGAAAGAAATTTCTTGTGACTTTGCGATTGAGCTGCGGATTGATGTAGAACTGTGTAAAGGTGTAGCTTTCTTTAGCGCTCTCTGGAGTGTTGTTTCCAATGCCCCAGAATTTGTCAGGAAACTTACTGAATGAATTTTCGAAGCGTATGATGTACTTCTCTTTGGGCAGAAAGATATTGGCACCGATTGCAATGAGGATCTGCTTGTTGAGTGTATATAAAAAACCCGAAGGCATCGTTGATGTACGAAGCGTTGGATCCTTCTTGGAAGTCTTGAATATATATGCATTTGCAACCCCAAACACCCAATTTGTTTCTGTTGACAAAGCCACGAGTGGAAAAACAAGAAGCTTGTTCTTGTAAACCACTTCATCCGTTTTGGTCGTATCTATCGATGTAGGAAATGTTCCAATTTCTCTGTTTTTATTCTGCGCGGTGAGGCTTTGAGAGAAGAGAATTGTAAAAATTGGTAAACAAATAACCAAAGGCTTCGTTAGCATCCTTTTAAATTGATTTTTTACCGTTGACACGTTCGTAATTCCATTTAATTGTTATTTTCGCTCTTTCTAATGTTTGGTAGTCTTAAAGTATTTTAGTTGGCGCTATTTACTAATTTCTTCAGGTTTCTTATAGGGTTCTTACTATTTCCCTTATTCTGTTTTGCTCAGGAGACAGTTGTGTCCGGCAAAGTTACAGATGCTGGTTCAGGTGATCCAATCCCTTTTGTTAACGTTGTCTTTAAGGGAACTGGTTCCGGAGCCACCACCGATTTTGACGGAAATTATTCAATCCGTAGCATAAAGCCATCAGATTCCATTACGATCAGCTACATCGGATACAAAACTAAAGTCCGTGCAATAAAGAGAAGCAAGACTCAGGTCGTCAACATTCAGCTCGAGGAAGAGGTTACTCACCTTCAGGAAGTAGTAGTAAAAGCCGGTGAAAATCCCGCATGGCCCATCCTACGCGGGGTAGTAGATAACAAGAACAAGAACGACAAGAGAAACCTTGACGCCTACGAATATGATGTCTACACGAAAACAGAAGTAGACATTGATAAAATATCTGACAAGCTCCGGAACAAGAAGGTGATGAAGCGGATTGCCCAGGTTCTCGACAGTGTAGACCGGGTAGTGGGAGAAGACGGTAAGCCGATCCTTCCTTTATTCATTACTGAAAGCGTTTCTAAATTCTATTACCGCAGCAATCCTGCCATCCGTTCTGAGACCATTCTGAAAACAAAGATCAATGGCGTGGGCCTTGATGATGGTTCGATGGTCACTCAGTTGGTAGGTTCTACTTTTCAGGAGTATAACTTCTATCTCAACTGGATTACGATCATCAATAAAAACTTTGTTTCTCCAATCGCCGATGGATGGAGACTTTACTATGATTATGACCTGATTGACAGCTTGATGGTGGGGGATGACTTCTGCTATCGTCTGGATTTCTATCCTAAGAATCCACTGGAGCTGGCATTCACAGGCTCGATGTGGATCACAAAAAAGGATTTTGCATTAAAACAGATCGATGCATCCATCGGAAAAGAATCCAATGTGAACTTCATTGATAAGATACGCATACAGCAGGAGCTAGGGAT
This sequence comes from Cyclobacteriaceae bacterium, assembly GCA_013141055.1. NCBI lineage: Bacteria > Pseudomonadati > Bacteroidota > Cytophagia > Cytophagales > Cyclobacteriaceae > Cyclobacteriaceae bacterium. The sequence continues at coordinate 76,646 of JABFRS010000001.1, read as the reverse complement.
AACGCAAACCGGTCACTGGCTTCCTATGAAGAATCGTGTGCTTGTTGACATTGGGGAATTGGGAAAGAACTCTGCGGGACTACTTGCAAAATTCTATACCAGCAATAAGAACTTCGTAGTCAATCAACCTCACAAGGCACTCTTCTATGACAAGCCTATCAGTATAGCAGAAGATGCTCAAATAAAGGAAACCGATCAATATTGGGATTCGCTGAGGCACGAACCATTAAGTGCGGCAGAGAAAAGTGTTTATCAGATGATTGATACGATCAAGAATATTCCTATCGTAAAAACCTACACCGAAGTTTTTAAGGCAGTTGTAGATGGGTACTATGATCTCGGACAGATTGAAATCGGTCCATACGTCCGGACGATAGCTTACAATACAGTGGAAGGTATTCGGGTACAGGGAGGCTTCAAAACCAATGCAAGTTTCAGTAAAAAAATTACCTATAGCGGTTATGCAGCTTATGGATTTCAGGATACACGGGTAAAGGGTGGTGGTTCTGCACAGTTTATTCTGTCAAGAAATCACTGGACAACTCTTACGTTCAGGGCAAGACGTGATATTATACGACTGGGAGTTGATGAAGATGCCCTTGCGGGAAATCCTTTATTCCTCGCTGCGGCACGCTGGGGACAATTTAAACGTGCTTACTATTTCGATGAAGGTTATATTTCTTTCTATCGCGAATTTTTAAGAGGGCTTTCTGGCAGAGCAAGCTTCCGTGTCTACAATTTTGATCCTACTTATCCTTTTGGATTCTATCGTGTTGAATCTGGAGATCCTCCCGTCTACCGTGAACTGACAACTGCTGAAGTCAGTGCTGAAATAAGGTGGGCAAGAGATGAAACTTTCCTGCAGAATGGAAATGAAAGACTTAGCCTCGGCCTGAAGAAATGGCCGGCACTGACGGCACGCTATACCCATGGTCAAAAGGGTATTATGGGCAGCGATTATAACTATGACAAATTCAGGTTCTCCATTGATAAGAGGATCCGCATGGGTTTTCTTGGAGTTGGTTTGATGTCGGCTTCCTATGAATACATATGGGGTAAACTTCCTTATCCATTGCTGAATGTTCATCTTGGTAATCAGTCTCCGATTTATTCACCCTTCACTTACAACCTGATGAACTTTGGGGAGTTTGTCAGTGACGAATCTGTTACTATTCGTTACCGTCAATTCTTTGAAGGACTTTTGGTAAACCGCATTCCCCTTCTCAATAAACTGAAATGGAGATTGGTAGGGACAGGAAACATAATTTATGGCGGACTATCGCGTCCTAACCAATTCAGAATTGCAGTATTTACTCCAAGAGGAGATAGAGCCCTCGAAACCAGATCCTTACAGACCGGAAAAGCTTACGTTGAAGTTGGGTATGGTGTGGAGAACATATTCAAGTTTTTCAGAGTTGACTTCATACACCGGCTATCGTACCTGGATCCAATACAGAATCCTGATGCCCGCAAATTCGGTGTCCTCTTCACTGCCCAATTCAAGCTCTAGTTCTTAAGCAATTCCATTCCCTCAAAACCGCGAAAAGTTGCATATTTGCAACCTCAAATTTACGCGTGAATGAGTGAAGTAAAGATTACCCTGCCAGACGGCTCTTCCAGAAATTATCCTTCAGGGGTTACTGGCTTAGCGATTGCCCAAAGCATCAGTGAAGGTCTCGCCAGAAATGCTTTGGCTATTGAGGTCAATGGTGAGATATGGGACCTCAGCCGATCAATTGATAAGGATTCATCTATCAAGATATTCACGTGGACGGATAAGGGTGGCAAGTATGCTTTCTGGCATTCGTCTGCTCACTTGTTTGCTGAAGCTTTAGAGGCATTGTATCCCGGAGTAAAGTTTGGTATTGGTCCGCCAATCGAGAATGGTTTCTACTACGACGTGGATCTTGGCGACATTCCTTTTGGCGATGATGATCTTAAAAAAGTTGAAGCAAAAATGCTGGAACTGGCGCGCAAGAGCAATGTGTTTGTGCGCAGTGATGTTTCGAAAGCTGATGCACTGGATTATTTTAAAAAGAAAGGTGATCCGTATAAGATTGAATTGATTGAAAATCTTCAGGATGGATCGATCACCTTCTATAAGCAAGGTGACTTCACGGATCTATGCCGTGGACCTCATATTCCAAATACAGGTTTCATTAAAGCTATCAAGCTTCTCAGTGTGGCAGGTGCTTACTGGCGCGGCGATGAAAAGAACAAGATGCTGAAGCGCATCTATGGAATCACTTTTCCTAAAGCAAAAGAGCTTGAAGAATATCTTCACATGCTGGAGGAGGCAAAGAAGCGTGACCATCGTAAGTTGGGTAAAGAACTTGAGCTGTTTGCTTTCTCAGAAAAAGTTGGATTGGGTTTACCATTATGGTTGCCGAAAGGAACTGTCTTACGTGAACGTCTTGAACAATTTATGCGTAAAGCGCAGATCAAGGCAGGTTATGACCCTGTAGTAACCCCACATATTGGAAGTAAGCAATTGTATGTGACTTCTGGTCACTATGAGAAATACGGTAAAGATTCCTTTCAGCCGATCCATACCCCTGAAGAGGGAGAGGAGTTTCTACTGAAGCCAATGAACTGTCCTCACCATTGTGAAATTTATAAAGTGAAGCCAAGGTCATATAAAGATCTTCCGATACGCTTTGCTGAGTTTGGAACAGTGTACCGTTATGAACAAAGCGGCGAGCTACATGGGTTAACAAGAGTGAGAGGATTTACTCAGGATGACGCTCATATTTTCTGTCGCCCGGATCAGGTGAAAGAAGAGTTTGTGAAAGTGATTGACCTGGTCTTCCATGTATTTACTTCTTTGGGATTTGAAAATTATACCGCTCAGGTTTCGCTCCGTGATCCTGAGAACAAGGGCAAGTATATTGGAGAGGATGCTTTTTGGGATAAGGCAGAACGTGAGATCCAGGAAGCCGCTGACGAAAGAGGTTTGAAAACTGTGGCTGTCAAAGGAGAGGCTGCTTTCTATGGTCCTAAGCTTGATTTTATGGTTAAGGATGCGCTGGGCAGAAGCTGGCAGCTTGGCACTATCCAGGTTGACTATCAGCTTCCTAAGCGTTTTGAGCTTGAGTATGTTGGATCCGACAACCAGAAGCATACACCAGTAATGATTCACCGGGCGCCTTTTGGTTCGATAGAGCGCTTCATAGCAGTCCTGATTGAGCATTGTGCTGGTAATTTCCCAATCTGGCTGTCGCCGGAACAGGTCGCTGTATTGCCTATTTCTGAGCGATTCAATGAATATGCCAGCAAGGTTATCATGGAATTAAAGAATCAGGATATCCGTGGGTATCTGGATGACCGGGATGAGAAAATTGGTCGTAAAATTAGGGACGCAGAAGTTAAGAAAGTGCCATACATGCTTATTGTAGGTGAAAAAGAGGCATCTGAGGGCATGGTTTCAATAAGAAGACATGGAGAGGGCGATAAGGGATCAGTTTCTCTGGGCGAATTTATAAAGCAGTTTTCGACCGAATTTTCGATGCCTGTTCAAGCTTAAAGACTAAATTATTTCGCAATTGGATACATGGAAAAATTGAAATTTTGGCGATATTTGCGGCCTGTTTGGAAAAACGGGCTTAATTAAGAAGTTAAACAATAAACCAAAGAGTGGCATTTATACCTGGAAGTAACCGTCCGCGTCCCTATACAAGGGGATTCCGTCCGAGAGTTGTAGAAGAACCTTATCGCGTAAATGAGCGAATTACCTCACCGCAAGTAAGAGTTGTAGGAGAAAACATCAAGGTTGATGTGTATCCTATTCAGGTTGCAATCAAATTAGCACAGGATCAGGGTTTAGATTTGGTGGAGATTTCTCCCAATGCAGACCCTCCCGTATGTAAAGTGATTGACTATTCTAAGTTTAAGTACGAACAGAAGAAGAAGCAGAAGGAGATCAAGTCTAACGCACAGAAGACTGTCGTCAAGGAAATTAGATTTGGCCCTAATACTGACGAGCATGATTTCAATTTTAAAGTGAAGCATGCTGTCAACTTTTTGAAAGAAGGAGCTAAAGTAAAATCATACGTTCATTTCGCCGGACGTTCGATTGTGTATAAGGAACGTGGTGAAATTTTGTTATTGAAGTTTGCTCAGTCATTGGAAGAAGTGGGGAAGGTAGAGCAGATGCCAAAACTGGAGGGCAAGCGCATGTATATGATGATCGCGCCTAAGCCAGGTGGAAGTAGTAAGAAGTAAATAGTTTTGAATAGATAGACAAATGCCAAAGTTAAAAACCAAATCAGGAGCCAAGAAGCGCTTCAAAGTAACAGGAAGCGGTAAAATCAAGCGCAAGCATGCTTTTAAAAGGCACATCCTGACAAAAAAAGGAACAAAGCAAAAGAGAAGATTGAGCCACAGCACGGTCGTTAAGAAAAGTGACATCCGTAATGTGAAAGCAATGCTTCCTTATTCTTTGTAACACACTCGTCCCGAATATCGGGAGGTTTAAATGTTTAACCCGGTTTATGGCCTAACAAGATTCTGACGGAAGTCAGAGCGCCAACAACCAAAAAATTAACAACAATGCCTCGTTCAGTCAATCATGTCGCATCCCGCGCCAAGCGCAAGAGGGTGCTGAAACTTGCCAAAGGTTTCTTTGGAAGAAAGAAAAATGTTTGGACCGTCGCTAAGAATGCGGTCGAAAAAGGTCTGGTATATGCATACCGTGATCGTAAAGCAAAGAAGCGCGACTTCCGCGGTCTTTGGATCCAGCGTATCAATGCAGGAGTAAGATTACATGGAATGTCTTATTCTGAATTCATGGGCAAACTCAAGAAAGCTGGTATCGATTTGAATCGCAAGGTTCTTGCCGACCTGGCAATGAATCACCCTGAAGCTTTCGCCGATGTGGTGAAAAAAGTAAAATAATGAAAGGGGCTTTAAGCCCCTTTTTTATGTCTCCTATTTTGCTATCTGTAAATGATCCTATCTTAAATGAAACGCTCTCAAAAGATATTCATCGCCATCATGCTCCTGTTCTTTGGAGGCCTCATCATGCTCGCTTATGATATCAGCACCAAGACGACCTTTCCAGGAGCCAGGAATAGAAAAAAAGCTTCCTTGGACACCGTTTCCACGCATCCCAAAGATTCTTCCGGCGGCACTTTGTCGCCAAAATCAGCAGGTCAACAGCCATAAATCCTTTCAATCGGATTTGAATTTCTGTCCAGCCATGGCCGCTCTATATTTCTGACAGATTAAAGCCAACTATAGACAAGAATTTCCCTCGGGGTCCAGGACTTCGGGGGATTTTCCTTTTTAGGGGTTTTTGTTTCAGTTCTAATTAATAACTTCATGCACCTTAAATTTCATGAAGTCCTCCGCCATCTCTGTTCTTCTAATTCTTTGTTGCTTCCTTTCTCACGGACAGAAATTTGTTTCAGAAAAATCCAGTGTAACATTCTTCTCCGATGCATCCGTTGAGGACATCAAAGCTCTAAACACAAAATCGAACGGTAATTTTAATATTGACAATGGCGAAATTGAGTTTGTCATTCCTGTTAAAGAATTCAAATTCTCTAAGTCGCTTATGCAAAAGCACTTTAACGAGAAGTACCTGGAAACTGAAAAGTTTCCACAATCAGACTTTAAAGGAGAGATCAGAAATTATAAAACTGAAATTTCAGGTAAGCAGGATGTAAGAGCCGTTGGTAAGCTCACGATTCATGGTGTGACTAAAGCAGTGGATATTCCCGGAATCATGGAAGTGATCAACGGGAAAATAATTCTGAGAACAAAATTCATTGTTCGCCTTCAGGATTATTCTGTTACAATACCTCAACTTCTTTACCGCAACATCACAGAACAGGTGGAGGTCACATTTGATGTTACTTTCGTTTCCGAAAAAGAAAAGGAGTGAGGCTCAACTTACTTTAACTGGTTTGCTAAATTCTTTTATTTTTGAGGAAACGAAGTTAATTGCTCCTCTTCTCCATCATCGCATATCTTGCCCTTACCGTTTTCATCGGATACCTGGCATCGCGAAGAGTAAAAACATCAGGTGATTTCATGCTTGCCGGCAGAAGCCTGCCCATCCTTCTAAGTTCATCAGCACTTTTTGCAACCTGGTTTGGTTCGGAAACTGTTTTCGGTGCTTCTTCAGAATTCTTACGGGGTGGCTTATACGCTGTCATCGAAGATCCATTTGGTGCCGCCCTTTGTCTTGTCCTGTTCGGACTATTTTTTGCCAGGAAGCTTTATAACATGAATCTTCTCACGTTGGGAGATTATTTTAAAATCAGGTATGGTGGCAAAACCGAACTGGTTGCCAGTGTTTGTCTAGCACCTCCGTATGTAGGTTACATCGCGGCACAGTTGGTTGCCATGGGTCTCATATTGAATGTTGTGACAGGGCTTGATGTCTGGCAGGGAGTGGTGATCAGTGCCATCGTTGTAACCTTCTATACCTACATCGGAGGAATGTGGGCGATCTCTATCACCGATTTTATTCAAAGCATTATCATTATCGTTGGTCTTGTGGTATTGGCAATTGTTCTAAGCAATAAAGCAGGAGGAGTAGGTGTAGTACTTCATGAGATGAAACCGGAGAACCTTCAATTTCTGCCAAAGTCAAACGGCAAGGAAGTCATCACCTATATTGCAGCCTGGTCGGTTCTAGGTTTGGGATCTATTCCATCCCAGGATGTTTTTCAACGTTCCATGTCTTCGGGAAGTGCCAACACGGCAGTGCGCTCTTGCTACTATGCTGCTGCGCTCTACCTGACTATCGCTATGATTCCATTATTTATCGCTTTATGCACCAAGCATTTGTATCCTGAACAGGTTCAGGGTGACACTCAGCTGATTCTCCCATACATGGTCCTGCAACATACAGGAATCGTTGTGCAGATATTTTTCTTTGGCTCTTTGTTATCAGCCATCATGAGTACAACCAGTTCAGCCATGCTAGCTCCTGCCGCTATCTTTTCTGAAAATCTTGTAAGACCTCTTCTCAGTAGAAAACTTTCAGACAAACAGATGCTCATACTAACACGGGGCTCTGTATTGTTATTCAGCGTCACAGCGACAGTTATGGCCTGCTTGAGATCTGATATTTATAAACTTGTAGGGGAATCTTCTGTGCTAAGCCTTGTGACACTTTTTGCGGCAATGACGTTCGGGCTTTATTGGAAAAAGGCGAATGCATTTGGTGCGATAGCTTCAATGTTTAGTGGCTTTATTGCCTGGCTGTTCTTTGAATTTATTTTTGAAATTGATATCCCAAGCCTTGTTCCGGCAACGATGATCAGTATAATGGCGTTAGTGTTGGGTAGTTTATTATGGAAAAGCAATCATCATGAAAATAGAAATCAACCGGTTGAATGACGGCTTCTGGATGGAAGCAGTAAATGAAAATGGAAATAAAATCCATATTGACGCGTCTCCTGAGGTAGGAGGAACCGATCGGGGTTTTCGACCCATGCAAATGTTGCTGGCGGCCCTTGGTGGATGTAGTTCAATCGATATCATTTCTATTTTGAAAAAGCAGAAGCAACCGTTGGAAGATATTAAGATCACGATAACGGGGAACCGTCAAAAAGATGTCGTTCCTTCACTTTTTACAGAAGCACATGTTCATTTTACTCTTTATGGAAATCTCGATGAGGATAAAGTGAAGAAAGCAGTAGTTTTGTCTGTTGAAAAATATTGTTCCGTAGCCAAAACTCTTGAGAAGACAGCTACCATTACCCATAGCCTAGAAATCATTAATTCATGAGTGAAGAATCCTCCCACTTTGAAACGAACGCTATCCGTTCACAATTTGAACGTTCCAAGCATCGGGAGCATTCTGTTCCTCTTTATCTAACCTCAAGTTTCGTATTTGAAGATGCTGAACAGGCTCGTGCATTGTTTGCAGACGAAGTTCCCGGAAACATCTATACTCGCTTTTCAAATCCCAATAATACTGAGTTGATTAACAAGCTTTGTCTGCTGGAAGGAACGGAAGATGGAATTGCAACGGCTTCGGGGATGGCTGCAATGTACATCAGTATGGCTGGCTTATTGAAGTCTGGTGATCATGTTCTGGCATCACGTTCTGTTTTTGGTTCCACACATCAGATACTCACAACAATCTTTCCTCGTTTTGGTATTTCTCACAGTTATGTCGATATCACGGATTCAAAAGAACAGTGGGAAGCGAAAATTCTCCCTAATACCCGAATGATCTTTGTGGAGACTCCATCAAATCCTGCGCTGGATATTCTTGATCTGGAGTGGTTAGGTGCATTGGCGAAGAAGAAGAATGTGATTCTTAATGTTGACAATTGTTTTACAACTCCTTATTTACAAAATCCTGCGAAGTGGGGTGCGCACATTGTAACTCACTCTGCAACCAAATTTATTGATGGTCAGGGTCGTGTGATAGGTGGCGCTGTATTGGGTACCAAAGAACTCATTAAAGAAATTCGGTTCTTTGCCCGTCATACGGGACCATCAATGTCACCGTTCAATGCATGGATTCTTTCAAAGAGTCTGGAAACATTGGCGGTTCGTATGGATCGTCATTGTGACAATGCTCTGATTTTGGCAAAGTATCTTGAATCTCAATCAGAAGTTATAAAAGTAAAGTACCCCTTTTTGCCATCTCATCCTCAGCATCAGCTTGCAAAGAAGCAAATGAAGTCAGGTGGAGGACTTGTTACGTTTGAGATCAAAGGTGGGATTGACCGTGGCAGAAAATTTCTGAATTCATTAAAGATGATTTCTCATTCCGCCAATCTGGGAGATACCCGGACGATCGCGACGCATCCTGCTTCGACAACGCATTCGAAACTTACAGAAGAAGAACGATCAGTAGTTGGAATTACACCAGGTCTGATCAGGGTTTCTGTCGGATTAGAAAATATTCAGGATGTGATTCGGGATATCGAACAGGCAATGAATGTATAATTAATACTTGGTCATAGTCGGATCGATCTGATCAGCCCATGCAAGAATTCCTCCCTTTAGATTGTAGAGGTTTGTAAACCCCTGATTCTTTTCCAGCCAGCTAACCATATTTCCACTTCTCGCGCCACTGCGGCAATGGATGACTACCTGTTTATCACGGGAGATTTTGTCAGCATTATGTGGAATCTCAGCCTGAGGAATCAGTTCTCCGCCGAGATTGCAGATATCAAATTCGTGAGGTTCGCGCACATCAATTAATTGAAAATCAGCTTTGCTATCAATCAGTTGCTTTAGTTCCTGGACGGTGACTTCTTTCATAATGGTGATTTAATGGGCTGCAATTTAAGGAATAAGTTTAAATCCTTGATACTTTTCAGACTCTTCGTTAATCACTAGATTAGGTCTTAGAATCATAATTGTTTGAATGATAACAAACGCAAATTTTCAATGAGTATGTCAAGGACTAATTTTTCATCTGGAGCAAAATGGGAAGACATTGTAGGATATAGCAGAGCTGTGCAAATAGGTGATACTATTGAGTTGTCAGGAACTGTTGCGGTTGATGACAATGGAGTTGTTGGAAAAGGAGACTTTTACGCTCAAACAAAATTCATCATTAACAAAATTGAGAAAGTTCTGGGGCAAGCCGGCTTTAAGCTCACAGACGTTGTGCGCACCCGAATGTTTGTTACAGATATCAGCCATTGGGAGGAAGTAGGAAAAGCTCACGGTGAATTTTTCAAAAATATCAAGCCAGCTACATCCATGATTCAAATCAGTGCACTCATCGATCCGGATTATCTCGTTGAAATTGAAGTGACAGCGATAAAGTCCTGATGCATTAATTCGTTTTAGCCATAACATTAGCTTTCAGTATAAAAGCTTTAATTTTGCATCATTAAATTCCTCCAAATTCAATAATGGCTGATAACAAAGACCTCATCCTCAAGAATATATGGTATCTGGCTTTGCCAGGCGAAAGTTTAAAGAAGGGGAAACTCGTTCATCGCCAAATTGCCAATCATCGCATCGTATTCGGTCGCGATCCTCAGGGTAAAGTTTATGCATTGAAAGATAATTGTCCACACAGGGGTGTTCCTCTTTCAAATGGCCATGTTTTAGAAAACGGAAATATTCAGTGCTGCTATCATGGTTGGGAGTTTGATTCACAGGGAGTTTGTAAAAATATTCCGGCACTTCCTCCAGATACCAAAGCAGATATCAGCAAAATCAGAGCATGGAAGTTTCCGGTAACGGAGATTAATAATACCATTTGGATCTATATCCCGGAAAAACTTACTCCAAACATTGAGGTAAAAGAACCAGTTCCGGATCTTCATCTTTTACCGGAGCAGGATTTTCTGCATGTTGAATCGATCATAATGCCCACAAATATTGATCATTCGGTTATTGGACTCATCGATCCCGCGCATGTCACATTTGTTCATCAGTCATGGTTCTGGAGATCGGCAAAATCGTTGAAACTTAAGACCAAGAATTTTGAGCCTACTCCAAGAGGATTTAAGATGGTTCGTCACGCGCCTTCCGCGAACTCAAAGGGCTATAAGGTTTTGGGTGGGGGAGTTTCAACAGAGATTTTCTTTGATATTCCTGGCAACAGGCTTGAGCACATTTCAGTTGGATCCAGAAACAAGATCATTTCAATTACTACGCTTACACCGATCGACGACAATAACACGGAGTTGAATCAGTTCTTCTACTCGTCACTTTCCATTACAAGGTGGCTATGGTGGCCTTTGAAGGGCTTGGGTAAAACCTTTATCGGTCAGGACGTAGACGTGTTCCATAAGCTTGCCAGGGGGCTTGAGAATGATCCAACTCTCATGCTGGTTGGGGAACCCGATGCGCAGGCCCGTTGGTACTATGAACTGAAGAAACAATGGAAGGCATCACAGGAGACTGGTACGGAATTCCGCAATCCCCTCCAGCCTGAAATATTGCAATGGGTTACTTAATCGTTTTCAAAACAATATCCTGAACCTTTTCTCGTTTCGTTTGTATTAACTCCCTTAAGTAGTATTTGCCATTGCCTGTTGAAACGTGAGGTGACGCACTTGCCGATACTGTTAAAACTTTCATTAACGGTTTGCCTTTATTTCAACAATGAGAATTCTCCTCTCTGTCCTCTGTCTTGCTTTAATCTATTCCTGTACACCCCTCAGCTATCCAACAAACGTCGGAAGGGAGTATGGTAATCCATCCATGCCATGGATGGTCTCTCACATTCCAAACCGAAATATGGTGATTCTTGAAAAGCACAGTGCGCCTCATCATACGATGTTCACGAGGATACTTTGTTTTAAGAAATATTGCAGGCAGAAGATAGGAAGACAGAAATCCCTGAAGCCGATAACATTTGATAAGTTCAAAAAGAAAATTGCGAAGAATGCGAAGAAGGGCATGTACAAGAATTATAAAGCGGATTCTGCAAAAAGACCTGTCAGGAAAAAGACGGTGATCAAGAAAGATTCATCCCAGGTAATCGCACAAATTATGGAACCCGAAGTGCAGGCTCCCGTATTGAAAACTGATAGTTTAATTACATTGAGTGAATTCCTGTTTGAGACCAATAGTTCTACGTTGCAGAGTGAGCACTTCTCTGAGCTTGATTCAGTCATAGGATTTATGATCAAACATCCTTCGCTCGTGATTAAGATAACAGGCCATACTGATAATACAGGGAAGGAAAGCAACAATAAGACGTTGTCATTTAAAAGAGCAGAAGTGGTTGCGGAATACATTATTGACAATGGTGTTGGACTGGATCGGGTAACATTCGAGGGGCTGGGAAGCTCGAGGCCTCTGATGTCAAATACGACTGAGGCGGGTCGTAGAAAAAACCGTCGTGTCGAAATGCTTATGCACGATCGCAGATGACGCCTCACTTCATTTTCATTATACTCTTTGTAGCGATGGCTCAATTGAGCTTTGCGCAAGCAGGAAAGGATCCTAATCATCGTGGCCCAAGCAATGTTGGGAGGGAGTATGGAAATCCTTCCATGCCAATGTTTGTATCACATCTTCCGAAAAAGAATCAGGCAATGTTGGCGCGTGGATCATCACCTCGTCACAACATGTTTACCAGGCTTTTGTGTTTTAAAAGAAAATGCCGGATTCAGGTGGGGCATAAGAAATCTCTTCACGCTGTGAGTTATGAGAAATTCAAAAAGAAAATAAAGAAAAACGGAGATGTTAGTAAACAGACTCCCAGTGATTCAGTTTCGGGAAAAGTTAAACCGAAAGTTGTTCCTCAAAGGCCTAAGAAAGTCATTGATACGGTTAAGGCTCCTGCAATTGTTGAAGCGCCTGTTTTAAAAGAGGATAGCGTTATTGTATTGGGGGGAGAGCTTTTGTTTGCGACCAATAGTTCAAAGCTTTCAAGTGATCACTTTCCAACGCTCAACTCGATTGTAGACTTTCTTTCAGATCACCCTCGTCTAACGGTAAGAATATCAGGCCATACGGACAATACCGGAAATGAAAGTCATAATAAAAAACTATCGACTCAACGGGCAGATGTAGTGGCAGAATATTTAGTGGATAATGGAATTGATATCGACAGGGTTTCTTCTATTGGTCTTGGAAGTTCTTCGCCAATCGCACTCAACACTACCGTAGAACTTCTTATCCACGATCCAAGGTGAGCTGAACTTAATTTCAGAACCTCGCCAACACAAGTTTAGAAACAGTTTCTCCGATTGCCAATGATGAAGTAGCCGCAGGTGAGGGTGCATTGCATACATTGATCACCTGTTTTTCTTCCAGGATGAGAAAGTCATCCACTAATCCACCATTACGATCACATGCCTGAGCACGAACTCCTGCACCACCTTCCACCAAATCATCCTGTTGTATTTCGGGTAATAATTTTTGCAATGCTTTTGTAAATGCTGCTTTGGAAAAGGAGCGATACATTTCTCCAAACCCTGTCTTCCAGTATTTCGCAGCCACTTTTTGAAAGCCAGGCCACGCAAGTGTTTCTCCCAACTCAGCAAAATTGATATCTGATTTTTTATAGCCTTCTCTTTGGAAAGCAAGCACTGCATTAGGACCTGCTTCTACACCACCTTTAGCCATTCTTGTGAAGTGAACTCCCAGAAATGGAAAATTCGGATCGGGCACAGGATAGATCAGATTCTTCACCAGATATTCCTTTTCCTTTTTTAATTTGAAATACTCTCCACGAAATGGAATGATCTTGATGTTGAGATCTTTTACTGTGAGTCGCGCGACCTTATCGGAATATAAACCAGCACAATTCACAACCAGTCTCGTTGAATAACTTTGGGTATCCGTCACAACGGTTACATCCGTTGAAGTAGTCCTGATATCAATTACTTTGGATTGCAATTTGATCTCGCCACCATTTTTTCGGATGAGATCACCATATTTTTCCGCAACTTTTTTATAGTCTACAATTCCTGTTTGAGGTACAAATATTCCTTCAATTCCTTTAACGTGCGGTTCATATTCCTTTAACTCACCCTCTGAAAGTCTTTTCAGATTCTTCAATCCGTTTTGTTCACCCCTGACAAATAGATTTTGAAGTAGTGGCTTCTCAGCCTCATCGGTGGCTACGACAATTTTGCCACATAGCTCAAACGGAATTTCGTTCTTCTCACAGAAATCAATAAGCAAATGATAGCCATGAATGCAGTTCGTTGCTTTAAGGCTTCCAGGCTTGTAATAAAGGCCTGAATGAATTACTCCGCTGTTATTTCCTGTTTGATGTTTAGCAAGCTCGCCTTCCTTCTCAAGAAGAAGAAGCTTTGCCTCAGGCTTTTGCTTCTGAATCTGAAGAGCGGTGGCAAGTCCAACAATTCCACCACCAACAATAATAATATCGTATTGCACAATAGAAAACTTTGCACAAAAATACCTGTTAATATGATGTCTTGCTAATGAGTGGAATTCGTGTTTTGAATTTTATCTTCACTTCTTCTCGAAGGTCATCGATACCGAGTTCATGCAATATCTTAATCCGGTAGGATTAGGACCATCGTCAAACACATGCCCAAGATGTCCTCCGCAGTTACTACATACGACTTCGTTTCTTACCATGCCATAACTATCATCTGAATTCAAAGCCACTGCTTCCGGTTTAATGGGCTGCCAGAAGCTTGGCCATCCGGTGCCAGATTCAAATTTTGTAGTAGAGTCAAAAAGTGCCTGATGACAACCTGCGCAATAATAAATTCCTTTATCATGATTTTCCCAAAGAGCTCCCGTGAAGGCCTGTTCAGTTCCCTTCTTGCGAAGAACATAAAACTGTTGTGAGGTCAATTGCTTCTTCCATTCTGCCTCAGGTTTTGTTACAGGATATTTTTCAGCAGTGTCCTTTACTTTTGGATTTTGGGCGCACGAAAGGGATACGCAAGTCATGGCAAGAGCAAATATTATCAAAATTGAGTGCGAAATTTTCATATAGAATTTAGTAGTAGATACGAACCAGCATTAAAAAATGGATTTCCATAAAACACAAAAGACCCTGGCCGCCTGCCAGAGTCTTTTTGTACCTAAACCTAAACCTATGAGAGATGTAATCTCTTATGGGTAGTTTAACGGGCTATCCTTTTGATAGGTTACAGAATTCTTAAAAGACCCTGAAATATTTTGACATTTCTGAAAAACCTCTATTTCAACTTTGATTTGAACTGTTTTTGAAACTTATCCACCTTCGGCCGAATCACATACTGGCAATATCCCTGGTTAGGATTAAGTGCGAAGTAATTCTGGTGGTAATCCTCAGCAGGATAATAATTTGTAAGTGGAGTTATCTCGGTAACGATTGGATCGTTAAATGTGTGAGCCACTTCCAATTGCTTTTTATAATCTTCTGCAGTCTTTTTTTCTTCAGGAGTTTCATAGAATACTACCGACCGGTATTGGGTTCCTTTATCAGCACCCTGTTGATTCAAAGTAGTTGGATCATGGGTATTCCAGAAGACCTCTAAAAGGTCTGAGTAGGAAATAATTGCAGGATCATATGTGATCTGGATTACTTCGGCGTGACCCGTCAATCCTGTACACACTTCACGGTAAGAAGGATTTTTAACTTTTCCTCCGGAATAGCCGGACTCAACTTTTGTTACTCCTTTAAGTTGAAGGAAATACGCTTCTGTGCACCAGAAACAGCCTCCTCCAAAAGTCGCCTTTTTGAGATTTGAATTTGTAGTCATTGATTTTGCTGTTGTTTGACTGCTGACCATTATGGCCGAAGCCACAAACGCCAATGTGAATAATAGAGCTTTCATAATATCCTTTAAACCTAATAAACGTAAAAATGGTTTATCCGGATTTATATTATTGTCGCTTGGCTTACAATCAATATTGGCTGTAGAAAGATCTTAGCTGACTACTTAGATTCGTCTTCAGGCTGGACATGGATTGATTATACAAATATTGCTCAGCGGGATAGGACTCTTTTAGCTTGCAAAGATTTACCTGGTTGGTATTCAGGGCGCGTATATCTCCTGAATAGGTTGCCCAGTCATACTGCCACGCTACATTGCCGTCCACACTTTGATTCTGAAGAATGGCATCAGATGATACTTCTGTTATCGACATCATTGCGCTGCTGGTAGCACGCTTGACCTTGCGGTAATAGGTAATCTTGGCAGCAACATTCGTCATAATATCCTGTGTCTTGCCATCTGCACCTTTCTTTTCACCAGTCTTGACATCTTTCTTCACTTCTTCAGTACTCGTTGTAATGCTTGCCTGTGGATCTTCACGATATCCATTGAAAATGATCCTTAGATTTTGATGGGGTGGAACTGTGTCTTTTTGGGAGATAGGCTTGAAAGAAAGAAACTGACGCTGTATGCCTATGATGATAGGCTGAAATGATCCATAGTTAAAACGGGAAGCATTGATCTCTTCATATGCTACTCTTAAAGTGGCGTTGAATTCTGCCTGAGTCATCATCTCAATGGATTCACGATAGCCAGGCTCATAAGCAGCTGCATCTTTAAAATTAAAGTAAGCGACCTTTGCATCTGTCCTTGTGTTTTTCATCAGTGAAGTAATGCCCTCTTGATAGCTTTCCTCAGCAGCTTTTGATTTGGCATCTGCTAGTTCTTTAAATCGTGTTGCGGGTTTGCTAATGATCTTCATCGCACCCAGCGAAGTTTTGATCTGATCATTGATGTAATTGATCTGCTCGTATCCTTTTACTGCATTTCTCCATTTCCTGGGATCATCGGCATTGATGCCATTCTGAATATTTGCTTCGATGTATTCGATTGACAATGGATAGCCCTGGGTAAGAACTGCTATTGCTTTTTTATTATCGGGACTTCCCCGAAGTCGGTTGATAGATTCAATGACTGCCTCATAATAGTCACCTTTCTTTAAAGCTGCTTTACCCGAAGTGCAGGCTTCTGCCAACAGAATGATTAAAAGGAACAGTAAAATTTTTCGCATAAGCATTGTTAAAAATCAGCCCTGAATTTAGAAATATGTCGTTATTACAACAAGTAAACAAATGGATTATTGATTTGGAAAAAGATCAATCAGTATGTCATCAATGAGATTTTTCCAGTTTCCCCAGGAATGACCTTCATTATTTTCGCGATAATTATACACACATGCATTGTCCTGAAGAATCTGCTTCATCTTCCGACTACCTTCACTGGCATCATTGATTAATCCTGACGTCATGCTGATCCTTATTTTTGGATTGGTGGCACTGCTGCAGATGGTATAAATCTGAGGGCGTGTTCCAAAAGCAGGAGATTGAATTCCTGCCATGCTGAAAATATCCGTTCTGGTGAAAGCAAAATAGGCGGATGTAAGTCCTCCCATAGATGTTCCCATAATAGCACGATCCTTTGCTTCAGCTTTTACAGGAAAATTATTTTCAACATCAGGGATCAATTCATCCACGAAGAACTTTAAATACTTCTCATTCAGATTGAGTTCTTCCATTCGCCTGTTGTTGGAACGGTTGACGGGTTCACGATGATCAACAAAGACCGCAATAATAGGTTTGATCTTTTTATCGACGATCAGATTATCAAGGACAGGGATCATATTGCCCAGCTCCGGCATCATGTACTCATATCCATCTGTAACATATATGACGGGGAGTTTACCCGCTTGTTCATAACCAGCGGGTAAGTAAACGCTATACATCACCTGATACCCAAGAATTTTACTGGACACAAGCAGATCCTTTTTAAGAGTGCCGCGAGCAATGCCTGGTCTCTCTTTCAGGATCGGATCTGATTTCGACAAGGGCATCCGCAATTCAGAATTAGGACTTCCGCCACCAACACCTGACCACTGTTGATATGGATTCTCCGGATCCAATAACCAGCGATGTCCATCGATCATTATTTTGTAATCCAACCTTGCATCTTTTGGAAATGAACACCTAAGTATCCAGATATTGGTGCCATGGATCCTTTTGCCCCTGTTATCAAAATCCCTTCGATAACCCCATCCATTAAAGTCACCCATCCATGCTACTGTCTTTGCATCTCCATGGTATAAAAACGCTACCGAGTCATCTTTTATAAAAGGAATTCCAACAGATTTGATTTCCTTCCATGCAAGATCAATGGATGTCTTTTGTGAAGCGGCATCCGTAATTTTCCCAGCCTTGTATAATTTGGTAATTGTTTCTGTAAAGCTTGATTGACTTTGACTAAAAGTAGGAATTGAAACAAGAATAAAAAGTAAAGAGATAAGGATTCTCATATGATTATACAACATCATCTTTGTCATCCACAAATCGTACCGAAATAGCAGCGATGAGAAGAAACACTCCTGCCATCACAATGCTGTAAATAGGTTTTGAGCCATAGACATGCTTTACAATCGGACCTCCGATAAGCGAGTTAATGATCTGGGGCAAAGTGATGAAAAAGTTAAAAATCCCCATATAAATGCCCAT
Organism: Cyclobacteriaceae bacterium; assembly: GCA_013141055.1. NCBI lineage: Bacteria > Pseudomonadati > Bacteroidota > Cytophagia > Cytophagales > Cyclobacteriaceae > Cyclobacteriaceae bacterium. The sequence goes on along the minus strand of JABFRS010000001.1, from coordinate 58,810 downwards.
TTTAAGGGGTGGGATAGAGCCAGCAAGGATGGCGTATGGCATGGCAAGTATACTCGCCCACGCAATGCCAACACCAATCATAGAGTAGATCAGCAATTCGGGATCGTGAATGAAGTAAATGGAGATTAATCCTAAACCTCCTGCTACGAGCGAAATGGCGTGAGTTGATTTTCTTCCAATCTTGGCAGCAATAAATGGAAGACATAATGCATAAATGGCCGACACGCCATTATACGTCCCAAACATTTTATTCACTTGATTAGCGGCATCATTAAAAGCGCCGGATACGTGATCATCAACAGGAAGTCCATAGACATGTGTAGCAATTGCTGCCGTGCTGTAAACCCACATTGAGAAAAGTGCAAACCATGAGAAGAACTGAACGATACCCAATTGTTTCATGGTCCCTGGCATCCTGATGAAATCAGTAATGATCTGAGACATTCCTTTGCTCTTACCAATCTGATCGGGTTCTTTTTTATATTCCTCAGGTGGAAATTCTGTCGTCGTTACCACTGTCCACAAGATTGCAATTAAGAATATCATGGCTCCGACATAGAATGACAGCGTTACGCTATAAGGCATTCTGGTAGTGCCATCCGTTACTTCTTTTTCAACTCCGAAATAGACAAGAATGACAGGAAGCAGTGATCCAATTACAGCTCCTAATCCAATGAGACAAGTTTGAAGAGAAAAGCCTAATGTCCTTTGATCTGTTGGTAGCAAATCAGCAACCAAAGCCCTGAAAGGTTCCATCGCAATATTGAAAGATGTATCCATGATCATAAGGATACCAGCTCCAACATAAAGTGGCGGTAAAATGTAAGCAAATATTGCCGCGTTGGGCATAAAGATCAGAGCAACGGAAGCAAGAATAGCACCTCCTAAAAAGTATGGCTTTCTTCTTCCAAGAGCCGTCCAGGTTCTGTCACTGAAGTAACCAATCAAAGGCTGCACAATCATTCCGGTGAGAGGTGCTGCCAACCAGAACCAGGAGAGGTGTTCAACATCAGCTCCGAAGGTTGATAAGATGCGTGAAGCATTCCCGTTCTGTAAAGCAAAGCCAAACTGGATCCCGAAGAATCCAAAACTCATATTGAAGATTTGCCAGAAGGAAAGTCGTTTTTTTGCAGTAACTGTACTCATGTATAGATTTTTCAGGCAGATTTTTTAGGTCTCGTCGTTCGTTTACGATTCCGTCAAGGGACGAATGTCAGCAATATCAAAGAGATTGCCCAATGATCTTTTCTGAACCTGAACGTATCTAAAAATTGATCTCAATTACCTCTGAAGAATAGGTTGTCCTGGAGACCTGTGTTTCCTCTTCGCCCATACTATCCGGATCGTTGATCGGGTCATACTTTTCGAGAGGAAGAAAGAACGAATTCACAACCTTTTCAGGAACGACTGCTGCTCCATTGATCGTCAGGGTACGAACAGTTTCAAATCCATGCAAAACCAACCGGAGATCTTTTAAATGAGTCTTGTATTTTCCTTCACTTTTATCAAGTGTAATCTTCCGTTGGGAAGGGGAGTAATGGACGTTTCGTCTTGCATATGAACCCGATTCATATTCAAATGTTGAACCGTCATCTTCATAGAATTCGAAAGTATTATCAGAAGTTCCATGATAAATATGCAGCACTAATTCGTCTACAATTTCTTTTGTGCTCTGAACCGGCTTTTGCATCGCTATGATCGCACTGCCTTTAATGAAAATTGGAAGTTTGTGAATCGGACTCTCAAGAATTACTTCCTGGTCTCCTTCATATTTCTTTCCATCAAACAAATAATACCATTCTCCTTTCGGAAAGAATACTTTAACGAAGTCCTGATTGCTTTCAACAGGTGCTACCATGATGGAAGGACCAAATAAATACTGATGCTGAAACTGCTTGTCGTATACACGCGGGTCATAGGAATGATCCAGAGCAAGTGACCGTTGCACCGGCATGCCTGTCTGTGACGCTTCATAAAACAAAGAGTATAAGTAGGGCATGAGTTGATAACGGAACCTGATGTAGTTTCTGGAAATTCCTTCTACCTCTTCACCATAAGACCACGGCTCTGAGTCTTTCGTGTTGATCATTGTATGTCCACGGAAGAATGGAGACAAGGCTCCGATGGAGATCCATCTGGCGAAAAGCTTTGTGCTTGCTTCACCAACAAATCCACCAACATCGTAACCGGTAAAAGCTACTCCAGTCAGTCCAAGACTATTCACCATCCGGATGCCCAGCATCATATGCTCATCGTAGGAGACATTATCTCCCGTCCATACCGCTGCATAGCGCTGAACCCCAGAATAACCTGAGCGGGTAAGATTGAATGGTCTGGTGCCCTTTAACAGGCCTTTGGTGGCCTCGTAAGTGCTCCTGGCCATCTGAAACCCATAGAGATTCCTTGCTTTGCGTGTGGTGGCCTTTTTTCCATCATAATCGAACTCCAGGTTTTCAGGAAGCATGTGACCCCAGGTGGCGATCTCATTCATGTCATTCCAATACCCCTGGACACCTAATTTTGAGTAGATTTTGAGCTTTTCTGCCCACCAGCTGCGGGTTTTTGGATTGGTAAAGTCAGGGAAGTGGCACCAGCCTGGCCATACCTGTCCTGAGTAGTTTTCTCCATCAGGATATTTGACAAAAACATCTTTCTTCAAACCGTCTTCATAAGGTTCATAACCCTTCTCGGACTTTATACCAGGATCGCACATGAGTACGACATCGAAGTTCTGATCTTTCAAAGTGTTGATGAGCTCTTGCGGATTTGAAAAGTTCTTTTCATCCCATGTGAAGATCTTGTACTTGTCCATGTAGTGGATATCCAATACGATGGCATCAGCAGGAATTTGTTTTTCACGAAAAGTGCGGGCAACACCTGACACTTCTTTATCAGGATAATAGCTGTAACGACACTGCTGATATCCAAGACTCCATTTGGGTGGGAGAGGGATACGACCAGTCAGCCATGTATAGTGTTGAACGATCTCAGCAACAGATGCGCCACCGATAAAATAATAATTCATCTCACCTGCATCAGCAGAGAAACTTGAGAAGCGATTAGTGGAAGCACCGAAGTTGAAGAATGATTTGTGAGAATTGTCAAGGAATATTCCATACTGAAGATTGCTATGAATACCAATGTAAAATGGCATTGTACAATATAACGGATCAGTACCTGAATTATATCCATATGAATCTGTATTCCAATTCTGATAACCGTGCCCTTTTCTGTCCAAAGGGCCTGTTTTCTCTCCTAAACCAATAAATCTCTCACCAGGCTGAAGACTCTTATAGGCTGTACATTGTTCTCCAATCCAGGAAGTCCCAAGACCCGGATCATCCTGGTTGAGAACTCTTCCTTCCTTGTCTTTGAATGTAAATGCAACAGGATTTTTTGTGATCGTTAATTCAAGTTCAGAGCTTTTTATCTGAATGCGATCTGTTGAATCATCAGTTGAAAGTGCTACAGCTTTGGGCTTTGCTGAAACAGCATATGAGAAGTCTTCAAATGCATCATCGGAAGAGATAGTGATTTGAAAAATTGATTCACTCCATGCTGTTACTTTGAAATTTCCGGTATCTGTTTTACCCAGAAAATAATTCTCTTTTTTGTTGAAAGACTTGAGAACTCCAAGGCGGCGACTTAAACTGGAATGCATGATGTTAGCTTAGAAAGTGCTGATTAAACACTGGCTTGAAAAACTTGTTTGAAAATTCAGAAAACGATTGCATCATTTCTTCTTCGCTGCTTTGCGAATAGAAGATTCTCTGATGATAAGCTTCGTCTTAAGGATCTTGGTTTCAGGTTGTGGGTCTCCCTGATCCTTGTCGCCAACTTCTATCTGACGAATGAGCAAGCGTGCTGCCTCCTGGCCCATTTCAAAGCCTGGCTGATCTACTGTCGTCAAGGATGGTTCGATAAGAGAGCCGTAAGACCAGTTGCTGAAGCCCACCAAACCTATGTCCTGAGGTATTTTTAGGCCTTTTTCCTTAATCGCCATCATTGCTCCTGTTGCAATAGGGTCACTGTGGGCAAAAATCGCATCAGGCGGATTTGGCAGAGAAAGAAGCTTTAAAGTAGCCGTTTTTCCATCTTCCTGGCTTCCTGAAGAGCATTCTTCGATGTAAGCCTCTTTTATTTCCATTTTGTGCTCTTTCAGGGCATCAATGTAGCCACGTTTCCTGTCCGCAGTGATCAAAAGGCCGGATGTGCCCTCTAAATGGGCTATTTGCTTGTAACCTTGTTCGATAAGGTGATCTACAGCCTCTTTTGCGCCTGTATAGTCATCCACGATCACCTTGCTGGTGTTGGGATTGTTGTACATCCGGTCGTAAAAAACCACTGGAACCCCCTTGGAAATGATGGATTCTATGTGATCGAAGTTTTTTGTTTCACGTGACAGCGAGATGAGCATACCGTCCACACGACTGTTAAAAAGGGCTTTAATGTCGGTTTTCTCCCTTTCATACGACTCGTTTGATTGCGCCAGAATGACGCTATAGCCAGCCTGATACGCAACATCTTCAATTCCACTGATAACGGTGGAGAAGAAGAAATGGACCAGTTCAGGGATGATTACACCGATTGTGTTGGTTTTCTTTTGGCGCAAGCTCAATGCAACAATGTTAGGTTGATAATTGAGCTTTTCAGCAAGTGCATGAACAGCCTTTTTTGTTTCCGAACTGATGTCTGGATGGTCTTTAAGTGCTCTCGAAACCGTTGACGGTGAAATGCCCAGTTCGCGGGCAATATCTTTGATGGTAACTTGGTTAAATCTCATTTTATTGACGCTGAAAGATTGAATTGTGACACATTTTTAGAGGCATTTGAACCATCGCAAACGATTGCGACTTCGATTCCATTAAAATTTATCGAATTAAATGGCCTAATCGCGTTGCTTAATCTTAATTTCAAAGTAATATTGATTCAAATATGTCCGTAAAATAGTTCTTTACACACGTTAAACCCAATTAGTAAACCCAAACTAAAACCTGTATGACCAAATTTTACTTGTTAGTGAAAAAGGTTCTGCCAGTTTTGTTCCTCGTTGCATGCTACGGCATGTCGATGGCTCAAGGCAGGACCGTTTCTGGTAAGGTGACATCATCTGATGATGGATCATCTGTACCTGGAGTAAACATCCTCGAAAAAGGAACCAGCAATGGTACTGTTTCGGATTCGGATGGTAATTATAAGATAAGCGTTGGCGAAAATGCTACGCTTGTATTCTCGTTTGTAGGTTATGCATCACAAGAAGTAGCTGTGGGAAGCCAGGCTGTCGTGAATGCAACACTACAATCAGATGTAACAGCCCTTTCAGAAGTGGTTGTTGTGGGTTACGGGTCTCAGGACAAGAAGGAGATCACTGGTTCTGTTGTGGCATTGAGCACAAAGGACTTTAACAGAGGAAATATCAACGATCCTACTCAGTTATTGCAAGGTAAAGTTGCAGGTTTGAGTATTTACAACAGAGGAGGTGACCCAAATACAAGCGCTATTGTTCGTTTGAGAGGTATCTCGACTGTAGGTGCTAACTCATCACCACTGGTTGTTATTGACGGAGTATTGGGAGCATCACTTGATAACGTGGACCCTAATGATATCGAGTCTATAAACGTATTGAAAGACGGATCTGCGGCAGCTATCTATGGTAGCCGTGCATCATCTGGTGTAATTCTGGTTACTACGAAAAGAGGTTCTAAGACAGGCGCTTTATCTGTTACATACAATGGTTACGTAGCTGCACAAACAGTTTACAATCAACAGCCTGTGATGACTGCATCACAATATGTTGCGGCAGGTGGTAATAACCTTGGTTCAGTTACTGACTGGCAAAAGGAAGTTACTCAGACAGGCGTTTCAAATGTTCATAACATTGCGATCTCTGGTGGTAACAAGAGCACTACATTCCGTTTATCAACCAATTTGAGAAATGTAAATGGTGTTCTTAAGAAATCTGGTTTCGATCAGATCAATGCTCGTGCAAACATTACACACTCAGCATTAAATGATAAGCTTAAGATTGACTTGAGCATGTCATTAACAACCAGAAATAGCAATTTCTCATTTAATGATGCGTTGCGTTATGCTGTGTTGTTTAACCCGACGGCTCCTGTTAAATTCCCTAATGGTAACTACTATCAGGCGATCTTGTTTGATAACTTCAATCCTGTAGCGATCATCGATCAAAACATTAACGAAGGAAAGAAGAAGACCATGAACTACAATGCAAAGGTTGATTATAGCATTACTGATAACATCACATTGACTGTTAATGCGGGTCAGCAAAATGAAACTGTATTGAATGGTGAATATTATTCAAGAGCTTCACTTTTCAGAGGATACAATCGTGGTGGTTTGGCAAGAAGATATACTTCAGACAGAACATTCTCATTGTTTGAGGGATATGGAACTTACTCCAAGACTTTTAACAAGATCAATTTTGACGCATCTATTGGATATTCATTCCAGGAAGACAAGTTCCAGGATATCTTCATTCAATTAGGAGATTTTCCAAATGATCTTCTTGGTTACAATGCGATTGGAAATTCAGGAGACAGAATTTCAGGTATTTTAGATAATACAAACGTTACTAGTAGCGTTTCTCCTAATAACCGTATCATCGCAACATTCGCAAGAGTAAACTTGACTTTTGACAATGCAATCTTCTTCAATGCTTCTATTAGAAGAGAAGGTTCAACTAAATTAGGTAAAGACAACCAGTACGGAATTTTTCCTGCTGTTGGTTTAGGAGTTGACCTGAATAAATATCTCCAATTTGAAAAATTTGATATGCTTAAATTGCGTGTTGGATATGGAGTAACAGGATCTCTTCCTAATGATGCAGGTTTAGCTCAGGATTTATACTCATATAGTTTTGCTAGTGGCGGTAGTATTTCAAAAACACGCGCAGCTAACAAAGACCTTAAGTGGGAGCAAAAGCAGGAAATCAATCTTGGAATAGATTTCAGTATTGGTGGAAAGCTTAGTGGTACATTAGATCTTTACACAAGAAATATCAATGACTTCATTCTTGAGAGAACTGTGGAAGTTGCAACTTATGGAGCTTCATTGCGCACAGAAAATGCCGGTTCTTTAAAGACAAATGGAGCTGAATTGTCTTTGAATTACAATAGCCTTCGCTTCGGAGAAATCAGCTGGACTCCTGGAATCGTATTGAGTAGCTATAAAACAACGCTTGAGTCATTCATTATCGATGAGCAGGTAAGAGCCAACTTAGGTGCACCAGGACAAAATGGTACAAACATCATCCGTGTTAAAGTGGGTGAAGAGATTGGTCAGATCTGGGGACCTGTATTTGCAGGTGTTGAAGGTAACGGAGCACCAAGATTTGCTGATTTGAATGGAGATGGAGTGGTGGTTTCTGACCAAGCTTCTTCTCTTCTAAAGACTGCAGATTTTAAACAACTTGGCTCAGGTATTCCTTCTCTGGAATTAGGATGGAAAAATCAATTGACTTATAGAAACTGGGATTTGAACGTATTCTTCCGCGGTGCATTTGGTCACAGCCTTGTGAACAACTTCCGCGCATTCTATGAGCCAATCGATCCAGGTGCGATCAACTCTTATAACAGAATTGCGACTAGCAAAGCTGTTGCAGGCCTTACTTCAGCACAGTTCAGTTCATTGTATGTTGAAAAAGCAGATTTCCTGAAACTTGATAACCTAACTCTTGGATATAATTTCAAAATGGGTTCTTCAAGCGCAGTTAAAAACGTAAGAGTGTACTTCAGCGGTCAAAACTTGTTTGTGATCACAAGTTATACTGGAATCGATCCAGAACCGGTTTTGGCTGATCCAGGTACTACTGATAATGGTGGTTTCCCTGTTACAACTCCTGCGGATGTATTATCTCCAGGTATTGATAGAAGGAATAACTACTTTACTTCTAGGACATTCACCTTTGGTTTGAACATTGGTCTATAATAACAAGTAAAAGGAAAAACAAATGAAACAATTTATAAAGTACACATCGATAACTGCACTCATGTTTGGTGTACTCTCGTGTACCAACTTGGATGAGCAGATCAAGAGTAATTTTACGACTGCGGCTCCCGTTCTTAACCCTGGTGTGGGTGTTAGAGATAATTTGAATAAGGGAACCCCTACAGACGGATTGTCTGGTGCGTTCACAAAGCTTGCTGATGGAACTGCTACAAATGGAGGTTTCTTCCAGGCTTCTGAGCTTGGAACGGATGAAGCAGTAATCGCTCAAAAAGGTGGCGACTGGTTTGACGGAGGTGTTTATATTGCGCTTCACAAACATCAGTTAAGCCCTGTTACAGCTTCTATCAATGATGCCTGGAATCAAGCTTATGCTGGTATCTTCCAATGCAATGATATCTTGCCAACGGTGGCAAGCGATCCTGCTAAGGTTGCTCAATTAAGATTCCTGCGTGCTTACTTCTACTGGAGGTTGTGTGATATGTTTGGTAACGTAAAACTTTCTACGCTACCTGGCAATACTGGTGCTCAAGTAAGTAGAACAACAATCTTCAATTTCATTGAAACTGAACTTCTTGCAGCGGTTCCTGATCTTCCAGCGGGTAAAGGTGATTATGCACGTGGAAACCAATCTGCGGCATGGGCACTTCTTTGCAGACTTTATTTGAATGCAGAGGTTTACACTGGTACTCCTCGTTATGCTGATGCGGTTACAATGGCTAATAACGTGATCAATCGTGCAGCTTTCAGCTTGTCTCCGGAGTATAAGGATATCTTCAGCTATAGAAACCTTGATAACGTTGAGCATATCTTCGTTGTTCCTTTTGATGAAACAACTCAAACAGGTATGAATATCGCTCAGATGACGCTTCACTATCCGAGCCAGTTGACTTACAACCTTGCAGAGCAACCATGGAACGGTTATGCTACTCTTGAAGAGTTTTATAATTCTTATGATCCTGCTGATAAGAGAAGAACTAACAACTTCATTGTAGGACCTCAGGTAGATGTTGCTGGTAACCCTATTCTTGACTTGGCTTTCGATAAAGCTGATGAGGATGGAGCTCCAATTAACTATACGCCTAAAATCAACGAGTTATTTCCTAATTCTTCACGTCAGGCGGGTGCCCGTCTAGGTAAATTCAGCTTCAAGTTGAAACAACGTCAAAGCATGGATAATGACTATCCATTATTGAGATGGAGTGAGGTTCTGTTGAACAAGGCAGAAGCATTGTTCAGAATGAATGGTTACGGAGATGCAACAGGACTGGCAACGGTTAACATCTTGCGTGCAAGAGCAGGGGTGACTCCTTTTGTATCACTTACTGCAGGTCAATTCCTGGCTGAACGCGGAAGAGAATTATTCATTGAAGGCTTAAGACGTTCAGATTTGATTCGTTTTGGAGCTTATGGTAATGCTTGGTGGGAAAAACCAGCGGTTAATAATCCTAATTTTAACCTAATGGCGATTCCATTGCAGCAAATGCAGGTTCCGGGTGCAGGTCTTACTCAAAACCCTGGTTACCCAACTAACTAAGCCTGTTTACTTTTTGTAATTTTGAATAGCGTCCAACTTAGTTGGGCGCTATTCTCTTTTTAAGCGATGAAATTTTTTAAGATTCTGGTGCTGGTTGTTTTGTGGGGCTGCTCAAATGATCATTCATCACCTCACACATTATTTTCAAATATTACCAAAGAGTCTGGAATTAACTTTCAGAACGATCTCACTTTTACAGATCAGTTCAATCCATATACTTATCGCAATTTTTTCAATGGTGCCGGCGTAGCCATTGGTGACATCAATAATGATGGATTACTGGATGTTTATCTAGCCGGAAACCAGGTAGATAACAAGCTATATCTGAACCAAGGAGGTTTAACATTTAAAGATATTACAGATCAGGCGGGAGTGGCCTGTAAGGGTGTTTGGTCGACCGGAGTGACCTTTGCCGATATTAACTCTGATGGATTGCTTGATATCTACGTGTGCAAGTCAGGAAACCCCGTTGGAGAACATAGGAATAATGAACTGTTCATCAATAATGGGGACTTAACATTCAGTGAAAAATCGAAAGAGTACGGCCTGGATATTACCGGACTTTCTGTTCAGGCATCATTCTTTGATTACGACAAGGATGGTGACCTTGATTGCTATCTTTTAACCAATTCAATCAAGTCTGTTGGTGCTTATGACCTTGTTAAGGATCATCGGAATATTCCGGATACTTTGGGTGGTAACAGGTTCTTTATTAATGATAACGGAAAGTTCAAAGACCATTCTGAACAGGCAAAAATATACAGAAGTGATATTGGATTTGGATTGGGAATTACGTTGGGAGATTTTAATGATGATACATGGATCGACATTTTCGTTTCGAATGATTTCTTTGAACGTGATTACCTGTACATCAATGATCAGCACGGCGCATTTAAGGAATCCCTAACAGATTATTTTGAATCCATCAGTATGGGATCCATGGGAGCAGACTTTGCAGATCTTGATAACGATGGTGATCCTGAACTTTTTGTAACGGAGATGCTTCCGGATTCTTTAAACCGAAAGAAAACAAAAACCATTTTCGAGAGCTGGAATAAATATCAATTGAATCTTGAAAACGGGTATTATCACCAGTTTCCAAGAAATGTTCTGCATAAAAAGACTGGATCTGATAACTATGTAGAAGTCGGAAGATTGGCCGGGATATCAGCAACGGAGTGGAGCTGGGGAGCATTGCTGTTTGATATGGACAATGATGGTAAGAGGGATATTTTCATAGCTAATGGCATTTATAAGGATTTATTGGATCGGGATTACCTCACCTACACAGGTGAAAAGGATAATGTGAGAGAAATAATAAAACAGGAGAAGCATGCAATCCTGAAGCTGATTGATTTAATGCCATCTTCTACCTTTCCTAACTATGCTTTCAGAAATGAAGGCGATCTGAATTTCGAAAATTCTGCTGTTGCCTGGGGACTGGGAGACCCCATGTTTTCAAGCGGGAGCGCGTACGGAGATTTTGATAATGATGGCGACCTGGATCTTGTTGTAAGCAATATCAATGCATCAGCCGTGCTATATCGGAATAATTCCGACTCTTCTAAGTATAAAAGTATTACGGTTTCACTGTCGTCAAAAGGTAAAAATACTTTTGAAACGGGAGCGAATATTAAAGTTTATTGCGGGACTAATGAGTTTGTAGGTGACATTACGTTACCAGGGGATTTCAAAGTTGTGTGCAATCAAATATTACAATTGGACTCGGAACGGATATAAAACACATTGATTCCCTTGTGATCAACTGGACTGATAATACTTATTCGACAGTTTATAATTTGCCGGTGAATAGAAAGGTCTCTATCATAAAGGAGCAAAGTAATCCTCATGATTATAATGCTCTGAAGAAGAAAAATACCAATTTCCATCTGGAGTTGGTCCATAGATCGGTTTTCAAGCATGTAAGTAGCAATGTGGTTGATTTCAATCGTGACAGATTGTTGCCAATGATGTACAGCAATGAAACCCCTTCATTGGCAAAAGGAGATATTGACGGAGATGGCATTAAAGAGCTGTATGTAGGCGGTGGAAGGGATCAGGGTGGATTGCTCATTAACTTTAAAGATCAAAAACTAAAGACGTCGCTTCCTAAATCATTTGCAAAATATTCCGCGTCTGAAGAAACGAAAGCACTTTTTCTGGATGTTGACAAGGACGGTGACCTTGATTTTATAATGGCAGTAGGGGGAAGATCTTTTTCCCAGGGATCCGATGCCTTGCTCAACAAACTTTTCCTGAATGACGGACATGGAAATTTTGCGGAAGCACCTGTTTCACTTCCTTCCATTGGATTTATTTCCACCAGCGCAGTTGCCTCTATTGACTTCGACAAGGATGGCGATGAAGATATTTTGGTTGGAGAAAGATTTGATCCGTTCGTTTATGGTATCGGTGGAAAGGTTTTCCTATTGGAGAATGATGGGAATGGAGCATTTAAAGATGTTACAAAAGATTTTGCCTCCTGTCTTCAGAAAATTGGAATGGTAACGGATATTGAAGTTCAGGATTTTAATGGCGATGGATGGAGTGATATTGTAATTGCCGGTGATTGGATGCCAATCACATTTCTTCAGAACAAGAATAAAACCTTTGTGGACGTTTCTGCTGAATTTGATTTAACGAATACCCAGGGCTGGTGGCACGATATAGAATCAGGTGATTTCAACAAGGACGGGAAGATTGATTTTGTTTTTGGAAATCATGGACTCAACACATTTTTCAAAAACGGAGATAGAATGTATGTCAGTGATTTTGATAAGAATGGTTCTTTGGAGCAAATCTACTGCACCAGCATCAACGGAAAGTATTTTCCATTGGTTGATAAGGATGAGTTCTTATCCCAGATGCCGTCGTTAAAAAAGAAACTGCTCTATTATAAGGATTATGGTAAGAAATCAATAGATGAGATTTTTCCAAAAGCAGTACTTGACGAAGCCCGGGTTTTTGAGGTAAAGGTGCTAGCGTCAACGTTATTGCTTTCAGGGGCAAAAGGGTATTCGCGAATGGCACTTCCATTGGAAGCTCAGTATTCTCCAATTTACAGTTTATCCGTGTCAGACTTTGACAATGATGGGGTGGAAGACGTAATTGCGGGTGGAAATCAGTACCAGGTAAAACCCCAATTTGGACGTTATGATGCCTCCAATGGATGGTTCTTTAAAGGGGTATTAAAGGATGGTCAGTTCACATTTAATCGGGGTATCGATTTGAATGTAAAAGGCCAGATAAGAGACATAGAATTTGTAGAAGTAAAAGGAACGAAATACATTTTATTCGCTAAACATAATGATGACCTGGAAGTTTTTAAAGTATCCCACTAGCCTGATATTATTAGCGCTGGCATTGACAAGCTGTTTTCAATCAGATTATACCAAATTGGTCAAAAGAGAATTGGCCAAAGGTGTAAGGTATGATTCGATTTTGCTAGGTATACCATTCGGCTTCACCCGCCAGGAATTTTATGGAAGGTGCTTTGATTTAAATGCGGCTCATCTGGTGATGGAGGGTCCTAATGGCCAATCAGTGCAGTATCTTTTTGTTGACTCTTTAGTTCACTCCGAGCCGACGAAACTTAGATTGCTTTTCATGCCGGGGTATGATTCAACTGATAGGATAGCAGAGATGAGGATGGAATTGAGTTATGAGTTATGGGCTCCATGGGCGAAAGGAATGCAGACTGATAGTTTGGAGGGAAAGACAAAGCAACTTTTGATGAAATGGTATAATGGTAACGAATTCATCACCACTAAAGTAGGAGAAAAGGATATTCTCGTTAAACTAGATGGTAACAGGAGAATCCTTCTTCAAAAAATCGATAAACAGAGCATGGCTATTGAAGTTCAGGATATCCTGAATCATAGATTTGTTCATACCGGTGTGAAATAACATAGAATTGAGAAAAGGTAGAATGAATTTTCGTTTTAGAGTTGCCGCATTTTACTTCCTGGCGCTTGCTTGTTTCGGTTGTTCTAATCCAGATAAAGACAAGCCACTGCAGACTTTGTTCACAAGTCTGCCGCCTGACTCAAGTGGAATCAATTTCGTTAACAAACTATCATTTGATCGTGATTTTAATATTTACACCTATCGCAATTTCTACAATGGCGGGGGAGTAGGACTTGCCGATATCAATAATGATGGTCTACTTGATGTATATCTTACAGCAAATCAGGAGAAGAACAAACTCTATCTTAATAAGGGAAACTTTAAATTCGAAGACATCACTGAAAAAGCAGGAGTCGCAGGCACACGCGCCTGGTCAACAGGTGTAAGTCTTGCAGATGTAAATGGTGACGGTTGGACAGACATTTATGTTTGTAACTCCGGTGATGTAAAAGGTGACGACCGTGAAAATGAACTATTCATCAACAACGGTGATCTGACGTTCTCCGAACGAGCTGAAGAATATGGTGTAGCGGACAAGGGTTTCTCCACCCACGCAGTCTTTTTTGATTATGACAGAGATGGAGATCTGGATTTATACATTCTCAACAATTCATACCAATCTATCGGAAGCTTCAACTTGCGCAAAAATGAAAGAGGAAAGCGTGATGTGTTAGGTGGCCATAAATTATTAAGAAATGACAAAGGACATTTTTCAGATGTCAGTGAATCAGCTGGAATATTTGGAAGTGTCATTGCCTTCGGACTGGGAGTTACAGTAGGCGATATTAACAAAGACGGCTGGCAGGACATCTATGTTTCGAATGACTTCTTCGAACGTGATTATTTATACATCAATAATCAAAATGGAACTTTTAAGGAATGTCTTCCGGCCACGATGAAAAGCATCAGTGCAGCTTCTATGGGAGCCGATCTTGCAGATGTCAATAACGATGCATTTCCGGATCTGTTTGTCACAGAGATGTTGCCAAATGAAAACTCAAGAATAAAGACTGTCACCACTTTTGATAACTGGAACCGTTATCAGTATGGAGTTACAAATGATTACTTCCACCAGTTCACAAGAAATATGCTGCAGGTAAGCAACCAGGGTCAATCATTCAGTGAAATTGGAAGATTTGCAGGTGTCGAAGCAACTGATTGGAGTTGGGGAGCTTTGATGTTTGATGCTGACAACGATGGATTGAAAGACATCTTCGTTGCCAATGGTATTTATCAGGATCTTACCAACCAGGACTTTCTTTCCTATGCAAGCAGCGAGGAATTCGTTAAAATGATAGTGAGCGGTGATAAGGTGGATTACAGAAAATTGATTGACGTTATGCCATCCAATCCAATACCTAACCATTTCTTCAGGAACAAAGGAAATCTTGGTTTTGAGAATATGTCTTCTGCCTGGATCGGTAAGGAAGCCGGATTTTCAAATGGCAGTGCCTATGGCGATCTGGATAACGATGGTGATCTCGACTTTATCGTTAACAATGTTAACATGCCATCATACTTGTACAGGAATAACGCAGAGAAATTAGTACCTCAGAATCATTATTTGAAATTTATACTAAAGGGTTCTGGTGGAAATTTACAGGCACTCGGAACAAAGATTACAGCTGAGCATCAGGGTAAAAAATTCTATCTGGAACAGATGCCAATGCGCGGATTTGAAAGCACAGTCGATTTCCGTCCCAACCTCGGATTGGGCTCCCTTACTTCTGTAGATAAGATTACTATAGAATGGCCAGATGGTACGATTACTCAATTGGATTCTGTCAAAACCAATCAAACACTCACGTTGGAATCATCTGCGGGAAAACCTTTTGTTTCAGGAAAAGGTGTTGAAGGTAATGGTCTATTTAAAGAGGTAAACTCAAATAAACTAGGTGTTGATTTTAAACAAACTGAAAATGAATTTGTTGATTTTGACCGCGACCGCTTAATCTATCACATGGTAAGCACCGAAGGTCCGAAGATAAGTGTCGCTGATATAAACAAAGACGGACTCGATGATCTTTTTATCGGTGCTCCGAAAGAACAATCAAGCGTTCTTTACACTCAATCTGCAAAGGGAACCTTCAAAAAAGTAAATGAAAAAATTTTAGAAGAAGATAAAGGATCGGAAGACATTGAAAGTACATTCTTTGATGCAGATGGCGATGGTGATCTTGATCTCTATGTCTGCAGTGGTGGAAATGAATTCTCTTCAGGATCCAGCGCTCTGTTTGATCGGTTATATTTTAACGACGGTCGTGGAGTATTTGAAAAATCAAAGCAGATATTGCCAGTAGCAGAGTTTCAAAGTAAATCAACTGTTACATCAACTGACATTGATGGAGACGGAGACATGGATCTGTTTGTGGGTGTCAGATTAAAGCTCTTTAGTTACGGCATGCCAGTGAACGGCTATATCCTTATCAATGATGGAAAAGGTAATTTCTCAGATCAAACAGACAAACTTGCACCGGGACTAAAGAATATTGGTCTCATCACTGATTCGTCCTGGGCTGACATCGACGGAGACAAGGATGAGGACTTGCTGATTGTAGGCGAGTGGATGAATGTCAAAGTGTTCCTCAATAACAAAGGAAACTTCTCTGAGCAAAAAGAGAATGGATTAGATCTTTCACAAGGCTGGTGGAACTGCATTGAATCAGCAGATGTAGACCATGACGGAGATATTGATTTTGTGGTCGGTAATCTTGGCTTGAATTCCAGATTCAGAGCAAGTGTGGAAAAACCCGTGAGTATGTTCGTGGGTGATTTTGATCAGAATGGAACTATTGAACAGATACTCTGTGCCTATAGCGGGGATAAAAGTTATCCTGTTGTTCTAAGGCATGATCTGATCTCTCAAATACCTTCTTTGAAGAAGAAGTTCTTGAAGTATGATAGCTATAAGGATGCAACGATTGATAAAATATTTACACCTGAGCAAATGGCTAAGTCAATTGAACTTAAAGCAAATACGTTTGCAACTTCATTACTGTTAAATGATGGGAAGGGGAAATTTACAATCGAAGCGCTTCCTATGGAAGCACAGTTGTCAATTGTGTTTGCAATTCTTATTGATGATTTGGACAAGGATGGAAATAGCGATATACTCCTTGGCGGAAATCTTTACAAAACAAAGCCAGAGGTAGGGCGCTATGATGCGAGCTATGGAACTTTTCTTAAGGGTGATGGAAAAGGAAAATTCACTACTGTTCCGAATCATGAATCAGGGCTGCTGATTGACGGAGAGGTGAGGGACATTAAAAAAATAAAAGTTGGCAAGGATGACATGCTCGTCATCAGCAGAAATAATGACACTCCTGTTTTCCTCAAAATCAAATGATAAGATTTTTCCGCTACGGATGCTCTTTGCTTTTTGTCAGCTTGCTTCTGGTGGCTTGCAAGGAAAACAGTAGCGATTCCAAAAGATTTTCTCTCGTTCCTGCCAGTACTTCCGGAGTAGAGTTCAGCAACGATCTTCTGGAAGATGAAAATTTTAACATTGTTGAATATCTCTATTTCTATAATGGAGGTGGTGTTGCCTGTGGTGATATCAATAATGATGGCCTGATTGACCTTTACTTTTCTTCCAATCAAAACTCCAATAAGCTCTATTTGAACAAGGGCAACTTCAAGTTTGAGGACATTACGGATAAGGCCGGAGTTATCGGCCTGGGAAACTGGAAGACTGGTGTAACCATGGCAGACGTTAATGGCGACGGATTTGTAGATATTTATGTATGTGGCGTTGGAAAGTACAAGGGATTCAATTCAACCAATCAATTATTGATCAATAATGGTGATCTCACCTTTACAGACCGGACGGAAGAGTATGGCTTGAGTTTTACAGGTCGATCCACGCAGGCAATATTTTTTGACTATGATCTCGACGGTGATCTTGATTGCTATCTTTTAAATCACTCTGTACACAGTGCGGGATCCTACGTAACAATTTCCCATAGATTGGATACAGATTCTTTAAGTGGCGACATCCTGTTCAGGAATGATCTGACAACCAATGATTCCCAAAAGCCATCAGCGAAGTTCACCAATGTCACCAGTAAAGCTGGGATTTTTAGTAGCCGTCTTGGGTATGGTCTAGGTATTGGCGTTTCAGACATCAACCTCGATGGCTACCCTGATATCTATGTGTCAAATGATTTTCAGGAGAATGATTACCTCTACATCAATAAAAAGGATGGGACTTTCAAACAGGTTCTGGAAAAATCGATGCCTCATACCAGCAGATTTTCCATGGGTGTGGATATTGCTGATTTTAATAATGACGGAAGGTCAGACATCGTTAGTCTCGATATGCTACCAAGAGATGAATCCATTATAAAAACATCGGCTGGAGAGGATGGTTATGAAATTTACAAGTTCAAATTAAAGTATGGATATCACTATCAGGTAGCCAGGAATTGCCTTCAGGTTAATAGAAGCATTTCAGATACTTCTGTATTTTTTAACGATATCGCGCCTCAATCAGGAGTTGATGCAACGGACTGGAGTTGGTCTCCTTTGCTTGCCGACTTTGATAATGATGGATTGAAAGATATGTTCATAACAAATGGAATTCTGCGCAGACCTAACGATATGGACTATATCAACTTTATTTCCAATCAGGCCATTCAGGATTCTCTGAAAACAATGGACAAAGGTGATATGGATATTTTGGATGCCATGCCTAAGAGCAAAGTATCAAATTTCATTTTTAAGAATGGTGATGGAATGAAGTTTGCGGACTCCACTTCGAACTGGGGGCTTGACAGATTTTCAATATCCAATGGCTCAGCATATGCCGACCTTGACAACGATGGCGATCTCGACCTGATCGTGAACAACTTAAATGAGAAGGCTTATTTGTATGTAAATAATTCAAATGATTCATCATACTTGAAAGTGAATTTTCAGGGATCAAGGGCCAACAAGCAAGGGCTGGGAAGTAAACTTATTGCTTACTCACAAGGCAACATTACTTATCAGGAGGTTTCTTCTTCACGCGGATTCTGCTCATCATCTGACACAAGACTCAATGTGGGTTTAGGTCACGTGAAGTCTATTGATTCACTCTTTATCATCTGGCCCGGTGGAGCCTTTCAAAAGATGATCAATGTCAGGAGTAACCAGATGATCACGGTTGATGAAAAGCAAGCTTCCGGTAATTTTAACTATCAATCACTCCGGTCAACGAGGACCTTACTGCAACCTCTTTCCCTAAATGAAACACCATCATTTGCTCACAAAGAGGATGACGTTAATGCTTTCAATAATGAAGGACTTATCCCTCACATGTTAACAACTCAGGGGCCACCGCTCGCAAAAGGTGATGTTAATGGCGACGGACTGGTAGATATATTTATTGGTGGTGGAAGAGATCAGTCTGCGGGACTCTTCATTCAAACAAAATCAGGAGCGTGGACGAATTTTAATAATGAAGCGTTTAAATCAGGTGCCCAGTGTGAAGACATTGCCGCGGAGTTCTTTGATGCTGATGGTGATGGCGATCTCGATTTAATGGTTGCGTCAGGAGGACAAAATCCACAATCAAGCCCTGAAGATCTTAAGCCAAGATTCTACCGTAATAATGGAAAAGGGATTTTCAAGAATGAAGAATCAGCCCTGCCAAGATTTATAGTCAATGCATCCTGCATCAAGGCCAGTGACTTCGATCAGGATGGCGATATGGATGTTTTCATCGGAGCAAGCGTCATCCCTTTTCTTTATGGGATGAGCCCAACTAGTTTTTTGCTAAGCAATGATGGAACAGGAAGTTTTTCAATGATCAACAACTGGTTAGGGAACAGTCGTTTTGATAATCCTACGATGGTGAAACCAGGTATGATTAAGGATGCGATCTGGACTGATGTTAACCTTGATAAAAAACCTGATCTAATCCTGGTAGGAGAGTGGATGCCAATTACTGTATTAATTCAGAACGATCTTCATCAGTTTGAAAATCGGACAGAAGAATTTGGAATGAAACAAACCAATGGCTGGTGGAACGTGATCATTGCATCGGATTTTGATAAGGATGGTGATGATGATTTTATTGTTGGAAACCTCGGTCTCAATTCGAGATTAAAAGCATCACCAGAGAAGCCAGTAAAAATGTATCTGGGCGACTTTGACAGCAACGGTGGATCCGATCATATTCTGGTTTACTATAATGGGGATAAAAGCTATCCATTTGCTTCGCGTGATCAATTGGTCAAGCAGATACCGATGTTAAAAAAGAAGTTCCTGAAATACACCGACTATCGAAATGTAATTCTTGAAAGTATCATCACGCCTCAACAAAAGGGAAACTCTGCGGAAATGCATGTTGATGTTTTCGCCTCATCCTATATTGAAAACAGAAATGGTAAGCTAATTCGGTCTGATTTGCCAGGAGAAGCACAGAGCTCACCGGTTTATGCCATTGACGCTGGAGATTTTAACAACGATGGACGGTTGGATATCATACTCGGAGGAAATCTTATTGCTACCCAACCTGATTTTGGTCCCTATGATGGCAGTATTGGGCTGGTCATGACCGGAGATGGCACTGGAAGATGGAAGTCCGTTGATCCTATGTTGTCGGGATTACTGATTACTGGTGAAGTGCGTGATATTCAAATAGTTAATAATTTCAAGAAAGAGAAAATTGTGCTAGTTTCAAGGAACAATCAAGCCATCGTCGGGTTTAAAAATATTGTAAAATGAAGAACATCTTTATACTTCCATTGCTATTGATCGCCTGCCTGAGTTTTTCACAAAACACCAATCCATGGCAGGTTGAGGCTAAGGGAATTGACCCAGCAAATTATTATGGAGTCACCGTAGCAAATGGGATGATTGGATTGGTATCCTCACCAGAGCCAATGAAGGTTCGTGATATTGTGCTGAACGGTGTATATGATTATTATCAGAGAGGACGCGTTTCCAATATTCTTAAAACCTTCAATTCTGTGAATATGAATCTTGAGGTCGACGGCCGCAGAATTGGTATTAAGGATATTTCAAATTACCGGCAGGTTCTGGATATGAAGAAGGCATCATTGGAAACAACCTTTGATGTGGGAGATAAAGTTACTGTTAAACATTCTATGATGGCCTTGCGTCATTTACCCTATACAGCTTTGTCGATTGTTGAGATAAAAGCAAAAAAAGATGTGGCACTCACCCCCATGAGTGTTATTGAATCTCCTAACCATCTTGTAGATGTTCGAAATGTTTACAGTGAGATTGACAGACCTCATGTTAAAATTCCTTTGATGACTTCTGTTGGGAAAAGCCCTTCCGGCAAGCACACAGTTGCAGCAAGCAATAGCATCATTTTTAATGAGCCACATGGTAAAGAGCCGGTGATTATCCATGAAGATTGGGATTACAACATGCACCTTGCAAAATTCAACAAGTCTTTGAAGGCAGGTGAATCTTACTCATTTAGCGTCGTTTCATCATTGACATCGACAGAGCAGTATAATGATCCAATGAATGAAGCTGAAAGGCTGACAATTTTTGCAAGACTCGAAGGAACGCAGAGATTGTTGAACCGGCACAATGCAGAGTGGGAGAAGTTATGGAAAAGTGACATCGTAATTGATGGAGATGTTCAAATGCAGAAGGATGTTCGCTTTGCATTGTATCACTTGTATTCATTTGTGCGGGAAGGTACTGGGTACAGTTTGTCACCAATGGGTCTCTCAGGATTAGGATATAATGGCCATGTGTTCTGGGATACTGAACTATGGATGTATCCACCAATACTTTTGTTGCAGCCTGAGATTGCAAAATCAATCCTCGAATACAGATTTAACAGATTGGAGGCTGCGAAAAAGAATGCCTTCTCTCATGGATTTAAAGGTGCTATGTTTCCCTGGGAATCATCTGACGAAGGAACAGAGGATACTCCTGTATGGGCATTGACGGGTCCATTTCAACATCATATCAGCGGATGCGTATCATGGGCGTTCTGGAAATATTATCAGGTAACAAAGGATAAGCAGTGGCTTCGTGATCGTGGTTATCCTGTCTTAAAGGAAGTTGCTGACTTCTGGGCAAGCAGGGTAGAGCGAAAAGGACCTGGCCGCTATGAGATTAACAATGTGATCGGTGCGAATGAGTGGCAGGAGAATATTGATAACAATGCTTTTACAAATGCAATGGCAATTACCGCATTACGTTATGCAACTCAGGCTTCAAAAGAATTAGGTCTGGTACCCAATCCGGATTGGGAGATTGTAGCTCAGAATATTCCCATTCTTAAGTTTCCCGATGGCGTGACTAAAGAGAACGAAACATATGATGGTGTCATGATCAAGCAGGCGGATGTAAATCTGCTGGCTTATCCGCTTGACTTCATATCTGATAAAGCTCAAATTGAAAAGGATCTCAAGTATTACGAACCCAGATATTCTCCTGAAGGTCCGGCTATGGGCATCTCCGCACTGTCAACCCTTTACTCCAGATTGGGTAATCTTGATAAAGCCACAGAACTTTTTGCCAGATCATATAAGCCGAATGAAGTTCCACCTTTTGGTGTGATCGCAGAAACAGCGGGCGGTACTAATCCATATTTTGCAACAGGCGCGGGAGGTTTTCTTCAGGCAGTTTTGAATGGGTTTGGTGGATTGACGATCAGTGATGCAGGTATTACTCAGATTAAAACGAAAATTCCTAAAGGATGGAAGTCGCTTGAAGTAAGGGGAGTAGGGGTAAATAAAACCACCTATTCTGTTAAGTGATATACAAATCGTTCTATTTTTGAAGTATGAATCGTCCTCTAGCCTTAGTTTTATTACTTCTTGTACTCTTTGGATGCTCAACAGAGAAAGTTGAATACGATAAGAAAGTAAATGACCCTGAATTTCTTCACAGAGCAATCAAGCAGGTTACTGACAGGATTGTTTATGATATATTTTCCCCTCCAGTAGCCAGTCGTATCTATGCCTATACGAGTGTAGCAGCATACGAAGCCGGGCGACACGCTGACCCCCAATTTATATCGTTGTCAGGTCAACTGAACGGCTTGGATTCTATCCCTCAACCTGAAGCAGGAAAAGAGTATTGCTATCCGCTTGCTTCCGTTCATGCTGCATTGATCATCGGAAAGACTCTTGTATTTTCTGAGGATAAGATGGAAGAGTTCTATCAGAAAATGATGACCGATTTTAAGGACGCAGGATTGCCAGACGAGGTTTTTGATAATTCAATTGAGTATGGTGGTAAAGTGGCTACCCGCATTCTCAAATGGTCTTCAAAAGACAACTATAAACAATCGCGTTCCTTTCCAAAGTATACTATTCAAAGTGATGCCGGTTCATGGAAACCAACGCCACCCGGATATATCGACGCCGTAGAGCCACATTGGAACAAGATCAGAACATTTGTGATTGATTCTGCTGCTCAGTTCAGGCCAGCACCTGCAGTAACATTCTCTTTCGACAAGAAAAGTCAGTTTTTTATAGAGGCCAGTGAAGTTTATAACATTGGCGTTAATCTATCTGATGAGCAAAGACAAATTGCAAGTTTCTGGGATTGTAATCCTTTTGTAATGAATGTCAGAGGTCATGTTATGTTCTCCAATAAAAAGATTTCCCCGGGAGGTCACTGGATGAACATCACCCGTGTTACCTGTACGATGGCAAAAAAAGACTTTGTTAATTCCGCGGAAGCATATGTGCGTGTTGCTCTTTCTCTGGTAGATGGATTTATCGTATGCTGGGATGAAAAATATCGCAGTAAAGTAATCCGCCCTGAAACCTATATCAATCAGTATCTTGATGAGAATTGGGTACCGTTGCTGCAGACTCCTCCCTTTCCTGAATACACTTCTGGTCATAGCGTAATTTCTATGTCCGCAGCAACTACTCTGACAGGGTTATTGGGTGATAACTTTGCCTACACAGACTCTACTGAAACTGAGTTTGGTCTGACAGCCCGCAACTTCGCATCGTTTAACCAGGCAGCTCAGGAAGCCTCTGTGAGCAGGATCTATGGCGGAATCCATTATCGTGCGGCAATTGAAAACGGCATGAAGCAGGGGAAGAATGTAGGAGACTTCATTATCAGTCATGTAAAGACGCGTAAGTAGCTGATTTTCAATAAATAGTAACGCATTTTAAGAATGAATTATTAAGGATTCATTTGTAGAATGAATGCATCTTTCGAGTAAATTAGAAGGCAGATTCTGAGCTGAAATTTACTCATGGAACAAACCAAACCGCAGCTCACCTTTTCCCCGATCATCGACATGATTATTGGATTCTTCGGAATTCAATACAGATCAGGATTTCAGTCATCCGAAGTTGACCCTCTCTATGCTTTTCCTCATGCAAACTCTGTTGATGCAACGAATGTGATTACGTTTGCAGAAGCCTTGCTTTTGATTGCTTCTATTGCAACATTGAGACTGAAAATAACAAATACAGAAAGTGAATTAATCCTGTTTCCCCAGGGACATTAAAATCTCTTACTATGAACGTTTATTTAGCTGAATTTTTTGGAACAATGATCCTCATCATACTTGGCGATGGGGTGGTGGCAGGGTCGGTCTTAAAAGGTACCAAATCAGAAAAAGATGGATGGCTCACGATCGTTTTAGGTTGGGGTCTTGCCGTAACGCTTGCTATCTATGCTGTAGGATCTATCAGTGGAGCTCATTTGAATCCTGCGTTGACCATTGCTTTTGCCGTTCAAGGTAGTTTCCCATGGAGCGATGTAGCAGGGTACATCGCTGCTCAAATGGCAGGAGCGTTTGTAGGTGCAATCATTGTGTGGGTTCAGTTTCTGCCTCATTGGAAAAAAACAGAAGACCCGGGATTAAAACTTGCAGTCTTCAGTACCGGACCGGCAATCCGAAATTCTTTCTACAATGTATTAAGTGAAATCATAGCCACATCTGTTCTAGTGATAGCACTGTTGTTCATCGGTACAAATGAATTTACTCAAGGATTGAAGCCTATCATTGTTGGAATGCTGATCATATCCATTGGATTGAGTCTGGGAGGTACCACAGGATTTGCACTTAATCCAGCACGTGATTTAGGACCTCGTATCGCTCATGCTATTCTGCCGATTTCAGGAAAAGGTTCTTCCGATTGGGGATATGCATGGATACCTATCGTTGGGCCAATCGTCGGGGGCTTAGCAGGAGTTTATATCTATCAAATTTTCTTTTCATAATGGCAGCAAAGTATATTATCGCTCTTGATCAGGGAACAACAAGTTCCCGTGCAGTTCTGTTTGATGAAAAAGGTCAGATAAAAGGAATCGCTCAGCAGGAGTTCAGACAAATATTTCCTCAATCTGGTTGGGTCGAACATGATCCGGAAGAGATATGGCAAACTCAATTGGGAGTTCTATTGAAATTGATTCAGGACAATAAGATAAAACCCGATTCAATTGCGGCCATTGGAATTACAAATCAGCGCGAAACCACTGTTATCTGGGATCGAAAGACAGGAGTGCCGGTTTATAATGCAATTGTCTGGCAGGATAAACGAACAGCTCCCATTTGTGAAGAATTGAAATCGAAAGGTCTTACAGATCATGTCCGCAATACTACCGGACTGGTCATCGATTCATATTTTTCAGCAACCAAGATCAAATGGATTCTGGAATCAATAGATGGCGTAAAAGCCCGCGCTGAAAAAGGCGAACTTGCCTTTGGTACAATTGACACATGGCTCATCTGGAAACTGACAGGCGGGAAGGTGCATGTTACTGATTATTCAAATGCATCCAGAACGATGCTTTATAATATTCGTGACCTGAAGTGGGATGAAAGAATGTTAAAGGAATTATCCATTCCATCATCGTTGTTGCCTGAGGTAAAACCATCCTCACATCTTTTTGGATCATGGTCAATGGATGGTATTAACATTCCGATTGCAGGTGTTGCGGGAGATCAGCAGGCCGCTTTATTTGGTCAGGCATGCTTTGAACCGGGCATGGCGAAGAATACTTATGGTACAGGATGCTTCATGTTGATGAATACAGGTAACAAGATTCAGCTTTCAAAGAATGGTCTCATTACAACGATCGCATGGGGACTCGATGGTAAAGTTGAATATGCATTGGAGGGCAGTGTGTTCATTGCAGGTGCCGCTGTTCAATGGCTGCGTGATAGCATGCATCTTATCGACCAGTCAAAGGATTCAGAATACTTCGCTGCAAAAGCGCTGGGATCAAATGAGGTTTATGTTGTTCCTGCTTTCGCGGGATTGGGAGCTCCTTATTGGGACATGTATGCCAGAGGTGCGATCTTCGGATTAACCAGAGATACTGGCAAAGACCATATTATAAAAGCAACTCTGGAATCACTTGCATTTCAGACAAAGGACATTCTCAATGCAATGCAGGAAGATGCGGGTTTGAAGCTCGCAAGTTTGAAAGTAGATGGAGGTGCCTGTGCAAACAATATACTCATGCAATTTCAGGCAGATATTCTGGATACAAAAGTTGAACGACCGGAAGTGATAGAGTCAACAGCAATGGGTGCTGCTTTCCTTGCGGGGATCCAGATTGGTCTGTGGAAAAAGGAAACCATCATCAGCAATCGTAAGATTCAAAAAACTTTTATGCCTGCAATGGAAGGTTCTGTTCGTGATAAGCTTTACAGAGGATGGCAGAAGGCGGTGGAGAGAACCATGAAATGGGTTGACTGATTCTTAGTTAGTAAAAAATGAAAAATCCGGAATGAGCTTTTCAGCATTAGATAGGGAGAAGACAATCAACACACTTAAATCAGAGTCGTTTGATTTGCTGGTGATCGGAGGTGGGATCACAGGTGCTGGAATTGCATTGGATGCCGCATCACGCGGATTGAAAACTGCATTGGTAGAGAAGAATGATTTCGCTTTTGGAACCAGCAGTCGTTCAACAAAGCTTATTCATGGTGGACTCCGCTATTTAAAGCAACTGGAATTCGCATTGGTAAAAGAAGTTGGAAGCGAACGCGCCATTGTACACAGGCTTGCAGCGCATCTGGTAGTTCCGGAGAAGATGTTGCTCCCTTTGTATGAAAAAAGAGGATTGGGGTATTGGCTGACTTCTATTGGATTGAAGATCTATGACTGGCTTGCTGGAGTAAAGCCTGAAGATCAGCGTAAAATGCTCACCAAGCTTCAGACGATCAATCATGAACCGTTGCTAAAGAATGATGATATTAAAGGTGGGGCTATCTATGCTGAGTATCGCACGGATGACGCAAGACTGACAATAGAAATTGCAAAGGCTGCCAGCGCGAAAGGAGCGTTGATGGTAAATTACATGCGCGTCACAGATTTTGAGTATCAGGATGAGCATGTAACTGGAGTTAATTTGAAGGATGAATTATCCGGTGCGGTTATGAATTTAAAAGCACGGACAATCATCAATGCTGCCGGTCCCTGGGTAGATGAATTGCGTGAATTGAATCATTCAAAACAAAATAAGCATCTGCATCTTACAAAGGGTGTGCATATTGTTGTTCCTTATCACCGGTTGCCGGTGCGTCAGGCAATCTATTTTGATGTGCCAGATGGTCGGATGATCTTCGCTATTCCCAGAGGCCGGATCACCTATATTGGAACAACGGATACTGATTATAGTGGAGACAAGGAAAATGTATTCACGACAAAGGAGGACGCACGCTATCTTGTTGATGCAGTCAACGAAACGTTCCCTTCTACACATCTTACACTGGCTGACATTGAATCCTGCTGGGCCGGTCTCCGTCCATTGATACATGAAGAAGGTAAATCTGCATCAGAGCTTTCACGCAAAGATGAAATATTTGAATCATCTTCCGGATTGATTTCAATCGCTGGCGGAAAGCTGACAGGGTACAGAAAGATGGCGGAAAGAGTTGTGGATCTTATCGCCAAAAAGAAATTCGAGGAGAGAATGCTTCCGGAATGTACAACGGATTCGATTCTGCTGGCAGGTGGTGGCCTGAAGAACATCAGCGATGTAGCAAAATACAATCGTGAAATCGCCGCTCGTGTAGAGACCCTTGGGCTGAAGGGAGATCATGCAGCATATTTGGTTCACCTGTATGGAAAGCAATCTGACACGATCATTAATTACGCACTGGACCATAAGCTTGAGGATCCTGAAATCACTCTGGCGCTTGCTGAGCTCTGGTATGGAGTCAATAATGAAATGGTTGTAAAGGCTACCGATTTTTATGTAAGAAGAACAGGGCTTTTGTATTTTAATATTCATCGAATGAATAAGATCAAAGAACCTGTATTGTTGGCTTTGAAAAGCTATTTCAGATGGGATGACAGCAGACTGAAAAAAGAACAGGAAGAAATTGAACTATTGACAACACAAACATTGAATTTCAAGAACTAGTATGAAAGTAATTTTATTGATCATCGGATTTTTACTCCTGATTTCAGTGGAGATTTTAAGAGTTTATTTTATTATGCCTTTCCCCGGAAGCCAGGAAGAAGAGACCATCACTCTCGCTTATTGGCTTCACAGCAATATTATCTTCGTTCGCATCATTGGTCTTGCGATCATAGCGTATCCTTTCTTTTACTATTTCAGGAATAAGGGACAAATGGTCAAGGTGTTCCTTGCAGTGATCCTCGGCTTTTATGTAATGGTATTTTACATGTTTAATTTCCGCTACCTGGCGGATCAGATGTTCCTCCAGCCAAAGAACAAAGTATTTCTTGATTCGGCTGCCAATAAGGTTCTTCTTAAACAGCTTATTGTTGGTGTTACAATTAACAATGAAAGCAAAGCATATCCGATTGAGGTGATCGGTTATCATCATCAGGTACGCGACATCGTTGGTGGTGAACCGATCATGGTTACGTATTGCACGGTTTGTCGTTCCGGGCGCATCTTTAAGCCTGTGGTCGATGGTCATGATGAAACTTTCAGATTGGTGGGTATGGATCATTACAACGCCATGTTTGAAGATAAGAGCACCAATAGCTGGTGGCGTCAGATCAATGGAGAAGCAATTATGGGACCTTCAAAAGGAAAATCCCTGGAGGAAATTCCCTCAGCACAAATGAGCTTGTCAGAGTGGATGAAACTGCATCCGAAAACTACTGTCATGCAGCCTGATACAACTTTTTCGGAAGCATATAAAGGACTCTCGGATTATGATGAAGGAAAAAGAAAGGGGAGACTGGAGCGAAAAGATTCTCTTTCCTGGATGGAAAAATCATGGGTGGTGGGTCTTCAGATTGGAATGGATGCAAGAGCGTATGATTGGATAGAACTTCAGAATGCCCGGATCGTCAATGATGTGGTGGGTGGAATGCCTGTACTGATTGCAGTCACACCGGATTCAATCTCTTTCCATTCATTCAGTCGCGTTTCAGATGCTGATACTCTTTCATTTGAATTAAGCAGCAATGCAAAGAATCTGATTGATTCCAAAACCAATTCACTTTGGAACTGGAACGGACAATGCGTCTCAGGAGATCTTCAGGGTAAATCTTTAAAGCCTGTTCAATCTTATCAGGAGTATTGGCATTCATGGAAGACTTTCAGACCACAAACCAAACAGTACATCGTGAAAAAATGACCTATAAAATAGCATGAGCGATACAAAGAAACATTTGTGGGGAATTGATCTGGGAGGCACGAAAGCAGAAGGAGTTGTGCTGGGCTCTGGCGGGCTTAGCGATATTCTCTTTCGTGACAGAGTTCCGACAGGCGCTGAGAATGGATATGATCACATCCTTTCGCAGATCGATAAGCTTGTAAGGATGATGGAATCCAAAATGGGTTATCGTCCGGAAAGTTTAGGCATCTGCACACCCGGAACTCTTGATCCGGCAACGGGTACCATGAAGGGTTGCAATTCAGAATGTATGAATGGCCAGCCGATGAAGGACGATTTGAAAAAGTTATTGAAGATGAATGTCTTCATTGCAAATGATGCAAATTGTTTCGCTCTCGCAGAAGCAAGGATGGGTGTTGTAAAAGAAAAGTATCCCAATGCCACAGTAGTATTTGGTGTTATCATGGGTACTGGTGTGGGCGGTGGATTGGTGGTGGATGGAAGAGTGATCAATGGATTGCATGGCATAGGAGGAGAGTGGGGCCACAACTTCCTGGATGAGTCAGGTGGTCCTTGCTATTGCGGCAAAAGTGGTTGTGTCGAAAAAGTATTGTCAGGCCCATCGCTGGAACGATATTACTTTTCAGTGACAGGTGAAAAGAAATCCTTAAAAGAAATTTATACTTTATACAAGCAGGGTGACAAGATTGGAACCCAGACTATCCAGCGGATGTCATTCTTCTTTGGAAAAGCAATAAGCGTCATTACGAATATTATTGACCCGGATGTAATAGTGATCGGAGGTGGCGTTGGAAACATTGATGAGATCTACACAGACGGAGTTGCATCGCTGAAAAACTTCATCTTCAATGATAAAGTTGTCAGCACGCCAATCGTCAAGCCAATGCTGGGCGACAGTGCAGGAGTTTTTGGGGCAGCGTATTTAACGATCTAAATTATAAATGCTATGAAACGCATTGCTATACTCGGACCGATTCCAAGAGATCATATCGTCACACACAATGGTGACCTGATTCAAAAATGGGGTTGCGTTACACATCCCGTCATTGCCTTATCTGTTCTTGGGGGTGATAAGAATGAGATCATTCCGGTTTCACACCTTCGCTCTGTGGATCTCGACAACGTTAAAGAAGTGTTTCATGGCTATAAGGGTATCAACCTGAAGCACATGACCACCAAAAATGATCAGGGTGATATCATAAGCCTTCGTTTTCTGGATATGAATAACCGCCTTGAGCGCCAGACAGGTTTCATGGATCCCATCATGCCGGAGGATATGACACGACTGCTTGATTGCAAAGTGTTTGTATTTATACCGATCAGCGACTACGAAATATCGCTCGACACACTGAAATTCCTTAAAAAGAAAAGTGATGGCATTATTGTATTTGATGCACATGGACCCACAACTGCTTGCCTGGTCACCGGCGAGCGTCAACGCAAATTCTGGATCGATCGTGACCAGTGGCTTCCTTATATAGATGTGTTAAAAATGAATCTTGAGGAAGCGCAGGCATCATGGTTCAAAAAGGAATATGAGTCGACTGATTTTGCCACCAGCGAAGAGCTGGATAGAGACAACCTCCGTGCCTTTGCAGAGCATTGTCTTTCGAAGGGAGTGAAGTGCGTCTATATCACCGTCGATTCAAGAGGATGTCTGGTGTACTATAAAGAGCGCGGAAAGATCAAAGAGGAAATGGTTCCAGCTATTAAGGTCAGTAATGTAATTGATACTACCGGTTGTGGTGACTCTTTTGCAGGAGGCGTCGGTTATGGATTAATGCTGAAGCCTAAGGACTACGTAGGTGCAGCAAAGTTTGGCAACACCTTAGGAGCATTGCGCACACAAGGAAAGACTTTTGGTGTATTCAAGAATCTTGCGGAAACAAAAAAAATCATGGAACAGGGTTATATTCGCCCGAATTAAAATAAAACAGAGTGATCAAAGCTTGTATTTTCGATTTAGACGGTGTGATTGTTGACAGCGCGCACTACCATTTTCTTGCATGGCAGCGACTTGCAAAAGAACTGAATGTCCCATTTAACATTAATGACAACGAGCGACTCAAAGGAGTAAGCCGTATGGAATCCCTGGACATTATCCTTGAATTGGGTAAGCTCAAAATGGACGATGCAA
Organism: Cyclobacteriaceae bacterium; assembly: GCA_013141055.1. Taxonomy (NCBI): domain Bacteria; kingdom Pseudomonadati; phylum Bacteroidota; class Cytophagia; order Cytophagales; family Cyclobacteriaceae; species Cyclobacteriaceae bacterium. The sequence goes on along the minus strand of JABFRS010000001.1, from coordinate 27,739 downwards.
CAAAAGAGAAGCTTGCCTCTAAAAAGAATGCCTGGTTTGTAGAGTATATCAATACAATGAAGCCGGAAGAAATTTATCCGGGTGTTAAAGAACTTCTGCAAAAAATTCGTGCAAAGGGTTTGAAGACTGCGCTTGCTTCCAGTAGCAAGAATGCTAAAACCGTCATACAACTGATTAAGATTGAGAATGAGTTTGACGCAATTGTGGATGGTACCATGATTGTCAATACCAAACCTGATCCTGAAATATTTTTGATGGCGGCTTCTCTCTTAAAACTAAAACCTGAAGAGTGTCTCGTATTTGAAGATGCAGAAGCGGGAGTGGAAGCAGCCGTAAGAGGCGGAATGAAGTGCATTGGTATCGGCTCAGAGAAGCAACTGGGCAAAGCGAATCTTGTCATTCCACGAACCGGAGACTTCAAAGTAGAACAATTGGATTCTTTATAATCATAACATCCTAATCTTTCAGATCCAGTATGAAGAATTATATCAAGCATCACGAGTGGCAGATTATTGAAGAGGGATTTGACCCTCATTTAAATAGAATTTCTGAAAGTCTCTTTAGTTTGGGAAATGGTCGCATGGGCCAGCGCGCAAACTTTGAAGAAGAATATTCAGGTGAGACTCATCAGGGAAATTATGTCGCAGGAGTTTACTATCCGGACAAGACGCGTGTAGGATGGTGGAAGAATGGATATCCTGAATACTTTGCTAAAGTTCTGAATGCTCCAAGCTGGATCGGCATTCACATTAAGATAGGAAGGATCAGTCTTGATCTTGCCAAATGTAAGGTCTCTGACTTCAGGAGAGTGCTGGATATGAAGCAGGGACTTCTTCACCGAAGCTTTACTGCGACATTGTCAGGAGGAAAGAAGTTGAAGATTGATGCGAAACGCTTTTGCTCCATGGCCGACGGCGAAGTAGGTGCCATCCGTTACTCCATCACGCCTGTCAACTTTTCTTCTGCCGCTACCATCACGCTTGCAGTGGATGCGGATGTTGTGAACAAGGATTCTAATTATGATGAGAAATTCTGGAATGAGATTTCAAAAGAATCTTCCAGTGGATTAGCCCTTGTAACAGCTGAAACAAAAAAGACTGGCTTTCATGTTTCGACAGGAATGGCGTATGCTATCACCACCGATGGGAAGCCTGTAAAGGGTATTGTTAAAGCAAGTCGTAAAGAGAAGTATGCAGACAATACTGTAGGAATAAAACTGAAGATGGGAGCAGAGACCGTAATTTATAAGTACGGAGTAATACTTTCATCTGAAAATCATCCTAAGCCAAAGATGAATCAGCTTGCTAAAAAGAAATTAAAAGAGGCACGTGTAAAAGGCTATGATAAACTCTTTGCTTCTCATAAGTCTGTGTGGGCAAGCACCTGGGAGAAATGTGATATCACCATTGAAGGGGACGCAGCAGCACAGCAGGGAATTCGTTTCAATATTTTTCAACTGATGCAAACCTATACCGGTGCTGATGAAAGACTGAATATCGGACCGAAAGGATTTACCGGAGAGAAATATGGTGGCAGCACTTATTGGGATACAGAAGCGTACTGCCTGCCATTCTACTTAGGCACCTCTGATCCAAAAGTAGCCCGTAATCTATTGGTTTACAGGTATAAGCACCTGCCTCGTGCCATTGAAAATGGTGGAAAGCTCGGCTTCACCAATGGAGCTGCACTCTATCCCATGGTGACCATGAACGGTGAAGAGTGTCACAATGAGTGGGAGATCACCTTTGAAGAGATACATCGCAATGGTGCAATAGCTTTCGCGATCTTCGATTACATAAGATACACCGGTGATGAGGAATATCTTTCTGAATACGGACTGGAAGTATTAATTGGCATTTCCCGCTTCTGGGCTCAGCGTGTTAACTGGTCCGAGAATCAACAGAAGTATGTCATGCTGGGAGTTACCGGCCCAAATGAATACGAGAATAACTCCAATAACAACTGGTATACTAATATGTTCGCTGCATGGACATTGAATTATACCCTGAAAGCAGTTGAGCAGGTGAGAAAAAGAAGTACTGGCCGTTATGATAAGATCCTCGCAAAGACCAGGCTTAACGAAAAGTCTGAGCTAACAAAGTGGAAGGATATTGCAGACAAGATGTATTATCCGGAAGATAAACAACGTGGTGTTTACCTGCAGCAGGATGGATTCCTGGATAAGCAATTACTGACCGTGAAAGATCTTCGCCCTGAGGACCGACCTCTCAATCAAAAATGGTCATGGGATAGGATCCTTCGTTCCTGCTTCATCAAGCAGGCAGATGTATTACAAGGCTTTTACTTCTTTGAAGATAAATTCGATAACGCAACACTCAAACGTAATTTTGATTTCTATGAACCGATGACCGTTCATGAATCATCTCTTTCTCCCTGTGTGCACGTGATCCTCGCATCAAAGCTTGGTTATAAGGAGAAGGCTTATGAAATGTATCTGAGAACTTCCCGACTGGATCTTGATGATTACAATAACGATACAGAAGATGGATGTCATATCACTTCCATGGCGGGTACATGGATGAGTGTCGTAAAAGGTTTTGGTGGTATGCGCGTGAACGATGGGAAAATTCATCTGACGCCCTACATTCCAGATCAATGGAAGTCATATTCCTTCCGGCTTGAATTCAGAGGAAGGGTCATAAAAGTCAAGGTATCAAAGGATAAAACAGAGACCATTCTTGAATCCGGAGAACCTATGGACATTATGTTGAATGACAAGAGCATTCAATTGAAGAAGTAATTTATTCCCTGACGCTATCGGATGCAATCAAACGGTTATTTATTAGGGATCGATGTGGGGAGTTCCTCGGTGAAGGCCTCTTTGGTTGAGGTTAAAACCGGTAAGACTTTCGCTTCAGCACAATCACCAGCGGAAGAAATGCCGATGCTGTCCCTTCAGCCTGGATGGGCCGAACAGGATCCTGAAATGTGGTGGGAACATGTCATTAAAAGTGTAAAAGCTGCTTTCACAAAATCTGAAATTGATGCATCTCATATTCTCGCAATAGGAATTTCCTATCAGATGCATGGACTTGTCGTTGTTGATAAATATCTCAAGCCCCTTCGACCTTCTATCATCTGGTGTGACAGCCGTGCGGTGGGAATGGGAGAGAAAGCTTTCAATAGTCTTGGAGAAAACTTTTGCCTCAACCATTATCTCAACTCACCGGGAAACTTTACCGCTGCCAAGCTTAAGTGGGTGAAAGAAATGGAGCCTGCTCTTTATAATTCTATTTATAAAGTAATGCTGCCGGGTGATTACATCGCTATGAAAATGAGCGGTGAAACATTTACGACAGATACCGGATTGTCGGAAGGAATTTTCTGGGATTATAAAGAGAACAGAATTGCCTTTGATCTCCTCATGAATTTTGAGATCAATGAAGCGCTCCTCTCAACGGTCGTTCCGGTTTTCTCCAAACAGGGAACTCTGAATGAAAAGGCCTCGCGGGAACTGGGATTAAAAAAAGGAACGGTAATTTCTTACCGCGCAGGAGATCAGCCGAACAATGCCTTCTCCCTGAATGTTTTAAATCCAGGTGAGACAGCAGCAACAGCCGGAACATCAGGTGTCATTTACAGTGTGACCGACCAGAATGTTTTTGATATTCATTCCCGTGTGAACACTTTCATTCATGTAAACAATGAACTCAGCAGAAAGAGAAATGGTGTGTTGCTTTGTGTGAATGGCACGGGCATCCTCAACAGCTGGATGCGCAAGAATATAAAGGGTATGGGTGCCTCATTTGATTATACTCAAATGAATGATATCGCCGCGGTGGCGCCCATCGGTGCAGGAGGATTGAGTTTCCTTCCTTTTGGAAACGGTGTAGAACGCATTCTGCAAAACAGATCTGTTCAATCTTCTATTCATGGACTGGATTTCAACAATCATACACAGTCTCACTTCTTAAGAGCTGCCCAGGAGGGAATTGTCTTTGCTTTGAAGTATGGATTCGAAATTCTACAGGATATGGGATTGAAGTCCAACGTCATTCGTGCAGGATATTCAAACATGTTTTTAAGTCCGTTGTTTCGTGAAGCATTTGTCAACACAACAGGCGCAACGTTGGAACTATATGACACTGATGGAGCCAAAGGTGCTGCATTGGGTGCTGGTATCGGCGCAGGGATCTATGGATCTTTTGAGGAAGCTTTTCAGGGCCTCCATATGATTGAGTCCAGAAAGCCTGAGTCTGCTTTATCAGAACAATATTCAAAATCGTATGATCATTGGAAGCAAATTCTAAATACTCAGCTATGAAGGTTGTCAGTGGTGACAGGGAATATTTCAAAGGTATAGGTGCTATCCGATTTGAAGGAAAAGGATCTGATAATCCGTTAGCTTTCAAATACTATGATGCAAAAAAGAAAGTAGGAAAGAAGACAATGGAGGATCACTTCCGATTTGCCATCGCCTACTGGCATACATTCTGTGGAACGGGTGGAGATCCCTTCGGTTTACCAACCAAGAACTTCCCATGGTTGACAAAATCAGATCCGATTCAAAGAGCAAAAGATAAAATGGATGCTGCTTTTGAATTCATTACCAAGATCGGCGCTCCGTTCTATTGCTTTCACGACTACGATCTGGTGGATGAAGGACCTACACTTACTGATTCTGAGAAAAGACTGCAGACTCTTGTTGCCTATGCAAAACAGAAACAGAAAGCTTCCGGTGTAAAGTTATTGTGGGGAACGTCAAGCTTGTTCACTAATCCGAGGTATATGAACGGAGGTGCAACCAATCCCAATTTCGATGTCGTTTGCTATGCAGGAAGTCAGGTAAAGAATGCTATTGATGCAACCATTGAATTGGGTGGAGCAAATTATGTTTTCTGGGGTGGAAGGGAAGGCTATATGTCATTGCTGAATACAGACATGAAGCGCGAGCAGGAACACATGGCTCAGTTCCTTCACATGGCAAGGGATTATGGCAGGAAGAATGGCTTCAAAGGAAAGTTTCTCATTGAGCCAAAGCCCATGGAACCCACCAAGCATCAGTATGATTTTGATTCCGCAACGGTGATCTCTTTTCTCAGGCAATATGATCTGATGGATGACTTTGCGTTAAATCTTGAAGTCAATCATGCGACAATGGCTCATCATACCTTTCAGCATGAACTGCAGGTAGCGGCGGATGCTGGAATGTTGGGAAGCATGGATGCCAACCGTGGTGACTATCAGAATGGCTGGGATACAGATCAGTTTCCCAACAATGTCTATGAGCTGACAGAATCTATGCTTGTAGTTTTAGAAGCTGGTGGTTTTAGAAGTGGCGGCGTAAACTTTGATGCAAAGACCCGCAGAAACTCTACCGACCTGGAAGATATTTTTTATGCTCACATAGGTGGGATGGATACTTTCGCACGTGCATTGATTGCTGCGCAGGCAATTCTGGATGATGGAGAATATTCAAAGCTCAGAAAGCAGCGCTATGCTTCATTTGATTCCGGAAAAGGAAAGCAGTTTGAACAAGGCAAGCTCACGCTGGAGGATCTTCGCTCATTGGCACATAAGAATGGTGAGCCTGAGCAGATCAGTGGTCGTCAGGAATATTTTGAGAATATTTTATCCAGATTTGTATAAAGATTGATGACGGATCAAAAGAAAAAGAAAGTAGTTGTTTTACAGTCCAACTATATTCCCTGGAAAGGATATTTTGATCTCATTCGTCGTGCAGATGAATTTGTATTTTATGATGATGTTCAGTTTACGAAGAATGACTGGCGCAATAGAAATAAAATTAAGACTCCCCGTGGAACAGAGTGGGTCAGCATTCCCTGCGGAACCGATCTCAAACGACTGATCAACGAGGTAACTATTACCAAACACGATTGGCAAAAGGATCATTGGAACAGGATCAAGCTCAATTATTCAAAAGCAGAACACTTTAATCTTTACCATGATTTCTTTGAAGATTTTTATCTGAATAAAACGTGGACGAATCTTTCAGAGTTGAATCAGTATCTCATTACCAGTATTTCCAAACAGTTCCTGAACATCAATACAGTGTTCACCAATTCCGTTGCATATGCGCCGCAGGGGAACAGGATGGATCGCCTTATCGATGTTTTGAAGAAGGCCGGAGCTACCGAGTATATTTCTGGTCCCGCAGCCAAAGATTATATAGTTGAGGAAGATTTTTCAAGGGCGAATATTCAGCTGACCTGGATGGATTATGGAAATTATCCTGAATATCGCCAGCAGTTTCCGCCTTTTGTTCACAATGTGAGCATTATTGACCTCTTGTTTAATGAGGGGCCGGAAGCAATCCGCTATCTTAGCACGTCCATTACGAAATAGTGATATGAAAATATCGGTACTGACCACCCTCTATCATTCCTCTGCATACATCCATGAATTTTATAACCGTTCTCTTGCTTCGGTAAAGAAAACAGGACTCGACTACGAATTCATTTTTGTGAACGATGGTTCTCCTGACGATTCAACGGAAAAGGTGCTGGCATTGACGAAGTCAGATCCAAAAGTGGTTCTGGTGGATCTCTCCAGAAACTTTGGGCATGCAAAGGCGATCATGACCGGACTCCAGCATTGTACCGGTGATTTCGTATATCTCATTGACTGTGACCTCGAAGAAGATCCTGAATTATTTGAGCCTTTCTGGGAAAAACTTCAGGGAGATACATCACTTGATGTCGTATATGGAATTCAGGTCAAGCGCAAAGGAGGTTGGTTTGAACGCACCAGCGGATGGCTATTCTATAAATTCATTTCTTCACTGACCTCCGTTGATTATCCTTCCAATAGTTTGACTGCCAGGATCATGACACGTCGTTATGTTGAGTCCGTTATTCAGTATAAAGAACGTGAATTGGAGATCTGGGGGATTTTTGTTCTCAGCGGATTTAAACAATTGGCGGTTCCTGCCAGTAAAAAATCAAAGGGTTCTACAACTTATACTTTCTCAAGAAAACTGGCAGTCGCCATTGATGCGATCACCTCATTAAGCAACCGGCCTCTGTACTTTACTTTTGTCCTGGGATTTCTGTCCTTCTTCTTTGCCATTATTTATGTTGGCGTGATCGTATACAAGAAAATGGTTCTTGGCGTTGACATAGAAGGATGGGCCAGTACAGTCGCGAGTATCTGGCTTGTAGGAGGGATGATCTTATTCGTTTTGGGAATTTTCGGGATCTACCTTTCTAAAATGTTTAATGAAATAAAAGCAAGACCTTTGAGCATTGTAAGAAAAAAGTACGATAAGAATGCTGAATAAATCCGAGATCAATGATTTCTACCGTGAAAGACTTCATGAGCACGGCGCTTCCGCGGAAGGAGTGGGATGGAGGGATCAGTCAGCTCAGGAAATTCGTTTCAGGCAATTATTAAAAGTGATTGATACCGACAAACCTTTCACCATCAATGACCTTGGTTGTGGAACAGGCGATCTCATAAAACTTCTGGATTCATGGTACCGTGAGCAATATACTTATACCGGCTATGATACCCTGGATGAAATGGTGTTCCTCGCCCGTCAGCAATTCAAGAAAAGTAAATCGGCTGAATTCCATCTTCTCACAGATTATAAGCAACTGACACCTAAGGATTATTCCGTTGCAAGTGGAATTTTTAATGTTAGAAATTCTATCAGCAATGATGAGTGGCAGGCTTACATCATGAAGACAATTCATGCTTTGAATGATTGCAGTGAAAAAGGCTTTGCCTTCAATGCTCTGACAAAGTACTCGGATGCAGATAAGATGCGACCGGAATTGTATTACTCTGATCCGCTATTTCTTTTTGACTATTGCAAGAAAAATTTCTCAAAGAATGTGGCACTATTTCATGACTATACGATCTATGACTTTACCATCGTTGTCAGAAAAAGTTGAGACTTGAATTCATTCATTAGTTCAATAAAAAAACCTATCTGGAATCGAACCCAGTTATCCTCTTTTTCGTTTTTTGTCCCGAACCTGGAGACATCAGAAGCTGGACATTTTGACATTCTGATGGGTTCCCAATAGGGCAAATTGAAAAGTAAAAAAGCTAATAATTTGCTCAGGTGCACACTTTTTTGAGCGTGCACCAGCGTTTCCAGCATCAATTCATAGAAAATCAGCTAAAAGCACGGTCGACCCACGGTCACCCCATGGTCACCCCACGGTCAACCCCCCTGTTTTATCCGATAAGACTCTGAGAAGTCACAGAGAAGAGCCAGACGAAACACTGGAAAAGATTGGTCCAAACCCCAAAAAACCCTGTTTTAATGACTTAAGAGAGTGCCAGTTGTAGAGGATGAAGATTCATGTTAACACAAACTACGGATGTCAGGATGTCAGAAAAACGATAATGATAGGCTCCCTGAAAACTCCAGTGGAAAAAGTTAGCCCCATCTGAAAATCCCGGCTCGTACGCATAAGTTTTATCTAACTTTACCCCGTTAATTCTGAGAATGCTTGGCTTCAATAAACCTTATCTGACTGGTAAGGAATTAGATTATATCCGCGATGCTGTTGAGAGAGAAAAGCTTTCAGGCAATGGCTTCTATACCCAGCAATGCCAGCAGTTCTTTACAAGCCGCTATGGATTCAAAAAGACTCTCTTAACGCAATCCTGTACAGACGCTCTCGAGATGTCTGCATTGCTGATGGACATCGGTCCAGGTGATGAGGTGATCCTGCCATCATTCACTTTTGTTTCTTCTGCCAATGCTTTCGTACTGCGTGGAGCGACTTTAGTCTTTGCTGACTCTGAAAAGACTAATCCTAATATTGATATCAATCATGTTCGTCAGCTGATCACTCCAAAAACCAAAGCGGTGGTTGCTGTGCACTATGCCGGCGTGGCGTGTGACATGGATCCATTGATGGAGCTTGCACAGAAGCATAATTTCTTTGTGGTGGAAGATGCGGCTCAGGCAATTGACTCATTTTATAAGGGCAAGCCTTTGGGTTCTATCGGGCATCTTGCTTGCTTTTCTTTTCATGAAACAAAAAACATAATCTCGGGAGAAGGAGGTATGCTGGTTGTCAATGACGATCGGTTCGTGGAACGTTCAGAAGTGCTGTGGGAAAAAGGAACCAATCGTTCTGCATTTTCAAGAGGTGAGGTGAGCAAGTACAACTGGATTGATGTTGGCTCTTCATTTTTACCTTCCGAAATGACGGCTGCCTTCTTGTGGGCACAGCTTCAGGAACTTGATGAGATTCAGAAACTAAGAATTGCAGTATGGAAAAAGTATCATGACGGATTGAAATCAAGTACCGATCATTTTTCAGTTCCGTACATACCCGACTATGCTACCAACAATGCTCACATGTTCTATATTCTCTGTAAAACTGCAGACGAAAGAACAAAGCTGATGGCATATTTGAAGAATCAGGACATACAGGCAATCTTCCATTATCTGCCTCTTCACAGTAGTCCATATTTCCTCTCAAAATACAAGGGGCGAGTCCTTTCTGAGGCCAGGCGGTTCTCAGAATGTATCGTTCGATTACCCTTCCACACAAGGCTTACCGACGCTGAAATTAATCGCGTAATTACTGCAATAAACAAGTTTTATAATTCCTGAATTTTAGACATTTTAGAAGTCTGAGGTGTAACTTTAAACCCAACGACTTCTTATGATGAAAAGAAAACTTCGGATGGGCATGATTGGCGGCAGCCTGGATGCTTTTATTGGCGGTGTGCATAGAAAGGCTGCCAATCTTGATGGACAAATTGAATTAGTGTGTGGTGCTTTCAGCAGCAGTCCTGAGAAATCCAAAGCAACCGGTGAAGCTCTCTACCTCAATCCCCATCGTGTGTATGGAAGCTTTGAGGAGATGATCAAAAAGGAAAAAGAACTTCCCGGAGATTTAAGAATGGACTTTGTATCCATCGTCACTCCGAACCACATGCATTTCGCGCCAGCCAAGATGGCACTTGAAAACGGCTTCCATGTGATCATCGATAAGCCGATGGCTTTCGATATCGCTGAAGCAAAGAGCCTTAAGAAGATAGTCGATAAAACTCAACTGGTTTTTGCGTTAACACATACTTACACGGGTTATCCCATGGTGAAAGAGGCGCGCAATCTCATCACAACGGGTGAGATTGGTAGTGTCAGGAAAGTTTATGTCGAATATCCGCAAGGATGGCTTGCAACCTTCCTGGAGAATACCGGAAACAAACAGGCAGGTTGGAGAACGGATCCATCCAAGTCAGGTGCAGGTGGTGCCATCGGAGATATTGGTACGCACGCAGCCAATCTTGCTGAATACATTACCGGATCCGACATCACAGAAATATGTGCAGCCCTCAACATCGTAGTAAAGGGTCGCAGGCTTGATGATGATAGTGCAATGTTATTGAAATTTGATAACGGTGCTACCGGAACTCTTTTAGCCACACAAGTAGCTGCCGGAGATGAGAACAATCTTAACATCAGAATTTACGGAGAGAAAGGTGGAATTGAATGGAGGCAAGAAGAGCCTAATTCTCTTGTTGTAAAATGGCTCGACAAGCCTAAAGAAATTTACAGGGCAGGAGGCGGATATCTTTCCGAGACTGCAAAGAAAAATATAAGAACCCCAAGCGGACATCCTGAAGGTTATCTTGAAGCGTTTGCAAACATTTATATGAACTTTGCAAAGGCCGTTCGTGATTATAAACCGGGTAAGAAAATCGATCCCAATAAGTACGACTTTCCTGACGTGAATGATGGCGTCAAAGGACTTGCCTTTGTTGACACCGTCATCAAATCATCAAAGTCTGCACAAAAGTGGACCAAAGTGAAATATTAACCACTGACTCATAACTATTCTTTCCTCACGATGAAGAACATTCAAGGCCCTGCAATATTTCTCGCACAATTCATGGGCGATAAGCCTCCATTCAATAGTCTTAAATCAATTTGTAAATGGGCAGCTTCTCTGGGATATGCCGGTGTACAGATTCCAACCTGGGACAGTCGTTGCATTGATCTGAAGAAAGCAGCAGAGAGTAAAGACTATTGTGATGAGTTAAGAGGCACGGTAGAATCCTTCGGCCTTAAGATCACGGAATTGTCAACTCACCTTCAGGGACAATTGGTAGCAGTTCATCCTGCATACAATGAAATGTTTGATGGCTTTGCGCCAAAATCTGTTCAGGGCAAACCAAAGGAACGCACTGCCTGGGCTGTTGATCAATTGAAGTATGCTGCTAAGGCAAGCAAGAATCTTGGATTGAAAGCACACGCAACGTTTTCCGGTGCGTTGATGTGGCATACGGTTTATCCCTGGCCTCAGCGCCCCGCAGGACTTGTGGAAGATGGATTCAAAGAGCTGGCAAAGCGCTGGCTTCCGATCCTGAATACTTTCGACAAGAGTGGTATTGACCTTTGTTATGAGATACATCCCGGTGAAGACCTTCATGATGGAATTACCTTTGAAAGATTTTATGAAGCGACGGGCAAGCATTCACGTTGCAACATACTCTATGATCCAAGTCATTTTGTTCTGCAGCAGCTTGACTATCTGCAGTACATAGATTTTTATCATTCATTCATAAAGATGTTTCATGTGAAGGATGCTGAATTCAATCCAACAGGAAAAAGCGGTGTATACGGAGGTTATCAGGGATGGATTGATCGCCCCGGAAGATTCCGGTCACTGGGAGATGGTCAGGTTGATTTCAAATCCATATTCTCAAAGCTGGCTCAGTACGATTATTCCGGCTGGGCGGTGCTGGAATGGGAGTGCTGCATCAAGTCTCCGGAGCAGGGAGCAGCAGAAGGAGCGCCATTCATAAAAAATCATATGATCCAGGTAACAGAAAAGGCATTCGATGACTTTGCAGGAACCGGAAAGAACAATTCCTTGAATAAAAAAGTGTTAGGTTTATAGAAGATTTAAAAATTAAGAAGATGAATAAAACTATTTATTTCCTGATCGTGATTGTGATGTTCGCCCTCGTTGCAGCCTGTGGTGGAAAGACAGAAAGCAATACAAATACCGAAGAGTATGTGGCGAATGAGACAGCAGAAAAGAAAGAGGCAGGTGTGGATGTCATTGCTCAGGGTGAAGCGCTCGTTAAATCGAGTGACTGCAAGACGTGTCATCATCCTATCAATAAGATAATTGGTCCTGCACACAAAGACGTTGCTTTGAAGTATGATTTTACCACTGCTAATGTGAAGATGCTTGCCGGAAAGATCATTAACGGAGGCACCGGAGTGTGGGGAGAAGTTCCCATGAATGCACACGCTGACCTTACTCAGGCAGATGCAGAAAAAATGGCACGCTACGTGTTGTCATTGGATGGGGAGAAAGAACATTAATAATCACTCGATTAAAAAATCACTATGAAGAGAAGAGATTTTATTCAGACCAGCGCATTGGCTATTGCGGGTTCTGCTATTGTATTTCCTGCATTGTCAGCAGCAACTCCTAAGCTGCCGGTAGGTATTCAACTATATACTTTGAGGGATGTTATAATGAAGGATCCGAAAGGCGTTGTCAAGATGCTGGCAGATCTTGGTTATAAAGATCTGGAAACCTATGGATATGGCGATGGGAAGTTATTCGGAATGCCGAGCAAGGAGTTTAGTGATTATGTCAAGAGTCTTGGTATGCGCATCACGAGTGGACATTATGGTTTGGGAAAAGCCGGTGTAGGGCCTATGGGAAGTATTCGCAATGGCTGGGAAAGTGCGGTAGTGGATGCTAAGGAAGCAGGGCAGGAGTATATGGTATTGGCATACCTTACAAAAGAGGAGCGTGCGTCAATGGATTCTTACAAAGGAATCTGTGATGAGGTCAACAAAGCTGCCGAAGTATGCAAGAAGTATGGAGTTCGGATGAACTATCACAATCATGATTTTGAATTCGAGAAATTTGATGGCGAGGTTGCTTATGATATGATGCTGAAGCGACTGGATCCGAAGCTGGTGGATATGGAGCTTGATCTCTACTGGACAATCTTTGCAGGGGTTAATCCGGTAGATCTTTTTGCGAAACATCCCGGTCGGTTTGTGCAATGGCATGTTAAAGACATGGACAAGACCGATAACAAGAAGAATGCAATCAGTGGTACAGGTTCGATCGACTTTAAATCTTTGATGAAAAGTGCAAAACAGTCGGGCTTAAAGCACTGGTATATGGAGTATGATAACCACCCGGTGAGTTCAACAGAAAGTGTTAAGGAGAGTATCGGGTATCTGAAGACGCTTTAAGATTTTATTGAAGTATTCATTTGTAACCCCGGTCTGAAAAGATCGGGGTTATTTTTTAAACAGATTATAAAAAAGGATTTCTACTTCAACAGATCTTTAATCCCAGGATGTTTTTGCGATGCCAGGAATTCAGTGATCGTAAACTCTGCCAGCTTGTGTGTGAAGAAGGGATCTTCCCCAAGAATTTCTTCAATCTCGGCTTTTGACTTTGCCTGAGCGATGATAATTCCGCCGGTCCTTGGGACCTTTCTACCGGACATTATAAACACATCTTTCTTATAATACTTCTGCAGATACTTTACGTGCGCTGTCATGTGAGCATCCAGTTGCTCAAGTGGAACGATATAATGCAGACTGATAACAAACATAAGTGCTTTCTTATTTCTAAACAGAGGGTTCCTGCTGACTTAAACAATGAAAGCTTCCGAGCCCCCAGATAATGTCTACCGAATCAATTCCAACCACCTCATGCGCTGGAAATGCTTTCTGAAGGATCTCCAATGCCTTGTGATCATTCTTACACCGGAAGGTGGGTACGATCACGAACTTATTTGAAATGTAAAAGTTTGCGTACGAAGCCGGAAGTCTCTGGCCTTCGTGTTCAACCGGAGTAGGCATAGGCAATTCAATGATGTTAAGAGATTTGCCATTCACCAGCTTCATTTTCTTAAGCTCTTTCAGATTCTCCTGAAGCGGATGATAATTTTCGTCTGACTTATTATCTTCAATAACAGTCACCACGGTATCAGCATTGGTGAATCTTGTAATGTCATCAATGTGCCCGTCTGTATCATCACCGACAATTCCATCGCCGATCCACAATACCTGCTCGACACCGTAGTAATTGATCAGATACTCTTCGATCTGCTTCTGATTCAGATGAGGATTTCTGTTTTTGTTCAGCAAACATGCGGTGGTGGTCATGAGTGTTCCGGTTCCATTGAATTCAACCGACCCACCTTCCATTACAATTCCAGGATTGAATACCTTCAATCCCATATCTTTTCCGATTCGTGTAGGAACGACATCATCCAGATCAAACGGAGGATATTTTCCACCCCAGGCATTGTATCCCCAATCAACGATAGCTTTCTTCTTTTCTTTCCTGTTCACAAGAAATGCTGGACCGTGATCACGGCACCATGCGTCATTCGTAGGATTGAAATGAAGCTGTACCTGGGCGAGATTGACATTGGCATTCGACAGGTGCTCCAGTACTTTTGCCTTCATGCTTTCATCCGCAATGTTGATATTGACTTTCTCGGATTGTGCCAGTGTCTTAATAAAAAAGGAATAAGCAGGATAGATTGTTTCAATCTTTCCAGGCCACGAAGCCTCTTTATGCGGCCAGCTTAACCAGGTTGAATCATGCTTTTCAAACTCGGCAGGAAAATGAAAGCCAAGCTGCTTAGGGTTCTGCTCCATCAGGATATATGAATTCTCTTATTACTCTCTACTGTTCATCAATATACCTGCTGGTGATCGGCTGATAAGAGTCGATTCTCCTGTCCCTCAGGAAAGGCCAATGGGTTCTGTAACGATCACTCTTTTCAAGGTCGAGCTCTTCAACATGAGTAGTCTCCTGATCATGTGGTGCTTTGTATAAAAGTTTTCCGAAAGGATTAGAGATGAATGAACCTCCCCAGAATTTCATCGGGCCTTCTGTTCCAACCCGGTTTACGGAAACCACATGCACACCATTCGCCACTGAATGTGAGCGTTGAATTACCTGCCATGCATCATACTGCTCATTGTTGGTATCTGCATCCTGACTTTCTGCCCAGCCAATGGCGGTAGGGTAGAAGAGTACTTCTGCACCCATCAATGCAGTGATGCGTGCTGCTTCCGGATACCATTGATCCCAGCAGATCAATACTCCAAGGGTAACATATTTTGTTTTGAAAACTTTATAACCAAGATCGCCCGGAGTAAAGTAGAATTTCTCATAATAACCAGGATCATCAGGGATGTGCATCTTACGATACTTTCCAAGATAGCTTCCATCAGCATCGATAACGGCAGTTGTATTGTGATAAAGTCCTTCGGCACGTTTTTCAAAGAGAGAAGCAATGATCACAACTTTGTATTCCTTGGCAATGGGTGTAAGGAAATCTGTTGACGGACCAGGTATGGATTCCGCCAGCTTAAAATTGTCATGATCCTCAACATCACAAAAATATAATGATGTGAAAAGCTCTTGAAGACAAATGACCTGAGCTCCCTTCTTGGCAAGTTCAATGATCTTTGGCTTTACCTTTTCAAGATTCTCTGCAGGCTTTGCACTGCACGACATCTGTACCAGTCCGACTTTTAGTTTTCTACCCACGTTTGAGATTAATTTTTTTGCAAATATAAATCCTTCTCAAACAAAACTGTTATCACCTCATTTCCAGGCCCATGCTATTTTATGATTGCCATAAGCTTCGATTTTGCCAAAGAAATCCCCTCTCTGATTACTGAATCCTTTTGCTTCCCAATAGTCTCAACGCAATCGATTGAAACATTTCATTTTGCCCATTTCTCTATGTATTTTTGCGTCCTCAAAACACGTATTATTCCCCAGATATGGCAGAAGTCAAGATTTCAAGTACCTACCTAATTAACCACACCGAACTTTTGGAGTGGGTAAAGCAAACAACAGATTTATGTAAGCCCGACGCAGTGCGTTGGTGCGACGGATCCACAGCAGAGTACAATGAACTGTGTGATCAGCTTGTTCAGAAAGGAACTTTTATCCGCTTAAATGAAAAGAAACGTCCCAATAGTTACGCATGCTTTTCAGATCCCAGTGACGTAGCCAGGGTTGAAGACAGGACGTTCATCTGCAGTCGCTGGAAAGAAGATGCAGGCCCAACCAACAACTGGGAGGATCCAAGAGAAATGAAGCCGAAGCTTAAAAAGCTTTTTGAAGGTTGCATGAAAGGTCGTACGCTTTATGTCATTCCATTTAGCATGGGACCTGTCGGCTCACCACTATCACATATTGGTGTTCAGATATCAGATTCAGAATATGTTGTTGTCAACATGCACATCATGACACGTGTTGGAAAGAAAGTGATGGATGTTCTCGATAAGGATGGAGAATATGTGAAATGTCTGCATTCGGTAGGAGCTCCATTGGCTACAGGTCAGGAAGATTCCAAATGGCCAACCAATCCAACCGTTAAGTATATTGTTCACTATCCGGAAGACCGTGCAATCGTGTCATATGGTTCAGGCTACGGTGGAAATGCACTGCTTGGCAAGAAATGCTTTGCCTTGCGCATCGCTTCTTCCATGGCCCGTGAAGAGGGCTGGCTTGCTGAGCACATGTTGATCCTGGGAGTAGAAGATCCTCAGGGTGAAAAGACTTATGTAGCAGCAGCATTCCCAAGTGCCTGTGGTAAAACAAATTTTGCCATGCTCATTGCCCCTGAAGAGTTGAAGGGCTGGAAGGTCACAACGGTGGGAGATGATATTGCCTGGATCAAACCAGGTAAAGACGGTAAGCTTTATGCAATCAATCCGGAAGCAGGATATTTTGGAGTGGCACCTGGAACGAATGTGAAGACCAATCCGAATGCGATGGCTTCCATCTCAAAGAATACGATCTTCACCAACGTAGGTGTGACACCCGATGGTGATGTGTGGTGGGAAGGCATGAGCAAGGAAGCACCAAAAGATCTGATCGATTGGCGTGGACAGAAATGGGATCCGGCCAGCGGCAAACCTTGTGCTCATCCCAACGCGCGTTTCACAGCTCCGGCATCACAGAATCCTGTGCTGGATAGTTCATGGGAAGACCCTAACGGTGTTCCGGTAGGTGCATTTGTTTTTGGTGGAAGAAGAAGCACAACCATACCATTGATCTATCAGGCACATAACTGGAACTCAGGGGTTTACCTGGCTGCAACCATGGGCTCTGAAACAACTGCAGCAGCCTTTGGTGAAGTTGGCAAAGTGCGCCGTGATCCATTTGCCATGCTGCCGTTCTGTGGATATCACATGGGTGAATACTTCAATCACTGGCTTCAGTTTGGTCGTAACATTCCAAACCCTCCAAGAATTTTTGGTGTCAACTGGTTTAGAAAAGATGAGAATGGAAACTTTCAATGGCCGGGCTTCAGCGATAACACACGCATCCTGAAATGGATCGTTGAAAAGATTCATGGAAAGTCCAACGCTGTGGAAAGTCCGATCGGATGGATGCCACACTATGAAGATATTGACTGGAGCGGATCAGATTTCACCAAGCAGCAGTTTGACGAGATCATGAACATTGATCGTGAGGCATGGAAAAAAGAATTGCTTGATCATGCGGAGCTTTTTGAACGCATGTATGACAAGCTTCCTAAAGAATTCATCTTTATGCGTGAACTACTGCTTTCCAGCTTATGGAGATCACCAGAGAATTGGAGACTGGAGCTTGAGGCGTCGGTTGATTAAATCCTAAAGCCGGAGTTTATCCGGAGTTTATATGAAGACCTGTTGTTAAGTGCCCATCTTAGCAACAGGTCTTTTGTTTTGGCCTTTATCTTCTGATCTTTCCACCTTTTATCTTTCAACATTTCGGCCTATTTTGACAAACCTATTCTAATCTATGAGTCTACAAGACCGTGTCACTGCCTTAAAAACTGGATTTGCTCCGACCTTTTGGGTGGCAAATTCACTTGAACTTTTCGAGCGTCTTGCATTCTATGGAATGAAGGCAGTTCTCACGGTTTTTCTTGCCAATAAAGTGGGATTGAAAGAGGAAGCGGGCACGCTGGCCGGGATTTTCTCAGGGGTTATCTATTCTCTTCCTATTGTAGCGGGAGTCATCGTCGATCGATATGGTTTCAGGAAGACCCTCATGGCATGCTTTGCTATCTTCTGTGTGGGATATTTTCTCATCGGCATGGCGGGCATGGCATGGAGTCAGGAGATCGTTAGTGCCGTTGGTGTAAAGCCTTATACCATAACGGTACTCATGCTGACGGCTGTCGGAGGTTCTCTCATCAAGCCCTGCATTGTAGGGACCGTAGCGACGACTTCGAAAGAAGAAACACGAGCACTCGGTTTTTCAATTTACTATTCACTTGTAAACTTTGGCGGAGCAATAGGACCGATGGTTGCATTGCTGGTGCGCCAGGATCTTGGGATCGAATTTGTTCTTGTGATGTCTTCGTTTACATCTCTTTTACTTTTTATCGGAACCTACTTCTTCTTTAAGGAACCCGAAGCTGTAAGGTCAGAACAACGCACCTTCGGAAAGGTCTTTACGGATATGCTTCTGGTGTTTCGCAATTTCAAATTCATTGGCTTCCTGATCATCTTTTCAGGATTCTGGATCATGTTCTGGCAGATATTCTATCTTCTTCCTTTCTATGCGACTGATGTTCTTCATTTTGAACAATTCGAAATTCTGGAAACAGTAGACGCCTGGTGCATTATCTTTTTCAGTCTCATCATGGCTTCTCTTTTCAAGAAATGGAAACCTTTTACGGCGATGACGGTCGGATTTATATTCGCAAGCCTGTCATGGATTGTCATTGGAGTATTCGGGACATTAACGGCAGTAGTATTGGGTGTTGCTCTTTTCGCGATCGGAGAATCAACCCAGGCGCCACGCTTTTACGAGTATGTAAGTACACTGGCGCCAAAAGATCAGGTTGGAACTTATATGGGATTTGCATTCCTGCCGGTAGCCATTGGTTCATTTGGTGCAGGTCCTGTTGCCGATTGGTTACGACTTTCATATTTGCAGCAAAACCCTTCCATGATGTGGTACATCCTTGCTGCTATCGGATTCCTTTCAACATTACTGATGATTCTTTACAACTTCTTTCTGGTTAAGAAGGAAGCTTAGACACTGACTTATGGAAAAATTCAAACCCTATGTTGCCCCTGAAGAAAATGTAGCCGAGTTTACCATCAAGGCTATCGTTCTGGGAATGTTCTTTGGAATAGTCTTCGGTTGTTCAACGGTGTATCTGGCACTCAGAGCTGGCTTGACAGTCACAGCCTCCATACCCATTGCAGTAATCGCTATTACCCTTGGAAAGAAATTATTCAAGACAACGATCCTTGAAAACAATATCATCCAAACAACTGGCTCTGCGGGTGAAAGTATTGCAGGAGGAGTTGCTTTTACGCTGCCAGGATTTATGTTCCTGTCTATGGGTGAGGATGGAAAGAGTGTTGGCGAAGATTACTTCAACTATATAACGATCCTTACGCTTGCCGCATTAGGTGGGATGCTTGGAACGATCATGATGATACCTTTGAGAAGGTCGCTGATTGTTAAGGAACATGAAACCCTTCCATTCCCGGAAGGAACAGCCTGTGCTTCCGTATTAGTGGCAGGTGAGAAGGGTGGCGTATTTGCCCAAACAGCTTTTGTTGGTATGGGTGTAGCATTTGTTTATGCCCTCATGCAAAAGGTGTTCTTTGTGATTTCGGAAACACCAGCATTCTTTACCCGTCAGGCAAATAAATTCTGGCCTTCCGCGACCATCAATGCAGACATAACACCTGAGTATCTTGGTCTTGGTTATATCATTGGCCCCAGAATTTCAGGAGTGCTCGTGGCGGGTTCAGTATTGGTATGGTGGGCGTTGATTCCGCTTCTATCAACGTTGGTCGATCCAACGCTTATTGCAACACAGCTTAATAAGATCGGATACTTACCCTCATTGCTGGTCGCAGGAGGAAAAGGTGACTGGGATCCTGTAACCAAGACTTTTGCCAATCCTGCATCTGCAATTTATTTCGCGTACATACGTCAGATCGGAGCGGGGGCTGTTGCTGCCGGCGGATTCATTACACTTTTAAAAACATTGCCAACGATCATCGGATCATTCCGTGATAGCATGACATCATTGAAAGAGAAAGGTGAGACAGGAATTCTTCGTACCGAAAGAGATCTTTCTTTTAAAGTTGTCATCATCGGAAGCATTGTGCTTGTCCTGGTGATCGTATTGCTTCCATCAAGTTATATTCCGGGAGACAGCATTTTCAAGAAACTCTTTATTGGTGTGCTGATTGTTGTCTTTGGTTTCTTCTTCGTTACCGTTGCCAGCAGAATTGTCGGACTTGTTGGAACGAGCAACAGTCCCATTTCAGGCATGACCATCGCAACACTGATGGGTACATGTCTCATCTTCACTTCGGTAGGATGGACCGGAAGATTTTTTGAACCACTGGCATTGGTGGTCGGAGGAATGATCTGTATCGCTGCTGCTAATGCTGGTGGGACGTCGCAAGATCTTAAAACGGGATTTATAATAGGAGCTACCCCCAAGTATCAACAGCTCGCTTTGTTCATTGGAGCAATCGTATCTGCTTTTGCGATCGGATTGATCGTTCAGATCCTGGACACTCCAACGCAGGAGATGAAAGCTGCAGGAATTTTTCATGCTATCGGACAGGAAGATTTTCCAGCACCTCAGGCAACACTGATGGCCACGCTAACAAAAGGCATTCTTTCATTTAACCTTGACTGGCAGTATATTATTGTTGGAGTCTTTATTGCGATCACGCTGGAGCTCTGTAATATCAAGGCACTTGCATTTGCCATCGGACTTTATCTTCCACTTTCAACAACGCTTCCGATTTTTATTGGCGGTGCTGTGAAAGCATTTATTGATTGGAGAAAAGGAGATAAGAAAGCAGATGAATCGGATCTTAGCAGAGGCAATCTCTTTGCCACAGGACTTGTCGCGGGAGGAGCCATTACGGGAGTAATAGCAGCGGTACTGACTGTCTTCCTTGCTGATTCATTGGAAAAAGTGAGTATGGAACCCGGACTTGTTGGAATGATGGGGCAGGGTGGATACTATGTATTTTCAGTGGCATGCTTTGTAGGAATGATCCTGTTGCTATATAGAATAGCAAGAAAAGATTAGCCTACCAGCCATCCTTTAAAAAGGTGTAATGCTTTGGTCTCCTCAGCATTGATCCTGCCGTTTGCGTTTATGATGTCAAACAGGGCACTATAGATCTCCTTTTTCTTTTCGGAGTCAACTCCTGAGAATTTGGGAAAGCTTGCTTTGAGCAATGCTTCCGCGCGAACATCTCCGAGCTTAGAATATTGAGATTCCATGGCCAGAAGCTTTCCATTGATGGATTCATCTCCTGGGAACAGAGCTTTCATTCTTTCAAGGATTGTATCGCGTTCATTGGGATGGAGGGAACCATCCGTGTGTGCCATATGAAAAAACAAAAGAAGAGTGAATTCTTCGATTGTATTGAGTTCAGTGATCATTGCTTGAGCTATTGACAGGATGAAGTTACTGAAATACCATTAATGTGCTATTGATCGTGAATTGATAATGCTTACTCAAAAAAAGAGCCCCGACTTTCGTCAGAGCTCTCTTTGAAATATATGGTTCAGATTACATCATTCCACCCATACCACCGCCTCCTGGCATTTGTGGCATTTCTTTCTCTTCCTGGATCTCAGAAACGACTGCTTCAGTTGTAAGCAATAAGCCTGCAATAGATGCTGCGTTCTCAAGAGCAAGACGAGATACCTTAGTTGGATCGATGATACCTGCTGCGAAGAAATCTTCGTATTTGTTATCACGTGCATTGAAGCCCATGTCTTTCTTGCCATCACGAACCTTGTTAACAACAACAGAACCTTCCTGGCCTGCGTTCTCAGCAATTGTTCTCAATGGAGACTCAAGAGCAAGACGGATGATATTCACACCAGTAGCCTGATCTTCGTTATCACCAACCAATGTCTTAAGAGCGTCGATGGCACGAATGTAAGCGACACCACCACCAGGGATAATACCTTCCTGAACGGCAGCACGGGTTGCATGCAATGCATCATCAACACGGTCTTTCTTTTCTTTCATTTCAACTTCAGTTGCTGCACCGATATAAAGGATTGCAACACCACCGGAAAGCTTGGCAAGACGTTCCTGCAATTTTTCACGATCGTAGTCTGAAGTAGTTGATTCAATCTGAGCGCGGATTTGTGCAATACGGCCATTGATCTCAGCCTTCTTGCCAGCACCGTTAACAATCGTTGTGTTGTCTTTGTCGATGTTGATCTTCTCAGCACGACCCAGCATATCCAACTTAGCATCTTCCAGTTTCATACCTGTCTCATCAGAGATCACTTTACCACCGGTAAGAACTGCGATATCTTCAAGCATTGCTTTTCTTCTGTCTCCAAATCCTGGAGCCTTAACTGCTGCTACACGTAGAATTCCGCGAATCTTGTTTACTACCAAAGTAGCAAGAGCTTCACCTTCTACTTCTTCAGCGATGATCAAAAGTGGCTTGCCGGTCTGGTTAGTGATTTCAAGAATTGGAAGAAGTTCTTTCATAGAAGAGATCTTCTTGTCATAGATAAGAATGAAGGGAGACTCAAGATCTGCTTCCATCTTTTCTGTATTGGTTACAAAGTAAGGAGAAAGATATCCGCGATCGAACTGCATACCTTCTACAGTCTTCACTTCAGTTTCTGTTCCCTTCGCTTCTTCAACAGTGATAACACCGTCTTTACCAACTTTTTCCATTGCAGTTGCAATCATCTTTCCGATCTCATGATCATTGTTGGAAGAGATAGTAGCAACCTGAGTGATTTCCTTAGAACCCTTGATATCTTTTGATTGCTTGCGCAAGTGCTCAACAACGGCTTCAACAGCCTTGTCGATACCACGCTTCAGATCCATTGGATTGGCACCTGCTGCAACGTTCTTGATTCCATGTGAGTAGATTGATTGCGCCAATACCGTTGCAGTAGTAGTACCGTCACCGGCAGCATCTGCAGTCTTGGAAGCAACTTCCTTCACGAGTTGTGCACCCATGTTTTCGATAGGATCTTTCAACTCAATTTCTTTCGCTACAGATACACCGTCTTTTGTAACGGTTGGAGCACCGAATTTTTTATCGAGGATGACATTACGGCCCTTAGGTCCTAATGTAACTTTAACAGCGTTCGCTAATTTGTCAACGCCTTTCTTAATCCGGTCGCGTGCTGCGGTATCGAATGTTATTTCTTTTGCCATGATTATTAATAGTTGAGTTATGTTTGATTAGATCGTTCCGAAAATATCGGAGTTACGCATAATGAGATAATCTTTTCCATCGATGGTGATCTCTGTTCCGGCATATTTGCCATACAGGATACTTTCACCAACTTTCACAGTGACTGGCTTGTCTTTGATGCCTTCACCCACTGCTATTACTTTTCCTTTTTGTGGTTTTTCTTTAGCGGTATCCGGGATGATAATTCCTGAAGTTGTCTTGTCATCTGCAGCGGCTGGTTCTACCAACACGCGGTCTTCATTAGGTTTGAAATTGATTTTGGCCATATGGATTTAAGAGTTTAAAAATTAGTTGTCAACTGACCCGCTTATGTCCATTTCCATGCCAATTTGGGCATTTAAGACGTTTTCGGTCAAATTGCGTGCAAAGATACGCCCAACTGGCAAACTTTCGTTTTATAGACTGACACACTGTCTAAAAATCTACCTGCTGTTACAAAACACCGTTTTTTCGTATTATTAACTGGCAAACAAACGTTTCGCACTCTGATGGCCAACCTTAAAGACAACTGGCTTACCGACGGGCTCATCGATCTCGAATACAAGAAGTACGTTCTGCTGGCCTATCTCAAAAACGTCAAAGAGTCTTTCAGCAGGGTAGAGCTATATCCTCATTTATCAGACCTCGTTTTTCACTATCGGAATCTTATCGCATTGCAAGAGAATAAGACCCTCATCTATGAAGCTTTCCCAAAAGAACTTTCTCTTGAAAATCTAAAGACGCTTGAGCTCAATTATAAAAAAATGATCGAGGATGATGCCGTCATGAAAGAAATTGAATCGATCATGGAGTTTGCACTTCCACAGATCAAAGATTCCATGAAGGAAGGTTCTTCCATTTATGAACTGGTAGAATCCAAATGTGAATTGTCTCCAATAGGAGTCAGACCTCTCTATGCAAGCGAAGGTTATTTGTTCATCACACAGCCTCCTGAAAAAGAAACGTATGTCTATCGCTATCAGGTGACCGTCTATCAGAACAGCACTGAGCCCATGAGAGGATTGCAGACGCAGCTGATGTATTCCACTCAGTATAACCTGACCAATACCTATGAGCAGATGAAGCTGACGCTTATACGGCAATATGCAGACCTTCCGAATCCTGCTACCTTCCTGATCTTATCAAAGATGAAATTTCCCCACGTGCAGACGCTCATGCCCGTTGCTAAAAGACTTTTAGTAAAGCATCTTTCCGATACTTCTCAGGCATAAAAAAATCAGTAAGACCTGAGGCCTTACTGATCGCTATAATGTTTTTACAGATTACTTCTTGGTAGTAGAATCAGCCTTCTTCAGGGTTGGTGCAACCTGAACTCCCTGCTGCTCCTTAGCACGCTCAAGAAGTTCATCATTAGGTCCACCTGGATTAGGAGTGGCGAAGTTCGTAGCCAGGGTAAATACCATCATTGTGATCGCAAGACCCCAGGTAAGACGCTCCAGCAAATCACCAGTCTTTTTTACGCCCATAATGTTTGATGCTCCGCTTCCGCCGACCATATTAGACAAGCCGCCACCCTTTGAATTCTGGGCCAACACCACCAGTACCAACAACACACCTGCGAAAAGGGTAAGTCCAATGTATAAAGTGTACATAAGTTAATTTTTCAGATTCTCAATTTGAGCCGCAAAGTAAGCCTTTTTCTGTGGAAACTTCCAAATCAGCTTCTTAAGAACTTCTATGGCTTTTTCCTTTTTGCCCTGTTTTAATAAAATTCCCACAAGCGTTTCTGATACAATATTGTCGCTGAACATTCCTGAATCCTCTGAAAGATCCTTTGGTTCAGTGATAGGTTTTGGCTTCGGAATGATAGGAGAGGTCTTTATAAACTGATCGATGATCTCATTCTGTTCTTTCTGCTTAGGATTATCAATCTTGAGCTTCTTTTTCGTGGACTGAATTTCTTCAAGCAGCGGATCGGAGCTGGGTTCCTTAGGAATGGAAGTTTTCGATTCCACGTAAGTGCCTGACTTTTGGAAATCTTCAAAGCTTACCGCAAAATCATGCTTGAGCTTTTGAAGCCTGTTCAGTTCCTGCATGAGGTCTGATCTGAGTGCGTCGCCGGTCAACGTAATATCATCAATAGGATGAATTTCGGGTTCAGGTTCCTTGAGTTTAGGAGTCTGCTTAACTTCTGAATGCAGCGGCTCGATTACAGCTACGGCTACCGGTACTACTTCTTTCGGTTTTGAAACTTCTTTGACTACCGGAGGTGGAACGAGTGCCTGGATCTTTTCCTTTTTGGGACTCGTCAGGATGTCTTTAAGCACTACACGATCCGTTGAGTATACTGCACTTTCGTGTAACAGATCAGCCTGATTGGGGAGGCTCAGATCTTTCGCGATTCTGGCTTTCAATAAGTGTAATATCTGGCTGTAGGGATATTCTGAAGATAGCCTGTCAATCTCTTTTGCTTCTTCCGCAGTTAGGTTCGTGAAGTTTTTGACCGCTAAGTAGAAGCCGGAAGAATCCATTCAGTAGGTAAGGTTGAATAGTAAAACTAACAGAAAATATCACAGTGCGCAACTCGCTGTGAATTACCAGTTTGCTACCGTAGCATTAAAGATTAGAATCAGGATCTGATCGATTACTCTTTTTTCAAGATCCTCCTGAATGGCAGTGAAGTTCGCCGAGTTATCAAAGTCCCGGTAGAAGCTGAAGCTCTGATCTTTAAAGTTGTTGGTGGGCTCAGTTGTATCTTCATACGTCACCTTCACGACGATGGTGAGTCTGGACAATGCAGCATAATTTGGTTCGTTCGGATTTCCGGTGCTGACGGGAGCCACGTTTGAGAATCTATATTCAGCAATGATGCCTTCAACATGAAGCTCTCCATTTTCGGAGACGATCTTAAGCTGTGAATTCTGTTGGTAATAATCCCTCAACCGGTTCGTGAAAGTAGGGCCAAGGTTTGCCGGCCCCAGATCAGTATTATTGAAAAACTGATCGATCTCAATGGTCTTTGCTTTAGTAGAAGCACCTGAAAGGGAATAGACGCCACAACCCTGGACAATGAATAACAGCAGTACGAAGGAGATGGAAGTCCTAATCTTCAAGTTCATATTCTTTGATCTTACGATAAAGCGTGCGTTCTGATATTCCCAAATCCCGTGCCGCGTATTTTCTCTTGTTGTTGTTCTTTCGCAATGCCCGCATGATCAACTCCTTTTCCTTCTTTTCAATAGACAAGGAATCATCTTCGGCCTCATGGCTGATATCCTGAAATTCTTCAGAGACTTCTGCTGAGGGTGTTGAATTGCCGTTGAGGTTTAGCACAACAGAATCCTGCTGCATGGATCTATCTGTTGAAGCCTCTGCAAACAGCGCGGGATTTTCTTTAATGATCTGCGCTGCGCTGGAAGGATTTGATACGCTCTCTAAAACAATGCGCTTCAGATCATTCATATCCTTACGCATATCGAACAATACTTTGTATAGAATCTCACGCTCAGAAATATCCTGAGCAGCTCCGTCTTTATATAACGTTGGAAGACTGCTCTGTCCTGGTAAATATCCCTGCAGTACTTCTGATGTTATTTCCTTTGTATCGGTAGACAACACAGAGATCTGATCCACAAGATTTTTAAGCTGACGTATGTTTCCAGGGAAGCGATACTTGATCAGAACATCTTTAGCATCATCCGTGAGCGATACAGGTTTTACTTTATAGCGTTCTGCAAAATCAGAAGCAAATTTTCTAAATAACAATTCAACATCTTTTCCGCGATCGCGAAGAGGTGGAACGTAGATCGGGACGCTGTTGAGTCGGTAGTAAAGATCTTCACGGAACTTTCCGTTCTCAACCTTATGCATGAGGTTTACATTCGTGGCCGCTACCACACGAACATCTGTCTTTAATACTTTTGAAGAACCCACTTTAATGAACTCACCATTTTCAAGCACACGCAATAGTCTTGCTTGCGTACCCAAAGGCATCTCACCGATTTCATCCAGGAAGATGGTTCCTCCATTCGTTACTTCGAAATACCCCTTACGTGCTTCATGTGCTCCAGTAAAAGATCCCTTTTCATGACCGAAAAGCTCTGAATCTATCGTTCCTTCCGGAATAGATCCACAGTTGATTGCAATGAATTGTCCATGCTTTCTTGGACTTAAGGAGTGAATAATCTTTGAAAATGATTCTTTACCGCTTCCACTTTCGCCTGTGATCAATACAGACATATCAGTAGGAGCTACCTGCATTGCCACTCTCACAGCATTGTTCAGCATCGGGGCATTACCAATAATGCCGAATCTTTGCTTTACAGTTTGTATCTCGTTTTCTGTTATTGCCATCTTTTCTATACAAGTTTGCCAAACAATGTTCCTTTGGTACATCGCTCAATTAATACATTGACGTATTGGCCTTTCATTTTATTTTCTTTTGGAAACAGAACGACTTTATTGTTGGAAGTCCTTCCCAATAAGAAGTCATCAGAACGTTTTGAGAAACCTTCAATCAGAACTTTGCGTGTCTTTCCAATTTCAGGAAGATTACGCTCCAGTGAATGTCTGTTCTCACGTTGAATGATC